>JBBRRP010000174.1:0-11062 GCA_038246305.1 Polyangiales bacterium | reverse complement strand
GATAGATAGTTTGATAGCCCTTTCTCTGATGCGCGAACGCCGGAGAGTCACGCGGGTTGATCTTGAACACGCCATGCAGAAGGACGAAGCTGCGGCAATTCGCACACTGGAAGCGCTACGTGAATGCGGGCTCGTTCAATCCCATGGCAGGGCCTCTGGAACTTCCTACATGCTGAGCCCCCAAGTGTACGCGTCTCTGGGGGCTCCCTCCGACTACGTTCGGCAAGCCGGATTCGCCGCTCTTCAGCAGGACCAAATGGTTGCTCAACTAGTTGAGCGAACTGGCAAGGTAAGCCGAGCGGACGTGATGGATTTGTGTCGCATTAGCGGCGATCAAGCCACCCGGTTACTGAGCCGCCTTGTTCGTACCGGCGTGCTTGTTGCGGAGAGTCAACGTCGTTGGCGGAGGTACCTTGCCGGGCCGAATCTAAAGGGAGGCAGCCATGTGGGCGCGTATAGAAACAGCCAATAGCTTCCAAAGAAACTTTTCAAAAGTATTTGTATTTACAGGAAAAATTGGAGATTACGGGAGCAGTAAGAGCGCGTATAGAGCGCGTATAGAATCGCGGACAGGGCGTCCGGCCGGCATCAAACAGCACCTGCTCGACCACTTACTGGACGAGGACACCCATGCCTGATCGATTTCCCTCTGAACCCCGCTCCGAGCTGGTTCTCTATCAAACCGAGCACGGGGAGACTCGTATTTATGTGCGACTGGACGGTGGCACGGTCTGGCTTACCCAGCGTCGGATGGCTGATCTCTTTGGCGTTGACGCTTCCACCATCAACGAGCACTTAGCCAACATTTTCGACGAAGCTGAACTTGACCCGGCGGCAACTATTAGGAAATTCCGGATAGTTCAATCGGAGGGAAAACGTGAGGTTTCGCGGCTGGTCGACCACTACAACCTCGAAGTCACGCTCGAAGTCAGTTACCGGGTTCGATCCCATCGCGGCACTCAATTTCGCCGCTGGGCCACCGAACGCCTGCGCGAATACTTGGTTAAAGGCTTCGTCATGGATGACGAGCGACTCAAAGAAGGTCCGACCCATGGCACCGACTACTTCGATGAACTGCTCGAAAGAGAGACCGCATGACCACCGCCCCCGTGAGCCAAGCACTCCAAGTTGAGCTGCTCCAAAAGGTGCGGCGACAAGGTATCGTCGTCTGGCTCGATAAAGACGCGAGCTACACCGCCTTTGTCGATCAGCTTTCAGAGCAGTACAAATCCGGCGCTTTCCCCTGCCCTGTCGTGGGTTTTCGAGGCAGCTTCCTTGAAACCTTATTCGCCTTGGAAGCGTACGGCAGCGGTTACGAAAAGCACTCGCTGATCATCCACATGCCAGGCTTCAATAGGGATTCGATCCGCACCACTCCGATCCTGGAGCTGTATGAGGCGGGCACACTGTTCAGCCCAGGCATCGACACCCTGATTCGTCAGACTGCAACCGGCCGCGTACTCCCCAGCGAAGTCGAGCAGTTCCTGCAATCTAAACCCACACTTGAGCGTGCCGATGAATGGCTCGCCCAGAACGTTTCCAAGGGCACAATTGGCCTCGAAGCCTTGCTCGAATCAAGCGGTTTAATACTCTTGGTTGAAGCGTTAGCCCGCAAGGAAAGTCCACTCAAGACGCGTGTCGCGACTGATATTGACGCCCAAGCACTTCGCAGCTACCTGCACAAGCTGACGGGCATGGATGACCCGTGGTGCGCCTTTGCCGCGGGTGCCGAAGACGATTCGATCCTCGATAAGGTATTGCATGCCTTCAGTGCTTGGATCCTGTGCGTCGAATACGTGCACGATCTGCGGCGTGACCCCTACCTCGATTCTTTGAAGCCGTTGAAGGCTCTTTCGAAGCCGCTGATCGAAGCGTGCACCAGCATCGCGATTCAGCTTCGCAGGAGCTACCCCGAGGCTTACGTTAGTTTGGCGGATGAAGCGGAATCCATGCTCGATCAGGAGCTGAAGGCGATGGCGCCCGAAGATCTCGGGCGGATCGATACGTTCCGTGAAGAGGAAAATCGAGTCCTGCAAGGCGCGGTTGATGTTCTAAAAGCCCACGATTGGCTCAAGGCTCAGACCTTTTGCAAGGCTCGTGAAGGAGAGAAATCGTTCTGGCTCCAACGCGATCCCGTGCGGCGACGGGCTTGGAACCTCGTGGCTGAAGCGGCGGCTTTTGGCAAAATCCTGGCAGACCATGCGCGGCCGTTTGAGAAGTTGAACAGCTTCGAGCAGGCGCTCACGCAGTATGCTGAGAACGCGGCCTTGGTAGACCGAGCGCATCGCCGATTTGAGCAAGAATGGCTCCGCCGGCTCGATACCCAGATGCCTCATTTTGGAGCCCTGCAGGAGGTCTTGGGCACGCTCCGTCAGCTCAATCGCGTCTGGGCCGATCAATTGGCGCGTGACTTCACGGACCTTTGCAAGAGCAAGGGCTTCCTGCCACCCCCAGATCTGCAGCAACGCACTCTTTACGAGCAAGTGGTCCAACCCATGACGCTGGGGGGTGAGAAGGTTGCGGTCTTTTTGATTGATGCCTTCCGCTACGAAATGGCCACCGAGCTGTTGGAGGATCTCCGCGCAACCGGTGGTGGTGCGGTAGTGGACCTGAAAGGGCGCTTTGCTGAGCTTCCGAGCATCACGTCGGTCGGCATGAACGCACTGGCTCCAGTAGCGGGCAAGGATGGGCGTCTCACGGTCGCTGGCACGTTCCAGGGCTTCAAGACGGGCGAATTCACGGTTCGGAGGCCAAGCGACCGTGTGAAGGCGATGGGGACCCGCACGGGTAGTAAAGCGGCGCTTGAGCTTGGTCTGGTCGAGGTGTGTGACGCTCCCGAAGGACTCAAGCGCCGAATCAAGGAGCATCAGATTGTCGTCGTGTGTTCGACTGAGATCGATGGAGCTGGGGAAGCAAATGTGGGCCTGCTCACGTTTGAAGCACAGCTCCAACAAATCAAAGCGGCCTGGCACCACCTTCAGAGTGCGGGTATCAAGCATGCCGTATTCACGGCTGATCATGGCTTTCTGCTTCAGGATTCGACCACAGCCGTGCGCCCTTTCGGCAAGAAAACGGATCCGGATCCGCGCTATATCCTGGATGAATATGAGCGTGGAGAGGAAGGGCTCGTTCCGGTCGCGCTTTCGAAGCTCGGCTACGACGGGATCACGGGCTACTTGCTGCTCGCCGAAGACACCAGGGTGTTTGCGACTCGTTCATCGGGAGCTAGCTTTGTTCACGGCGGTAATAGCCCACAGGAACGGATCATTCCGGTTCTCACCGTGACTCGAAAGCGAGCCGAAGCTGCGAGCCTGACCGAATACGCAGTTGAAGCGGAGAAGATGGAGGAGGCGTTTGGGTTTCATCGGATTAGGGTGCGGATTGTGATCCCTCCGGATAGCCAAACGAGCCTTGGTTTTGTCGGTGTTCGCGGGATTGATCTCGATCTGCGAGTGCCGGACCGTGTCGGGATCCGAGCCACGGTCAAAGAAGTAGCGGGCGCAGGCACGCTCAAGTCGGGTCGCCTGCATGCACCTGTGGGGGGCGAGTGGACAGAGGTGTTTTTTGCCCTTTCGGGTCCTGCGGATGAACGGGTACGAGTTGAGATCCGGCATGCGGATAACATTGAAAAGGTGCGGCCTTACATCCTGGACACACTGTTTGCCGTTTCGGGAGCATCGGCTGGCTCTACCCCTCCGGCCGCGCTTCAAGCTAGTTCAGCTTGGGCGGACGCGATCGAGGATGAAGCGATCCGGGCCGTGTTCCTGCACATTGAGAAACACACGTCCGTCACGGAGGCGGAGTTGATCAGCATGCTGGGCAATGCGCGGGCGGCTCGGCGCTTTGCTTTGAATTTTGAGAACTATCTGACCAGGCTTCCGTTCAAGGTTCGGAGCGAGTCGAACGCGAGTGGTAAACGCTATGTGCGTGAAGAGGAGAATTGAGACATGGCCCTAAGTCGGCGTGATGTTGAACATGTGTTTGAGCGGCTGCGTTCAGGAGTGGTACCGGAACGGGGGCTCGATGCTTTTGCGGTGGGGATCGACCGGCAACGTAACGAAATCGGGCGTCAGCTCGACTTGGCCAAATCTGGCGAAGGCGTGTTCAAGTTTCTGCGAGGGGGTTACGGCTGCGGCAAGACCTTCATGGCCCGCCTGACTCTGCTAGAGGCTCAGAATCGCGGCTTTGTCACGAGCTTCGTGGTGGTCTCGCCGAACGACACGCACTTCGATCGCTTCGATGATGTGTATCGCAAGATTGTGCAAGAGCTCGGCACCACGACCTGCCCGCGCGGTGCCCTGAACGATATTGTGGATCGTTGGATCGCTAAAGTGGAAGAGGCCCTGATCGCGGGTGGGGCTGATGATCAAGATGCCGGTTTCGATCAGTTGGTCCAGAAGCGGATGGAGGAAGAAGTAGCTTCCAAGACGGGGGGCAAGGCTCCGGAGGATTTCGCTCGTGTGCTCCGCACCGTGTTCTCATTGAAACAAAAGGGCAAAGTGCAGGAGGCGGGCTCCTTGCTCTCCTGGCTTTCGGGTTCACCGAACGTCGCGGCGAGTGAGAAATCAGCCGCAGGCGTGAAGGGCTCGATCACAAGCCAAACCGCTATGGATTACCTGCATGGCATTTTGGAGATCGTGAAGGCCGCGGGTTATGCCGGGCTCGTGATCGTGATCGATGAGGCGGAAACGATCCTGCGCATGCGTACCGACACACGGGGCAAGTCGCTGAATGGGATCCGTCAGATCATTGATGCGGCGGATCGCTACAAAGGCTTGCTCTGGGTCTTCACGGGTACGCCCGAGTTCTTCGATACCAAGCGCGGCGTTGCGGGCCTGCAACCGCTCCATGATCGGATCCAATTCCTGAACGAAGGCGGGGTCGTGACGATGCGGCAACCCCAGCTAGAGCTGAAGCCTTTTGACCGGGAACGCCTGAAAGACGTGGGCCTTCGCCTGCGTCAGCTCTATCCGGGGGGCGATCCGAATATTGTGGCTCAGAAGATCACGCCTGAAAGCATCGTGAGCATGGTGGATGATTTGACACGCGGCTTCGGAGGCGATGTGGGGGTCGTGCCAAGGCAATTCCTGAGAAGGCTCGTGAACCAGTTTGACGCGATTGCGGAGAACCCGGAGGCACAGCTTCCAGAGCCGAGCCCCACCGTCGAAGAGGCGAGAGCTGCTGAAGGTAAGAAGCCCTACGAATATGAGCCGGAGCCGGATGACGATAAGGGTTATCCTGTGACGTCGGTGGAGTTCTAACGCGTGTCGGCCTTCGCCCGTTTCCCTGCCAGGCTCCAGCAAGCGATCGTTTCTCGCTTGGGTTGGACCAGCCTGCGTCCCGTTCAAGATCTAGCGGGAGAAGCGATCCTGGACGGCAAGAACGCGGTCGTGCTCGCCCCAACGGCGGGAGGCAAGACGGAGGCTTCAATCTTCCCCGCACTCGCCAACCTGATCGACAATGAACCGGCGGGGGTGGGCGTGATCTACATCGCGCCCATCAAGGCCCTGTTGAATAACCAGGACGAGCGTCTCGGAACGTACGCTGAAATGGTCGGTATGCGCCGCTTTGTCTGGCACGGGGATGTGGCGGACAATGAGAAACGGAAGTTTGTCAAAGACCCGGCCCAGATCCTGATGACGACCCCCGAGTCACTGGAGGTCATGCTGGTTTCGCAGCGCTCTCCTGTGGCCCAGCTGTTTGCCGATCTGCGGATTGTGATCGTGGATGAAGTGCATGCCCTGGCTGGAACGGAGCGTGGGGCTCACCTGATGTCAGTCTTGGAACGCTTGATCGTGGTATCAAGGAATGACGTGCAGCGGCTCGGGCTTTCGGCCACGGTCGGGAACCCTGTCGAGATCCTACAGTGGCTCCGCGGCACTTCGAAACGGGAGGGCGTGGTGGTGGATCCACCCAAGCAGCCGGCTCGTCGGGAACTCCGCATCACCCTGCACGAAAGCGTTGCAAACATAGCGACAGAAGCGGCCCAGCTTGCAGCAGGCAAAAAGAGCCTCTTTTTCTGCCAAAGCCGTGCCCTCACCGAAATAGTAGCGGATCGCATGCGTGGGCGAGGCACCGATGTATTCGTACACCATAGCTCCATCTCACTGGAAGAGCGTCGAGCGGCCGAGGATCGCTTCAATCACGGGACGGACGCCTGCATCGTCTGCACATCCACCTTGGAGCTGGGGATCGATGTGGGGGATCTGGATCTTGTGCTCCAGGCCAACGCGCCCAGCACCGTTTCAAGCTTTCTGCAGCGTATGGGC
The DNA here is from genome assembly GCA_038246305.1 of Polyangiales bacterium. Lineage (GTDB taxonomy): Bacteria > Myxococcota_A > Polyangia > Polyangiales > Polyangiaceae > JBBRRP01. The sequence goes on along the minus strand of JBBRRP010000174.1, from coordinate 4,793 downwards.
CGCACGGGCAGAAGAGCCGGCACAACGGCCAACACGACGTTTCTTTGCGATGATCCCGAGGCCACTCTGCAAGCGGTTGCCCTGATCGAACTTGCACGAGAAGGCTGGGTTGAACGAGTTGCGGTGCAGACCCGGTGTTGGCCCGTTTTGGTGCACCAGCTGCTCGCCATGACGCTCCAGTTGGGCGCTATCTCTGCTGAGCGTTGCTGGGAGCACGTCGCGCGGGTGCCTGATTTTTCGGGCATTACGAGGCAGGAAGTTGGCCAGGCGCTCGATCACATGCGTCGAGAGGATTTTTTGTTTGAATCAGCGGGCCTGCTCTCCATGGGAGATCGAGCGGAGCGCGTATTCGGTCGCCGGAATTTCATGGAGCTTTACGCCGTGTTCTCAAGCCCCGTGCTTTATCGGGTAGTCACGGGTCCAGGCCGCGACCTCGGTTCGTTAGAGCAAGGCTTTGTGGATCGCCTGGTCGAGCAAATGTCCTCTTTCTTATTGGCCGGTCGAGCCTGGACCGTGGATCAAGTCAATCACCAGGATCGCATCGTCACCGTCCGTGAAGCACCGGGCGGCGTGAAACCATCCTGGGGCGGCTACATCCCCTCCATGTTAGGCTTCGAGCTCTGTCAGCGCATCCAGCAGCTCCTGGTCAACGACACAGAATATCCCTACCTCGACGCAAAAGCAGCCCAATACCTCAAAGAGCACCGAGCCAGCCTGTCCGATTTATTAAGCCGCCCCGCACCCGCCGTCCAACTGGAACCCGGCGTGGCCCGCTGGTGGACCTTCGCAGGCGGTCGCGTCAACCACACGCTCAAATACGGCCTCGAAATCAAAGAAGGCTGGAAAGTCATAGCGGATAATTTCCAGCTCCGAATCGAAGGTGACGGCATCACCCACCAAACTGTGAGGGACGCCATTGCCCGCATGTCGACCGAAACCTTTTGGACCGAACCCACGCTCCGCAAATCCCTGCTCGGCCGTCTCCCCAACTACCGCCTCTCCAAGTTTCAAGACTGCCTGCCTGAGCCTTTTGCACTCGAAGTGATCGAGAATTACTTGCTGGACGTGCGAACTACGTTGGGGTGGTTGGGGGGCGATCTCACTCAAAGTTGAATTCGCCCGACCCAGGGGTGCTCTTGAGCTGTCGTCGTTGACACAACCAAATTACCGTCTGGATCCAACGTTGCTGACAGGTACGACCTCACATTGAGCTTGGGCCCGCCCTCCGCGACCGAGATCATGCGCTCGAAGCGGGCATGTCCGCCGCGCGGGTCGAGTCTCGCCACATAGAGAGAACGATTTGCCTGATTTTCTAGAAGAGTGCCTGCGACAATGAGGTCGCCATCCTTTTGCTCAAGCATTTCGTCAATCCAAACGTTAGCCGGTGGTGTCCAGCTCCAATACAGAGGACGTTGGCTCGCAGCATCCACGTCTCCGGTACGAGCGCGAAACATGCGAACTTGGCTTTTCACCTGGGGGTCCGGCATGAAGCGATCAAGCGTAGCGTCGTACCTGAGGGGTGTTGCGCTGGTCTCTTCGGTCGAAGCGAGAATGAAGTCGTCGTTCTCGGGCACCACCACACTGGCGCGATAATTGTATCCGCCTGGTACAAGAAACCGAAAACGAAAGGCGCCTTCCCAAGTTCGACCATCCAAGAACAAGGGGCCCGCGAGCGCCGACTTCGGCTCCAGGCTGTGCGTCCTCGAATCACTGTTGAGCAGAACCTGGCCTAGCACCACTATCCCAATGTGACCACGCGGTTCCAAATCGCTGAGCCAATTGTTGCCGAGGAATCCCGTGACCGGATCCACACTTCGGCGCCAAACCTCGCTCAGGCGAGAGTCTACGCCGTAAACGAAGCGCGGATTCAGGACCCCCACCAAGCCGCCATTCGGCGCGACGAGGAGATTGGAGGGCTCTTCCGCTGAGGTCCCATCAACGCCATCCGAAAACACCACACTCGCAAGAGCTTGGCCATCAGGACCAAGTGTGAGCAACCGCCCGGCACCGATGGTGGAACCAAGCCCGACGGCCAAGCTCCCCGCCCCATCCAGCGCGAGTGACGCCGCAAGGGAGCGCGACGGATCGTCAAGATCAATTCTCCACACCGATTGGAGTCGGCTGTCTAGCTTGAACACCGCGGAAACGGGGCCTAACGATCCACACACTCCCGTAAGGAACACCGCATCACCGCATGGATCAACGGCCACTCTTGTGGATCGCTCCGCATCAAGGCTCGGGCCCAAGGCGCATTTACCAGGAAAAACAATCTCCTCGATTTCTCGTGACTGCAAGACGAAACCTGGAGTTTGCTTCTGCTGATTTCTACGCGCCGAACAGACCACCGGCGAAGGTCCGACGCCCGAGGCGTCAACGAATCGGGGGACTGCTTCGACACCGTCCTCAGTCGTTTTTCCGCACCCCAGAGCAATCACCAGGAGCACGGGACCCAACTGGCGCGGGAACTCCATGGATCTCAAAGCTCGATGATCGCCACCCATGGGTGGCCCTGAGCAGTGGTGGTCGACACAATCAGATCCCCGGATGCCTTCAGCGACGCGGACACATAAGCTCTGACACCAAGATCGGGCCCGCCCTGCTCGGATGGAATCACACTCTCCCACTCGGCTTGCTGTGCCCCAGGATCAACCTTGGCAACATAAAGCGAGCGGCGATTTTGGCCTTCGAGCACGGTTCCGGCAATCACTAGGCTCCCATCACTCGCACGAAGCATTTCATCTATCCACACATTGGCTTGCGCTGACCACCGCGCCACTTCCTTGCGCATTCCCAACTCACCAGTTCCACCATACCAACGAACCGAGCTGTCTACCTTGGGATCAGGCGCGAAGCGATCTTTGGCGCGGTCGTACACTAGCGGGGTAAGGTTCGTTTCCTGCGAGAGCGCCAGGAATACGCGGTCATCATCAGTTACTACGACGTTGCCGCGGTAAACGAAACCACTTTCAACACTCAGGCTCGCAACCTGGGCTCCCCCGTTAGAGAGGAAATCGACAACAGTCGGCATCGACGTTCCCACCTTATCGACCAGGCCATCGGCATTGCTCTGCAAGCGCTGCTTCACAACGGCCGCACCAATGCCCCCTCGGTGCTCCAGATCAAGCGGCCGCCCCCAATCGTCATTCCAGGAGACAGGCGAAAGCTGCCAATTCAGGCGAGAGTCGGCAGTATAAACTCGCCCACTCACCAGTCCCAACAAGCCACCACCCGGACTGACCATCAGATGCGATGGCTCTTCGAGGAACCGGGTACTGCCATCACTATCGACAAACTGTGTTGTGCCAAGCGGCTGCCCCTGGGAATCAAAACTTAGAAGCTTGGCGGGCTTATTGAGGTCACTGGATTTGAGCCCAACCACCAAACTTCCACGCTCATCAAGAGCGAGGGAAGCTGCCGCACCCTCGTCCAGAATATTAAATTCCCAAATGACGCTGAGCTGCGGGTCCAACTTCACGACCACAGCCATTTCAATGCCCTTCACGCACAGGCTCGAAAGCACGACGGTGTCTCCACAAAGATCCACCGCCATGTGTGTGACCCTCTCGGCATCGAGAGCAGGCGTATCTCCGCAGTTGCCGGGGAAGGAAAAGTCCCGCAGCTCGATCGCTCCGAGGATCGCACCGCCTGTGCCGTGCCGCACCGGCGGTGACGGACCGTTCGAACATTCAGCAGCCGCGGGTACTTTCCCCACTGAATTGCTGAGCGAGAAAGGCACAAGGGGCGCACCCGTGGTTTTCCCACTGCAACCGATTGCCATGAGGAGCAAGGGCACCGATCTGACACGCATCGTCAACAGCTTAGCCGCACCTGAGTCCGGAAACAAACCGCTGTCTCCGAGATGTTCGAGCCTTTAGGGGCAAAGTGTTTTCGAAGCTGGCCAGATTTCCGGGATCCCGAGACTAGAGTCGGCTGATGTTTTGGGCTGCCAGCACACGTGCCTGTGCTCGCACCACTGCGCAACTGAAACGATCCCCCAAACCCTCTTCTGGTACTGGAACGCACTTGTAAGGGGTGATGGAGTTGTTGGCTGACCATCGCTCACAGCCTGAAATGTGTACCGCGTGCCCGTTCTGATCGTTGCACATCAGGTTGGTTTTGTCCCCGGGGGTCGTGAAAGAGCTGCAGCCACCCAGTACATCAGGCAAGCCCAACACGTGTCCCAGCTCGTGCGCCAACGTCGTCCCCTGGTTCAAGGAGAAGGAGACTGCAGCCCAAGATCCGGAAGGTAGTGTTCCGCTTAGGCCGGCCTCTGTGTTGTCTCCACACTCAACCCGGTTGAGCATTCCCGTGAGAAATACCCGTGCAGTGCCGGGGCGTAGTCCTATTTCGAGCTTCCGGGAAACTAGATCCAGATGACTGTCCTGATCTGCCCAATGTTCAAGAGCTCCGATCCGCTGAATGACAAAGCCGGTTTCCCCTGAGCAGTCAACAGGCGCAGGGACAATGCATCGATCCCGAAAACGAGTACTGTTAGGCAGGCACTCACCCATAACCAAATCTTGTACTTGGGCGCGACCCGCGTAAAAGCTGTCGGGCACCTGAACGTCGACGTATTCGACCGCGCGGAACTGAACACCGCATTGGGCGAAGATATCGTCTGGACTCACAAAGCCTGAGACCTGACGATACGTCCCAGTTCCGCCATAGCCCTTCAGTAAGATTTCATCCGCTGAAAATCCCCCGGTTTGGTGGACACCCCAGAAGGCGCGAGAATGCGCCAGGAGTGATCCATGGTCAAGAAGCATCAAAAAAGGAAACGGCGAGTTTTTACG
>JBBRRP010000173.1:0-11068 GCA_038246305.1 Polyangiales bacterium | reverse complement strand
TTTTGAGACTACCTACCGCCATCGCCTTTCGTTGTCTTGGCGCAAGCAAGATAGACAGCCTGCTGGGCAAACTCTATAGTCATTTTTTTTATCGCTCAATGGCTGCCGTATGGCGCTACCCTGCCGGGGTGAAACCGGTTGAGCCGCCTCTGCAGGTATATCACGCGCGCTCCGCTCGCTCAGGACCGCCTGGAGCTCCGCCCCGATGGCAAGCTTGAGCTCACTCTCAAAAACGTCTGGAAAGACGGCACCCGCGCACTCCTGCTTGAGCCCCGCGACCTCATCATCCGTCTCATCGCCGCTATCCCACCGCCGCGCTTTCATCTGGTGCGCTATTTGGCGTCCTTTCAAGCCACTCCAGGTTCCGTGCCGAAGTCGTCCCTAAGCCGCCACAGGATTCTATCGCTTTCAAGCCGCCTCCAGCTTCGGGCGACGAGCTTGAGTTCCACAAGGCCAACCCCAAACTGACGACGCTCGCACTTCCCGTAAACGCTCGGCCTGCTGCCGGCTCATGTGTTTCGGAATGGACGGCGCGAAACGCAGAGCGCCGTCCCGGATGAGCGCGTTCAAGCGCCTGGAAAGGCGCTGCAGTACATGCGTGGGGTCGTCGCTGAGTCCGCCACGGTGATGCAGCCGGGACAGCCCTTCAGTGTTCAGCCGTTCCGACTCGATGCGGCATCCGCGAGCGAGCCGACTACATTCGAGGCCACCTTCGTAGTGGATGGCGTCCGCTACCAATACGGGTTCACGCTCACCGCCCAGCGGATCGTGGCGGAGCACCTGCTCGTCTACAAGGCGTTCAAGCCGCAGCGCTGGTTCGAGCGGACCTTCGATGCCGCCACCGGTAAGGACGTCTACGAGTTCGGTGCGGGCCTCAAAGGCCCCAAGCACGTGTGGGAGGGCGCCACTCGCCCCAACTCGCTGTTCCTGTCGATGGCCGTGCAGCTCAACAGTGAGCAGCTCCGGCCGGTCTTCGATTGGTTCGTCACGCGCCTCCTCATGCTCAACGAGCTTAGCCCACTCAATCCCGAGTTTTCCGTGCGGATGCTGCAGGACACCAATACACGGCGGCGCATCTGTGAGTTCTTGACCGCGGCCGACGTCAGCATTGCCGACATCGACGTCGTCACGCGCAAGGTTGCTGGCCAGCACGTGCATTTCGATCTCGTCACCGGCAAGACGGAGATCCGTGCGGAGGACGTCGAAGAGAACCAGCCGCGCTTTCATCACGCCACCGAGCAAGGAAAGGCAGTCTTTGACCTCCAAGACGAGTCCAATGGAACTCGAAATCTGCTCTTTCTCACCGGCCCAGTGCTAGACGTGCTCAGGCGCGGCCTCACCCTCGTGATCGACGAGCTCGACACGAGCCTTCATACACTGCTCGTGCGCCAGTTGGTGCAGCTTTTCCACCAGCCGGAGCTCAACACCGGTGGGGCTCAGTTGATCTTCACGACGCACGACACGTCGCTGCTCAGCGCGCCCGACCTGCTGCGTCGCGACCAGATCTGGTTCGTGGAGAAGAAGCGTGATCAGGCCTCGACGATCTACGGGCTCTCCGACTTCAGTCCGCGCAAGACCGAGGCGCTCGAGCGCGGCTACCTCATGGGCCGTTACGGTGGAGTGCCCTTCCTCAATCCCCTAGGATCGCATGGTGGCAATTCTGATGACGCTGGGGGCGCGATAACGTGCATGGTTTAAGGGCAGCGCAATTCCTAGGCGTTTACGCGACGAGCGCGTTACCTGAAAACGCATTTTACATTTAGTCTGACTATATGTAAAAAATAACTATGTTTTCGCGCCAGATCTGGACCAAGCGGATTGAAACTGCTTTTCAGCAAGCTCCCATTTGTTGGTTAAGCGGGGTGCGTCGGGCCGGCAAGACCACGCTTTGCCAAGAGTTAGCCTAACATCGCCACGACGGACGCTCAGCGATCGCTTCGGGATCTCGCGGGTAATGGGCCACACGTGAAGCGCCGAGAGTGCCCGCGCTAGGGCAGGATCCGCTAGATCGGTCTGGATGCGACCCAGTTGGGTAAGCTTGGCAATTTCCCAAAGCACGATCCGGGAGATGCTCCAAGGAGCGCCGTGCAACAGTTTACGTTCCTTGGGAGTGAGCTGTCCGAGGAGTGCGAACAGCAACACATGGGTGTCAAGATTGAGCATCCCAATCGAGCCCAGTATTGGACATCCCAGATGTCCAGTCATTCTTTACGTCTACCTGGCCCCAAGGGGTCTTGTCGTATTGGATTCTGCCAGCCGCCCCGCCAAACGCGTCAGAAGCAAGAGGTTCAACAGCCGAGTGTGATGGACCGAGCGTTATTCAGGCCAATAGCGCGGATCCTCCAGGAAGCACCCGTTACGGCTTCACCCAGTGCTCCACAGGTTTCCTTAAAAACTCGTCGAGAGCGATCCCATTTCCACCCACGATTAGCGTTCGTTTTGGCTTGAACGCGGCGCTGAAATCCGCCAAACCGACGAAGCTATCCGGTGAGCGACCGCTCTTCACTTCGATTGCCACGATGACGCGCCCGGCTCTGAACACGAAATCCACCTCGCGGTTGTTTTCGCGCCAATAGCTCAGCTCGCCAACACCTGAGGCCGCTGCATTGGCTAAGTGCGCGCCCACGGCAGACTCGATCAACCTTCCGCGAAACTCACCCTGGGTTCGCGCTTCTTGTGGCGAGAGCCCCGACTGCGCGGTCATGAGCGCCGTGTTGAGCACCTGCAGCTTTGGACTCGAACCGCGCTGTCTCACCGCATGGCCCGCGTATTTGGGCAATCCCACCAGCATGCCAGCGCCCCCCAGCAGCTCGAGATAGTGCGCCAAAGTCGTCGTGTTGCCCACGTCTTGAAGCTGCCCCAGCATCTTCGTGTACGATAAGATCTGACCCGAGTAACGACAGCCGAGCTCGAATAGCCGGCGTAACAGTGCCGGCTTGTCAACACGTGTCATCAGAAGGACATCGCGAGCGATGGTGGTCTCGATCAGCGCGTCGAGCAGGTAACGCCGCCAGCGCTCTGGATCTCGGATCAGCGGAGCGGCCCCTGGATAACCTCCAAAGTACAGATAGTCCTCCAGCGAAAATGAGAAGGCCGCGCGCATCACTTCATACGACCAGTGCGGCAGGTGCAGCACTTCGAAGCGACCCGCGAGACTCTCCGTGAGCCCCTGTTGCATGAGCAATGGCGCCGAGCCGAGCAGCACGACCTTGAGGGGGCACCGGGCGCGCGTGTCTTCGTCCCAGAGACGTTTTACCGTTTCCGACCAACGGGGGATCTTTTGTATCTCGTCAAGCGCGAGCACCGCACCAGATTTCCCCGCGTCCATGGCGGCAAGGCGTGCCCGATCCCATTGCGCTGAAAGCCACGCGGTGTCGCCGAGCGTCGGTTCATCGGCTGAGATGAAGAGGCTCGGTACCTTAAGCCGACCGAGCACCTGTTCAACCAGTGTGCTTTTGCCGACCTGGCGAGCGCCGGCGACGACTTGAAGAAACCGGCGAGGCTCGCGGAGCCTCTCCGCCAGCGTTTCCGCCTGGCATCGTTCGAATCCCTTGGTCTCCCGGGTACTCATAGTATTGAGTAAAATTACTCAACGTACAGAGTAGTGTCAAGGACGCCGGCGGCCCCATCTGCAAAGTGAACTCGACCAAGTCTTGGCTGTGGAGTAAGACACGGCGCGAGGTCCGGCAAAGTGAGGCAGGGCGCCGACAAATACTTGCTAGAACGTCGAATGAGAAAGTAAGCATGCTTCTATCTGAATAGTCAGCGCGAGGGTGGTTGCGCTAGAGATCGGTGTTCTCTGTCTGCTTCAGCTTTGCGGAACTCGGCTAGCGTTCCGCCGGTCGCCTTCTTGGCGGGCTCGCTGGCGATATGCGTTCCGCCCCAGATGCGAGATTGACCGCCCGCGAATCAACGGACTTTGCACCAAGCAGCGTCGCTTCGGCGTAGAACCGCCGCGGAAAAGCTCTAGCTTTCTAAGGCGCACGGGGATGCTATGAGCGTCCCCGTGGAACCTGGTTTTTCGCCTGAAGAGCTGACGGAGCTGACGGCTCGCGCCAAGCAGCAAATTCGAAAGCGCATGGGGGCGCTGCGTAAGGCCTATCCGGAAGCGGCCATGCTCAAGCGCAGCGAGTTGATTGTTGAACAGATCATTGCTCTGCCCGCGTACCTTGGGGCTCGCAGTGTGGCGCTCTTTTGGCCCATGGCCGGTAAACGCGAGGTGGACCTGAGAGGCTTGGATTCGCACGCCCGAGCTAACAACAAACGGGTGGCCTATCCCTTTTTGCGCCCAAACGGCGAGGCCATGCAAACGGGCTTTGCCATCGCCGGGCGAACCGATGAGCTGAGCGATCTCGGGCAGGGGTTTTTGGAGCCGAGGGCGGATGCGCCTGCGCTCAAATCGGGTGAGCTGGACTTGATCGTGGTGCCGGCCCTCGCTGTGACGGGCAGTGGACATCGCTTGGGGTATGGCAGCGGATTTTACGACGTGACGCTGCCAGAGTTTTGCCCGCCCGCTCGCAGTGTGGTGGTGGCGTATGATTTTCAGTTGCTGATGGAGATCCCCGTCACGGCAGAGGACGCCGCGTGCAATGAGGTTGTCACTGACCGACGCGTGATCGAGGTGACGACCCGATGAGCGGCTGTTTGGCGGCACTCGGCCGGCCGAATGCCTCCAAAAACCCCGTCAATTTGCCGCGGAAAAGCTCATTGTTACTCGTTTGTCACACAAAGAGCACGGACCACCGAGCATAGTCCGCGCCATGCCCTACTACGAGGAAACCCTGGAACGGGACATGCGCCGGATCCGCGAGAAAGTCTCGGAAATGGCGGGGCTGGCGGAAAAGGCTCTGCGAGGCTGCCTGCAGGCGATCAAGGAACAGAATCGGCAAAAGGCCTATTCGGTCATCCTGCGTGATTCCCGCATCGATGAGCTTGAAAAGCAGATTGATCGCTTGTGTCTGGAGTTCATCGTGCGCCAGCAACCCGTCGCGGGGACGCTGAGGTTTGCCTACGCGAGCATCAAAATTAACAGCGAGATTGAACGGGTTGGGGACTATGCGGAGAGCATGGCGCGCCACATTCTGCTGCTTCCGCAGTGGCCAGAGGCTGGGCCGTTCGAACGGATCGCACAAATCGCGAACATGGTGATCCCCATGTTCCAGGACGCGGTGCGTTCATTCGTGACCAACGATGCCGAGCTCGCCAAGCGAACCCGGCAAACCGAGGCCAGCGTGGACGCGCTTCGCCATCAGATATCAGGGGAGCTCGTGAAGGCGCGTGAAGACCAACAGATCCCATTGGAATCGCTGGTGCCTTTGTTGACGCTGGTTAACCGTTTCGAACGGACCGCCGATCAAGCCACCAATATCTGTCAGGAAGTGATTTACATGTCGACCGGCGAATACGCCAAACACAAGGGCACCGAGGTGTACCGTGTGCTGTTCGTCGACGAACGCAACGCCTGTCGATCGCAGATCGCCGAAGGCATTGGCAACGCCCTGAATCAGCCCAAATTCATCTTCAGCAGTGCCGGGTTGAATCCGTATCCCGTGGCTCCGGCCGCCATTGCATTCATGGCTGAGAAGGGCATCGATATTTCGCGGCACCGTTCGCACTCAGTCGAACACGTTCCCAATTTGGAGCACTACAACATCATCGTGGCGCTTGCGCCTGGAGCCCGGCAGGTTTTTCCGCCGCCCCCCACCAAGACGGTTAGCCTCGATTGGTCGGTCGGGGACCCTTCGCAGGTGGAAGGTACGCCGGAGGAAATCAAAACGGCCTACGAGGACACTTACGAGTTCTTGCGATCCCATTTGCAAGATCTGGTGGAAGCGATTTTGGGAGACGAAATCACCTAAGCGATAGGAATAGGCACGAATGAAGAAGCATACGACAGCAGCAACCACTTTACTTTTGTTCGCCTTCTCACTTCTCGGGATGGCCGGCTGCCACAAGAAAGAACAACCGGCCGCTCCGGAATCAACGCACGCTGCGCCCGCACCCGCGCCTCCCGCTAAGCAATCGATTCAGGACATTGGGTCCGATACGATGGTGAACTTGGCTCAGGCCTGGGCTGAAGCGTACGCCAAAGTGAGCCCTCTCGTGTCCATTGAGGTGTCGGGTGGAGGCTCTGGCATCGGTATTGCTGCGCTGATCAACGGCACGGCGGATATCGCCAATTCAAGCCGGAAACTCGAAGAAAAAGAAGTTCAGAAGATTGAGTCAAGCGGCGCCAAGCATCCCAATGAATACGTGGTGGCGTTTGATGCGGTGACGTTCTTCGTCCACAAGGACAACCCGATGACAGAGATCTCGATCGAGGACCTGGCTCAGCTCTATAAAGAGGGCGGCAAGATCGACAGGTGGTCGCAGTTGGGAGTAAAAAATATTCCCGGCAGCAAGGGTGACAACGTCGTCCGCGTTAGCCGCCAGAACAATTCGGGCACCTACCACTACGTGCGTGAAGTCGTGATCGGTAAAGGCGGAGATTTCAAGTCGGGCTCCTTGGACATGAATGGCTCCAAGGACGTGGTGGAATTGATTGCGCGCACTCCCAATGCCATCGGCTACAGCGGGCTTGGTTACGCGACCGCCCAGGTCAAGATCTTGAAGATCGCGGCCAAGAAGGGGCAACCGGCAGTGATGCCCAACATCCAAACCACGCTCGACAAGTCTTACCCCATCTCGCGACCTCTGTTCATGTACACGCCTAGTACGGAGTCCGAAGCGGCTAAGAAGTACATTGCTTGGGTCATGTCCGATGTGGGGCAGAAAATCGTCGTGGAAAACGGCTACGTTCCGCTGAAGCTCGCGGGCGGACCCACGGCAGAGGGCACCGGCAAGTAGCTTGCACAGCAACGTTTGATGGGCGAACCAACAATCCATTCCCCAATTGAAAGGACTACGCCGCCAACGACGGTTGCGCGGCGCGTGGCTCGTTCACGTCACCGGCTGGAGATGCTGGGTGAAAAGGCCCTCGAATTCCTGATCCGTTTGTGCGGGGTGAGTGCGATCCTCTTTGTCTTTGGGATCTTCTTTTTCGTCTTTCGCGAAGGCGTTGGGTTTCTGTTTCGTGGGCTCAATCTCCGCGAGTTCCTGTTCACGACCGAATGGTATCCGACGTCGCAAAGCAATGTCCGTTATGGCGCGCTGTCCCTGATCGTTGGCACCTTGAGTGTCACGACCCTGGCGATGATACTTGCAGTGCCGTTCGGCCTGGGTGCTGCGTTATTCGTATCAGAATTCTGCGGCAAGCGTTTGAGAGAAGGCCTGAAGATCGTGATCGAGCTCTTGGCGGCAATTCCGTCGGTGGTCTGGGGATTCATCGGGATATCCCTGATCAATCCGCTGATTCAAGACGTTTTCCATACGCCAATCGGTCTCAATGTGCTGAACGGCGCGATCTTATTGGCGTTGATGAGCGTACCGATCATGGTCAGCATTGGCGAAGACGCATTGAAAGCTGTTCCGGATTCCTATCGCGAGGCGTCCTTGGCTTTAGGCGCGACCCACTGGCAGACGGTGTGGCGCGTGCTGTTACCAGCGGCCAAGAACGGCCTCTTGGCGGCGGTACTCCTCGGGGTAGGGCGTGCCGTCGGGGAAACGATGGCCGTGCTGATGGCGACGGGACACGCGATCAACATTCCACACAGCCCTTTGGATCCGGTGCGTACTCTGACCGCGACCATTGCGGCTGAGCTGGGTGAGGCGGCCGAGGGCTCGGACCATTATCAGGTTCTCTTCATCATTGGGATTTTGCTGTTTCTGCTCACGTTCGTGGTGAACCTGACAGCAGATCTTGTCGTGAAAGGCATCGGGAAGAAATAGCCATGAGCGCCCTCTTCGCTGAAACGGCTCTGGTTAGGAAAAAGAAGCGTAACGAGCTGATTGCCCGTTCGATTTTTGGGATCATGGCATCGTCGATGGTGATCCCGCTTTTGCTGATCATTGGGTATTTGGTTTACAGAGCCGGGGGCTATCTTAGCTGGGAGTTTTTGACGACCAATCCCACGCACGGCATGCGTCAAGGCGGCATTTGGTCGGCGCTCTTGGGCACCATCTATTTGGTCGGGATTTCGCTGATGGTTTCGGCACCGATCGGTGTGTTGGCCGCCGTGTATCTGAACGAGTACGCCAAGGAAAATTGGTTTGCCCGCATCATCAATCTGGCCGTGGTTAATCTTGCGGGCGTGCCCAGCATTGTGCACGCGTTGTTCGGCCTCGGAGCGTTCGTACTGTTTGCGCGTATGGGGCGTTCGATCATTGCCGCATCCTTAACGCTAGCCATCATGACGCTGCCTGTGATCATCGCTTCGACCAAGGAAGCGTTGGCCGCCGTACCGATGTCGTTCCGCGAAGCGTGCTGGAATGTGGGCGCGACGCGCTGGCAAACCATCCGCCGAATTGTGCTGCCCAATTCGATGACGGGTATTCTAACAGGAGTGATCTTGCAGGTTTCACGAGCCGCCGGGGAAACCGCGCCGATTATGTTCACGGGCGCCGTCTTCTTCAAACGCCTGAGTGAAGGTCAGTTCTTTGCTTACAATTTGAAGGATCAGTGCATGGCGCTGTCGATGCACCTGTACACGGTGACGACGCAAGTTCCGAACGCACCCGAAGAGCTGCCCTACGCCATCGCTTTAGTTTTAGTGGGCACGAGCTTCTTAGCCAACACGGCGGCCATCATCGTGCGAACGGTGCTGCGTTCGCGGAAGAAGTGGTAATGAACAGCTCCAAGATCGAAGTCACCAATTTGAGGGTGGCGTACAGTGGAAAAGAAGTCATCCATGGCATCTCCTTTGAGATTCCAAAAAATGAGATCATCGGAGTGATTGGCCCGGCTCAATCAGGGAAAACATCGCTCCTGCGCTGTCTCAATCGAACGATCGGGTTCACCGCGGGAAGCTCGGTCAGCGGTAGCATCACGGTGGACGGGCAGGACATTGCCGGTATGAAAAATGTCTACGAATTGCGGCGCCGGATCGGCATGGTGGCGCCGTTGCCAGTGGGTTTGCCGTTAACCGTTTACGACAACGTCGCCTTCGCACCGCGCGCTTCGGGAGTACGTGATGCTGGTGAGCTCGATGTGCTGGTTGAGCGCTGCTTACGTCAGGCGGCCCTCTGGGATGAGGTGAAGGATCGCTTAGATCTTCTCGGCACCAAGCTATCAGGCGGGCAGCAGCAGCGCCTGACGATTGCTAGGGCTCTATCGCACGAGCCGGAGATCTTGTGTCTGGATGAGTTTTCGATCGCGATCGATCCCGTCACCACGATGCGCATCGAGAGCGTTTTGAAAGAACTTAAGCAAGAAATGACGATCATCTTGGTGACCAATTTGGTGCAACAGGCGCGCCGTCTGGCAAGCCGAACCATGTTCCTCTGGAACGGGAACGTGGTTGAATACGACGACAACGCGGTGATCTTTTCCGACAACCCGCGCGAGCGGCGTACTTACGATTACGTGAACGGCATTTTCGGATGATGGACAGCACCCAGCCCCCCCCGGGGTTCCCAGAGTTTGCTCTGACAACTCACGACCTGTGTCTGTGGTACGGCAAATTTCAGGCGCTGAAGAACGTGAGCGTGGAGATCCGAAAGGGACTGATCACGTCACTGATTGGGCCGTCAGGCTGCGGCAAAACAACCTTGCTCCGGTGTTTCAATCGCGTCAACGAGCGCTATGGCTATGTGACGACAACGGGGGAAATCAAGATTCTCGACAAGAATATTTACGACCCTGACGTGTCGCTCATCGAGTTGCGGCGTTCGGTGGGCATGGTGTTTCAACGGCCCAACCCTTTGCCTATTTCGATCTACGAAAACGTGGCATTCGGGATGCGCATTCACAACGCACGCAGCGAATTGAAGGCGAAAGTTCTCGACGAAGCCGTGGAGAAAGCTTTGACGGAAGTCGGTCTGTGGGATGATTTGAAGGATCGGCTGAGTGAGCGCGCCACCTCGTTGCAGTTGGAACAACAGCAGAAGCTGTGCATTGCTCGACTGTTGCCGTTAAAGCCGGAGGTCATCTTGATGGATGAGCCCTGTTCGGCGTTGGACGTCGAGGGCACGCGAGCGATCGAAGAGTTGCTGTGGGGATTGCGCGGGCGCTACACGATCGTGATCGTGACGCACAATATGGCACAGGCCCGGCGGGCGAGCAGCGAATGCATTTTCATGTTGATGGGGGAAGTGGTGGAGCGCACGCGGACCGCGACGCTCTTTCTAAACCCAACCGACCCACGCACCGCCGAGTACATTGAGGGGCGGTACGGCTGAAGGGTGCCATGCTAGGCGGGCTTTTTCTGGCATGCCTCGCACACACCATAGAGCTCATGCTTGTGTTCCTGGACGAGGAACCGATAGCGCAAGGCGACGCGCTCCTGGAGCTGCTCGATCAGGGGCTCTTCAAATTCTGTGATACTGCCGCAGGCCAAGCAGATCAGGTGATCGTGGTGGGTGTTGGCGTCGCCGAGCTCATAGCGCGTGAAGCCGTCGCCGAACTTGTGTTCGTGTGCCACACCGCTTTCGGTGAGTAGCTTCATCGTCCGGTAAACGGTCGCGTAACCCACTCGCGGATCTTCGGAGCGTACGCGCAGCAGCAGCTCATCGATGGACATGTGCTCGGTGGAATCAAAGAACGCGTCGATGATAGCGCGCCGTTGCTCGGTGGAGCGCAGGCCTCGATCGGCCATGAACTGATCCAGATCGCCACGGAGGCGTTGCGCGTCGCTCTTGCCGGCTGCATTCAGAGGGACCCCAGGCTTCACGCTTAACATATTCCCCGCAGGTTACGTTACGTCAAGTCTGGCGCCCCTCCGCGGATCCAGCGGCATGGATCTTAAGTATTTTTTGGGGGTGACCAGTCGGGGAGATCCGGGGTCCTGCCCATTGCGACCTCTCCCTCAAAGTCGAAGAGAAGAAGTAAGCATGCTTACTACCGTCACGCTCTCAAAGTCGAAGAGAAGAAGGTAAGCATGCTACTACCGTCACGCTCTCAAAGTCGAAGAGAAGAAAGTAAGCATGCTTACTACCGTCACGCTCTCAAAGTCGAAGAGAAGAAAGTAAGCAT
>JBBRRP010000172.1:0-11102 GCA_038246305.1 Polyangiales bacterium | reverse complement strand
GCACTCGGCGGCCACATCAAATACAGTCGCGATCCAGGTTGGATCACCCTCGCCCGTGGTCTCGAGAGGCTCGACGCCATGACGGAAGGTTGGGTCGCTGCTAAATTACAGTTACGCAGTGATCAACGATGAGAGCATGCTAAGCATGCTTACTATCTCGTGAGGTACGAGAAGGGCGGCTCGCGTACCGATCCACCGAAGGCTTACCCGATGGAACACGGCGACAACCAAGCTCCGTCTCTCAAAAATGCCAACCCTAACGTTGGGGGTGACCGTTAGCGACGCTTACGAGGTGTCCCGAATGGCAGTTCGATTTGCGAATCTGTGCTCTTGGGCTTCCCGGGTTGTCGCTGATTCACCCGCTTTAAAATCTCTTTTTCGGCGTAAATATCGGCATCGAGCACCGCCGGATTGTCGAGGGCGAAGGCCAAAGCATCGAAGACTTTAGCAGCGTCCAACTGAGGAAAACGCTTGAGGAGGGTCTCGACTTTGGTGCCGCTGTCATAAAATGCCCAAAGGCGCCGTACGGGAACCCTCGAGCCCACAATATACGGACTGCCTCCGAGCACGCTCGGTTCGACCCGAACGTGCGGATGCGGGATGAGAATGACGGGAAGGGTCAGGCTGTGTTCCTCCGCTCAAACTGCGAACTTGTGCTCAAGGATCCGCGCCGCCACCTTCTCGGCGGTGAGGCCAAATGCCTCGATCAACTTTTCGTAAGGAGCGGACGCACCAAAGCGATCAACGCCGATCGCTAGGCCATTCCGGCCCACTACACCGGCCCAACCGCTCGTTCTCCCGGCTTCCAACGTGACAATCTTGGAGGAAGGCGCCACTACAGCATCTCTCTTGCTCGCCGGTTGGCGTTCAAAAGCATTCCAACAAGGTGCGGATACCACGCGTACCTGACGCCCACTCTTAGCCAGCAATTTCTGCACTTCAACCGCAACATGGACCTCGCTGCCCGTGGCGATCAACGTAAATTCTGGAGTTGTTGCATCGGAAAGCACATAGGCGCCCTCCAATATCTGTTTGGGATCGAAGCCCGCGGGGCGTTCCAAGACAGGCAAGTTCTGACGGCTCAGCGCGAATGCCGTCGGGCCATCGTCGCGGGCGACTGCGTAGGCCCACGCGGCGGCACATTCCAGTGTGTCGGCGGGGCGCACCACGTCGAGGTTTGGAATCAAGCGCAGTGACGCGACCTGCTCCACGGGCTGATGGGTGGGCCCATCTTCGCCCAAGAAAATAGAATCATGGGTGAAGACATGGATCACGCGTTGATGCATGAGCGCTGCCAGGCGCAGCGAAGGCCGCATATAATCGCTGAACATCAGGAACGTGGAGCCAAACGGGATAAAGAATCCCGAGAGTGCCAAACCATTCAGGATCGAAGCCATGCCGTGCTCGCGGATCCCGAAGTTGAGATTACGCCCAGAAAAATCGCTACGGGAAACATCCTTGGCGCCTTTGATCGTGGTCTTGGTAGATTCGGCAAGATCAGCCGCGCCTCCCACCAACGAGGGGATCAGCTTGGCAACGGTTTGTTCCACTTCACCAGCGGTATTGCGCGTGGCGTTGGTCTTGGCTGGCACCGCCGCGAGGAGCTGGGCATACAGATCTTCTGGGATTTTTCGAGCGAGCAGGGTGCTCAGTGTCGCCTGCTGTGCTTCGGGTGCAGCAGCTCTGAGCTTCTGCCAGGCCGCGTACGTTTTCTTGTTTTCGTCGGCACGCGCTTTGAAGAATGCCCGGGCTTCATCCGGAACGTAAAAGGTCGGCTCAAGCGGCCACCCAGCGGCCTTCTTTGTTGCAGCAACTTCTTCTGCACCGAGCGGCGCGCCATGCGCTTTCGACGTGTCGTGTTTGGTGGGAGCACCGATCCCAATATGCGTGCGCGCGACGATCAGCGAAGGCTGGCCCTGGTGCGAAACTGCGCGATTCAGCGCTTCGCGGACTTGTTCGGGATTGTGGCCATCCACATGCTGCGTGAAAAAGCCGTACGCCTCGTAGCGTTTCGCCACGTCTTCGCTGAAGCTGATGTCGGTCTTGCCGTCAATCGTTATCTTGTTGTCGTCGTAGATGAGTACCAGGTTATCCAAGCCCAAATGGCCTGCAATGCTGCTGGCCTCGCTCGAGACGCCTTCCATGATGTCGCCATCGGACGCGAGCACGAAGACGCGGTAGTTGATGAGTTCAGAGCCCTCAGAATTCACGCGGGCAGCCGCCATTTTACTGGCAAGTGCCATTCCGACTGCGTTCCCGATGCCCTGACCGAGTGGGCCAGTTGTCGTCTCCACGCCTGGCGTCAGGAAATTCTCAGGATGCCCAGGCGTCTTCGAGCCCCATTGCCGAAATTGCTTCAGCTCTTCGAGCGGGAGATCGTAGCCCGCGAGGTGGAGCACCGAATACAACAACATCGACGCGTGGCCGCAGGAAAGCACGAAGCGATCGCGATTGGGCCAACTTGGATCTTCTGGATTGTAGCGCAGATGCTGGGTGAAGATGTCGGTGGTGATCCCAGCCAGTGCCATGGGTGTGCCGGGGTGACCGCATCCAGCCTTTTCAACGCCGTCAACCGAAAGGAATTGAATCGTGCGGACTGCTTGCTCAAAACTCATAGGAGCAAAGTGGTAGCGCTTGTTGGGGGCGCTGAAAAGCCTGGTGCTGGCTCGGTGTGGCGGGCGCCATACTTTAGTGCGGGGCGCCGCTCGCACCGGGGGGCGCAATGGGGGGCGCAAGGGGTGGCGCATGGGGCGGGGTTGGGCCGCTTGGGTTCGGGGCGTAGGCGCGTTGATGTTCAGCATAAGTGCGGCTGAACGCATGGCGCCCTCCGCCGACAGCCACGAAGTACAGAAAGTCTGTTTCCGCAGGTTTTAGTGCGGCCCTGAGTGAACCCAGGCCCGGATTGGAGATGGGGCCGGGGGGGAGTCCGGGATGCGTGTAAGTGTTGTACGGGTTGAGCGGATCTCTCAGCATGCCTGGCGTTATCTTGCCGCCAAACGCGGCACAGCTCGGGAGTGTATCGCGGAGCCGTCGACAACCGTACGCGGCTGTTGGGTCCGATTGGAGGACCTGGCGTGGCTGGAAGTTGGGATCTGTCAGTCGGTTGAGGAAGACGCCGGCGATGAGCGCCCGTTCCTCTTCCCGAGCCGCTTCTTTTTCAACCACGGAAGCCAGTGTCACCATGCTCCGCTCATCAAACCCCAAATCCCCCTTCAAGCGCTCGTAGCCCGCCGGTTCACTCTTGAAAACATCTGAGAATCGGCGCTTGGATTCGCGCACGAGAGTGAAAAGCGCCACCCGCGGGTCGCTGTCTTCCTTGAAGTCATAGGTGGCGGGAAACAAATAGCCCTCTGCGCTATCTGAGAGCCCAAGCGTTTTCAGATATGTAGGGTTGAAGCTCGCGGTCACAAACGCTGCCGCGCTACAGATCTCGTTTGCCTCAAGGCGCTCAGCCACCTGCCACAGATCAAACCCCTCAACGATGGTCACTTTTCGCGTCGGCCGCAATTTCAAGCGACCTAAGCGCTGAGTCAGCTCACGCGGGGAAAGGGCATCGTTGAACACATGCATGCCGCCCTGGAGCGTCACACCGCGGCCCAGGGTCTCCAGATAGAGCAAGAACATGCGCGGCGAGTTGAGCAGCCGATGCTGGTAGAGCAGGTTGCCAAGTTCGCTTGGCAAGGTGCCACCCGGGATTTCCACGACGATTCGCTGACCTTGGCCGGGCCCCGGCGCGAGCGCCCAGGCGAACAACGCCGTGGCCCAGACCACCGCCGTAGCGAGAAGGGCTCCCCCGAGCGCCCAGAGCCAACGCACCGTTCGGCGGCGCGCCCGCCAGCGTTCGACTTTCTTCGCTCGGGCAGAAGAACGCGGCCTAGGCGTTGTCATCGAGTGACCTCTTGGAATCCAGCCAGCTCTGAAGCAAGACGGATGCTGCCTCGCTGTCAATCCGAGCCCGCGACTTCCGAACGTCCAGCCCTCGTTCATGGAGCTGACGTTGGGCCTGACGTGTTGTTAGGCGTTCATCCAATAAAATCACCTCAGCCTTGCTGATCGTTTTCAACTCGGCAGCGAATTCACGAGCCCTGCGGGCCGGCGGGCCTTCGCGTCCGCTCAGGCTGCGCGGCAGGCCCACGACAAATAACGTGATGCCTTCCTCGACAGCGAAACGCGCCAGCGCACGCAATAGACCGGGGCGATTCGCTCCTGAAAATGCAGGCCGCGGGTGGGCCATCAGCCCAAGCTCGTCGGCAACTGCCAGCCCTACTCGCACACTACCAAGGTCAACGGCGGCGGCTCGCATTCTTCGCCAGTCGTATCATGGAGGTCGGGCTCCCGCGGAGGCTCTTTTTGTGCCTCGCTAGCTTGACCCCAGTGAAAGAGTACGAGCATAAGCCGGGCAGGCGCGTTGAGAGTGAGCAACCACATCCTCAGAAATTTCCTGCGAGGGACCCTACTTTCGGCCGCGTTGCTTTTGGCCAACGGACCAGTCTCAGCCCAACCCGGAAGCTTTAGTCCAGGCGGGATGGGTTCGGGAGCCATGCCCGAACCCACGCGTCCCGCCAAGGGCAAGAAGGCGCCCAAGGTCGATCCGAATGCGCCCGAAACTCACGCGGCTGCGGGAGCGAGCGACGCACCACTTGGAAGTGGCGCGGAGCCTTCGTTGCCTGAGCAACCCTTGGAGATGCCCAAGGCCCTGGCCGATCGGATCGGATCGGATCTCGATCTCGGCGAACAGGAGCAGGGTCGTGGGAGTCCAACGGAGCGCCATTTCTACGGTCTTTACTATTCAGAGCACAGCAAAGATTATTCGCTGAAGCTCGTGTTCCCAGTGTGGATGGAGCGCACCCAACCGTCTCGCACGTTGCCCGCAGAGCCGGATCGAGCGTCAGTTTTTGGTGGCGTTTATTACAATCGACGCAGCCACGAACACGCTGATGACGTACTTTTTCCGCTATTTTGGAATCTGCGCGATCCCTCCCGGGCAACGCGAACCACGATCGTGGGTCCGTTTGTCAACCGCCGCACGCCGACCGAAAGCGATGATTGGCTCGCCCCGCTCTACTTCACGGGGCAGCGCAAGGATGGCCATTACACGCTGATCCCTCCCCTGCTCACGTACACCTCCACCAATGCCGAAGGCGGGTTTAACCTGGTGGGGCCGCTCTTCTGTTCTTGGCGCGGCGGTAAGCACTGCGATACGCGTACCGCTCAAGATCTCGATATGGGCGTGGCGCCGTTCTATTTTTTCGGGCAAAACGATCGCAAACAATACGAGCTCATCCCGCCACTCCTCCACTACTATGGGTACAACGATCGCACCGGCGATTGGACCAACGTGTGGGGCCCCTATTACCGAGCGCACACTGAAGAGCGCGAGCTCTTCCACATTCTCCCGATCTACTGGAGCATTACCGGTAAAAATGAGCGCCACACGACCGTGTTGCCGTTTTTCCACTACGGGACCAAAGGCAAATCGTCCCTGTTTGTGAATCCGCTCTTTCTCACCAGCCACGGCGAAAATGGTGAGAATCTGTTCGCCACCTGGGGCTACGCGCGTTATCGCGGCCGCACTGAACTCGATATGATCACCCCCCTTTATTGGGACTTTCGGGATCCAGACACGCATTTCTCGCAGAAATTGCTGTTCCCGTTCTTCTTGTCCCGACAAGGGCCGCGCGAGGCCACCACAGTACTGTTTCCTTTCTTTGGAACCAGCGAGCGCTTCGGCATCAGCAACTCCACCTGGATCACTCCATTTTTCCAACACACCACGGATCTGCGCGGTTGGTCCACCAACCTGCATCCGCTCTTTTACTCCGGCCGCAACGGAGACGATTCGCATTTGGTCTTAGCACCCTTCTTCTGGGATTTTGCCTCGCCCGAATCACGCGCCACCGTCGGATTCCCTATCTTCTGGCGCTTCTCGGATAAGAAAGAAACGTCCCAGCTGATCGGCAACGTCTATTATCACGAGAAACGCACCCGAGTCGGCTCGGACTGGCAGCTCCACGTGTTCCCCGCCTTCTCGTACGGCGAGACGCCGGATGGTCATTATTGGAACATCCTGTACGGGCTCGCGGGCTACACGCGTGAAGGTCGCCGGACCGAGATGCGCACGCTGTGGATCCCAATTCAGTTGAGCGGCCCCGCTAAGCCCTAAGCCACCGGCTGGGCTTAGCGCCAAAGGGTGTTACGCTTTAAGGCGTGACCAAACATCAAGTCGTGGTGATGGGCGCTTCAGGCTTCGCCGGTGCGGAGATCTTAAGGCGTCTGCTGCTGCATCCCAACTTCGAGATCCTGCGGGTGTGCGCAAGCGATCACGTGGGTGAGCCCGTGGCCTCGGCGCTGCCCCACCTGGAAGGCCTCACGGAGTTGCGTTTTGAAAACCCATCGGTAGCGGCTGCTATCGCGGGCGCAGACGTGGTGCTAATGGGCCTACCTCACACCGTTAGCGTTGAGTTAGTGCGAGCGGTTCAGGATCCCAAGCTGCGGCTTTTGGATCTCTCCGGGGCCTTTCGCCTCCGCGATCTGGATCATTACCGTAAGTATTATGGTGAGGCACACCCCGCGCCTGAGCTTCTACAAGATTTCGTCTACGGACTACCTGAGTTCAACCGAGAGCAGATCCGCGGAGCGCTCCGCGTAGCCTCACCCGGGTGCTTTGCGACAACGGTCCAGTTGAGCCTGCTCCCGTTGGCAAGGGCTGGCTGGCTTTCAGGAACGATCTCAACGGTGGCAGCGACGGGTTCGAGCGGTAGCGGCGCTAACGTCACGGCCGCGACCCACCACCCCGTTCGAGCTCAAAACCTGAAAACGTACCGCCCACTATCGCATCAGCACGCACCCGAGATCCTCCGCACCTTGACGGATGCTGGAGCCACCGATCTTGCGCTCGATTTCGTGCCGATTTCTGCCCCACTCACGCGTGGGATCTTTGCGACCTCCTTCGTGGATATCCCTGCCTCCATAACGGAGCAGGAACTTTTTGCCTGTTATGCGAACGCCTACGCTCAGGAACCCTTCGTTCGGATTCCGAAACACCGCTTGCCCGAAGTCGTGGCCGTGAATCATTCCAATTATGCCGAAGTGGGTTTTACGTTTGGGGAAGTGCGCGGAAATCGGCGGCGGCTTGCGGTGTACGGTGCACTCGACAATCTCGTGAAGGGTGGTGCCGGCCAGGCAATACAGAATCTAAATCTCATGTTTGACCTCGATGAGCGTCTTTCCTTGCAAGATCCCGGTGGCTACCCGTAGAACTGCGCTGCGATGACAAATTCTAAAGATGCCGATGCCTGGGTAGCGCTGCCCCACTCTGCGATTGAGAAGCTGGAGCCGAACATTTGGCGGGTCGAAGGGACTCTGCCCAATATGCCGCTGCACCGCGTGATGACGGTCGTACGGCTCGCGAACGGGGAACTCATTATTTATAATGCCATTGCGCTGGATGAACCGGAGATGAAGGAGTTGGAGGCCTGGGGCACTCCGGCTTACCTCGTGATCCCCAATGCTTGGCACAAACTCGATGCCAAGCGTTTCGCGACGCTATATCCAGAGATCAAGGTGATAGCTCCTAGCGCTCAACGGCAAAAGGTGATGGCTGTAGTGCCGCGGGCAGCTGGTCCCGAACAATTACCCACAAATTCGGAAGTGACGATCCGGGAATTCGAAGGCACAGGAGGGCGCGAGCTGTACATGACCGTTCGCTCCGGAAGCCACCTCACGCTAATTGTGGCGGACGCCGTGTTCAACATGCCACACGGCAACGGCGTGCAGGGTTTCGTGCTGCGGCACGTCACGAAATCGAGCGGAGGCCCGCGCGTTTCGCGCGTCGGGCGCTTGCTCCTCGTCAAGGATCGTACGGCATTTGCGGCCCAATTGCGCAGCCTCGCAACCGCCGATCTGAAACGCGTGATTGTGGCGCACCACGAGACGATCAACGAGGAGCCCGCTAAAGCCTTGTTGCATGTCGCCGACTCGTTGACCTAAACGCCGCTCCGCGCGCGTTGCGAGCGAATGTTTGAGTTCGCGGGACAACCCTGAGCCTGAGCACGCCTGAGCACTCTGAGCACCCTCCATCCGACGCTACCCGCTGATGATTTCACTATTCGGTGGCGAAATATTCGCCATTCCGTGGCGAATTTTCTCGAAAAATGTAACGAAATAGCGAGCTATTTGGCTACCGTGCCTCGTTTTGGATGCTGAAGGCCGCGCTCCTGAGGTCCCAACTAGGCGAAACGTGGCCTGGCTTAACTCCGGGCTAAAAGGAGGCCTGGCTAACTCGGGCCGAAAGATGCCTTGGGGCGAAAGGTGGCCTGACGAACTGGGCGAAAGGTGGCCTGACGAACTGGGCGAAAGGTGGCCTGACGAACTCGGGCCAAAAGTTGGCCTAGCACGTTGGCTGTGAGCGTTAGGTCAGTAGGTCGCGCGGCCGCCGGAGAGATCAAAGGTGAAGGCGGTGGTGAAGCTGGCCTCGCGTGAGACGATGAACGCGGAGAGTGCTGCAATTTCTTCGAGCGTGCCGCAGCGCTTCATGGGGATCTTGTCCGTCATGTACTTTACTTGGACGGGATCCATGCCGTCCACCATCGCTGTGCGGATCACGGCGGGCGCGAGCGCATTCACGGTGATGCCGGTTTCGGCGTATTCCTTGCCAAGCGATTTGGTGAGGCCGATCACACCGGCTTTGGTCGATGAATAGGCGCTCATGCCCGCATTTCCGTCTTTCCCGGCGATCGAGGCAACGAGTAAAATTCGCCCGTAATTGCGGCGCTCCATGAGTGGGATCGCGTGCTTGGCCACCAAGAATGAGCCCCGCAAATTGACGCGATACACGGCGTCGAATTCTTCAACCGAAATTGTCGGGAGCTTGCGATTGCTCGGTCCGACGATACCCGCACAGTTGACGACAATATCCAGCCTGCCCCATTTTCGATCCAGCTCCACAAATGCCTCTGCAACGGAAGCCTCTTCCGAAACATCGCCGGCGATCGCTGAAGCCGAAGCGCCCAGAGCCAGCGCAGTTGCCTGAACACGCTCTTGATCGCGGTCAAAGAGCACCACTTTAGCACCCTCTAGGGCAAGTGCTGAGGCAATGGCGCGCCCCAAACCATCCGCCCCTCCGGTGATCAACGCGACCTGATCTTGAAACCGATTCATCGTGCATCTCCAAGCGGAAGAAGATTGTCATTTTGATCAAAGCAAAAGGATTGCCCGAGCGGGGTGAAGCTGATGTTCGGCCGATCAGCGACTTCTTCGGCGAGTGTTTCCGAGATCTGCATTTGCCCAAGCGAGAGCGAATCACGGATCCGCACGACGCGCGCTCGACTTGCGTCGGGCAAAGCTAAGGTGGCCAAGGCGTGTGCCAGCACATCGCGATCGGTCTCGAAATGCAGCGGGATCTTGGGCGAAAGAATGGCCTGCGACGTGAGCACGTTCATAGTCATGGTGGGGTAATCAATGGCTCGTACCAGGCGGCTGGTTGTAAAATCCGCCACCCCGATACCAATCGCGTTGCCATGCGTCTCGGGGGTGAGCTCACGCACAAAAATGCGGCGGATAAAGGGCGTACGGGTCGGCGTTTGCACCAGATGCGAGTAGTAGCCCCAGCAATCGCGACCGATCACGTTGGGGTCGATACCCGCGCCGCTGATATTTTTCCCCATATAATCGACGATCAGCAGATCGAGATCATCGAACGGCAAGCGTGCCATGAGCGAACGCGCTTCATCGAGAACCTGGGGCTCTCGCATTTCGAAGTCTCTCGCCGGAATCACTTCCACGCGACACAGCTCGTGGCGTTGATTCTCAACGAGCGCGATTCCGCCAATGAACGGCGCCTTGGCTAGCTTAACTTGACAGATCGTTTCAACCACGCGCGCAAACGGCACTCGCTGGCAAGCCACATGAAAGGCGCTGGCGCCGAGCTCTTTGCCCAGGCCCACGGCGATCATCTTCAACAAACCACTCTC
The DNA here is from genome assembly GCA_038246305.1 of Polyangiales bacterium. GTDB lineage: Bacteria > Myxococcota_A > Polyangia > Polyangiales > Polyangiaceae > JBBRRP01. The sequence goes on along the minus strand of JBBRRP010000172.1, from coordinate 1,131 downwards.
CACAGGTCCGCGGAATTCAGTGTGCGGCTTTACACGATTGACGACCAAGATCCCATCCGCGCTGAGAGCTTCTTTGGATATGTGCACCGGAATGCCATCTTACGTGTGACCCTAAAGCTCCGCGTCCATCGAGGCATGCACTGGCACGCCAAGGCTGGCTTCAGTCACACCATAGCCAGCTAACAATTCGGCTTGTCCTTGTGCCGTGGCTCCCCCATGACTGCCCATCGCCGGCACGATGAATGGCAACGCCCCCGCAGCTTTCAGCAGCTTAACAACCTCACGGATCACTTCGGCAAGCCTCGAAATCCCACGGCTTCCAACCGCTATCGCAATGCGCTGACCCGGTTGAACGGGGAGAGCCCAGCCAGCGCGGAGAGACTGCGCGACATCGAGTTCAGGTGTGGCGGGAAAGCACTGGGTGAGAGCGAAGAGTTTCGGGAACTGAGAATCAGGGATGCGCAACATGGATCGAAAGACTCCGGGCGCGGACTTTAGGCGTTACGCAGCCCGAGGCAAGGCCCGCGCGCACACGGCGTGATACTGCGCTCCGCGCGCCCACATGCACGCAGGAATGCACCGACAAACGGAGCTTTCTCATTGAGATGTTATTCAAATGGCCGTTCACTGAAGGCAACCAGTGGCGCGTCCAAACCTTTCCGGGCTCAATCTCCATCGATTGGGTTTGCTTTCGCTGTGTGCAGCGCTCGCCAGATGTTCGTTTGGATACGATTCGCTCCCGTTTGATGAACCGCGGGGAACGTTTGTCTACGGCGCTGCGGGCCTGAGTGGGGCGTTGCAGACAGGGGCCTCGGGGGGTTTTGGCACCGCCGTCGCTGGGGGCTCCTCGAGCAGCGGCGGGTTCCGGGGCGTGGGCAATGGAGGCACTCCCGCCATGAGCGGTGGGCAGAGCTCAACCGGGGGCGGAATGCCTTCGGCGCTTGGCGGAGGTAACGCGGGAGGCTCCACTGAAGCAGGCGGAAGTGCAGCCGGAGGAGTCATGGGTGCCGGCGGGGCTGCAACTGGTGGGGCTGCAACTGGTGGGGCTGCAACTGGTGGGGCTGCAACTGGTGGGGCTGCAACTGGTGGGGCTGCAACTGGTGGGGCTGCAACTGGTGGGGCTGCAACTGG
>JBBRRP010000171.1:0-11113 GCA_038246305.1 Polyangiales bacterium | reverse complement strand
TGTCGCGACTCGAAGCTGCATCCCGTCTTGAGTGCTTTGAAGTACTCTTCGATGAGCCACCGTGCGCGGTAGTGGTCGACGACGGCAAGTTGTTGCTCCGGCGTGTCGATGGGTTCGTTCGTGCACAGCAACCATTCTACGCCAGTTTCGCCGGGTGGGGGTTCGCGTTCCCAAACACGCACAACGTTGACGGCTAGCGTGGGCTCCGTGTCAGTAACGTGAGTTCGACGCGTCTTCGGTCGCTTCAGCACGACTGTTGCGGCTGCCACAGACAGCTTTGCCGTCCGCGCCGACCGAGGTGGATGGACCTTCGCTTCGTTCGCCTTTTGCTTTGGCTTGCGGCGCGTTAACGGCACCTCACGTTCAACACAGGGTGAGATGTCTGCAAAGAGAGTGCGTAACTTCACCTCGCCCAACGAAGTCTCGAGCCATCGATTGAACTGGATTCGCGCTACAAAACGATAATTATCGTGGATGAGGGAATCAAACATTTGATAGTCATCAGCCTCACGATCCATCACGTGAATGGCTCTCTCACGCGCATCTAGCTGAGCCGACGTGAGCCTGATCTGCTCCTCCCAACGTTGATATTCAGTGCCGTCTGACGATGACTCACGCGTCCACGGCTTCAGCCCTACTACTCCAAGCGGTCGACGCGTTCCATTAGCCGTCACCGCAAGCGAGACGTGGGCAAAAAATCTCTGCCCAGATGTGGGTTTCGATGGCACGATACGGCCGAGCCCTTTTCGCTCACCATCCCAGCGATACGAAAACGCGGTCGTATCGTGGAGCACCAGAAAGTCACCAGCTTGCTCGCATCTCAGCTTTGTCGCTTCGATGTGCGGAGCCAAGATCTCCTCAGGCGTCACCCGATGATTTGATAAGAATCGATACGTTCCCTCAAGACCCGCGCTGTCAAACGAAGCCGGCAAACTTCTACTTGGGTCCTCCGCCAGGCCCCTGACCATCATCCTCAACCGCACGTTCAGGCGATCATCGGAAAAATTTGAATCAGCAACCTCATTCGCCAGGGTCTCAATATCAATCGGCTCCGTCATCTGATCCTCTGATCATGACCACGCCGACTCGGCAAGCACCAAACGCCACCCCTCGACATTATTTCAACACTGCAAATTTCGCGCTGCCCCGCGTTGGATCATGAGAGCATGCTTACTATCTTCCTTACTGAACATGCTCCCAGACTTCTCGGTGAGGAGCCGCTGGTGTTCCTGACCCATTTTGTTTTAGTCTAGCTTTTAAGCGCTCAATCGGCGTCGCTCCTCATCACTATCGCGAGCAGATAGTGCGTCGATAGGATGGGGCTCCCGCATCAGCCCGCGGTCCCCATTCCTTCCCCGATCGCGCCCCCACCCACGGAGCTGAGTCAGTCATTTCTTACGAAACTCCAGCAGGTGCGTGTAGCCGCTTCAGCCCAGAAATCCTGGCAGTGGCCCCGAGCCGGGATCGTCGCCGAACGTTACGTCCGGAACACCGAGGGCGTTGAGAAGTGAAACCAGTAGCCGCTGGTGTGGCACGCCCATGCCCGGCTGGCGCTGAATCCCAAACTTCAGGTATTGCCCAGTTTTCACACCGAGATTCTTTCCGCCAATCGTTAGAAATTGTAGCCCCGCCGCGATGTGGCCGCGCCCAATCTCGGTTGGGATGAAGATGATCGTATTGTCCAACATCGTGCCGCCCGCCTCCGGAATGGCCTTGAGCTTATTGGCGAGTTCACCTGCTAGCTGAAAGAAGAAGGCTTTAGCGCGGGCGAACGATTCAAAATTGTCCCCGGGGGTATCGTGCGAAAGCCCATGAAAATCGTCGGCGGGCTTATTGGCGGGTGCCCAGGGGCATTTGTAATTAGGCGGGTGATATTCGCGTAAATAGCTGTGCATCAGCACCACGTTGGTCTGATTGCAGGCCATCGCCGCGACTGCGAGGTCGCTGAAGGCGCGCATCGTTTCGGGCACGAACTGATCCAAACTGAAGTCGATGCCCGTTGGCAACGTTGGGATCTTGCAGGTGGGGGCCGCTGCTGGTGGGCCCATCGCCAGCCGCCGCTCCATCTCTCGAATAGCAGTGAGCTGCGCGTCGGCACGTAGGGAGTCCTCCGGACCGAGGCGCTGCTTGAAGGACATCACATCCCCCTTCACCGCATCTAGCACACTCTGTCGGCGCGCCAAGCGCCTCACCAATCCGGGATCAGGGGCTCCCGGAACAAGACTAGAGAATACCTTCTGATAGATCGCGAGCGGATCTGTTGCCGACGGGACGCCGCTCCCATCGCTGCTGTAGGAATACGTTACGCTATCGCACATGCACCCCATGTTGATCTGTGGCACCGGACTGACGCTGCCAATCTGTTGCGCCAAGTAACGGTCGAGCGAGATGTGGGTTGCTTTCTCCGGCGTGTTTACCGCATAGAAAGCGCCAGTTAGTACCTCTATCAGGCCTGTGAAATGGTAATCGACGTCGGCGCGCGGGAGGAGAAACTCCAGGTTGTCCAGAATCACAGTTTGAGCGTGCAGGCCAGCGGCTTCGAGCGGCGCCGTGAATCGTCCGAACTTGAAATCCGTGATGCTCGATCCGTCGAGCACTATGTCCGGATGGTCGCTCACGCCATTGGCGATCGGAAAGAACACAATGCGCCGAGGCAGACTCGCGTTGGCAGCGGCGCTGCCTCGCACCCCCGGACCGGAATGGGCGCCAAACGCTAAAGAACCTGCGCCCACTGTTAGCGCTTGAAGGACGTTGCGTCTCGAAAACGATCCATTATCCCTCATGGCACCGAACCTCCAGGTGTTGCGGAGAGTGCCCGGGTATCGCGCCATAAGAAGGCATCGCTGGTTACCAGCGCCACAAACAAGGCCTTCAGATCCCCGGCGCCGAAGGGCGACGCCATGGCCCGATCAAGGGCTCCGGCGTCAAAAAAGGCCCCATTTTGTGCGACACTTCGGCCAAGTCCAAACGAGAGCGCCATGCTCGCAAAGCAGCGATGAACTTGGTCGCTTAGGGCCAGCTTGTTGGCTAACTCGACGGGCCCATGAAAGGGACCATCGACGTCCGTCCCCTCGAGCTGCCCCAGACCATCTTCGGTTACACCGTGATCGACGGGTGAAAAACGGCCCACCACGTCGTACTGTGACCAGCCAAACCCGATCGCATCCATCTTGGCGTGGCAGCCCGCGCAACTTGGATCCGATTCATGCTTACCGTAGCGAGCCACCACATCCAAGCTTGCATCCATGGGCAAGGGCGGGACGCCTGGCGGCGGCGGTGGCAGGGCTTGGCAAAGCAGCTTCGTGCGCACGAAATGGCCGAGCATGATCGGCGAACGTTCAGCCCCTGGGGCGTGCGCGGCGATGAAGCTCGCATGGGTGAGAAATCCCGCACGTTGAGTGGGATCCAGAGCTATGGGCATCAGGCTCGTGCTGGTGGAGGCGACGCCGTAGATCGGAGCAAGGTTCGCATCCACGAAGGTTTCAGGTGACGTCAACAATGCGGTCCAACCGGCCGGATCCGCCCACGCTGTGTCGAGAAAGCGCGTTGTCTCGCCCACCATGCTCGCTGCAGTCTGCGCGCTAAAGCTGGGATCTCTTTTGGTGAGCTTGATGGCCGTAGTGAGCTCGAGCCACTGCAAGAAAAAATCGTGCATCGCTTCAGCCGCGCGCGGGTCAGCAAGCAGACGTCGCGCTTCTGCTTCGATGCCGGGCGTGTTGCTCGCTGCCAAGGAACCGCTGCGTGCCGCATCGAGTAAACTCGAATCCGGCGTGGTTCGCAGAACGAAGTAGGACAACGCACTCGCGATCTCGTACGGAGTTAACGCCGTTTTTGCAGCCGAGCCCGCGCTGAGCTCGGTGCGGAAGGCAAACGCTGGCGACTGGATCATGGCCTCGACCACGGCCGAAATCGACGTGGGGTAGTCATCGCCCGCCTGCCGTGCATTGCTGAAAAGTGTGAAAAGACGAGCTCGTTCTTCGGTTGCGACGGGGCGACGGTAGGCACGGGGCCCGAAGGTGTCGACGAAGGAGTTCATGCAGATAGCCTCCGACTGTTTCAACGGATCGCACGCCGCGAGCATGGGCAAATGAATGGAAACGTACGCGCCCGCGGCTTCCGCAGCGCTCTGCAAGGCGTCCGCGAAATCTTGTGTGAATGTGAGGCTCTCAAACTGATTGTCGAAGGCGCCCTGTTGAGTCTCGACTGGGAACGGCACGTCCCCCAACATGCGGGTACCGAACACATCAGCGATTGAGTTGCGAAGCTCGATCTCATTGAGCCGGCGCACACGCGCCGGCGCGAGCGAGATCTCACCGCGTGAACCTGCGCCGCTAGCTCCGCCCGTCTCAGAAGATGCGCCGCCCGCTGCGCTCGACGCTCCCGGCGCGCTCTGAGACTCAGCTGCAGCGCTCCCCGCCGTTCCCCCGTGCCCCAAGCGGGGATTGCTCACGCCGGAACACGATCCGAGCAGAGGCGCCACGGCGGCCCACCCGAGTAGAAATGCACCGTGATACTTCCCGGGCGCCATCTTGGGAGCATAGTGGATTTTGCCAATGAGCGATCGAAAGACTCGACCGCAATGCCGCACAGCCTGCAGTTTTCCACTCCTTGAGCTTGGGTGACCTGGTTCGGAGCGTTCGGGCTTACGGACCGCAGCCAATCTTGTTTACGTCTACTGCGAAATCGTCGACCCACATATCGGTCACCAGGGGCGTCGGATGATATTGCTGAAAACCAAGGGCAATGTAGTTCCACGCTGGTGGCGCGACGTCCGTCCATTCCTCGTCAATCGAGCCGAGATGGATACCATCGACGTAGATTTGGGAGGTGATTTTCGTTGATGCATCGACCTTAATTTCCGCGCAAAACCACTTGCGAGTAGGAACTTTGAGCTCCGATGAACCTTTGGGCGACTCGGCAAAAGGGTTGCTTCGCACGAGGTTGCCAACAAATTCCTGTTGGCCGCCGAAGCCGATCTCCGAAGAAATCTCGACGCCATCGCGGTTTTCACCACCGACCGTTAGGATGGCCTCGTGAACGTTTCCGGTCGGCAGATCAGAATCAAGATAAGCAAAAAATCTGATCCAAAATGTCTCTCCGATCGTCGGGAAGGTTTCCACCTCACGAATGTATGCCTGGGACTGCCCGCCCGCTGGCACTTGCAAATGGAGCGCGCGGCCGCCAGTTTTGACGTGGACTCCGTCAATTTTAACCGTGCCGCCTTGGGCCTTTACCATCCACCGCGTCGTATTAAGTTTGTCCGTCTCAAAATCCTCACAAAGCGGCCGTGCTGAGCCGAAACAGGGTGCAAGCTTCACGTCTGGCGAGGCCAAGGAGCCTCCTATGCCAACGTTGCCCCCCGAGTTGCCAGCCGCGTTGCCCCCCGAGTTGCCAGCCCCACCACCGTCGACTTCCGCCTGCGCATCCGATTTATTGGGGACACCAGCTTTTGCCAACGTTGCATTGCCCGAGAAAGCGCCGGCGGCGCCTCCAACCTCGTGTGTCCGAGTATTCATCACAACACCCACTGGGTCAGATCCGCTCGAAGCATCGGTTTTCGAAGTTTGCCGTGTGCCCACGCGGTCGCTTGGCGTGACGGCACAGCCCAGGCCCGTGCACAGTGCGGCTAAAATAATTCCATTGAACTTTGACATTAGAGACCGCTCAGAGGACCGCTACCATCAATCCCAAACTTGCTCGTCGTGACGCCGGCATAGTTAAGGAGCGAACAGAGCATGTTGTTGTAATTGGCGCCGGCGCGTTTCAGAAAACGACCGGAAACCAATCCGCCGCCACGCCCCGCAATGAGGACCGGTAGATTCTTAGTGTCGTGGGCATTTCCCTGCCCAATCTCAGAACTCATCATGATCAGACTATTGTCTAAAACAGAACCGGATACTTCGCTGGCATTTTCAAGTTTCTGAATCAGGTAAAGAAACTCTCTCAGCTTTCGTTGAGTGATATCCACGATGATGTCGTCCGGAGCGTCATGCGAAGCCGTGTGATCTTGCCAAGACATTCCGGGCCAAACCCAATTGTTGTCTGAATTTTGGAAATTGAATGTGCCATACCGCGTGAGATCGCACTGCATCGCCAATACGAGCAAATCCATCATAATGCGTCCACGTTTAACGAAATCTCCATCAGATGGATCGCTTTTAGCGGGCGCACCGACGTTCGCACATTGCGCGCCGAGGGCCGACGGACTTGCGCTCAGTTGGTTTTCCGTTTCACGAATGGCATCGAGATGCTGTTGCACTCGAAGCTTGTCGGCTGCCCCCAAACTGCTCATCAACTGAACTCCGTCTTCAAGGGCGAAATCAAGAATACTCTTTTGTACTTTCTGGGCGGCCAACACCTCGGCAGAGGGGCCGCCAAGTTGAGTCCCCGAAAACAGCTTGTCAAAAATCTGTTGCGTACTTCGATAGGGCTGCACCGGGGTCCCACCCTTCCCCCAGGAGGTAATTGCCCAGTTGATCAGCTCATCCTTATCGTTTGAGATAGGAAGCGTTCGGAGCTTAGTGGTGCCACCCAATGCGTCGCCCGCAATTTGGTCCACGGATGCATCGCCGGGCAAAGGGAAAGGTGAAAGATCATTTTTCACGTTTGGCCCCCCACTCCCAATGAACACGCCGTCGTGCGCCCCGGCCTGCACGGTTTGTTTATGGTCAAGTCCCGTCACAAGAGTCAACGAACTCAGCAGGCTTGTTGCATCCCCTAGTGGTTTCAAGCACGGGGATAACAGCGCGGGAACAAGCGGTCCCTCCGCGGCAGAAGGATCCCAAGCGTTCATTCGGGTTCCGTTGCCGAAAGACCACACCCACAAGCGCACGGGCTGGGTGGGCGCCGTCGCGGCTTCAGCGGTTGCAAAGAGCCGCCCGCGGCTGTCGAGCATGGCTTCCAGCACTGGCAGCGCAATGGATATAGATACGCCTAATCCGCGTAGCGCCCTGCGCCGGTCAATCTTCAGACGGTTCAACATCGGTCTTCCTTTATTGCTATGGCGCAATCACCAAAGGGTTTCGGTGCGCAAAGGCATCGCTGTGAAACAGGGCTTTTAGAAGGGCTTGATAGCGATAACCTCCGCGGGCGAATTCGTCGGAAAGTTGAGCAAGAGCGCAGGTGTCATCATCGCCTTCTGGCCGCGCGGCTGCGAACCGAAACAGCTGGGTGGCGAGGCAATTGCTAAATTGGGACGATTCGCGAAGTTTGGACGCCAATTCGTAGGGGCCCTGAAAATCCGGGGCTGGAAACCCAGCGATCTGGCCGTGAGTGTCAAACGCATGGCCGGTGGCATCCACAGTTTGTAGGGCGCCGATCGCGTCGAATTGATCCAAACCAAAGCCTACGGGATCCAAAAATTGATGACATGACGCACACGAGGGGTTGGAACGGTGTGCCTCGAGCCGCTCTCGACTTGAGGCAGTCGGGGCAATCATTGTTGCGTCTAACGGAGGCACGTCGTTGGGCGGCATTGGCATCGCCGTACACAATAAGGCCTCGCGAACGAGCCGACCCCTGGTGATGGCCTTCGGCCCAATGTTCCCTGAAGTGGCGAGAAAGCTAGCTTGCGTGAGGAGGCCGCTGCGAAAAGATGCGGGCGGCAAGATCGTGCGGACCCACGCCGTACCCGAAGGCGGTGTGAGACCATAGAGCTGAGCCAAGGAAGGGTCGACGTAGGTGAAACCGGCAGTTAAGATGTCGCGAAAGTCTTGCTGCGAACTCCAAGCGAGATCCTCGACAAATCGGTAAGTTTCTTCACTCATCGATTTCTGAAGCGAAGCATTCCAAGAGGGGAAGGATTTGGTATCACGCTGAATCTGGTTCAATTGCCGCAAGCGCAACCACTGCGCAAAGAACTCACGTTGTCCTTGGTGGGTTCTGTCGTCCACCAGCATTCTCTGAACCACCGCGTCGATGGCCACAGGTGTATCTAACTCCCCGTTCTGCGCCGCATCTAGAAGCATGTCGTCGGGCGTAGTGCCCCAAAGGACGAGTGAAAGGCGGGTGGCCATCTCGTAGGCGGTGAGACGCCTGTAATCTGGCCGTTCGGAAGCCGCACCGCCGGCACTTCCATTTTCCACAATAAACCAGTGCTTCGGAGAGGCGAGCATGGCTTTGATGGCGGCGACGGCTCCTGCGTACGGAGATAATGGATCGACCGCGTTGGTGGCCAACTGAAGCAGTCGGGCGTGTTCATCCGGGGCGAGAGGCCGACGGAACGCCCGTCTTCCAAATGCATCGATGAAAGGGTCCAAACACGCAGCACCTGGTGCGGTCTCGGGCGCGCATCCGGTGAGAGCACGCAAACGCGTGTCGGTCGTCATAAGGTCTTTCGCCAACGCGTCGGCGACCGCCCCATATTGACTCACATGTTGTTCAGAAATAGTCTGAAATGCCGCCGCATTTTCAAAATTGTTGACCGTGCTTTCCCCCGGCAAATCGATGTTCAAAATGAAACCGGGCGCGGTGAGCAAAAGCGCGCGCGCGCTGCGGACGTACTCCGCGTTGGTCAGTCGGCGCATCAGCGAAGGCGAAAGTGAAGGTTGTACACACGAAGGGGTGGCGCCGCCCTCCCCAGCTGTCGTCGCAGTTGCGCCGCCTTGCCCGGCTGCAGCTGCACCGCCTGCGCCATTCTTTGGATCGCGGTCGAAAGCATTGGGGGTCGAGCCGCGAACGGTGTCGTCTGCGCGGCGACTGGGGTCAAGCTGCCCTGTGCAGGAGGAACAAACCACACAGAGGGCCCAGAGCCAAACTGCAGATGCAATGCTTTTATCTGTCTTCGTTGCGCTCACATAATGGGAGACCGCCCTGGGCCGCGCCATCGATCAGAAAACTTTGATCGGGCGTTGAAAAATCTTCGAATCGCTCTAGAGCCCGTCGATCCGATGAGTGTCGGCCCAGGTTAATCGGCCCAGGGCGGTTAGATTGGTAGGGACCGTCGGGTTTTGCAAATCGAAGGCCAAAGCTGATCCGGTCTGACCATTTCCAACCACCAAAGCGTTCGGCCATAAGGGTGGTGCCGAGGCGTTGTACCAGTGCCAGGCCACGCGCCCAATTCTCCGCTCAGGTACGACGGCGAACATGGAAGTCACGGCCGGGATCACGTCAAATTCCTCCGCGCCAGCGCCCCCATAGGCGTTCACAATGAGTGCCAAGCCCAGCGCGCGTGCACGATCGACGAAGTCTCCCATTTTTGCTATTCCGCCGAGCTCCCATTTGCTCGTAACGTGAAAGCCAAACACCAAATTGGCGATACCGGGTGGCATGCGTTGAAGCAGCGTTGGACCGTACGAGAGAATCGCGCTGTGTTCTTTTGGCACCAACGCGGCGTCGCTGCAGCCGTCGTCCGTGCCCCAGACCATGGCGTTGGCAATGATGATATTCGAGGCACCTGCGTCCTGGCGAATGGCGCGCACAACAGTGGTGTTCATATCCAGCCATTGGGGATTTAGGTCACAGGTTCCCGGTCCGTCTGCTATTTCAAACCAGACGTAAGGGTTGTTTCTATATTTCTCAGCAAGGGTTCGGTGGAATGCCGCTACTTGCCCAAGTGTCGGATTGGAACTGTCGGTGTAATATTCGCCCGCCAAACCCGAGACCTGAAAAACCACCACAATGCCTGCTTCAGTGAAGGCACGGACAATCCTTTCGTCGTCGTTGTTGTCAGTAAAGTGGGTGCCCTCGATCAGACAGTTCACTCTGATTAGGTTGAAACGCCAATCTTTGACGATGTAGTCAAGGTCTTTCGTGATGTCCCCGGGCCACACCCAATTGATGCCATTCACGTTGACGCCTTTGGCGACGAAAGGTCGACCAGCAGGATCGAATATCTCCGAGTTGACGACATGAAATTTCCCCCTGGTTACAGCCTCGATCGTGGGAGGGGAACAAGCAGTCAAGGCGAGGAATAAGCCGACAAGATACTTGGGAAGCGGCGACACGGCGTTCAAAACTGAACCTCAAATCCAAGCGAAGTGGCCAACACAAGGGCTCCAACCGGGCCCAATAGCTCATCGCCAATTTTGACCTTGGGGGCGCGCGTTGCGGCTATAGCGTCGCCTTCTAGGATGAGAGCGAAACGGTGCGTGGGGAGAAAGGCAATGCCGAAGCCGGCCATCGCCATGGGCGACCACACGAGGTGCTTGTTGGTGACGAAGCCGCTTGCAGGGTTTTCGCCGGCGATCAGGGAGCATCCGACCCCAGCGCCGGCCACGGCAAAGGGCTGCCATCGTGTTCCCGAGGACCGATAAGCTACTGCCAAAACTGCGTGGTTCATCCGAACAGTGGCGGCACCGTCTTGTTTTTGAAATCGCCAGCCTGGGGAGCCTCCGGCAATGGACAACCTCCCGCCCCAATCGTTTTTGGCCAACGCAAGGTGCAGCGTTGGCAAGAGTGTCGTCGTACGCGAGGTCGCGTCGGTGAAAGCAAGAACGGAGGCCCCCGCCGTCCATCTTTTGGGGAGGTGGGATTGCAACAGAGGTTGCTTGGCCCACTGTTGTGCGCCTTCCTCATGTGGCGACCGGGTACTGGTATCCTGATCCGCCAAATCAATGAATGCGGCTCGCACCGTTTCGAGTGCCAAGACCGCTAGACTCGCCGGGACGCTCGAGACCCGACGGGCGTCCACTTCAAAGTGCTGGGTTACATGTCGCCCCATTAGGAAGTTGTGGGAGACAACGCGGATTGCTTGATGGTCGGGATTTTCGGAACGAGCGTCGGTAAGTTCGATCCCACCCAACACCGGAGTTTCTCCGCGCGCTGGTGGAATGGGACGTCCAGACGCAGCGGAACAATCGGAACCCACTTGGCGCCCTACAGCGAATCCTGCCGCACGGAGCTCCCGTTCGAGACGCACCTCCACCGCAACGTAAGCCATCTACGGACCACCTCTCCGCAGCGGCTGGAAACTCAGATAAACTGCAAGGGGCGAGATTTACGGAGTTGGAATTTAGAGGGTGAGGCCCGGGGACCAGCGGTGTGGGAGCAATTCGGTGAGGCGTCGGGCGGGCCAGCGGCGTTCGATTTTGGTAATGACGTCGACGAGGTAGTCGCGAGTGGGGACACCGATGGCACGGCAAGTTTGGACTAGGGAGTAGGCGGCAGCGAGGCG
>JBBRRP010000170.1:0-11230 GCA_038246305.1 Polyangiales bacterium | reverse complement strand
GTGGCGCAACGGGAGGCAGTGGCGCAACGGGAGGCAGTGGCGCAACGGGAGGCAGTGGCGCAACGGGAGGCAGTGGCGCAACGGGAGGCAGTGGCGCAACGGGAGGCAGTGGCGCAACGGGAGGCGGTGTGGATGGCAGCCCGTGCCCCATAGGCACCAAAAAATGCGCTAACGCGTGTGTTACGCTCGACGCCAACAACGGTTGCGCCGACGCAAACCGCTGCGCCCCGTGCGACCCCAGCGAGACCTGCCAGGGCGCTCCGGCGGTCTGCACGTGCGTCGCCGACAACGTTGAGGCGTGCAATGGCAGGGCCTGCGGTTCTGTGAAAAACAATTGCGGCGCCACGATACTTTGCCCCAACACCTGCGTTGCGCCCGATATCTGTGGCGGTGGCACAGCAAACCCTAATCAGTGCGGCTGCACGCCAAACAATCCTTGCATTGGGAAAACGTGCGGCAGTGCTACCAACAGCTGCAACCAAACTGTGCAGTGCCCGAACACTTGCGCCGGTTCGACTCCGGTGTGCTCGGGCAACACCTGCGTCGAATGCAGCACGCCAGCTGACTGCCCGGCCAGCACGAAACCTTGCACCACGGCAACCTGCACGTCGCAAAAGTGTGGGTTGGCGCTCCCGCCCGCGAACAGCACCTGCCCGGGTGGGAAGTGCTCGGCCACCACCGTTGGGCTGTGCGAGCGTACTCCCGTAACGGTTGCCAGCTATTCAATCGACGCTACGGAAGTGACCCGCGCCCAGTACGCCACGTTTCTCCAGGCCAAGCAGGGCAACACCAACGGGCAGCCCGCGGTTTGCTCCTGGAACAGCAGCTTCACACCCAGCTCCGCTTGGCCCGCAACCCCCGCCGACTCCGACTTCCCGATTGCCTGGGTCGACTGGTGTGATGCATATGCCTATTGCAGCTGGGCGGGGCGGCGCCTGTGCGGGAAAATCGGCGGGGGCGCGAATGCCAGCTCGAGCTACGACGACCCCGCGCTCAGCCAATGGATGCGCGCGTGTGGCGGGCTCTCGAACCTCGCGTACCCATACGGCAACTCTTTCGTGGCAGGCAATTGCAGCGGACCCTTAAGCTCGAGCACGGCAGCTGCGGTTGCTAGCTACCCCCAGTGCTCTAGCGCGCCCCCCAACATCTACGATATGAGTGGCAACGTCTGGGAGTGGGAGGATTCTTGCAGCGCGTCCACCGGTGCAACTGACTCCTGCCGGGTCCGCGGGGGCTCTTACTCCGGGGCCAGTACTGACACCTCAGGCATCTATCTGAAGTGCAACACCGACAACAATAATCCACGTCAGGTAACAGACTCAACGATCGGTTTCCGCTGTTGCAGCAGCCCTTGAGCGCGTATTCCGACCAGCGCGATCGGCTGTTCCGGGCGCACACGATCAGGAATCGGAGCAAACCGACGGTTGGGTTTTCAGGAGGAGGGGCCGCGGAAGCAGCTTTGCAACCTGTGGTGGTGCAACGAGTTGCCCAGCGCCGACGATGAGTCAGTGTGAATCTTGCCGGCGACGCCTGCGCGCCGCCGCCACCGCCGCCGCCACCGGCTTCGGTTCATTGAACAGCGCAGGACATTGTGGGGCAGATAGTTTCAGATGTCGGGTGGCCGGCCCGCTAGGGCGCGAGGCTTGTCGCTCCTCCCCCGCAAACAGTTCACAAGAATGACACTGATTGCCTGATTACTTTGGCGGGGAGCTCCGTCTAAGTGGCTCAGCCTGGTGCGCCGTGGACTCTGGTTGTCCCCGAGCTACCAGGCGGATCCACGCAACGGGAAGATGATTCATGATTTTAAAGACCAAGAAGATCGTCGCTTTAGGCTTTGCTATTGCTTTTGTTGGAATGGCAACCGGATGTTACAAGCACAGCTTTACAGCTGGGACGGGTGGCAACGTGAACGGCGAAGCAGCCTATAGCAAGTGGCATTCCCACTGGCTGTTTGGGATTATCGGAGAAACTGACGTCAAGCTGAAAGAGATCTGCCCGTCGGGAAATGCAACGATCAAAGATGAGCATTCATTCGTGAATGGGCTGATTGGAGCGGTGATCGGCTTCATTTGGTACCCGACAACGGTTGAGGTGTATTGCGGCGAAGGCAAAGCGGCCAGCATTCAGCTCAGCCCCGAACAGATGCGCGCGATTGCGGCGTTGCCCGAAACGCTCGACTTTGCGCGCACGGTAGCCCCCGTTAAGGCCGCAGAGCTTGAAGATGCGCTCCGCACCTACCAAAACTCCACTAAGAACGTCGCCGCTGCGCCCGGCGTCGGCTCACACCTCTAAGGCACACCGCCAGCCCCACGGAGACGTCGGCTCTATGATTGGCCGACGTCTCTCTGGGTGGCCAAAAGCTCAGCTCAGCGCACGCGATGCGCAAAGTACCACACGTGCCCTTCCGGATCAGTGCACCCGTATCCCCGGTCGCACCAGTAGTCAGCTCCGTAATCCGTGGTTTTAAGCTCGCGCGTGATCGTTGCACCTTTTTGCACGGCGCGCGCGCAATGCGCGTCGGCGTCATCCACGTAGATGAACACACCCGCGGTGGCGCCGCCGGCTATTCTCGGCGAAAGACCGTCCTTCCCAGATTCTCCAACCATCACGATGGCCTCACCGAAGGTGAGTTCGGAGTGAGCAACCCTGCCGTCTTCGGCATCCACTACCAAACGCGACTCGAAACCGAAGGCATCACAAAGCCATGCGATCGAAGTGCGAGCGTCCGCGTAGTACAAAGATACAGACAGGCGAGGCCAATGCTTGGGTGGTGGTTTCACGCAGCCATGTTCAGGTTCCGGAGCGCAGCGGTCAACGGAGCGGGGCCCCGATCTGGCGAATCTCGCTCCAGAGATCTGTTCTGCTCGCGAATAATGCGACCAAAACGGAGCCTTGTTGGGCGCACACCCACTGGGCTAGCTTGCACTGGTAATGCCTCGCGGATATGGCCGATTGACTGTGCTTCTGGCCCTCGTGGCAGGCTTTGCTATTGGATCCAATCCGCGCTTGACGCCCTTTGAATGGTTGGATCGGTGGCGCGGCAACGCCACTCTAGATCCTCCCCCAAAAAATCAAAAACTGCCAAACCCTGCTAAGCCTTTGGAAACGGTGAGCAGCGATCTGAAGACGCTCGAAAGTGCCGAAGCCGAATTGTTCTCGGGAGACACCGCCTTACCGCTTCCGACGCCGGCCTATCCCAATCTTGCCCCACCCGATCTGAGCAAGAACGGTGTGGACTTTCTGTATGGCCTCGCGCAGCCCGATCTGCCTGTGACCCGGGATCCACGCGTTGCTCGCTATCTGCAATTCTTTACCCAAACTGACCAAGGGCGTTCCATTGTGCGCACCTGGTTGTCTCGCCGTGAACGCTTCCAGCCGATATTTGCTGAAGCCTTTAAAAGGCAGCGCTTGCCGTCAGCGCTGGAAGCGGTCGCGTTAGTCGAAAGCGGCCTTGTTCCTCGGGCAATCAGCCGCGCTGGGGCGGCGGGCTTGTGGCAGCTCATGCCAACAACGGCGCGCGCCTACGGACTCGCCGTCAACAGCGCCGAAGATGAGCGCTACGACCCAACCAGATCCACCGCCGCGGCCACTCAACACCTAGTGGATCTGTTTGTTCGGATGCGCTCCTGGGACCTCGCACTCGCCGCGTACAACGCTGGCTCGGACACTATAGAAAGACGAGTGCAGAGTCGCGCTGCTAGCGATTTTTGGGAACTGGCGAATCAAAAAGATGGGCTGCCGCGTGAAACGCGCCTGTATGTCCCCAAGGTGTTGGCGGTGTCGGTGTTGCTGAAGAACCTGGCCACGTTTGGGTTCTCTCAGGTTGAAGCCGTGCGCTCGGATCAACCCAATCAAGATTGGGTGTCGCTCTTCCCAAGTTCTCCGCCGCTAACTCCACCGCAAGCGTCGGTGTCGGAATTGATTTCGCTGGTCGCCGACCGTGACCGCGCACAATCGACGCTCGAAGATTTGACTCCGGTTCGTGATTCGCACGCCTATTTGATCGACTTGGGTGATGCCCATGAGGATGGACCCAGCTCTGAAGCAGAAGCGCACACTGCGAACGCAGAGTTCTCTGAAACCTATCGAGTTGTTGCCGGCGATACGTTGACCAAGATAGCCAATGACTTGGGTGTCACCCCAGATGAGCTCAGCAACTGGAACCGTATCCAGGATGCGCGCGCGCTCAGCGTCGGACAGGTGCTCAAGGTCCATTCCCGCAAGAATAGTGGATCTAACGTCACCGTTCATCTGGTGGGTAGCGGCGAAACGCTCTCAGATATCGCGAGACGCTTCGGTGTGACCGAGGCCGAACTCGCACAGCAGAATCAGCTTTCAAATCCAGGGTTTCTGCGTGAGGGCCAGATCCTCAAGATCAAGCTTTCGCGCCGCCGCGCTCTCTCAGCTCTGCATGAACCGTGAAGCATCGGTGAAAATGCCGAGGCTCGTGCGCTCCCACTCTGTTCTTTAGGGGCAGGCATCCGCGGCTTCAGCGCCACCGAGCGGCGCGCTATTCTCCTCGGTTACGGTGTCCGAGGCGACCTTCTGAAGTTGCACGGCGATCGCGTTCGGGATCTGGAGTGCATTGGCGGCAGTCTCGTTCGCACCAAAGCGTTGTGCGCTCATGCCGGTGATTTTCTGGAAGTGAACGAGGGCGGCGAGGTACGCGCCATAGACACTCGGATGCTTACAGTCGCCATTGCCGTGCCAGAGCGTCGGGAGTGGTCCGGGCGTGCAGGTCCGATTCGCGACGCCCCCGCCCCATGCCCGCGTCCAAGCATCCCCCGCTGCACTCACACCAGTGATCTGCCCTTCCGTTGCCTCGGAACTGTAGAAGATGTTGTGGTATTGCGCTGCCTGCAGCGTGGCATTCGCCGAATCGAACGGCCAGTTCTCGTAGAGATAGACCTTTGCCAACGGCGCTGCGCTGTGCACTGCCCGTTCTATTGTTTTCACGCTGCTGCAGAATTGTGAGGGGGGCCCACCGGGCAATGGAACGTTCGTCTTTTCTTGCAAAACAACCCACTGCCACTCGGGTCGGGCGATGACCGCAGCGCAGCTTGAAGCGAGTACCCGAAGCGATGTCGCGGAGATAAGACACACATGGGTTTCGATGCTTAAGCCCACTTCTGAAGCCAGCTGCGCGAAGATCCCGGGAATGCCGCCGTAGTGAGTGCCGAGCTCGTCGGTAACTTTGTCTCTGTTGTAGCTCACCACCGGTTCGTATTCCCCGTGGGTGATGCTGTCGCCGATCCACAGGATGTGCTGCATCGCTATTGGCGGGTTGCCGCCAGCGTCGGCTGAACCGGCAACTGCTCCCGATCCAGCGCCTCCCGATCCAGCGCCGTTGGCTAACATCATTGCCGGCGTCCCGCCTGCGGTCGATGGCATGCCATTGTCAGTTCTAGTTCCGCAGCCTGTGCCAAGGGAAGCGAGCAGGGCGGCGCTCACAGCAAGCCAACTGAGCTTGAGGCCGCGTAGCCTGGAGCCCCTGGGCTCGAGTCGGTTGTAGTGGGCGTTCATGTTGCGTGTTTCTTGCGGCATACGCAGGGATCCTCGGTCAAAGGTGGCACGTGAACCGAGAAATGTCACCTCTTCGGTTGAGCCAGAAGGTCAGCTATTAAGACCCAATGAAGAAGCTCTTGTGCCTCGGCGATTCCATCACGTATGGCGACGAGGGCGGCTACCGAGTTCATTTGGGAGCGTTGCTTCGGAGTGTGCGCGCAGACTTCGCCTTCGTAGGTTCTCTTGAATCCCAGTGGGGACCTCACGAGGGATATCCGGGATTCTCGATTGAGGATCTAACGAATGGGCGCGATGGGGGGCAATACGGCGTCTCGCGCAAGATTGAATCGACCCTCGCTCTGTTCCAGCCGGACGCGCTTTTGCTCATGGCGGGGACCAACGATCTTTACGAAGCCGACCCCTGGGATAGTTTTCTCAGGTTAACAACGTTGGTTGAGCGCGCTTCATGCCAGCTACCCGAGATGACGATCCTCGTTGCTTCTCTGCTTCCGATTGCACCTGGACCCAAGCCCTGGAATGCCACCGTCCCTGAAGATGTCGTTACCCGGGTTCCGGAATTCAACGGGTGCATTCGGGGCTACGTTGAAGCAGGGCGCGTCGCGGGTCGCAGGCTGCATTTTGTCGATGCCTATCGGACTATCGCGACCCCGATGGAACTTGCTGAAGACGGCGTACACCCCATTTTGCCAGTGTTTCGCAAGCTCGCGAGCGTGTGGTTCGCTGGCCTCAAGAAAGCGGGCGTGTTCTAGGGCGCTTGACGTGTGACGCGAGAAAGGTTTGCTCTGCCGAGGATAAAAGGCAGCGAAAGTCCCCACAGAGTAATGATGGCGCCCATGACGGATGGGAGCGCGCCCTTCACAGGCGAGGTCATGACGATGTCCAGCACACCGTGGAAGAGAGCGACGGCCAACACGCTTCCGTGGCTCCTGTTGAATAGCCATGTCATCAGAATAGAACCGGTGACGAGCGAGAAGAGCCAGCCCACTGCGCCCCCGATGCCCATGGAGGACATCCCGCTCGAGAAAGCGAACAGCGGTGCGTGCCAGATTGCCCATACCCCGCTGAGGAGGAGGGCAGAGGTGAGCGCCGTGTGCCGCGCTTGAAGGCGAGGAAGCGCAAAGCCCCTCCACCCGACTTCCTCTCCAAAACCATAGAAGACGATATTCGCTATCCAGTACGCTTCTCGGTTCAGCGCCGGATACTCCACACTTCTGCCGACGTCTGCCCAAACGACTTCGCCCCGCCCCATGAAGCGGAGGATGGCGACCGAGACGACGAACAGGAGAATCGGCGCAAAGACGGCAATGACGAGCGATCCGATTCGGCCTCGCACCACGATGCAGCGCTGGACCAGCCGCAGTAACCCAGCCCGACCATCACAAACGGCCGTGACGACGATGGCGGCGACCATGGGTCCGAGTCCACCGCCGAGATGCAGATAAGGCGAAAAACGAAGCGTCGTCCATCCGAGCCCCGCGATGGCGAGAGGAGCCCACGCGAGCCACGACAAGAGCGTCGCAAGTAGGAAGAACGATGGCAGAGCGCAACACCGCACAGCGCGTCGCATGCTGTCAATGCACATCGCTCGGCATCCGCGATCGGGCAAAGTTCGTCCAACCTGCGGCAGCCACCGAGCGCATGCGCCTGGCATATGCAGGTTCTGAGCCGCTCGAGCGTAAGGCGCCACTTCACGATCGCACGGGAGCGCCGAACACGAACGTCGCGCCAGATCGCCTCGGCTCGACAGGAACGCCCCATCCCTTAGCAATGCGCTGGTTCGGTTCAAGCACCTAATACGCCCGTTCGTGTGCGACTCGAGCGCCAGATTCTATCGAGGCTCCCACTGGCACAGTGAGTGCAGAAGCGACATCGGTCGACATCTTTGGCGACGACACAACGTCGGCCAAGAACACGAGGATCCCCATGAGCAAGACTGATTGCAGTTGAAGCAAGACGTCGAAGCCGAACTCCGATGGGACCCGAAGATTAATGCCGCCCAGATTGGCGTTGCCGTCGACGGGGGTACCGTCACGCTGACTGGAGCGGTCGATACCTATGCGGAAAAGTGGGCAGTGGAGGATGCGATCAAGCGTGTGGCCGGTGTTCGCGCCATCGCGGAGGACCTCAGCGTCAAGATCACCGGTCTGCACCAGCGCAGCGATTCGGAAATTGCGGCCGCCGCTCTGAGCGCCCTGATGTGGGACGTTTGGGTTCCCGACTCGGTCACCGCCAAAGTGCAGCAAGGGAGCCTCACGCTCGAAGGGGAAGTCGAGTGGAACTATCAGCGCGACTCCGCCAAGCGCGCGGTCCAATATCTGACCGGCGTTGTGAGTGTCGACAACAACATCATGATCAAGCCGCGTGTTTCCGCCGACGAAGTGAGAGAAAAGGTTCAGGCCGCGCTGCAACGCCGGGCCACCAAAGACGCAAATACGATCCATGTGGAAACGTCGGGCGGAGCCGTGACCCTTACGGGCGAGGCATCCTCTTGGCATGTCATCGAAGACGCTGCCGCAGCTGCGTGGGCGGCTCCCGGCGTGACGAAGGTCATCGACACCGTTTCGATGACTGGGTTCTGACTTCGCAAACTTCTCGCGCCTTTCCTTTTCTTTGCAAGCAACTTTCCGCAGCAGAAATGACACCATGTACAAGACCAAAAATGACATCCCGGAGGCGACGCGAACACTGCTCGTTGACCTTTGCAACGCGCGGCTTGCCGACGCCATTGATCTCCAAACCCAGTGCAAGCAGGCGCATTGGAACGTGAAGGGGCCCGACTTCATTGCGTTGCATGAACTCTTCGACAGGGTCAACGCGGACGTCGAGGCTTACGTAGATCTGATCGCCGAACGTGCGGTACAACTCGGCGGCGTTGCCGACGGCACTGCTCGCTCCGTCGCAAAACGCTCGTCGTTAAAAGAGTACGCAGCAAAGGGAGGCAAAGGCCACGACCACGTGGACGCGCTCTCCACGGCGCTCGCGGACTTTGGCAAGCTCGCGAGGCAAGCGATTGAGACGAGTAGCGAGGTCAAGGACGCCGACACCACCGACATCTTTACCGAGATCTCGCGCGGTACGGACAAGTGGCTTTGGTTCATCGAGGCGCATCTCCAGGCGGAACGATGACGAAGCCTGAACCCAATTCGATCAACCCCCCAAGGAACAAGCCTTTATGAACACCGAAACGAAACGAAACGACTACGTGACACGCGATGCGATCTTGAAACTCTTGTCAGACGACGAAGTCGCGCGCGTCAGCACCAAGGAAGCGGGCCCTCCACTCGTCGACGGGGACGAGTACGTCGATCTAGCACATCTCAATCAAGGTGTTCGCCGCATGCAGGCGTCGACCCCAATCAAAATGGGTGAAGTGCTTCCACGCAGCGCAGTTGCAGATAAAACCTGGTCGAAAATCTGCGCACGGCTCGCCACCGTCGACGGCGCTCGATGAGCACGCCGAAGTCCGTCGCTGTGCTCGTGGGCAGCCTCCGCAAAGACTCGCTCAATCGCAAGATCGCGCACGTACTTTCATCACTCGCGCCAGCGGAGTGCAAGCTTGAGATTGTCGAGATCGGACAGCTGGCTCTCTACAACCAAGATCTAGACGCTCAGCCCCCGCCGGAATGGATGGCGTTTCGCCAGAAGGTCAAGGCCGCAGACGCGCTCCTCTTCGTCACCCCCGAGTACAACCGATCGGTGCCAGGCGTGTTGAAGAACGCGATCGACATTGGTTCGCGACCGTACGGACAAAGTGCGTTCGACGGAAAACCCGGTGCGGTGATCAGCGTGAGCCCTGGCCCGTTAGCCGCCTTTGGCGCCAACCACCACCTGCGTCAGTCCTTGGTGTTCTTGAACGTCCCGACGATGCAACAGCCCGAAGCCTACATCGGCATGGCCGGCAGCTTGTTCGATGCGGAAGGTAAGCTGACCAACGAAAAGACACGCGAATTCTTGGGCACATTTATGACGGCGTTTTCGTCTTGGATTGACGTGCATCGGAAGTAGGAAGCGACGATCCGGTGTCGAGACGCGTAGCGTTCCACAACTTACGAGATGCCTGTGGAGAACGAGAAAAACCACGAAATCCGATTGAAGCGTCGCCCGACCGGCATGCCGGCATCGGATGACTTCGAGTTTATCGAGACTGATATGCCGTTAGCTCATGAGGGCCAGGTGCTCGTACGGAACAGTTATATCTCTGTTGACCCCTACATGCGGGGGCGGATGATTGACCAAAAATCCTACGTGCCACCCTTCCAAGTCGGCGAGCCACTCACCGGAGGAGCGATAGGTCGAGTGGTCGTCTCCAAGAGCCCGAACTTCAAGAATGGCGACACCGTTCAAAGCATGTATGGCTGGCGCGAGTGGTACGCCGCCGATGCCAGTGAGGTCCAGAAGGTCGATCCCACACTCGGCCCCATTCAATCGTATCTGGGCGCCTTGGGGATGACCGGGCTAACCGCGTATGTGGGCCTACTGAAGATCGCAGAACTGAAAGCAGGTGAGCGAGTCTTCGTCTCTGCGGCGAGCGGCGCAGTCGGTGCGATTGCCTGCCAGATCGCCAAAGCGAAAGGCTGTTACGTGGTGGGTTCCGTGGGCTCGGACGAGAAGGCCGCGTACCTGACCCAGGAGCTTGGGATCGACCAAGCCATCAACTACAAAACCGCTGGAGATTTGACGAAGGCCGTAGGCGCCGCATTCCCCCAAGGCATCGACGTTTACTTTGAAAATGTGGGCGGAGCGCATCTGCAAGCCGCTATCGCCGCGATGCGCCCATTCGGCCGAATCGCAGCTTGCGGCATGATCGCTCAATACAACGCGACCGAGCCATCACCCGGGCCTAACAACATCATCAATGTCGTCGGGCTCAGACTGACCATCCGCGGTTTCATCGTCGGCGATCATGTGAATACGCGGCCAGAATTCCTCCGCGATATGGCGGTGTGGATCGCGGAAGGAAAGATGAAGTGGCGTGAGACGATCGTCGATGGTCTGGCGAATGCGCCGGCTGCATTCGTCGGTCTTTTCAAGGGCGAGCACATTGGGAAGGTGTTGGTGCGAGTGGGGCCGGATTCGATTTCGAGTTAGTTGGCGAACGAGGGAGGGCCGTGAATTCATAGGTTGTCTATGAATCTTCATATCGACGCGGACGACGACGTGGGCTGGTCTGGGCGGCTGGAGATCACGCGGGGGTCACCGTTTGCGAACGGTTCGGCGCTAGGGCGTTCACTGAAGTCCCAATCACGGCGGCGGCGGCTTCACCTGCCAGTGGTGAAGTTGGCGTGGCTCGGGGAGTGTCAGAAAATTTGTGTAAGTTGACAAAAGCGGGTGACTTAAAAGGAGTCACTCATGGAAACACAATCAGCAAAGAAAAATTCAAGTTCATCAAAAAGCAACCGAGAGCGTGCTGCTGAAAAGCGGGAGTTCCTCGATCGGTTTCTAGCCGAGTGTGCGGCGGAAGGGGGCGACGTGTTCGGCCCCGAAGGTCTGTTCACTCAGCTCAAGGGTGCCGTCATGGAGCGCTTGTTGGAGAGTGAGCTGGAGACTCATCTGGACGCCGAAAAGACCTCTGCCGGGGCTGCCAACAGCCGTAACGGGCACACCGAGAAGACGATCCACACTGAGTCAGGCGATGTGCGGATCCGCGTTCCACGCGATCGCGAAGGCACCTTCGAGCCGCTGGTGGTCAAGAAGCACCAAAGAC
>JBBRRP010000169.1:0-11433 GCA_038246305.1 Polyangiales bacterium | reverse complement strand
GCCCCTCCCCCGCCGTCGGCGCCTGGTACCGGCGTTGCTATGGACTGGGACGATGAAGACGAGGCCACCACAGTTTTCGGCCGTGATGATGTAGCTCCCTCGTTTCTCCGCGGCCCGGGGCCAGCGGCTGGGACGCCGGCAATGCCTGCACTGAACCTTTCTCGCGGACCGGCGCTTCCCTCGATGGTGAGTCCGTCGGGCGCGCCTTCCGTGGGTTCACTGTTTGGTGACGCCAAGCCTACCACTCTGCCGAGACCGCCAGCGCCACCAGCACCGCCGGTGGCTGCGGCTCCTGCACCGGTGTTTTCACCTATACAGCACGTTCCACAGTCCAATTCTAAGATGCTGTTGCTTTTGGGAATTGTTGTGCTTGTGCTGTTCGTCGCGGTCGGAGGAATGGCATTTATTCTCGGAAATAAGCCTGGATCATTGATGGTGACGGTGGGTGGCCCGAATGATCGGAAGTTGGATCAGTTCGAAGTTTACGTCGACGACAAGCTTAGGTGCGAAGGACCCCCGTGCAACGTTGGCGACCTTCAGAAAGGGAACCACCGGGTTTCTGCTAAAGCCCCCGGCTACGAGCCACTCGCAGATCGACTCATCCCCATCGAGGCAGGGAAAGATTCCGTAGCCAATCTCACTCTCACCCACGCCAGCGCCGGCACCGGTATCAGCGTCAGCGCGGAAAACCCAGCTGGCCTCACTCTTTTTGTGGACGGCCAGAAAATTGGCGAGCTCAGCGCCCAGCCGCTCGCCGTGAACGACCTAACTCCGGGCGAGCACAAAATACGCGTCGAAAGCAAGAAGGAAGAGAACGAAAACTATGAGTTGGCTCCCTTCGAGCAGCTCGTCACCGTCCAGGCTGAAAAGCTGAACAAGGTAGACGCTAAGCTCAAAGTTTTGGCGGGCCAGGTTAAGATCGAAGAGGGCGAAAACGCGTCGAAAGCCGCGGTGCTGCTGGTGAGTAGCTCTGAGCGGCGACGAGTGCCCATCTTGCCCGCGAATCTCAAGAAGATCGATGCGACCAAAGGCTACTCCATCGTTGCCACGCGGGATGGCTACGAGGATTATCGTGAGGAGATTAAGTTCGAAGATGGGCAGCCCGTCCGAACGTACACCGTTACGCTGCAGCGAAAAGGCGTCGAGCCCTCATCCGGCACGAGTTCGGCCTCACACCACACGCGGCCTTCGCCCGCAGTGGCGGCCATTCCGGGTCCCAAACCCGCCGCGGCAACATCCGGTGGTTCACGCCTGAATTTGAATTCCATCCCGGTTTCTAGCGTAATTTTGGACGGTCGCCCGCTGGGGCCCACACCGAAGATCGGCATCTCGGTGCCCGCGGGAACGCACACCGTTGTGTTCGTTCACGCCCAGTTCGGCCGAAAGGTTCAGACTGTCACAGTTGAAGCCGGGGAAACCAAGACCGCCGCAGTTCGATTCCAATAGCTTCCCCGGCGCCCACCGGGACGGCATAGGCCGTCCTAACGTTCCGACGCCAATTCCTCAGTGCGATCGCGCCAACTCGTGGCGCAGCGTGGCTGGAGTGAGTGATCTATACCAATACAACTTAACGGATCAAACCGGGGCGGCAGTAGCCCATAGAGATCGCCTGACAGAAAGGGAGCGTCTGCGGCGTGCTCTTTGGCAAGCGCAGAGAATCGAGCCTCTGCTTTTTGGCGCGCGGCCTCGCCCTCCGCAAATGCGAGATAGTTGAGAGCTCTTTCGCGGATCTCAGGGTCGTCCACTGTCAGCATCTTGTGAACGAAAGCCAGCATCGCCTCGCGTTTGCCCTCTTTTTCGAGCATCCCGGCGGCGTGAATGCAATGAAACGGCAGATTCTTCTGGTCCCCCAAGACTTCGCAGGCTCGGGCAAAGGCGCGCGTGCCAGCACGCTTCCATTCTTCTTGCTCTTCGGGTTTCTTGATCGCGTTGATGCCGAGATAGAGCAGATACTGACCCGCATTAATGTGCAGCTCGGAGTCGAATGGCAACTCTTTCATCCCACGCTCCAAAATCGCTCGCGCCTTCAGGTAGTAGCTCGGAGGGGGCGGGACTGGCTGCATCGTCAGCAGCGTGTCAGCCAGCATGTACGGGGATCGGAACTTGGGATCGAGTTCGTTGACCGTCTCCAAGTACCTACCAACAAACTCAAACCGGCGCTTCTCCTGAAAATGCAGCCCCTGGGACACGAGAAGATGCGCAAAGATAACGTCTGCCAAGGCCGCCCTGTATCCCAGGCTCAACACCACGGTTTGCTGCACTGGCGGCAACGGATAGACGTCATTCTTGATCTTCAGGCCATCGAAGCTATCCGCCAAAGAACCACGGACCGTTGCAATGAGCAGCACGCCCAAGCCACCCACCAGTGCCGTAGCTAAAGCCCTGACCCAACGTCGCATCTCGCCTTAAAGGCTACTCGACCTCGCGGTGCACCACCAAGGGCCGAACGATCGGCGTTTGCCCCTGCCGCGACTCACCCGAGATTTCGAACGTGCTGAGCCCGCCATCGCCATCGAGGTCGCCAAAAGCCCGCGCTACAAACTCGGCGTGCCCGTCCGTTGGGTTTGCCTGCTGCTCGCGGGGGTCGCCAGCCTGATGGCCCTTGTCGCTGTCGCCGTCGGGCCCCGCCGGTAGGTGACTCTCAAAGGTGAAGCTGTAACTGTGTGGCACGGTAAAGCCGAAGTTCAGACGCCGCCACGTGGGATGCTCCCAAGTGCCCGGGGGGTCGAGTACTGGCTCCCCGCGTGCAACCTTGGCCGGTGTGAGCCCGACAGACTCAGGATAGGCCTGTTCGATACCGCGCCCTGCTGCCAATGCTGTGGCTCTTTGCGCCAAACGCTTCAAACCATCGATTGGCTCATTCACCCGCGAAGCGTGCACATTATTTAAAAACGTCGGCAGAAACACCGCCAACACCGAGCCACCCACCGATACACCCAGCGCTAGCTCCAGCACAGAAAAGCTTCTCATCGAATGGGCGCAGTACCACAGCCTCGGCACACGCTCCACCCACCAACAAAAGAGCACACCCCCTGAAGCCTAAGCCTTCGGGGGTGTATTCTTTCATCTATAGGCTACGGCGATTACTCGTCGCCGGCCACCTCAAGCATGCCCGGAGCGAGTGCACAGATTGCTCCCTTACCGGCCTCGATCAAGATCTGTCCTTCCATCGAAAACGTAGAAAGCACCCCATCGCCGTCTAGGTCGCCGTGGGCTTCAGCAAGGAACTTCGTGCCCGCCGCACTCAAATCCACGGCAGTCGTGGCAGCTGTCGTGTAGTTATATTGAAAGTACTGGGGTTGATCCATCGAGAATTTCAGGCAAGACCAACCTGCGCCATCCTTCCAGTCGGAGGGTGATGACAACCACTTACGCCCAGCGATATTGACAATATTAGCAACCGTCGGGACGGGGTTCGCTGCACTGATGCAGATTGCGCTCGAGGGAGCTGCCGTGCCACCCAGCGCGAGAGCTGTGCCCTGCATCGACTCCAGGTTAAAATGATTGGCGCCATCTTTAGCCATACGACCCACTGCTGCGCGAGCCTCTGCGGACTTCGCACTCGTGAGGTACTTCTTAACGCCGTAGATGGCGAGAGCTGCGAGAACGCCGATGATGGCCACCACGATCATGAGTTCCACGAGGGTGAAGCCGCGCTTGTTTTTGAGGTTAATAGACATAATTTCTCCTTTTACTTTCTGTAACGCAGCTGTGTCAGCATGACGGGCAGCCTGCTGAGCTTTACGCCCAGCTCGAGTCTTTACGGTTAATTCTTGTTGTTGCTGAGGATCTCTGTGGTGAAGCTTGTGCCGGCATAAACAAGCGGTTCGCCATCTCCATCGATATCTGCAGTGGCGTAGGCCACGTACCAAATGTCTCCGGGAGAAGCGGGGAGAACTGCGGCCGGGGTACCCCATTCCGGATGCGCATCGGGTGCAGTGCCAGCACCACCCGTGATCACTTCGTAGCCGAATTGAACGGGATGATTGGTCGTGACGTTAAGGTTATTGAAGGCGGCTTGGCCCGTGCAGGTTGAGCAGGAAAAGAGCATCTTAACGCCGCCCTTAGGGAAGGTTCCGCCCCAAGGGAAATACGATGTTCCGACTGCGGCGCTCGTGGGCAGATAGGTAAACGTCTCCTGCCGATACAGCTCCTCTGCTTCTTTGATTGCACGCAACATCTCAACGCCTTCAGTAGTCTTCGATGCCAGAATGTATTTTCGTACGCCGTAGGTAGCCAGCGTTGCTAAGACGCCAATGATCACCACGACGATCATCAACTCCACGAGTGTGTAGCCCCGCTCCTTGGGGCATCCGTTACGCATTGCAGACCCAATAAGCAGCAAGCGTGCCACCTGCTCTAGAGGCCTGATTGACACACGGCGTCCGGTTTATCTTGCTTCATTTCGAGTTGATTTCAGCGCTGGCAGCGGAGGCCAAGGCTTGAGTTACTCACTCGAAACGGCGCTGACCCCTGGCGCTCTTGAGCCAGCTACGGCCGAGCGGCTGACAATTTGCGCGCGCGACAGTCATTCGCTTGGCGCTCCAATTGTGACAAAATTCGTCACCGACCAATTGGCCGAGTGCCGTTTTGCGGCTCATTGAGTCTTCAGGTCACGGCGGCGTCTCAACGCAGCCACCTCAACTTACTCACCGGCGTCCTGGCTATAAATCTCACTCGTGATGCTGCTGGCGACAAAGTACGCCGGGATCCCATCGGTGTCTAAGTCGGCCTTGGCTTGAACGACATACCAAGGTTGATCGGGCGTCGCCCATCCCGGATTGGCGGTGATCGTTCCCAGGGCCCCAATGGCCGTTCCGGCTTGCCCGGCGACCGTTGTGTATCCAAAGCGAACGGGCCAATCCACCTGGGGACGAAGCTGCTGCCAATTGGCATAATCAGCCCCGGTGGCTTGCTCCCACTGATAGCGTGTGGCTCCTGGCGCTGCCATCGGATACCACGAGATCATGGTGGTAGAAACGTTGAAGTAGCGCTGGGTGTGGGCGCGCCATTGTTCCTGGGCCGCGCGGATAGCCTGAATCGTGCTTAATGCCTCGGTTGAGTGCGACGAATCCATGTACCTGCGCGTCGCCGTGATACCTAACGTGGCCAGAATGCCCATGATGCTCACGACGACCATCAGCTCCACGAGCGAGAAGCCTCGCGCTGAGCGTCGGATGTTGGCTGGGTGACGAAACGCGCGCATCCGCTGAGGCACCTGCACGCTCCGTACCAGAAGCGGTATCATCGCGCTGCGGTTGCCCCCGCCGCAGTGTCGTCGTCATCATCTTCCGACGCCTCAGAGCCAATCGCATCAGCATCCAGGCCGTGCTTTTCGAGCCGATAGCGCAGCGAGCGAAAACTAATGCCGAGCACGCGAGATGCGGCTTTCCGAACTCCGCCGGTTCTGCCCAGCGCTTCTACCAGAAGCCTCCGCTCCACCTCCGTCATGACTTCGTCTAAATTGCAGCCATTTGGAGGCAATTCTAGCAAAGAGGGGCCAGGCGAAGCGGCGGCTCCGCTCACTTCTGGTGGAAAATCACCCAGGCCAATGACGCGTGAGCCAGCGAGTGCCACGGCACGCTCCATCATATTTTCAAGTTCGCGCACATTGCCTGGAAAGGCATACGTTTGAAGGGCGCGCAGCGCATCCGGTGTGAACCCAACCACATTCTTACCAAACTCGTCGGAGAACCGACGCATGAACCGCTCAGCCAACAGCGGAACATCCTCGCGCCGTTCACGCAGCGCCGGCAGCTCAATTCGAATCACATTCAATCGATAATAGAGATCCTGACGAAACTTGCCGTTGGCGACATCGGCTTCAACATTCCGATTCGTTGCCGCTAACACGCGCACATCGATTGGTACTTCCTGCGAAGACCCCACGGGACGCACGACTCGTTCCTGGAGAATTCGAAGCAGCTTGACTTGCAAACTGAGCGGCAACTCCCCCACCTCATCCAACATGACAGTGCCGCCTTCGGCCTCGCGAAAAAGCCCCAGGCTCTTCGCTGAAGCGCCAGTAAATGAGCCCTTTTCGTGGCCAAATAGCTCACTTTCCATCAAGGCTTCGGGCAATGCACCGCAATTGACCACCAAGAATGGCTGGTGCCGCCGATCCGAGCGTTCGTGAATGGCGCGTGCCACGCGTTCCTTGCCCGTGCCACTTTCACCCGTGATGAGGACCGTGGTTCGCATCGGCGCGATCCGCTCGATCATGTCGAGCACTCCGCGCATCTTGGGGCTTTTCCCGATGATATTTTTATCGGAAAGCTGTTCAACTTGCGCCTTTAACCGCTGGTACTCGAAGACAAGGCTCTGTTTTTCAAGAGCTTTCGTGACAAGAGCGGCGAGTTCGCTCGGCTCGAAGGGCTTGGTGACGAAGTCATACGCGCCTTGCCGCATGGCCTCGATCGCATTGTCGACGGATGAATGCGCGGTGATAAGAATCACTTCCGTCGCCGGACTACGCTTCTTGGCGTCCGCCAGGACTTGGAGGCCCGTGCCATCTGGCATCGCAAGGTCGGTGAGAACGACGGAAAAGGGCTCCGGCGCGGACTCAATGGCATGGACCGCCGCGACGTATCCAGGCACCGATGCCACCGCGTAGCCTTCGCGTCGAAACAAGATCTCAAGCATCTGCCGCAGGCCTGGCTCGTCATCGACGATCAACAAGCGCAAGGGTGGGGGTACCAACGACGTCATTTTTGCTTGAAGGTAGCAGCTTGCTGCCACGGGGCCTAGCGGCGCCCTCACGTGCCCGCTCGCCTACCCGCTACCACTCGGCACCACTCCGACCTTGGAGAGCTCGGTTCTTAGCAGTTCGGCCAATCTGTGGCAGAGTCAAACTCCGCATTCCGCGGAACTTCAATCTTAAGCTTATAGAAAAAGCCGGCGTGGCTATTTGCGCCCTGGATCAGAAATGGCCAGACCTTATCTCTTACTCATTGGGTTCAGTCTCGCGGCGGCAAGCGTTGGTTGCGGCGGCGGGTCGGGGCAAACTACCAGTAACGAAGCGCCCGTCTTGGGCAACACCACGGCTCCGACAGGTGCTGAGGCGATTCAGTTTGAATCATCTGCCACTCTCACTCTTGAACCCACGCAGCGCACGACCTTGGCCTTGCGTGTTTCCCCGCCCGGGAGCTTCGCGGTTCGCTTCGCGATCGGGCCAGACTCAGCTGGGCTACCGACAGATGCGTCCCTGAATCAGGATGAAGTGGTGACAGACGCGTCTGGCGTGGCGAGCGTGGACGTCACCGCACCGTCAAAGGCCACAACCTTTAGCGTAAGAGCAACCCTCGGGATGCTGACCGCAGATCAAGGCATATCCGTCAGCAGGGATGGTTTTGCCCGTTTGCTGATTACGCCTGAATACACAGGTAAGCGGAAAGTCTCCGAGTGGGTGGTCAGTGCATCGAGTCGAATGGATTGCGCCACCGCAGCTAGCCAACCGGCGCTCAACGGAGATATCTTGGCGCGCGGACCCGCGGCTGCAGGAATGCCAATTCTACTTGAAGCTCTACCCGCCGGCACCCCGCTGACGATCCTCGTGCGCGCGGATGGCCGCGCCTATGGATGCCAAGAGATGTTGGCCCCTCTGCCAGGTCGGAGTGCGCCCTTAAGCGTATCAGTATCGGATGTTCCCTTCCATTTTGAAGCTCAAAGCCTGAAAACAACGTTCGCGATCAATTCAGCCAGTCAGTCCTTCTACGACACCCTCGCGGGTGACATTGGGCTGGCGGTGAAAGCACTGACACCGACCACTTCGAACGACGTCATCGAACTGTTGGACATGATGGGAAGTCTGGCTGGACCCCAGCAGGCCCAATTCAACGCGGCTCGAAACCGGGCCAATTGGGACGGAGCCGTGCAAGCCGTCTGGGGAACAGAAGCTGCAGTCCACCTGCGCACCCTTGCCAATCAATGGATGAGCGATGGCGTGAAGAGCTTGAGCGAGCCGGACGCCATCGATGGGGATCTGCGCGCGACCAAAGGCGAACTCGGGCAGGCGTTTTTTGACCTTAAGAGCGTAGGCCAAGTGGACCCCATTCGGGCAGGGTTTGCCCCAAGCGCCGCGGCAACCTGGTCCGCCGCACCCGGAGACACGTTGGTGCTTGGTCTTAATCTGTTCTGGCAGCCTTCCGAGCTGGTGACCGCTTTGGCGGAGCGACAGCTGAAAATTGCGCAGAAAACCGACGTATTTGCCGGCGGGCTGAAGACAGCCCTCGGCTGCACCCAGCTTGGTTCAAAGCTTGCCCCCACGGGCAACGCGTACGGAAGCTGTGGTGCCGTTTGCCTTGCAGATCTCTGTGGAGACGCCGGCGTTGTCGTGTGGGAGCGAGCTCGCGAATCTTCGGGCATTCAGGCTCGAACGCTACAAGTGAATGCCACTGCACAAGCTACGGTCGACACACTTGCACAGGTTTCGACCCTCAAAGGCAATTGGCTGGGGATGGTCGGAGCAACTCCTCACGAAGTCTCCATCGCAGGCACTCTGGCAGGTAGCGCGCTTCCCTAACGCTACTCGAGCAAGCTGCGCTATTCCCGGCTCGCATCAAGGCCCCATTGGATCTCGAGCTGCCTTTGAATCTTCCATTCAGGTGATAGTTGGCAAGCGACAACGCTGACGACGGATAACACCACTGCCAGCGCCGCGCCCAGCTGAAAGATCCGAGTCCACCGCTCAGGGCGGCGTTCACGACCCAACGCGTAGCCCAGGAAAAGGCCTGTCGCCAAACCGCCAAGATGAGCGGCGTGGTCGATCTTCATCATCGAAGCGGGCAAGAGAAAAGTCATAATGATGACCAGCGCGAACAGCCCAAACAGCGAACGCTTCCAGTCGGGCTCTCGCCTCGCAGCTTTGTACCCAGAAGCCGCCCCCATCAGCCCAAACAGCGCCCCGCTCGCGCCGCCCGTCATAAGCGGGGCACCCGACAGGCGGTGATAGTAATCGCTGGCAACAAACCCTAAAGTTGCCGCCAAAACGTAGAGAACAGCGAACCGCGCCGACCCGAGCTTTGGCTCAAGCCTTCCCCCCAATCCTCCTAATGCCAGCATATTAAACCCCAGGTGCACCGCCCCAAAATGCACAAACGCCGCCGATAGATAACGCCAGGGTTCCCGTGCCACGAAACTGCCATCCGGGACAATGAACAATCCCCCAAATCTGAGCTGCGCGGAGGCAGAGGCCGCGCCCATCAAGGACAATCCTGAACCGAAGCTCATCAGACCGAAGCTGAGCGCACAGATCAGGAAAAACAGCGCGGTGAATGGAGCGCGCTCCCCGAGCACCCCTCGGCCCGAGGACAGCACACTATAAATCCACGGAGCGAGGAGCCGCCTTTGGCAACGGTGGCACCGTTCCGCCCCCGACTCATTGAGTGCGCCACAGTGAGGGCAGCTGCGCGCGAGGTTTCCCATGGAGAGAGCTGAGTGGGCCTTCTTTTGCCAAATACTTCAAGCCCGACGGGGGGGCGTAGGGCCGCCCCAGCCGTTTTTCTTGCCGCGAGCGTAACCTCTAGCCTGCTCCTGCGTTCCATAGGTATGCCAAAAGCTTGGACCATGAACAAACGCAGCTAGATGCAGAGCAAAAGCTTTGCGCCGAGGCAGCTCGGGGTGACCGAGCGGCGCTTGGCACCTTACTTCGAACTCACGGTCCAAGGCTCTACCGATCCGTGCTCTTGCCTCGCCTCGGTAATTCCGCGAACGCCGAGGAAGCTCTCTCTCAGGTTTACGTGAAAGTCGTGCAAAAATTTGCTCAATTTCAGTGGCAAAACGTGGGGCTCTACCCGTGGTTGCGAACGCTCGCGCTGCATGTGGCACTCGATCAGCTGCGGCGCGACAAACGCCTCCGTTTGTTTGCGCCCGAGGAGCTCGAACGTGAACTCGACCGTGATGCCGGTACTCCCAGTGATGAACTCGAACGTTTGGATTTGCTAGCTGCCCGCAGCAAAGTGGATCGGGCGCTCGAAGGCCTCAATCCGCGCTATGCACGCGTGATTCGGGGTCGCGTGCTGGAAGAACGGAGTCGGGAAGAGTTGGCGGCCGAGTTGGAAGTGAGCGTGGCTACCTTCGATGTGCTGCTGCATCGAGCCCTGGCGGCACTCAAGAAAGCAATCCAATTGGGGGAGGTGGTAATTTGAACCCGACGGACGAAAAAGACGAAGCGCTCGCTCAACTTTTGCGAAACGCTGGCAGGCCAACGGAGCTGGATCCCGCACGCAACCTGCAGCTGATCGAGGAGGCCTTCGACGCCGATGGGCTCAGGTTGGCCCTGGAAAACACCCAACCTCACCCCCTCCTAGAGATCGCCGAGCTGCTTCGAGCCGCCGCTCACCCTGAGACGTTCGAATTGAATGCATTCCGAACGCGAAGCCTGGTCGCCGAAGCACTCAAGGGAGCTTTGCTCGTGAAGCCGCCAAAACGTCGAAACGGCGTGTGGCTGGTTGTTTTTTCCGGATTGGCAGCTGCGGCTGGCCTCGCGTTAGTCTTAGGCAGACAGCAGCCAACGCTCCCTCAAGCTAGGCTCATCTCCGAGCATTCGACAGTCCCACTGCTCAGCGCTCCGCTCGTCGTGGAGGATACCACGCTCAGAATCGATCGCATCGCGGAGCTCCGAACGAGCGATCTTCGAAACAATCGCTACGCGCAGTGGGGGGTCGAATGAAACCTGTAATTGTATGCTGGGTGTGCTGCGGCTTGGCGTTAGCCGCGGGCTGCGCCAAGGCACCGAAGCAAGATTGCGCCCCCGCTTCTGCTCCTGCCTCTGCTCCTACCCCCGGCCGACCCGTGGATAGCACTTTGGTTGCGTTCCTCAGCCGCGCTCGTGCCGCGCATCACCTGGCCGACGCCGCTGAACGTCAAGGAAGCCTGCAGCAGGCACTAATTCCGCTTGCCGCCGTGGTTCAAGGTCCCCTGCCCTCCTCAGGCCAACTCGCGCCGGAAACTCGTGAAGTCCTCGCCGACACCTGGGGCCGCTTAGCTCACCTACACTCCCAACTCGGTGCCTTCGACGAGGCCGACCGGGCAGTCGCACGGGGTCTTCAACATGCCCCACAGGCCAGCTACTTCGAGGGGTACCTGATCGAAACGCGCGGACTCAATGAAGAACGCAGGGCGAAGGCGCTCGAAGCACGCGGCGAGACGGCGCAGGCAAACCTGGCGAAACAAAGAGCGCTGAGCGATCTTGAGCACGCCA
Organism: Polyangiales bacterium; assembly: GCA_038246305.1. Lineage (GTDB taxonomy): Bacteria > Myxococcota_A > Polyangia > Polyangiales > Polyangiaceae > JBBRRP01. Next base: position 233 of record JBBRRP010000169.1, on the reverse strand, counting down.
TGCGGATCCAAGGCGCCGTGATCGAACAACAACACAAGGCGCCGAACGTTCCCTGACTTCTATTCTGATGCAGCCGGCGGTGCGTCTCGTTTAGCGCCGCCGACTCGTCGGGCGAGCTACCCTTTTACTTCCCATAAAAGTAGTAAGCATGCTCTCATCGTTGATCACTGCGTAACTGTAATTTAGCAGCGACCCAACCTTCCGTCATGGCGTCGAGCCTCTCGAGACCACGG
>JBBRRP010000168.1:0-11518 GCA_038246305.1 Polyangiales bacterium | reverse complement strand
CCCTGCGCTGGGTCGTGGCTGAGGCTAGCCCCATGCGACAAGATGCTCAAATTACTGGCTATCTCGGCGTGGTTGCGGACGTGACGGAGCGGGTGCACGCGCAGCGCGAGGCCGAACAGAATAAGCTATTCGTCGAACGCATCACCGAGTCCACCCCGTACGCGGTCTACCTCTACGATCTCGATCGCCGCTCCTATCTCTACTCCAATCGCGGGATGGCCAAGATCCTCGGCTACCCGCCTGAAGAGACTGCACCCGACGTAGCAGCGCTCTTTCAAAGCATCATTCATCCGGAAGATCTGCCGCGCTTCCGCGACCACCTCGAAAGGCTGCGCGACGCCCGGGACGGAACCATCGTTCCTTTTGAGGGTCGAGTTCAACACTATGAGGGCGAGTGGGTCTGGCTTCTGTCCAGAGACACCGTTTTCAAACGTGGCTCCGATGGAGGCGTCGTGCAAATCCTGGGCACGATCGAAGATACGACGCGAAGAAAAGTTGCCCAAGAAGAGATCTCCGAAGCGAATCGAAAGCTGAAAATCTGGGCCGAAGAACTCGAAAGAAAGAACAAGGAAACCGAAATCTTGCAGGAAATGAGCGAGCTTTTGCAGACTTGCCGCGATGATGAAGAGGCCTTTCAGGTGATTGGCTGCATCATGCGCAAGCTCTTCCCAGGACAGCCCGGTGCACTCTCCATTCTTTCGCATTCACGCAAACGCCTAGAGCAGGTGGTAACCTGGGGTGGCGCAGCTGGTACACCCATCACGCTGCGCCCGGTTTATTCACCGGAGGACTGTTGGGCGGTGCGCCGCGGAAACGCACACCGTGTGGACGATCCAGCCCTTGACCTCGTCTGCGCTCACGTCGATGCTGGACACAGTGGACCCTACACCTGTGCGCCGATGATCGCACGCGGGACACTCCTTGGAGTGCTGCATGTCGCCCATCCAGAGGAAACCGTGCACGCGGGGCGACCGCTGATTCTTGCTGTTGCGGACGGCATCGAGCTGGCACTCGCCAACGTAAAGCTCAGAATGACCCTGCGCGACCAGGCAATTCGCGAGCCGCTGACTGGCCTCTACAATCGGCGATATATGGAAGAAGGCCTCGACCAGGCGATCTATCGCGCCAAGCGCCATAGCCAACCGCTCACAGTCGTGATGATCGACGTAGACCATTTCAAACGCTTCAACGACTCCTTCGGTCACGAAGCGGGCGACATCTTGCTCCGCGAGCTGGGCCGCCTACTGAAGGTGCGCGTGCGACGCGAAGATATCGCTTGTCGCTTTGGTGGCGAAGAATTCGCGCTTATTTTGCCAGAATGTTCGATCGCCAACGCCACCGAGCGCATGAAGAAGCTCGCCGTGGAGGTCAAAGCCTTGAAGCTGCATCACGATGGCAGAGCCCTCGGACCCGTGACGCTCAGCATTGGCGTTGCGGTGTTTCCGGACCACGGACAGACACCGGAACTCTTGCTCCGCCGGGCGGACGAAGCTCTGTATCAGGCAAAGCTTCAGGGGCGCGATCAAATTCGCATCGCTTACACCGATCCGAACTTAGCTCCCTCGACCGATCCGCCGTCTGCCCGCAGCCCGTCGCTCGTGGCTTGAACCGGCGTTCTCAGCGAGGCTATTCGTGGCCCAGCCACTCGGTGTGTATGAAAGGCCCGTTGGGGTCGTCCTTGCGCTGATAAGTGTGAGCGCCAAAGGCATCGCGCTGTGCCTGCGTGAGATTTTGGGGCAGGTCGGCCCTGCGATAGCTATCGTAGTAGGCAAGGCTCGAAGCCATCCCCGGCACGGGAACACCGTTCAGCAACGCTTGGCTGAGCACACTTCGCCAAGGGGTCTGGCGCGTTGCTACCCAATCAGCGAACTGTGGATCGAGCAACAAATTGGGCAGCTCCGGGTTACTTTCATATGCCTTCATGATCGAATCGAGGAAGCGTGCTCGGATGATGCAACCGCCCTTCCAAATGCGCGCGATTTCTCGCAAATTGATGGCCCAGCCGTATTTTTTTGCGCCTGCCGCGATGAGCGCCATCCCCTGCGCATAAGCGCCAATTTTCGCGGCATAGAGTGCATCGTGCACGGCACTCGCGAATTGGCTCTTCTCAACCCCAACCGAATTCTGCGGCCCGCGGAGCAGCTGACTGGCAACAACTCGCTCGTCCTTCATGCTTGAGAGCACCCGTGCATCGATGGATGCAGCAATCGACGGAATCGCGACCCCGAGGTCGAGCGCCACCTGCGCCGTCCAGCGGCCGGTGCCTTTTTGCCCCGCCTTATCCAAAACGGAATCCACCAGCGCTCCGCCCGTTTTAGAGTCCTTGACCTTGAAGATCTTCGCCGAGATCTCAATCAAAAATGACTCCAACGGTCCGTGATTCCATTCCTCAAAAATGTCCCCGATCTGCGCCGCTGAAAGCCCCAGTACACTCAACAGCAGATCATACGCTTCCGCGATGAACTGCATGTCGGCATATTCGATACCGTTGTGAACCATCTTGACGAAATGCCCCGCGCCATCCGTTCCACAATGCGTCACGCACGCACCGGAGTCAGACTGTGCAGCAATCGCCTCAAACACGGGCCGAATTTCCGCATACGCCTCGGGATCCCCTCCGGGCATCAGCGAGGGGCCGTGCCGTGCGCCATCCTCACCACCCGACACCCCAGCTCCCATGAATCGAAGGCCCGCTTCACGATACATAGCTTCGCGCCGACGCGTGTCTTCGAACAGCGAATTGCCACCATCGATGACGATATCCCCCGACTCGAGCAGAGGCTTCAGCTGTTCAAGCACCATGTCCACGGGCTTACCCGCCTGAATCATCATCATGATCTTGCGTGGTTTCTCCAGACACTGCACCAGTTCAGCGAGCGAGGCGGTTGCGATCAAACGCCCCCCACTCTCTTTGACCGCGTCTTCCGTCAGGTTGGGTTCTCGATTCCACACCGCGACGCGAAAGCCATGATCTGCGATGTTCAGCGCAAGGTTGCGCCCCATCACGGCCATCCCAATCATTCCGAACTGACCAAGTGTTTGTGTCATGGCGTACTCCAAGGGAAAAAAGTCTCGAACCCGCGTTTTAGCAAGGTTCCATTTCAGCGTTGTTCTTTAAAGTAGTTGATGAGCCCATTGGTCGAGCTGTCGTGCGAGGCCACCGGCTCGGGCCCGAGCAGCTCCGGAAGGATCGCGTTTGCTAGCTGCTTCCCAAGCTCCACGCCCCATTGGTCGAAGCTATTTACATTCCAGAGGATCCCCTGCGTGAATATTTTGTGTTCGTAAAGCGCGATGAGCCTGCCCAGCGTCCGCGGCGTGAGACGCTTGAACAGAAAGGAGTTGGTGGGCCGATTCCCAAGGAAGCTCTTGTGAACCGCTAGCGCTGCTTGCTGCTCGGAGCTGGCCCCGGCTTTGGCAAGCTCTGCACGCGCTTCCGCCTCCGTCTTGCCTCGCATGAGCGCTTCTGTCTGAGCAAAAAAATTCGCCAAGAGCTTGTTGTGGTGGTCTGAAAGCGGGTTCTGAGATTGCGCCGGCGCCAAAAAATCAGCCGGGATCAGCCGGGTGCCTTGATGGATCAGCTGGTAGAAAGCGTGTTGCCCATTGGTGCCTGGCTCGCCCCAGATCACGGGCCCGGTCTGATATTCGGTGATGCGCGCACCTTCGCGATCGACGCCCTTGCCGTTACTCTCCATGTCCCCCTGTTGAAAGTACGCGGCAAAGCGGTGCAGATACTGATCGTAAGGCAGAATAGCGTGCGATTCGGCGCCCCAGAAGTTCGTGTACCAAACGCCCAGGAGCGCCATGATAACGGGGATGTTTTGGCGAAGCGGCGTGCTCCGGAAATGCAGATCTGCGTCGTTCGCACCGGCTAGAAGCTGTTCGAAGTGGTCCATTCCTAGCACGATGGCAATCGACAGCCCAATCGCAGACCACAATGAGTAACGGCCACCCACCCAATCCCAAAACTCAAACATGTTTTCAGGATCGATGCCAAACCGCACCACCTCCTTCTGATTGGTAGAGAGCGCCACAAAGTGGTGAGCCACCGCGCGCTCATCTTTCAGATGCTCCAACAGCCAGGCTCGCGCTGAGTGCGCGTTCGTCAGCGTTTCTTGAGTTGTAAATGTTTTGGAAGCGACTAGAAATAAACACGTTTCTGGATTGAGGCGTTTCAGGGTCTCGGCCAGGTGCGTGCCGTCTACGTTCGAAACAAAGTGGGCGTTCAAGCCGGGTTGCCAATAGGGCCGAAGCGCCTCAGTCACCATGAAGGGACCCAAATCCGAGCCCCCAATGCCGATATTCACGATGTCGGTGATACGGCGACCGGTGAAGCCCTTGAAGGTTCCCTCGCGCACCCCATCCGAGAAGCGTCGCATCTTTTGCAACACGCCACGCACCTCGGGCATCACATCACGCCCTTCAAACAAGAGTGGCGCGGAGCCCTGTTGGCGAAGCGCTACGTGCAGCACAGCGCGCCCCTCCGTGACATTGATCTTCTCCCCGGAAAACATCTTTTCTATCCAAGCGGGGAGCTTGGCTTCTTCGGCTAACTGCAGCAACAACGCGAAGGTCTCATCTGTGATTCGATTCTTGGAAAAATCAAACAAGATATCTTCGAGGTGCAAGCTAAAACGCTCAAACCTACCAGGATCGGACTCGAATAAATCGCGGAGGTGGCGCGTTGCCAAGGCCTCTTTTTGCTGGGTGAGCGCTGCAAAGCTGGGTGAAGTGGTCAGTTTGTACATGGTCGTTTTTGCCACAACCTTACCAAAGATCCTTCTCGAGCATCGCCACTTGGTCCGCTTCTCTTGGCCCGACGGTGCCAGCCGCATAGCCGTGAATCGGCTGCGGATTCGCCAGGAGCTCCGCGAGAAAGCGCCAGGATTCCTCAACTTCCTCAGCGTGCACAAACAGCGTTTGATCTCCGAGCAGCACATCCAATAGCAACGTCTCGTAGGCCTCCGGCATGTCCGTGAACGCATCCTTGTATTTGAAGGAAAGCGGAATGCGCTTAAGATGGAGGCCCGGGCCGGGCACTTTGACATCAAAGTGGAGAGAGAATCCTTCATCGGGCTGCAAGGTGATGAGCAGAACATCCGGCGTGTCGAGCTCCGCTCCCATCGAACGAAACAGGCTCACCGGGACATCGCGAAAGCGAACGGCTATCTGACTCACACGTTTTGGTAAACGCTTGCCGGTTCGTAGGTAAAAGGGCACTCCCTGCCAGCGCCAATTGTCGATGCGCACCTCCATGGCCACGAAGGTTGGAGTGACCGACCCAGGCGCAATGCCTTCCTCTTCCAAGTACCCGATCACCGGCTGGCCAGCGATGGCGCCTGCCGTGTATTGGCCGAGCACCACTTTGTCCAGCTTAAGCGCCTGCAAACTGTGCAGCACTTTCACTTTCTCGAAGCGAATCGCCTCGGCACGAAAAGCGATCGGGATCTCCATCGCGAACAGCGTGAGGATCTGCATCAAATGGTTCTGAATCATGTCGCGGATGGCGCCGGCCCGATCGTAGTAGCGCGCGCGCGTGCCCACTCCAAGATCTTCAGCTACCGTGATTTCAACACTCTCGACTCGATCCCGATTCCACAGCGATTCAAAGATGGCGTTGGCAAAACGAAACACCAAAAGATTCTGGACGGTGTCTTTCCCAAGATAATGATCGATGCGATAGATCTGCTTTTCATCGAAATGCTGGTGCAGCATGGTGTTGAGCCGATGCGCGGTCTCGAGATCAGTTCCAAAGGGTTTTTCAACCACAATTCGCGTGTACCCGAGACTGCGATTCAACCCCGCCGCGCTGATCCCCTCCACCGTCTGCGCAAAAACTTGGGGGGGTAAAGCCATGTAGAAAGCGCGGTTTTGGACCGAAAATCCATTCGCTTCTTCGAGGCTCTGGAGGCGGGCCACCAGCAGCTGAAAGTCGGCCGGCGTCGCCCCACCCAGACACTGATAGAACACGTGCTCGGCGCAAAACTTCTCCGTTCGCTCCGCTGGCACCTGAGCCTCAAGCAGCGCTGCGCGGACCAGCTGCCGATAGCTGATATCCGTGTGAGGATCAGGAGAAACACCGACGATGAGTGTCTTTTCCGTGTGACCGCCCTCCAGCAAATGCAGGAGTGCGGGAAGCAATTTGCGCCTTGCAAGATCGCCAGTACCACCGAAAATGACAAATAAGCTTGGGTCCGCTACTCGTTGAGACACGATTTCCTCCTCGCAACGGCCAATCAACGCTCGCTTGCGAGCGCCCATGGTCGCCCTCGATGTTCTCCTCGTCAAGACGGCCTGGCCGCGAGCGCTGACCCCGGATACCAAGCTCAGCGGAAGATATCGTGATGGTGTCTGGCTGATAAAGATTCGAGGCGTTTCTGTGGACGGGGCCGGGCACCGCGTTCAGAGCCGTTTTTAGCGAGAAACATCGTACAGCGCGTCTAGCCTTCGATCGATTCCGAGTGCCCGAGCGGAGCATTTGCCAATTGACAGACGTGGGAGAGCTGTGTCAAACGCGTACGCCATGAAACGGACGCCGCGTCAGCCGCGGTTCAACGTCGAGCGTGCCTTCCAGCGTGCCGGTGATGCTTTTGTTGCAGACTTGAAGGTGCTGATCCAGAAAGCCACCCATGAGGCGCTGCAACAGGCACTCTCTGAGGCGAAGTCCAGCGCTAAGCAACAACTCTCGTTGCCGCTCGTCGTTGCGAAAGAGCTATCGCCTGAATCGTCCGGGAGGCTCAATGAGGTGAAGTCGCCGAGTCCTTTGCCGGAGCCCGAACGGCTGAGCAAGCGCGAGCAGGAGGCAGTGGATAAGCTTGCCGATCAAGTGCTCGATTACATTGAAGGCCGCCCGGGCGAACGGCTTGAGGAAATCAGTGCGGGACTGGGAGTCTCGGCAAAAGACCTCACTCTCCCGATGCGGCTCTTGGTCCGCGAGAATCACCTCAGGCTGGTTGGCGAGGAGCCTTCAGCCGCGTATTACGCGCGTTAACCGCGAACGAGCTTCGCACCCCTTGAGCATCCCCAAAGGAGCAGACGAATGGCAACCGACTTTGACAGCCAAATGAAGGCTCGAATCCAGGTATTCACCCAAGAGCTCACGGAGCTAGTGCGCGAGGCAGCCATGGCGACGCTTCGTGAAGCGTTGGGTGAATCACAGCCGCGACGTGGCAAAGCCCGTCAGGCAGCGCCGCTCGTGCTCTCACCGTTGCCATTCAAAGCTCGCCCTGAACGCGGCGGCACCCGCATTAAGCGCAGCCCCGAGGAGCTTCAAGGCCTGAGCAGCACACTCCTTGAGTATGTGACCAAGAATCCTGGCCAACGCATCGAGGCCATTGCGGCCGGCTTGGGCATCTCGACCAAGGAACTCAATTTGCCTGCAAAAAAGCTGCTCGCTGAGAAACAACTCAAGACCAAAGGTCACAAGCGCGCCACTGAATACTTCGCAAAATGAGCCAGGGAGCGAAGCGAGTGGAATTGGTTGGGTGCCCTCCCCGCAGCCGCTTAACGCGGCCGCTTGCCCCTCGCCAAGCGTCTCCCGAGACCGGAGACGCGGGCGGGGCTGGGGGCTAGCGTGCACGTGAGCGCCTCAGCCGCGTGACAAAGAGAAGCGTCAAGCCCCAAGGGAAATAGGGAGGAGCGGCGTTACCAGACGAAACGCTGCAGCCAGCAGAGTGCGCTCTCTGTGTGAGCGCGATCTGGACGCTTGCGGTCTGGCCAGCGAAGTCAACGGCGGTGATCCTCACGCTTGTAGGCCGTTCCGAAAGATCTGCTACTTCAAACCTCGCCTTCGAAAGCCCACTTGATTTCACGCGGAGTACTTTGAGTTGCTCGTCCAAAACCTGCACTTGAACTTCCTGAATCCCCCACCCCACGTCCCGAGCCTCGGCATCAACCTTTAGAGTCCCCGTTTCATCAAGGTGGGCATTGGCTTCTACGATGACAGGAGGGGTGGAGTCGCCCACCGAAGGGTCGAAAGGCGGTCCGCATGTGCTTGCGGACTGGATCTCACGCGATTCTTGAGGACTACCACTCTCGCCGATGGGCGGTCGGGTGCAGCGGGGTGATGCTCGCCATGCGTCACCCTCGAAGCAGGGCGCAATCCGCGTTTGCGTGCTCTCTTCAATCCAGGGCACAATGCTCCACAGGGGGGTGTAGTACCCAACGCCACAGGTTTCACCAGACAATCCGGTGGAAAGGATCCCAAGGACGCGCCAATCTGTTTTTCCCTCTTGATTAGATGGTGCAAGATTGATGAACGCAGGGCTTCCCGAGTCTCCTGAGCATGGGCCGTCAATCTCCCCTCCGATCTTCACCTCGCGTCCCACCGCCTCAATCGTGCTCGTGACGACGCGCTTAATTCCGGGCTCTTGGCCAAGCGAATTGACCCCAAAGCCAGCGAGTGTAACGAGGGCGCCTTCTTTGACCGCGTTGCTTTCGCAGCCACGGACAGGCGGAACAATCGGGCCTTCCAACGAGGAAGACAGTTGGCAGAATGCGATATCGGGTGCGTCAACGAGGCCGTAAGATGGATAGCTCGTGCATGCCTGAACTGCCGCTTCGCCCGAGGGCGAAGCATTGGGATCCAGCAGCACCACTCCGTCCCGGGTCGAGTAGGGCAGGGACGTTCCACTCCAAACGCGAGTTGCCTCACCGCAGTGGGCCGCGTAAATTACAATATCGGAAGCGAGGAGGACACCTGAACAACCGTTATCGAGCAGAACCGCCGAACTCCACTGCGCGTCAGAAGCTGCGGGGCCCTGCAGTGCGAGTTGGCTGCTGACAACCCAAGCGTCACCTGAGCCGCAACCCGAGCCGGCCCAGCCCAGCAAAACAACGAGATACGTCCGAGACCTCACGGGCTGGATTCTCCGAGGTGATGCCTTCTACTTGGCACTGCACGGCTGCATGCAGGCTTCAGACGCGCATGAGATCTGAGCCAACCAGTCGGGCATACAGCGCGGCGCCGCTCCCGCGAAGCAGGGGGCAGCGCAATCGCAGAGACTTACTGGGTACTCTGGGGCCAAACAGGTTGGGCCATCGAAGGCGTTCCCCGGGGTGCATAAGCAATGACGCGCAACGCACGTTACTGGGGGCTCACACTCGCTTCCCTTCGCTGGACATTCCCTCGCGGATCGGTTCATGCAGTCGTAGCAAGACGTGAGGGCATTTGGCGTGTCCAACAATTCGGCTTCGGCCTGTCGGACTCTCCATTGTTTTAAAAAGGCGCTGCAAACCACGTTGTCGCGCTCTCCAAGCGTCACAACAGGTAGAAGTGTCGAGCTAGCTCCGGAAACGGGCTCTCCACCGGCACCGAAGCTCCCTCCCACCGCTCCCGTCTTGGGCAACGCTCCGTCCGAAGCGCCCCCGGATGGGGTGCCGCGCGACAGATTCTTCTCGCCACTGGTAATGCCGCCACAAGCTACCAGCTGATTGGCAAACAGGCACATAACCAGCGTCGACTGAAATCGAACCCTGACACTACTGGGCACAAAAATAACTCCGGCCTACGTCCCATGCTCCGTCGAAACAGAACACGTTGTCGTGTGGCGCCGACGTGCATTCATCGAGTGCATAGTCGCAACTTAGGCCTGGGGTGGCACATCCTTCGCCTAAACCCGGCAGGCTGGCGGGGCAGCGCGTGTCCTCGGGTGGACCAAAACAAGTCCAGTTTCCGCCGCGGCCTGGCCCGGAAAAGGGCGTGTTACAGATACAGAGCAATGCGCCGTATTCACAAGGTATCCCACCGCCATAGTCTCCGACGACGCAGGCAGCTTGCGCCTTCGGTGCAACCGACGGGCAGTACCCGTTTGGCTGCTCCAGGCAAGGATAATTCGCTGAGGTTGATTCCTTAGCCCACGCGCCCACCACACATTGGTACTTGTCCTTGCACCAGGACAGATCCCCGTAGCCGCACACCAGTTGTCCGTGAGTGCACGGTTCACCCACTACCGGTGCCGTGGCAGGGCACACCGGACGCGGAAGCGGCATCGGACGAGGCGTCGTGTCGCGACACCCGCCGGCGCATCGCCGCGAAGAAACGATCATCGGCGAGCTGCCTCCAAGCCCACCTGAGGATGAACCCCCTGAGGATGAGCCACCCGACGAGTCCGGCGGCATTTCGTTTTTGGTGCCGCCACCGCAATCAACTAGCGCAGCTGCTGCAATGAAGAAGGCGAACCACGCTCGCTCCATTTTAGAGAGTATCTTCGGGGAAGCCGGTGTAAGCTGCGACGAAGTTGAAAGTGCCCGCGGTCCAACGATTAAACCGTTCGAACCCATCTTCGCTATTGGAGACCACTCCGATTACCCTTGGATCGGTGCCGTTGGCGTTGATGGGCCAATAGAGCGCCGCGCCGCTCTCACCGCCTGTAATGTCAATGGTGGTCAGAATGGTCCCCGCTGGGTGTAGCGTTCCTGGCGACACTCCGACTACGCTCGATCCCCACAGCTTAGCGCCGCCAGCGGGAATCGCAGTATTCGTGTACTGGAGGGTGCTTCCTGGCCAACTCCCTACGCCGGGGCACGTGGTGCCACGAATCGTATTCCCAGGACCACTGAAGCCTACGGCGCCATCCGATGCGGAGGGGCATGTCGCACGTACAGGGTAGCCTAATACACTTCCGACGACCCCGGAAAGCATCGAGTCATTTGCTACGATGGTTCCCATCCACCCGACGTTTGGCACGGTGCAGCCGCTGAAGTTCACCGCAGCGAAATCAAGCTCTGCGAATGCCCACCTCTCCTCGTCGCTTGTCGCGCTGGTGATATTGACAAACGCTGTCGGGATGACGACGCCCGGACAGCCAGACACCGACCAATCCCCATTGCCGTTGAGGCCGTTTACCCCCCAACGCCACCTTGGGGGCGTGCAGGTTCCCGCAGTCACGGAGCCCGAACCACAAACCCATGTGTCGTTAGTGACTGGATTGGTAGTGACGGTATTGAACACGCAGTGAGCTGCGGTCAACATGGTAGTCGACCCAATTTTGGTCCCTGTGCAGCTCTGCTCCCCGAACGCAACTGTTCCCCTTGGATAAACTGATAGAACGCTTACTTGACTGGCACGAGTATCGGATCCATGGATTTTTCGAGCCTCTCGCGGAATTTGCGAGTGCGTCTCGGGCGCGTAACCCTCCTGAATTTTACGCACCATCTCCAAGTTAGGCTCCGCCTCAATGTAGTGAACGCCCTTGAGCAGCAACTGGCCGCGGTACATCGCCGCCAGTTCTTCCACGCTTGGGTTCTTTCTAGGCCTCCCGGCGTCGATGATCGATTTCCTTTCCTCATCCGAGAGCACGTCCGCCCGCACCCACGAACGCCCCTCGTACACAATCATTGTGTCCGGTCCGTTGATTTGCGACTCCTTGGCAAGCGAATCCGAGTCGGACTCCGGCTCAACGGCGCCGCAAGCCACGCCACCCAATGCAACTAAACCCGCCCAGAAATACTTGCTCATATTGTGAACCTCCCTGTTTTTTGTTTCCGCCTCAGGATCGAAAGCGGAAACTGTCTGTAGGGG
>JBBRRP010000167.1:0-11579 GCA_038246305.1 Polyangiales bacterium | reverse complement strand
GGATAGCCAGGTCGGCTACAACTACCACGGCTTTGGCAACCGATTCGAAGTGGACTGGAACGACGTCAAAGCCATCGTCGTCGTGCAGGCCATGCGCTGCATTCCCCAAACAGGAACAGATCTGAGCGACTGCAATAAGCTCGGCTACCTCGGCCAAGTCGGTCTTGATTCTTGGCTCTCCACCAACAGCCCCTATGACAACTTCCAGACTCACGGGGGTGTGAACGGCGGTGTTTTTAAACCAGTCACCACCGGCTGGCAGCTATTTACCAGTTACTCGGGCCCGCGGGACTTCTCCGGGATCACGCCACCGCCCGTGCCGCAGTTCTAGAAAATCTCGGACCCCTGCTGAGTTTGCCACTAGATTCGCGCAATGCCTCGCCAACTAGACGGCTTCTGGGGAGCGCCCACGTCCACAATAGATTGGTGCGAGCCCAACTACGCGATCACCAGTTACGTCGCTGAATTCTTCAATACCGTTTCCAGTTTGGCTATCGTGGCTGTTGCCGTCACAGGTATCCTTCTGCACTTCCGGCTGCTGGAGCGTCGATTTCTGGCAGCCTTCGCGGCGGGCGCGGGCAGTGTTGCGTTCCATGCGACGTTGCGCTTTGAACTCCAGCTGTTGGACGAGTTGCCCATGCTCTATTCGGCGTTGATCATGGTTTACATCTTGGTCGAGAGGCGACCGGGGCGACGGCTTGGTGTTTGGTTTCCATGGATGCTCTGCGCGCACGGGCTCTTCATCACCCTGCTGACATCGCTCACCCACGGTCCGGTGCAGTTTTACTTATTTCACATTAGCTTTGGGACGCTTGAGCTGTTCGCGCTTCTCCGCACGTTTCAGATCAGCGGAAGCCATGCAGGCACTCAAGCGCGCCTCGTCTTCTGGCTTGGCATGTGTTCCTATTTGATTGGCATCGTCGTTTGGTTCGTGGACCTGCGCTACTGCTATTTAGTCAGCATCATTCTGCCCCAAAAAGGCATACCTTATTTCCAACTCCACAGCGTTTGGCACGTTCTGGTTGCTCTCGGCTTCTATCACCTGCTGGTGTTTTTGGCATACGACCGTCTTGTTATGCTTGGCGAGTTCCCCTCCCTGACCAAGACGCCGATTGGACTCGTCAAGATAACGAGCGGTTAACACTATTGCGCCCGTGGTTGGCGCCTACAGATAAAATCACGTCAATTTTTCGAGCCCTTGTCGCAAAGCTGTCGACCGTTGGCGCCACGTTGCCTGGCGCTGTCGCCGCACTTCACTCACACTCGATCTTGCTCAGAGTGTGCTCTTCGAGCGATGGACATGCGCGTAAGGCGAAACCTGACGCGACTCGATACGTTATTTGGGCTCAGGTGAAGGAGACTCATGACTAAAAGGAAACTCCGCGCGGTGTGCTTGACGACCGCGCTCGCACTCGACGCACTGGGTTGCTCAGCTGGCAACGTTGGGCGAGCAAGGCCCGGTTCTCCGTCGGACCCCAACCATCCAACAGCAAACGCAAACACTGGTGGAATGGGCTCCTTGCTGACTGGAGCGGGCGGCACAGGAACTGGCGCGGTCCGCGCCTCCGGGGGGATGGGGATGCCAGCGGGTGGCACAGGAATCGCCCCCGGCGCGGCTGCAGCAGTCCCAGGGATACGGCGCCTCAGCCATGTCGAGTACGATCATACCGTATTGGATATCTTGAAAACCGCGCTCGTGTCGCAGACGGGAGACGCTATTTCCAAAGGGCTCTCCGCAGGTTTCGCGCTCGATAACTTGGTGGGAGGCTACGACAACGCTCGCGCCGCCTTGGTAGTAACACCCGCTTTGGCAGCGCAATATCGAGACGCTGCCAAGCAGCTTGCAGCAGAAGCTCTAGCCGGGCCAGGGCTCACGACATTGGCACCGTGTGCACCAGGCGCCGTCGAAACTACCTGCGCCAGCGATTTCGTCAAGAATCTTGGCGCGTCGTTATTTCGTCGACCCGTCGCCGTCGATGAAATAACGCGCTTTGCCGCACTGTTCGACACTAACCGAACCCAAAGCGACTACGCCAACTCCATCCAGCTGCTGCTTGAGGTGATGTTGCAGTCTCCGCAGTTCCTGTATCGCTCAGAGTATGGCGTTCCGGGAACGGCGGGAGCACGAGTTCTCACCTCCTACGAAGTGGCGTCGCTCCTTTCGTATACGTTTTGGAATGCCCCTCCTGACGCTGAGCTCACCACCGCGGCGGCTCAGGATGCCTTGAATTCACCTGCAACCCGTGAGGCCCAGGCACGGCGACTGATGCTGTCTCCGCGGGCCAGAATCCCACTTGAACGCTTCGTAAAAATGTGGACGCAAACGAACGGTCTGGCCAACGTGGTGAAGTCCACGGACGCGTATCCGATGTTTGATTCGGCGATGCGCCAGGCAACCGTCGCGGCACAGGCTGACTTTATCAAGAAAACCACCTGGGAGGGTGATGGGAGTCTGGGTCTGATCTTCACTGGGGACACGGGCTTGCTCGCGCAACCGTGGCTCTTGACGGTGCATTCACACGCCGACGAATCCTTCCCGATTGGGCGTGGCAAGTTCGTGCGCACCCGCGTGCTCTGTCAGGATCTGCCACCGCCTCCCAAGGATCTGATGGTGATGCCGGTACCGAAAGATCCCAACGCCACCACACGGGAACGCTTCAGTGTGCATTCCAAGGATCCGGCATGTTCAGGCTGCCATTCGCTGATCGATCCGGTTGGGTTTGGTTTTGAACGCTACGACGGCATCGGACAGTTTCGAATGTCGGAAAATGGCAAACCCGTCGATGACTCGGGCGACATCACAGCTACCCAGGATGCGAACGGCCCCTTCCATGGACCGGGAGAACTCGGAACACGCTTCGCTGGGAGCACTGAGGTTCAACGCTGTGTCGCGCGCCAGGCCTTCCGGTTTGCGATGGGCTACAACGAGAGTCCGGCTGAGCTCGCGGGCCTTGCGCCCGTCTCGGTGGATCTCAAGCTCACCAATAACAACATTCGAGAACTATTCGTGCTTTTGGCTAAAAGCGAGCTGTTCGTAACACGAACGGCTAACCCGTAACCGCGCAAGGAGCCTACTCTATGCCCTCACGAGCAATATTAAGACGCCGCGAACTCCTTTCAGCCCTGGGCGCGAGTGCATTTCTCGGTGTGCCAGTCTTTCGGCAAACGTTGGCAGAAGCACAAGGTTCGATGCCGAAGCGCGCCATCTTCTTTCAGTTTCCAGGAGGCGTTCCTTCGATGTGCTTTCAGATCGGGACCTGCGGAGTCGATGGGCATCCGGACTTGGCGTTCTTCGACTTCCCCGGTCAGCTGAAGGCGTTCGAGCCATTGAAAGCGGACACGATCTTAGTCAGGAACCTGAAGTTTGCCGCTGCTGAGCGCAGCACGGTGGAGGGACACGAAGCCGGCATGCGGAATTTGCTCACGGGGGGCGGAAATACCTCGGTGGATCAGGCGATTGCCAAACAAGTGGGCAATCTCACCAAATTTTCCAGCTTACAGTTCGCTGGTCTCCCTTGGGAAGGCACTCCTCCTCAGGATCGCATCGCGTACGCGGACGGTTTTGCACTCCAGCAAGAGCGAGACCCTGTGGTGATGTTCGAGAAGCTTTTTGGGGGCTTTGCGGCCCCCGCTGCGAGCGGTTCGATGCCTGACCCAGCGGCGGAGGAGCGTAAGGCGCGTGAGAAGAGCGTGCTCGACTTTCTGAAGACCGAGATCACGACGCTTCAAACTATGACCAGCAGTGGCGAAAAACCTATCTTGGATGTACACCTCGACTCGCTGCGCGAACTCGAGAAGCAGTTGACCCAAAGTGCCACCGCGGCCGGCACCGCATGCGCCGCCCCTGTTCAGACTGGGATCACAAAAGGGCAGTTCGTCGCCGAGGGTGTGTCGGATCCCCGCCTAGCCGCCAAGTTGCAACTGGACCTTCTGTACCAAGCGATCAATTGTGATCTCAGTCGTGTGGCGACCTTTCAGTGGGCGACGTCGGTGGAAACAACTGCTCTTTACAATTGGGTGCCTGGCTTCAACGCAGCTCCCGACATGCACCACGGTTATCAGCATGAGCACGAATCACCTGAGCAAGAGGCAGCGTTTCAGCAAATTCAAACCTGGTACGCCGATCAAATGGCTGGATTTGTGGCCCGCCTCAAGGCTACTTCTGAAGGCGGCGGCTCCATCCTCGACAACAGCGTAGTCATGATCACTTCGGAATTCAGCAACGGAACCCACGTCCACTCCCCATTACCGATGTTCCTGGTCGGCCGAGCCGGCGGTGCGTTTCAAAAAATGGGGCAAACGGTGGATGCCAAATGGGTGGCCCACAATGATCTTTTGCTTTCTCTTGCTAACGCGATGGGAGTTCCGCTGACCACCATTGGCGAAGCCTCATTGGTGAGCGGGCCCTTAGCCTTGTGAGGCGAAAGGCCCTTGTGATCGCTCGGCGCTCAGGGGGTTGGGAGAACGCGCTCCCAGCTGAACGGGCCAAACGTCGCGTCTGTTGTAGGTGCGTTGACTTGCGGATCAATGTTCAAGCGCAGCCACTCGACAGGCAGCGTGCTGCCGTGCACCACGATGCGGTGAAAATTGGGCACATCGTAGCCTGGGTGCATGAAGTTCAAGGGATCCGCGGCTGAAAGTGGGTTGTCTGAGCGGTAGATGTGCGAATCCCCGTTGAGCATCAAGACAGGCTTGCTGAATGCGGTGGTGTGGGCTGCGATATTTTGGACGAACGGCTCGTACGCGGCCTGGTGTGCCGGACCCTTTTCGTTGTCCCAAACGTCTGCTTGAGCCTGGATGACCACTGCCACCACGCCGTCAGCTTGCGCTTGTGCGAACGCCGCATCGAGCCAGCGAAGATCCGCGCCCGTTCGATCGGCCACCTCTTGTGTTTGCGCGGGAGTCGTGGTGGGGGCGGCGTACCAAACGTCGTTATCGTTGTTCGAGCCGCCGGGTACATTGATAGTGACGAACAGCACGTTAGATTGCTCGAACATCACGTTCTCCACGAAGCTCGCGTCTGCGGGGTGCGTGGGATCGTTGAACTCCGCTTGCGACAGCACTTGCTGCTTCTGGTTGCCCAAGGTCATGCCGGGCTGAGCGAAGAAGATCGACCGAATCAAGGCCAAATTGGCCAGTGGATCGCCATTCGCGTAGTCGACAGCCGTGCCGCCAGCATCGCGCACGTAGTCGATCTGGAGAGTCTTGGCGTTGTAGAGGCCACCACCTTCACCAATCTTATTGCAGTCCGCCCATTCGTTGTCGCCGGGTGTATAGACCAACGGATCTTGGAAGGCCTTCCAGAGATCGAAGACGGTGCGATCGTAGGCCTCGGTGCAGTATTGCTTGCCCGAGTGAATGTCCCCCACGTGCAATACCAGGCTGACATTCGGGTCGGCATTAATGGCGTTGATGAAGGCCGCAGTCGCCATGAGCTGCGCTGTGTCGGTGGGCGTGGTTCCATACGGTGCATCTCCGTACACGGCCAATGTTGAGGGAGCTCTGGAGCGCGCACCCGGGATGCTGCAGTTAACCGTGACGCTCGAGCTACTCGCGCAGTTGGGATCCGCATCTCCGTCTGATACGCTGAGAGACAGCGTCACGGAGCCAGGAACGGTGCAGGTGAACGAAGGGTTCGCAGCCGAAGCATCGGTGAAAGAGCCCGAGCTGGCCGACCAATGGTACGCGAGTGGCGAAGGACCGCGATCCGAATCATGAGCGGATGCGGAGAGTGCCAACGGGTTGCCAATCACCACCTCGCTCGGCATCGCGGAAACGCCGTCGATCGTCGGACAAACGTTGACGGAACCATTCACCACGAGCGTGCCCGTGCGCGGCAATTCCTTGCAGATCAAGTGCAGGTTGATGGCCGTTGTGGTGCGCGCTGAAACGCTGAACGTGGTCGACCCCGTGCAAGTGGTGCTGCCATCCGTGGCTGTCGACGTCACGGTGATCGAGTAGCCGGTGCCAGCGGGGAGGCCGCCAATCGTCGCCGACAACGTCGTGCTCTTACCAAGCTCAAGTGTGCCGGTCTTGCTGAAGCCACTCGGGCCACTGATGACGTAGTTGACACTATTGAGCGTGACT
Source organism: Polyangiales bacterium (assembly GCA_038246305.1). Lineage (GTDB taxonomy): Bacteria > Myxococcota_A > Polyangia > Polyangiales > Polyangiaceae > JBBRRP01. The sequence goes on along the minus strand of JBBRRP010000167.1, from coordinate 5,492 downwards.
CCACCCACATTGAGATTTAAGCCCACCTCACCGACAGCTGCTTCTCCCTGGGCCGAGCCCGAATCGATGTCGGCACTGGCGCAAGCTGCTAAGCCCGCAGCGCTGCCAACCAAAAGAGTCTTTGCCAAGAAAATTGAAGTGAAACGTCTAGCCATAGGATCTCCGAGGGGTTGGGCGCGCACCCTAGTTCCCTTTTGCGCCCAGCTTGCGAGACGTTTGCGCAACAGTTTAGGGGCACTGCTGTGCACTCAAGTTTGTCAACTGTGCCGCCAACCGCGTGATCCCGCGGGATCGGCGGCGGATCTCCGTAGCCTCCCCGTGGCGGGCCTGCTAAAGGCTCGGAATTGAGGAGCCAAGTGAAAGATTTTAGCCAAAAGATCCGCTGTATCGCACCCATTGGAGATCAGTGCGGAGAAGCCGCAACCTGGTCACCGCAGGACAAAGTTCTGTATTGGACCGACGTCAATCGATTCCTGGTGCATCGATTGGACCCGACAACGAACTCGGTTCAGAGCTGGCACTTTGATCAACCTTGTGTCGCGCTATTCCTGACCAACCGCCCCGGTGTGTTGTTGCTCGCCATCGGCTCCAAGCTGCTCATTTGGGAGCCTGCCACTGACCAGCGCTCCGACCATGGCTTTGGGCTCGCGGGTTGGCCAAAAGTCAGATTGAACGATGGTCGACCCGGGCCCGGCGGTGAGCTCTGGATCGGCTCGATGGCGAACAACGTGGGCGAAGATGGTACGCCCGGTGAGGTCGTAGGCGCTCTCGGAGAGCTTTATCGCATCGACGCCGCAGGCTCACCGCTCCGCGTCAAAGATAATATCGGCATTTCCAACACTGTTTGCTTTTCGCCGGACCGAAAGCATTTCTATTTTGGCGACACCGCTCAAAATGTGATCTGGCGTTACGACTACGACCCGCAGACGCGCATGATCCGTAACGAAACGGCCTTCTTCGAGGGGTTCGAGCGCGGGCGACCGGATGGCTCCACCGTCGATGCCGAAGGCTACCTCTGGAACTGTCGCTTCGGCGGCGGTTGCATCGTGCGCGTATCTCCGTCGGGAAAGCTTGATCGCGTGATTGAAATGCCCTGCACCAACATCACGACCGCGGAATTTGGCGGACCGGATCTATGTACGTTGTACATCACGACTGCCGGGATGATGACGAGCCGCTATGAGCGCCTCGCCGGCTCGCTCTTTTCACTTCAAACCGAGGTTCCAGGCGTTCCTCCTTTGACCTACAACATGGATCTTTGAGATGCGCGTCCCCGATTCAAACTTGCAGGAAATCGAAAATCAGGGCTTCACGATCGTCGAAGATTTTCTGGATGCTCAAGCGCTCGGTGCAGTAAGAGAAGCGCTCTTTGAAGTGTTTCCACGCCCGGAAGCCTACTTTTCGGCGCCCGAAGCCTATGAGTCTTTTTCGCGAACTCAGTTTTCCGGCCTGCGTCTGTTCCCCTACCCTTCGTGGGCCCTGAATCGCTTGGCGGTCCATCCAGATCTGGTGGATGCGGCGGAACGCTTTTGTGGCACCACAGATCTACACCTGTATAAAGTCGAACTCTGGGCCAAATACGCCGGTGCGATCGATTACGACCAGGCACACCACAGGGACTACGGCAATCACACCTTGGTCGTTCCACAATTGGCAAGTCCCCACCGCCAGATGACGACCTTCATCCTGCTTTCGGACGTCACGGAAGCGGATGGCCCCACCAAGGTTGTACCGCAAGAGTACGGGAAAGCTGTGCCGCTGGTGCCAAGCCAACTGCAGAAGGGTGAAATGTGTGACAAGGAAGTTTCCGTGACCGGTAAAGCAGGAACTCTTTTTATCTACAAAACCACGGTGTTGCATCGCGGTTCCAATTTCACGGCGCCGGAACGATCACGATTTGCGCTGCTTGTGGACTTCCAGCCACGCGGGCTCGCATGGACCGGCAAGATGGCCTGGCCCGATCGGGTCAGTGCGTACTGGAACGACGCCATGGTCAGGATGACGCCAAAAGAGCGAAGCTTGTTCGGCTTTCCTAAGCCAGGTGACAGCTATTGGGACACACAAACGCTGCGCGATGTCGGCCTCCGCTACTCCGGGATGGACATGACGCCGTATGGAGCAGTTGGCGAGTGAGTCTATTTGGTGCAAAAGAATGGCGTTCGCCGACGGTGTCATCTGGTTGACGTTCTGCACCAAAACACGCTGCTGGAGTGCATCACTGATACTACTTGGTGTCAGTTGCTTTCATTCACCAAGGGTTGTGCCGTCGGTTCATCGTGGTACTCCAACTAAGACATGGTTCGCTTCTCGGCTCTGGCCGTGGTCTATGGAATTTCACTGCCTTTGATGGCTTGCGCCGGTGGCGGGAGCGAATATTTTGGCGGAGTCCCCGAAGAAGGCGTGAGCCAAGGCGGAGCGGATGGTGCGAGCAGCCTGATTTTATCCTCCGCAAGCTTCACAGCGCGCGCCCACCTCACTGGGCCCGTGGTGCTCAAGCAGCCCGGGCGGCGCGAGCTTGGAGATACCTGCCAATCACAACTACAGGTTCCCAAGTTCCACTCCTCGCTCCAGTACTCGCGCTTCTTGAAAGGGTTTTCGCTGGCAACGGGAGACCCCTTCCCTTCGGCCACCGCCGACGATTCGGGCGCCTTAGCCGCATTTGCTAGCGCTCCGTTGGTGAGAATTGGGGGCACACTTTCTGTGCACATCCAGACCAAGAACCCAGAATTGGTGTTGGTGGATGTTCTGCGCATGGATGGCTCGACCACTGGCGCGAGCATCATCTGCAGTTTCCAAGTCAACGCCGCCCCTCAACCCGCCGAAGCTTGGGCTGATTACAAGGGTCAGAACTACGCATCATTCGCGACTTGGAAGGAAACGACGAAGATATCAATTGTCGACCGCGAACACTGGCTCTCCGGCAGCTACGTGGTGCGTGTCACGGATCTAGACGGCAAGACAATCCTCGTTCCCTTTGTCGTCGAGGATGACGCACTCCCCGCGCGAGCGCTCGTGGTGCTGCCTTCGCTCACGCAACCGGTCGCCTATAATTTGGCGTTAACTCAGCGCGACACGAGCGCAAGTCTGTACCAAGGTTGGGACGGGAAAGCCTACGTTCAGGGGAAGCGGGTTCACGCCATTTCAGTTCAACGCCCCCTCCAGAGTTCTCTCGCCGGGCTGTATCTCTCGGAACTGTCCGGAGCTTTCCAGTACCTCGAGCAGCACGGCATTCCCGTCACTTACACGGCAGATTTAGCACTTTGGAAGCACCCGGAGCTGGCTTCCAAGTACTCAACGCTCATTCTCCCTTTCCACCCCGAGTACGCTTCACCCGAGATTTACGCTGCGATCGAGGGTGCGATGGATCAGGGCGTCCACATGATGTCTTGGTTCTCGAATGGCTTTTACTGGAAGGTCGAAATCGGCGAAAGCAGCGTCGGCGATACGGTGCTCACCATCAACAAGGACAACTATCAGGACCTGTGGCGCAACCAGCTCGACGCCGCTGGCTTGTCGATGTCTGAGCAACGGCTCTTCTACGCAGAATACCCCAATCGGTTGGGCGCTTGGGGTGGTGCGGCCACGCCGTTCATCGTTGCTCCACGGGCGCCCGGCGGTTTACCATCCGCCGATCTCATGCAGCACTGGATCTTTGAGGGAACCGGATTTCAGTTTGGCGACCAGGTCGAAAATGCAATGGGCGGGGAAGTGGATGTTACGGAGCCCAACCAGCCGCTGCCGCCAACCGCTGAAGCCGTGCTCTTCTCGTCACCCTACTTTAACAAGTCAGGGCAAGAGTACGCCGCCAGCACCGTATTCCTGCGGCGCCCTTCTGGACAAATGACCTTCCATGCCGGCTCGCAGGTATTTCCAGGAGCACTGGTTGGCCCGAGCCTGGCTCACGAGCGGCTTCGGCGAATGGTGACGAATATTCTCGAGCGAATGGTCGGGGCCAAAAACATCGCGTCTCCCTGACTCCAAGGCTTCGTTCGTTGAGGAGGCCTTACTGTGACTTCGGCATGTGAAGCCCCACCAGGTTTCCCTCAGTGTCGCCAATCACAGCGATGAACCCCGGCGGGCCAATATCGGTGCGGCCCATCACCACGCGCCCTCCCGCGTCGGGCACGCGAGCCAACACGGCGTCCAATTCGCTTCCGGCATTGAGGTACACGATCGTTCCGTGGGGGGACGGCTCACGACGCGCGTCCAAGATGACGGCGCCCGAGACCCCCTCGGAACCTCCGCCGTCAGGGCGCGTGGCGGGGAAGATCGCCATCGGCGTTTGGCCGAAAAGCTCGCGCTTGAGCTGCAAGGAAAGGGCTTTTTCATAGAAAACTGCGGCGCGTTCGAGGTTGGCGGACGGGATTTCAAACCAATGGATAGCATGGTGCATGTCGGGATCTCCAATTGTTGGGCACCCACCTCGGGTGCGACGAAACCCACTATGCCGTGACGAAATGACAGCCTTATGTCAGGTTTAACCCATGCGGCGTCAGGCTCGGTTGTTTGCCATCACGGAATACCTTCGGGGGCGTCGCACGGGCGTGACCGCGGAACAAATCGCCGAGCGCTTCGGTGTCACGGTGCGCACGGCCTACCGGGACTTGGACGCGCTTCGCGACGCGGAGCTACCGCTGCGTGCCGATCGGGGTCGGGGCGGGGGCTATGCCTTGGATCGCAACTACACCTTACCGCCGGTGAACTTCACAGCCCGCGAGGCCGCTTTGTTGGTGACGTTGGGCCGCTTTGCCACCGAGGTGCGCCTGCTTCCTTTTGCAGAAACCTTGGGTCGGGCTTTGGACAAAGTTCGGGGCGCACTGTCGAGCTCAGCGCAACGCGAGCTGCTGAACCTGATGCAAGGGCTAAGCTATGTGGGTGTGCCTACCGTGCCGATCGACGAACGCGTTCGCCAGGCCATCGAGCAAGCGTGGTTCGAGCAACGGCCGTTGGAGTTACGCTACCGCGGCGCCAATGGCGTGCTCAGCACCCGCCGTGTGCGCCTGACATCCGTGGTGATGGAACGCAGTCTCACGCTGTTGAACGCGCTGGATCTGGAGATCAACGAAGGCCGCCAGTTCCGTTTAGACAGAGTCGAGCGGGCGAAGGTGGTGGCGGCAGAGTACTGAGTGATTGCGCATGACCGAATAGGTCACTATAGCGCAGCTGCAATCAATTGGAGCATCGCGAGTGATCCCCTCTTCTACTCAAAGTCCTGCCGCAACCGGGTTTCGGCGCGCGATGGTTCGCGGTGGGCTCTGCATGGGGCTCGGGGTGTTGAGTGCCTTGCTCGCACCCGTCGTGGGATTGAGAGAGCTCAGGTCGGTCGTGGGATGGGACGTCACCGCTTTAACATTTCTCGTTATCACCTGGGGGCTGATCTTACGTTGCGATGCGCATCAAACAGAGCTGCGGGCGGCCGCAGAAGATCCAGGGCGGACGCTGGTTTGGCTCCTTGTATCAGGAGCCAGCGCATTTAGCCTGTTTGCCTCGTT
>JBBRRP010000166.1:0-11762 GCA_038246305.1 Polyangiales bacterium | reverse complement strand
TCGAGTGCGTGCATGCACGGAGCGTACAAGGAAGTCTGTGCGCGTCGATGTCTTTGCGCAGCACCCCCGGCCGACCGGGCGCCAAGCGGAGTTGGACGCCGTGGCCTAGCTCACCTATAAGCCGAGTCGTGGTCTGGGTGCAGTGAAATAAAGCGCATGAACTCTCCTTGACGGAAGGCGAGGCCTCGGATCTTCTGGCTGAGGCGTACGCTGTAGACGGTGCACTTCCCGTCGGGTGCCTTCAAATGGGAGATGGCTTCCCAACGTAGTCCCTTCGATGCGTATACGTTGGCCCAGTCCAACTTCCGGATCTGATCGAGGCTGCCAGCGACCTGAGCGAGGTCGACTTCCTCGAGTCGCAAGAAGACCTCCAAAAACTCCGGAGAGTTCAGATCGAGCCGGACACGCTGCAGAGTTTTCTTGGCCACGAGGCCTCACCGCGTCTTGCGGACCTTCACTTGGGCCAGGAGGCTCTGAACGTCCGTTTCCTTCGGGGGAGTTTTAGCGGCCCATGCGAGCCCGCGCTCGATGCGTGATTTGTGGGGTTCGCTCAGGGTCCACAGCTGGCTCTCCGGCACGTCGACCACAGGCGTCAGGAGCAGTTGGCCGCCTTCCAACTGTTCCAAACGCAGCAGCTTTCCCGCCAGCTCTCGTCCCACGCTGATCTGCCCACTCTGTCCCACGCGTTTGAGTTCCGGTTGCATGAACTCATGATAGCATGATTTTATGATCGTGCACGACCCTCCGTGTTCCCCCCGTTTCTCCCCACCCGCCGCTCAAATATCAACTTGGTGAGGATTACGGCCACGCAAGACTCGCTTCCGGCTCGGGGCACCCTTTGCCGCACAAGCATTTCAGCTCGCTACGTCGCTCGTGAAGGTTGTTTGGGTAGAACTCATTCAAGTGTTGGCGAGCCGGCGAAGCAGAGCACGCGGATAGAGGTACGGTCAATAATCCCGCGCACACCCATGGCTCCGGTGAACAACGCCAAGCCCGAAGCAGGCACCCAAAACCAAACCCCGTTCGACCACCACAAGTTTTTTCATGGCTTCTTGGGCAGCGTCGTCGGCATGTGCTTCAGTCTCGCACGCCGCAGACCGAGCGGCTTTGTCAGTTTTGCGGGCGACGGGTGTGCTCAGGCGCTCTGCGCTGAGGACTGATCCCCAGAACGAAATCGAACCCCGCCTTTCCTCCGAGGAGGTCACGATCGGCGGTTCTTCAGGACGAGCGAAGATCGCATCTTCGGCAGCTAGAGCTGTGGACCTCTTTTGACTCGTGGCCGACTTGCCTGACAAAGCTTGGAACTGGCCGTGGCGAGTGCGAAAAAGCTTGGTGGTTCGATCCAGAAAGCCAGAAAGACTGCCGCGTCGCAATGCACTTCCAGGTTTCGTTCCTGGCAGAAGTGAAGTATTCGCCGCGCCGGACAAGGAACCGGATTGCTGCGAGCCGTGGACCCGGCCCATTTTCCAGTCATTTTCTCCCGGCAATTTTTAGCTGCATAGCTAATCGTCATCTGCCGTGGCATCCTGCGCAGATGATCTCGCCGCGCTTAGATGCAGAAGAGCCGGCAATTGCGCGAGCGCTAGACCAGAGCGAGCACGTGAAGGAGACGGTGGAGCAGGCGGCGGCTGATCTTTCCTCTGTGAACGGCGCGCTGAAGGACGAGATTGCCGACGGTGTGCCGCTTGCGAAGGTTGAACTCGCCCTGAATCAGAGCGAGGCCATCGAGGTGCACATCCAGCAGGCAGCAGAGGAGATGGGAGCGATCAACGATGCTCTGGCGGAGGAGATCGAAGAGCGCCGCGATCTGGAACGGCGACTGTCGAGGAGTGACGCCGCCCTGACTGAGAGCCGCGCGGAGGCGAGAAGATCGCGCCACAGCGCGCTCCACGACGGCGTCACCGGCCTGCCGAATCTGGAGCTTTTCAACGACCGGCTCGCCAACGCACTGGCCCAGGCGAAGCGCCACACGCGGCGACTTGCCGTGATGTTCATCGATCTCAACGGCTTCAAGAACATCAACGATACCCACGGCCACGACACGGGGGATCGGGTGCTGCAGATGGTCGCCGAGCGGCTGCAAGAAGGCATCCGCGCCGGCGACACGGTGAGCCGACGCAGCGGGGACGAGTTCCTCTTCCTGATGCTGGAAGTCAAGGACGAATCGAATGCGGGGGAGCTTGCCGCACGCATCGTCGACAAGATCGCGGGCCCAGCCAACATCGACGGCGTAAGCTTCACAGTGAGGTCCAGCCTGGGCATTGCCCTCTACCCCGAGGACGGCAGCTCGGCGCAGGAGCTGCTTAAGAACGCAGATGCCGCGATGTACGTCGCCAAGCAACAGCAGCAGGGCTCGGCCTTCTACAGCCAGATCCCAGCTGCTCCCCGGGTAGATTGATCACTCTTTCCTGGGGGCTGGCGCTCGGTATCGCCGAGATCGCATGGGTGGTCGGCACTGCCTGCTTCATCATGCTCGAGCGACGCTCGCCAACGGCGACGCTGGCTTGGATCATGATGCTGGCGGCGTTGCCGCTGGTGGGTGTGCCCATCTACCTGCTCATCGGCCCGCGCCGGCTGCGGCGCAAGAAGTTGCGCCTCGGCCTGGCCCGCGACCGTGTCGTCCAGCTGCTGCGTCCGTGGAATGCCGCGCGCGGAGAATTACTGTCGTCGCAAGGGCAGTTGATGCGCGCCGGGGCCCTGCTGGGCCACCTTCCACCCGAGACCGCTCGCAACGTCCAGCTCTTCTTCGACGGGGACGCCTGCTACGACGCGATCGTCACCGCCATCGGCGGCGCGCGCCAGCACGTTCACATGGAGTACTACATCTTCCGCGACGATCAGACGGGCATGCGCATCGTCAACGCCCTGATCGAGCGCGCCGAGGCCGGCGTGGAGGTGCGGCTGCTCGTCGACGCCGTCGGGGTCAGCCTAGGACACCACGTGACGCGAGACCTGCGCAGCGCTGGCGTCAACGTCCAGCTGTTCAACGGCGTCCGTCCCCTGGGGCTCTGGCGGCGCGTGATGAACTTTCGCACGCATCGGAAGATCGTCGTCATTGACGGCGTCGTGGGCTTCACTGGCGGCATGAACGTCACCGACGATCACAGCGCGCGAGCGCGAGGCAAGGCGGCATGGCGCGACACACACGTTTGCCTGGCGGGGCCCGCAATCCACAGTCTGCAGGCAACTTTCCTGGAGAACTGGGTCTTCTCCACCGGCGACGATCTGGGCTGCGAGGCGCAGTCGCGGTTCATTCAGTTCTTTCCGCCGACGCCCTCGGGAGCTGAGCTTTCAGCGTCTGCTGGCGCCGGTGCCGGCGGGAACGAGCCAAAGCCTGCTGCCGACGCCGCCGAGCAGCCCCAGATCGCGCAGATCCTCGCCTCCGGTCCAGACGCCGACGGGTATGCGATAGAGGCCTTCTACTTCGCGGCCATTACCAGCGCCAACGAACGGCTCTGGCTCACCACGCCCTACTTCGTACCAGGAGAGGGGATCCTAGCCGCGATCGCAGGTGCCGCCCACCGGGGCGTCGACGTACGGCTGCTGTTTCCGCGCAAAACCGACTCTGTGTGGGTCGACGCCGCCAGCCGCACATTCCACGACGAGCTACGGGCGGCCGGCGCGAAAATCTTCCTCTACGAACCGGCGATGCTGCACGCGAAGACTGCGGTCATTGACGACGAGCTGGCGATTGTGGGGACGGCCAACCTGGACAACCGCAGCTTTCGTCTGAACTTCGAGCTGATTGCAGCACTTTACGGTGGGCCGTGCGTCGCCGAGCTGGCCCGCGCCTTCGAGAAGGACCTGACCTACGCCACGCGCGAGCATTTCCACGAGGCCAGATCGCCTTTCCTGCAACGGCTCGTCGGCTCGGCCGCCCGCCTGCTGGCGCCGCAGCTCTGATCGAACGCATCGCGGCTCAAGTGAGCGCTGCGCGCCAGTTCTGAGGATACGCTCGTTCGTAACCCGGCATCCGTGCAATTCGTTCCAGCCAGGCGGCGAGCGCGGGGTGTTTCGTCGCTAGTGGTAAGAATGGCAATTCGAGAGTGTTCGCGGCGGGCTTACTGGCTGCGCGCAGGACGGACTGTACGTGCGGGAACACCACGAAATCGGCGGCTGTCAGCGTGGGTCCCGCGAGATACTCCGATGTTCGGAAGAGCCGGTCGTAGGTTGCCAACTCAACCGTTAGAGTAGCGATCGCGTGACGCACGCGTTCGGCCTCCTCAGCAACCCGGTCGAAGTACACCGGTAGGATGAACGCCTCGACGGCCTCATCGACATACGCGGTGTACTCGGACACATGCCGCCAAATCGTCCCTGTCTCCTCGGCAGTTACACCGAACAGTGGCCGCTCCGGAGAGCGGCGCTCAAGGTAAGCAAGGATCGCAATCGATTCGGAGATGATGAAATCCCCATCTGTTAACAGCGGAACTTTACCGCGTGGACTCCTCGCCAGGTGCTCCTGTGATCTCAATTCGCCCGCAGACATCGAGAGCACGCGCGTTGTATAAGGCAGCTCCTTGTGCTCGAGTGCGAGCTGCACGCGCCACGCATACGGGCTGCCGAGGATGAGGGTCAATTCAAGCGCCATCTTCACCGAAAAGAGCTTCGACGTGGCGGAGTTCCCCAGCTTCGACACGCAGGGAGAGCCGATTCTCGGGCGGCGGCAGCACGCAGGTGACGAACGGCACGAAGGCACACGTGGGAGCTGCGGCCCGATTGAAATCGAGCACCACGCTGCCATCTGCGTCAGGAGCGGAAGTATAAAAGTAGCGGCACAACTCGTAAGTTTGGTCGATATTCGTCAGGTCGCGGAACACGCACAAGAGCGATCCATCGGGGCGGCTATAGGGCACCAGACGATGCTCACGATCCTGCGCGGTGAACGAGATCAGGCCCGGAATTTCGGTCTCTTCTTCTTGGCCACCGGTGAAATGCATCTGTTCACGTTGGCCATGGGTCGGGCTCAGCTTCCCAACGATGCGCCACGCCTCGTCCACTGGATACCACGAAAGGCCGCCAAAACGGCGCCGTGCAGGAGCGTTGGAGTCACGCACGCGCACACCGAGTGCGCCTGCCCGCTTGACGAGCTGATACCGTCTCTGTCCGTGCGACAGCACATCCGGTGAATCCTCCGTCTCCATCCTCAGCAGGATGTCCCGAGCCGGCACACCATTCAATTGCACATCAAATCCGTGTGCGGCGACGAACCGCACGCCGGCATCGGTCACGCTCACGCTCCCGATATCTAGCTCCGCGCACTCGTGCTCCAGCCAAACGAGCGCTACCTGAGAGAGCCAGCCGGCCTCTTGGCGCAAACTCTCTTCACGCTCGCGTCGGAACGCTTCGATCTCGCCTCTGTAGCGCGTGCTCCCCATGGGTTTTTCGAAGGTACCACAATCGGGCGCGCTCAGTCTCGCGCGAGCGGCGAAATCAGGGCATTTTTGCCGAGATGGCTCGGCCCTGCTCAGCGCTCTTGCCGGCGTAATCGAGAACTTGAATCACCCGTGTCGCAAGCTCCGGCGTGATCACCAGAGGCTCACCTTTGAAAAGGTGCTCGTGCAAATTCTGGTAAAACTTGTGACCTTCGCTCTTCTCAGAATTTACCTGAGTTACCACCGTTTGGCCTTTTTCATCCTGGATGTGAACCGAAACATGGCTGAAATTCCAAGTGATCGCACCCTTCGTGCCCAGAATGCGAATTGCGTCTTTGCCCGCCATGGCCACATCACTCGCTGTGTGTGAAGCGATGGCGCGATCGCCAAAGCGCACGATAGCTTCCAGCTCGTCTTCGTTCGTGGTCTTCCTCCACACTTCCTTCACCCGAAAACCACTGATTTCAGTCATGGGATAGGGCATCACTTGCAGCATCCACTCCACAAAGTGCGCACCCCAGTCAAAGATGATCCCGCCCGAGATCTCCTTGGAGCTCCGCCACCAGGTTCCCGGCTCGCTGTACCCACCTTGATGTGATTCCCAGCGGAAGGGCCGTCCAATCTTGGAGAGTTCACGCACGATGGTCTGAATGCTGCCGTCCCAATGCCGGTTGTGGTAAGTCGTCAACACGAGATCGCGTTTCTTCGCTTCGGCCATCATCTGTTCGCACTCGGCGACGTTGAGTGCGAAGGGCTTTTCGAGCACCACATGGCGGCCGGCGCGCAAGCATTGGAGCGCCACCTCGACGTGCAGATTGTGCGGCAAGATAATGGCAATCAGATCGACTTCACTCTTGGCGAGCATCGCTTCAACGCTCGTGTAGGTCTCGATGCCAGGGAAATCCTTCTCCGCTTGCTGCAGGAATTCCGGATTGATGTCGCACGCAGCTTTCGGCACAAATCCCGTATTTTGAGCCATTTCCTTCAGATGGCCTCGGCCCATGTGAAAGAGAGGGCTGTAGCCAATAACGCCGACGTTGAGCTGTGATTTCTTAACCGTCATGATGCTTCACCGTGTTAGAAGTGGCTTCAAGTAGCGAGCGCTCTCTCCGATAGCCTCGAGCATATCGGTGTCGCAGCGGTCGAGCTCAACAATACCCCACTCCACTCCGGTTTCGAGCGCTGCACCAACGACACTCTTGATGTCGACTTTTCCCTTGCCCACTGCCGTCATGGCCTGATGGCGATCGAGTGGGCCATCTTTGATGTGAATGAGCTTCACACGTCCGCGATAGCGACGGATATAGGCGGCCGCATTGGCGCCGCCACAGGTCACCCAATAGGAATCAAACTGCGGATGAGCTTGGGGGCACAGCTCGAGCAAGAGATCGCCCTTGTTCGGTGCGTCGTACTCCCACCAATGGTTGTGGATCCCCACCGTATAACCGAGCGGCACAAAGTGCTCAACCGCGCGATTGACCGCCGCCGCCGCCGTTCGAATAGCCTCCTCACTCTTGAAATCACTCTCACCGAACCCACCGACCAAATGCTTGTACCCCAGAGTGTCAGCATCGCTCCTCACCTGATCCCACTTGGTGGGATCCAAGACAGCGACATGTCCGCTCGATGCCACCATCCCGACACGGTCGAGGATGGAACGGAGCTCGCTCGCGGCATGCCCGTGTAACCCGGCAAACTCCACGCCGTCGTAGCCTTGCCTGGCAACATCTTCGATCACTTTCGGGAAGTTGGATTTCGCGGCGTCGCGAAGACTGTAAAGCTGGACGGAAAGTTTCATGGGGTGCCCTCGAACTTGTCAATTATGCTTAGTTATAGCCGCACATATCCCGGCCACAATGGACTGTTTCGCCACAAACATGTAAGATTTGCTCAGACCTGCCAGTACTGCTCACGCACATGGAACTCGCAATCAAAAGCACCCACGTGGCTTCACACCCGCGCCGCCTGCCGTACGTCGCCGAGGTGGCGCAAATTGGATATGTCCCCAAGAAAACAGGTTGGGTCGACTTCAAGTTCGACGTGGTGGCGTTCTCGCTCATCCTATCGGGGCGTGGGCACCTCTACGTCGCAGGACGTGAGTTTGAGATCAACGCACCGTGTGTGATCGTCGAGGTCCCGCCGTTGCATTTTCGCTACGGCCCGACTCCGAACTGGCAAGAGCTCTATTTCTCCTATCCTGGGTCGTGTCTTGCCGCGTTGAGCAAAATGGGGCTCGTGCCTGACAACCGCTTCACCTGGCCGATTCGTTCACTCAGCAAATGCAAACGTCTGCTCGATGAGCTCACGGAGCTGCTCCAAAATATCAACGTGCTCGGCAATGCAGATCGAGTCGATCGGCTCGTCTTGCGCATTGTCGCAGAGACCCTGCTCGATGACGAAGAGCCAGCGGTCGACGCGGCGCACCAAAGCCTGTTTGAACTTCGGAGCCTCATTGAGGAGCACTACTTCGAAGACCTAGATTTCGACTACCTGGCGCGTCAATTCGGCTTCTCGCCGTCTACGTTTCGCAGACTGTGGCAAAAATATGTATCTGAGAGCCCAATGCGTTTCGTCAACAATCTCCGGATGAAGCAAGCCTGTCGATTGCTCTGTGAGACCGATCTGCCCATCATGCAAATTGCCGAGGATCTCGGCTTCAACGACCCGCTCTATTTCTCAAAAAAATTCCACAAGCACACTGGCGAGACGGCCCGTGATTATCGGCGCCGTTACCTGTCGCTCACCACGAATGGGCGCCGCTAATCGACTAGGCCCGTGCACCTCATTTACGGCGCGAAACGACATTTTATCTATGTTTCGCATAAAAGGCACGTTGCTCCTTCTACCTCCCACCTGTCACCCTGCAGTGTAAGGACTCTCGCACTTGCAGCGCGTTCGCGGAAAACCGCTGGTGGCGTGAGCGCGGAGCTGTGTCTACGCGCCATTCTTTATGGTGCGGGACGCAGTGCGTTTGGCTAGGAGAAATATGTCGTACCCAAAAGCTCTACTCACGCTACTCGGCGGATTTGCAGGTGTTCTCTGCTTGGTTATCCCGTGCCGGGCTCTGGCCGCGGAATATTACGTGGATTCGAATGCGGCGAGTGATGGTTCCGGGAGCATGGCCACGCCGTTTAAGACGCTGGGCAAGCTGCAAGGCCAGAGCCTCAGCGCCGGCGATCGGGTGCTCTTCGCAAAGGGCAGCCTGTTTCCGGGGGCATTGGACGTCACCGCTTCAGGCACGGCGAACGCGCCGATCACGTTGACCTCCTACGGAACGGGTGCGCTCCCCCTATTCACCAACACGAGCTTTGCCGTATCGGGAGGCAACTCGATCGTGCTGCACGGCAGTTACATCGTGGTCGACGGACTCGCCTTTGCGGACGGAGCGCCCGCGCCAGAGTACGGAGATGTGGGCTCTATCGGAGCTGTGCACATCACCGAAGGTGCCAATCACGTGGTTGTCCAAAACAACGACTTCAAAAATGCACCGATTGCCATCCGCATTGGTGGAGAAGACGCGCTCATCACGCGCAATCACATTCACGATTGCACCCGCATGCTAAACGGGGCCGTTTGGGGCCCTATTGCGGTCTTTGTGAGCAATCGAGGCGCTGAGATCTCCTACAACCGAATTGAGAACTACGCCGTGGTGGGGCCACTCTCCACTTTCGGCGCGGATGGTGGGTTCCTTGAGCTGGATAAGCAAAATACCTCGGATGGTAGCCACGCCATCACAGATATCAACATTCATCACAACGTCTCGATTGGCAACGTGGGCTTCATCGAGGTCACCTCGTTTGATAAAGACACGAAGAATATCAAGATCGCCTATAATCTGAGCGATGACCTGATGCAGTTTTCGCTGTTTTGGGAGGGGGATGGGGTGGTCCTCGAAAACAACACGATTCGTCGGATCAATGCGCCGGCGCCACCTGCCGAGGAAATCGTATTTGGCTTTGCCGCCCTCAAGAACTTCACCTCGCGGAACAACATCTTCATGGTCCGAGACGATCTCCCCGTCTACGGTGGCAACCTCCCCGAGGGCAGCGTTCACACCAATAACATCTATTTTGCTGCTGGAAACGCGGACCCGGTGGGCTTTGCGTTGGACCCGAGTGAGCACATCGCAGATCCCATGTTCGTGGACGTGCCGAGCCGTAACTTCCACTTGAAGGTCGGTAGCCCAGCCATCGATGCCGGTGCCACCCTGGGCTACACCGAAGACTTGTTGGGCCGCGGTGTGCCGTTTGGCTTGGCTCCAGATATCGGCGCTCTTGAATTTCAAGGCGCTGACGGCGTAACAGGCCCGACCGGCGATCCTTCGGGGACCGGTGGTTTGCCCGGGGGCACGGGCGGCAGCGGCAGCGGCAACGGCAGCGGCGGCGGCGCGGCAACAACCGGAGGCGCCCCGAACACTACGACGGGCGGAACAGGCGGAATTTCCGGAGGGTTGGTGGGTGGATCAGCCAACGCTTCGCTCGGTGGTGCGACTTCTGCGGGTGGCGCAAAAGGTAACCCGCCGGTGTCGAATGGAAGCCTGGGTGGCTCTACAGGTTCTCTCCCCGGAGCCACCACAGGTGGCACGGCTTCATCGCCGCGCGGAAATGTTCAAGACGCTGGCTGCGGCTGCCGAACGAGCGGTTCCCCTGGCGGAAAGTCGAGTGGCCTCTTCGTGCTGCTTGGCTTGGCACTGACGATCGTTCTTCGACGCCGGGATCGCACGGCTCCCTAGGATGCGACGGGCCAGGCCGAACCATCCGGAGTGATGAACGCCTCAACGTTACCGTGACAACGTAATCAGTGCGATCGGCAGGAGGCACCGCAGCGGGATCCAGGGCGGTCCCCGATAGTTCGCATGCTACGCATGCTTACTATCGCTCGCACCACGGGAACCCTCCCGCGGCGCGCCGCCGTCAACGCCCGGTGCTCGTGTGTTCGTCCTGCGCTTCCTGACCGGGCTAGTAGCTTCTGAAGAGCGAGACTAGATTGCGCCGCCTTAGCCATGTCGAAAGCCGCAAAGTCTACGTTTCAAGCACCCAAGACCGAGTTTCATTTACCCAAACTCGAACACGAGATTTTGGCGCTGTGGGCCGAACAGGGCACCGAGAAGCGAAGCCTCGCTGGCAAAGGACAGAAGGCTTTTGTTTTTTACGATGGGCCACCGTTCGCTACAGGTCTCCCGCATTACGGGCACCTCTTGGCCGGCACGATCAAAGACATCGTGCCGCGCTATTTCACAATGCAGGGCTTCGATGTGGAGCGACGCTTTGGCTGGGATTGCCATGGTTTGCCGGTGGAAAGCCTGGTTGAGAAAGAATTGGGGCTTGGCGGCAAAGCTGAGATCGAGGCTTACGGCGTTCCAGGTTTCAACGCGGCTTGCCGCGCCAGCGTGCTGCGTTACACGCGCGAATGGGAAACTACGGTGCGCCGCATGGGGCGTTGGGTGGATTTTGAGCACGAATACAAGACCATGGATCCGGAGTTCATGGAGACCGTGTGGTGGGTTTTCGGGCAGCTCTGGGAACAGGGCTTGATCTACGAGGGTTTTCGGATCCAGCCCGTTTCCCCGGCACTGGGAACTCCGCTCTCCAATTTTGAAGTCGCCCAAGGCCCCCAAGAAAGGGACCCGGTCACGAAGAAAGAAGGGCACAAACGCCGTCAGGATCCGAGCGTTACCCTGCGTTTCAAACTCGAAGACGAAGACGCATACCTCTGGGCGTGGACGACCACCCCGTGGACGCTGCCGAGCAATCTCGCGCTCGCAGTGCACCCCGACGTTGAATACGTCAAAGTGCGGCTCGATGAGAGCGGAGAAATCGCGTATCTCGAACCCAGCCGCCTCGCCGATTATCAAGCCCGCGGACGGGTCGGGAAAACAACGGAGCTTTCACGCCTGCGTGGCAAGGAACTCGTAGGTCGGAATTACGAGCCCCTGTTGCCCTATTTCGCCAATTACAAAACACACGATACGGGCGAGCGCTGGTGCTTCCGCGTCGTCGGCGCAGACTACGTCACCACCGATTCGGGAACTGGCATCGTGCATCAAGCGCCGGCATTCGGCGAAGACGATTACCAAGTGGGCCTGCGCGAAGGCTTGCCGGTATTGAGGCCGGTGGGGCTCACCGGCATCTTCGATGAACGCGTTTCGGATTTCGCCGGACAATTCGCCAAGGATGCGGACAAAGGCATCGTCAGCAAACTCAAGGCAGAAGGAAAATTGGTGGATCAGGACACCCTCGTCCACGCCTACCCACACTGCTATCGCACCGAGCAGCCGCTACTCTACATGGCGCTTTCCACGTGGTTCATGAAAGTGGAACAGATCAAAGAGCGCCTCGTGAAGAACAATCAACCCATTCATTGGGTGCCCGAGCACGTCGGCAGTGG
>JBBRRP010000165.1:0-11797 GCA_038246305.1 Polyangiales bacterium | reverse complement strand
TTGCCAAGCGCTTCGCACCCAGGCATGTAAATTGGGATAAACCGCACAGGGAACGTACCGCCTTGGGCTTCTGCGAATGTTTGCCTGAAGACGGGGATGCCCAGAAAGCTTGCCGACCCAAGACCGAGCAGTAACTCACGACGCTTTAGAATGCTTCTAGAAAACATGATGCTCCAATCCTCTCAAAAGTGCGTTCTATTGGTCCGATCGCGAGACGTATTCATCGCGCAAAACCACGGCCACGAGCAGTTCGCGTAGGTCAGAGTTGGTAGCACCGAGGCGTGTTGCGAGCCCCTGAACCAGGGTTTGGTCTCGCACAACTTTAGGATCCATAGCTGGCGCATCGAGGGTGCCACGCCCGAGCGACCAGCGCAGGGCTTCGCGTGCTACGCAATCCTTCAACACCTGACTCTGCGCAATCCGCTGCGTGAACTCGATCCCGTTGGCGAACGGACCGTCCACTTCAGGTGACACGGCTTTGATTTCGCCCGTGGCATCGATGGGCTTGTTGTTTTCGGTTGTGCGGTAGGCGCCGGTGGCGTCGTAGTTCTCGAAACCAAAACCCAAGGGATCCATCAGGCTGTGGCAACCAGCGCATACGCTTCCTGCTTGTTGATGCGCCAGGAAGCGCTCACGCGTTGTTAGATTGGGGTCGAGTGCGACGGGCATCACTTTCAGATCGGCCGGGGGAGGAGGCACATTCCCGCACAGAATGCGGGTTCTGAGAATTTTTCCGCGGCGGATCGGGAAGGAGTCCGCGGCCTTCGAAGTCGCCACGAGAAACGCTGGTTGGGTTAACACCCCCGCCCGTTGCGCTCCGGGAAGGGTAACCTTCTGCCAGTCAGTCGGCACTTGGCCAAGGCCATAGTGCGCTCCAAGCTCGGCGTTCGAAAATGTCCAGTCCGCCGTGAACAGTGTCTGGAGCGAGCCATGACTCGTGGTCAACAGATTAGCGATGAAGCGGGAGGATTCCTCAGCCACGGCAACAGAAAGCGTGGGGGTATAGCTCGGGAAAGCTGTTTGATCTTTTGCGAGGTAACCTGCCTTGGAGATCCCCAACCATTCCTCAACGAATATCGATACCCAGCTGGTGCTTTCGGGAGTGGCTAAGAGTCGCCTCAGTTGGCTTTCGCGTTCCGCAGGAATCCTTAGCTTAGATGCCTCTGCCGCTGCCAAAAGTTGGGCATCGGGCGGCCCTCCAGTGGCGAGATACGAAATCTGACTGGCGAGTTCGTAGGAGGTCAGCGTTCGATCAAGGCCTGAACCTTCGCCAATCTCAGTCTTGTAGAGGAAGAACGGTGACTGGAGCATCGTCTCTGCGGTCAGACGAATGCCGCCCGCGTAATCCGAGCGTGGAAGTTTCTCCCGAAAAATGGCCGTGTAAGCCGTGACTTCCTCAGCCGTAAGGGGCCTCCGAAAGCTGCGCTTGCCAAACTGTTGGATAAAGGCGCTAGCGCACGTGGTAGCACTGGCGCCGTTGGCGGGGTCCACGCACGGGGCGTCGGTGGTGAGGTTGAGCGCCCCGGCAACGGCTTTGGCCGTGCGGGCGTATTGTTCGGCGAGCAGGGGGGTGACGCTCAGCACAGCCGCCATGTTGGTGTACCCGAGTGACGGATCGTCCTCGGCAAAAGCGCTCGCGGCTCCCGGTGCGGCTCCCAGAGTGCGCACGGTGTTTTCGTACTCCAACTTGTTGAGGCGACGGAGCGCAATTGGCCCTAGGGCGCTTGCGGCAGGAATTTGTCCCGGCACAACAGGAACACTGGAGGTTCCACTCGGAGAACCTGCTGGGCCTCCCGGGCCTCCGGGAGTTCCCACGGCCGGAGTCCCTGCTGTTGAAGACGGCCCGCCCGGATGGCTACTCTGAGCGGGAACTTCATTGGTACACCCAATGCCCAACCAAGGTAGGCACAGCGCAACGACGGTGTTTGGTGTCAGCTTCATAAGGTTTTCCCTGCCGCAACTCAGCTTGAACGTGACTTGAGTGTGCTGGAGGGAGCCTGACGAGACCATGGATCAAGTCGGCAAACCTGGATGATTCGCTCATAGTAAAGATACCCTGGGATTGGAATGCGAAACGAAGCCGTCCCAATTGTGCTAACTTTATTCCGTGAAATGGCTTTACGCGGGGCTCTCCCCGGCTCAAATCTCAATGCTCCGAGAGGATCCGCTCACCGACTCCCTCTTCCCTATCGCCACGGGTTACTTTCCAACGGCGCGCGACCACGTTTTGAAGGACCGCGTCAGCGACGAACACCTGCTGATCTACTGTGAGCGCGGCATGGGCTGGGTGGACGTGGCTAGCCGGAGGCACGAGGTGCACGCAGGGGATGTTCTAGTCTTGCCAGCCGGGCTTCAACACAGCTTCGCTGCGCACCGGCGGGTTCCTTGGACGATTGCCTGGGCTCACTATGCGGGTTCTGCTTCTGCTGGTGTTCTAAGTCTCCTTGGCCTCACTGCCGAAGCGCCGGTGCGCCGTTTGGGTAAGGCTCCAGAGGTAGTGAGTGGGATCCGGGAGCTCACCGAAAGAATTGCTTCCACCGCCGACCGCAGCTCGGCATTTACCATGTGTGCACGCCTGATCACCGTGCTTGAGGCATGCGCGAAGGCCAACCGTGCACCGTTGCAGGCTCTACCACTCCGTCGAGTGCTCAAGTTGCTCCACGATAACATGCAGGCTGATCACACGCTGAGCGACATGGCACGTGTTGCCGGCTGGTCCACTTCGCACCTAACGCGCGTTTTTCGTCAGAAGATGGGTGTCGCCCCCTTAGGTTATCTTCAGCAGCTGCGGGTTCAACGTGCGGCGCAAATGCTCATTATTGAGGCTAAACTGCCGATTTCCGAGGTGGCCCTTCGAGTGGGGTACCCTGATGCTTACTACTTCTCGCGTATCTTTCGAAAAAGCATGGGGTTGGCACCTCGTGAGTATCGCCAAGCTCACCTCGGCAGGTAAGGGGTTGTGCACCTAACAGAAGAGGTTAATCAGGTATCAAGAGCGCCTCAGGTTTGCCTTATGTTCCTCCATCTCCTCCAGCGATCGTGGAAAGTCCTGCCCCAAGAGGCGCGAGAGGCCCCGATCGGCAAGTAATTTTCCGTCGGTTTGGCAGCTGGGGCAGTAGTTGCACTCGTTGTTGGCATAACGAATACGCTGGATCGGTGTCGCACAAACTGGGCACGGCTTTTGGTAGCGGCCATGCACGGCCATGCCTTCGCGAAAGGCAGTCACCTTCTCAGGAAACCCCGCTCCCACTTCGTCCCGCAACCGCTCCAACCATTCGCTGAGAGTTGAGCGACACGCACTGTAGAGCGCCGCAAGTTCCGCCTCTTCCAAGTTGTGTGTGCGCTGCCCAGGAGAAAGGCGGGCGCGGTGAAGAATTTCGTCGCTGTACGCATTTCCGATCCCACTCATGATTTCAGGATCCGTGAGCGCGCGCTTGAGCGTGCGGTTCTCCCGAAGGATCGCCTGGCAGAAGCCCTGCTCGCTCACGAGAAGCGGCTCCACGCCACCGCGATCAAACTCGGTAAGGCTTTGCCGACCCTCTACCAGATGCAAGCTGGCTCGCTTCTTCGTGCTTGCTTCTGTGAGCAACACAGAAGCTTCCGGAAAATCGAAAGCCGCAAGATCCGGCTTTGTCTTTAACGCGTAGCCGAGCGCGCGCAGCCGCAACCGCCCCGCGATCATTAGGTGGAGAACTAGAAAAATATCCCGATTGAACTCGAAGACCAAGCGCTTTCCCAGCCGGAACACCTGTCGGAGCTCCTGCCCGTGAATGCTGGTGAGAGGAGGCACTGCCGTCCGCAGGAGAAACGAACTTTTCAATCGAACCGCGCTCAAACGCTTCCCCCCGAAGAGCGCATTCAGTCGCTCAATGTAGACCTCAACATCGGGAAGCTCGGGCATTCTGCTGAAATTAGAGCATAGCTTGAGCCCTCACGCACAGGTTGTTCTCCGAGAAGGAGCCCGCTCTGCGATTTGGCCAGCTATCCTGAAATAGGTGGCCAAATCTCTATTGACCGAAATCGATTTGGCCAGCTATCTTGAAATAGGTGGCCAAATCTTTAATAGGACGCGAACGCGAGCAAGCTCTGTTGCTAGAGGTGCTGGAGTCGAAGGCCGCGGAGCTCTTAGCTCTGTACGGCCGTCGGCGCGTCGGCAAGACTTTCCTGGTTCGACAGTTCATGGCTCCGCGCGCGGGCACATTTCTTGAGGTTACTGGGACCAAGGGAGGAAGCAGTGCGGTACAGCTAAGGCGATTCCGTGAGGCGATGGAGCCTGTCTTCGCTGGTGGCGCGCGTCTGCCGGACTTCCATAGCTGGGACGACGCTCTCTCGTATCTCACCGGCCTGGTGGAGGCGCGGGCGTCCGCGCATCCCAATGAAGCCATCGTGCTGTTCTTCGACGAGCTTCCGTGGCTAGCCGCGCCGAAGTCGCGATTGCTTGAATCACTCGATTACTACTGGAATCGCGCTCTCTCACGCATACCGAGCGTGAAGGTCATCGTGTGCGGAAGCGCTGCGTCATGGATGCTGCGGCGAATCGTGCTGGCGAAAGGCGGCCTCCACAATCGCATCACCCGCCAAATCCGCCTCGAACCGTTCTCGGTGAGAGAGACGCGCACGTACCTGGCTAACCGCCAGATCCGCTTGAAGAGCGTCGAGCTGCTTCAGCTCTACATGGCTCTTGGCGGAGTGCCGTACTACCTAAGCCTTGTGCCGCGCGGTCAGTCCGTGGCGGCGACAATCGGAGCGCTCTGCTTCGAGCGAGCAGGCCCATTGCAGGCCGAGTTTGATAACGTGCTAGCCAGTTTGTTCAGCGATCACGAAGCTCACGCCTCAATCCTCCAGGCTCTCGCCAAACGGAAGGAGGGTCGGACGCGCGATGAGCTGATTGATGCTACCGAGGGAACATCGGGCGGGGGCCTGAATCGGCGCCTTCAGGAGCTGGAGGAGGCTGGCTTCATCGCTCGTGTTGAGCCTTTTGGGAAGAAGGTGAAGTCGACGCTGTACCGTGTCATCGACGAATACACACTCTTCTATTTGAAGTGGATCGCGCCAGCTCCCAAAGGCATCCTGGCTCGCGGCGGGGCTCGGCACTGGCAGGCAATGAGCCAGACGTCCGGCTATGCAGCCTGGGCGGGCTACGCCTTCGAGAGCATTTGTCTCAAGCACGTGCGCGAACTGGAGTCAGCGCTCGGTATCGAGAACCTGGTCACAGCAGTCGGAAGCTGGCGTTTCGTACCGCGTGAGCGCTCACCTCATCAACAGGGCGCACAGGTGGATCTCCTCCTCGATCGTCGCGATGGCGTCATCAACCTATGTGAGATGAAGTTCAGCACCGAGCCCTTTGTAATTACCAAGGCGTACGCCCGCGAGCTTCGTAACAAGATTTCCCTATTCGAAGCGCAGACCAAAACGAAAAAGCGAGTTCTCCTGACACTCGTTTCTCCATTCGGGCTGAAAAGGAACGCCTGGTCGGAAGATCTCGTGGAACAGGTGGTCGACGCTAGTGCGCTCCTCGGGTGAGAACAGCCGTGCCGCGGCAAAGATACTCGACCCCTGCAAGTGCGCGAACCTTGGGTGCGAGCGGAAACCAAAATCTCTCAGGCTAGATCCGTACGCCAGCTTGCCCATGCCTGGCACGAACGGGTGATGGCCGACGAGGTCGGTGAGCCACGCATTCAGCCACGGATTCCATCCTGATCACACCGAACGTCTCGCGGCCTACTGGGCGGAGGCGTTGGGTGGCCCCAGCGTCTACAGCGAACGGTATGGCGACGAGACGTCCGTTGTTCGTGCCCACAGCGGCAACGGGCCGCACCGCGAGATGGACCGCCGTGCCATCGCCTGCTTCGATCAGGCGCTGAGCGACGTCGGCATCGGCGGCGACAATCCGCTTCGCCACGTGCTCCACGACTATTTCGCGTGGGCGACGACGACCACAATGGCAAGGTATGAAGACTCTGCCGCTGACGTCCCTAACGGACTTCGGATCCCGAAGTGGTCCTGGGATGGACTCGTCGATGATGGGGCCGCGAGACGCGGTAACTCGTGATCGACGGCGTCGGTTGGGGCACACACGAAGGTAAACGCTTGGTGTGCAAGCCACGACATCGCGGCCTCATCACCATGACACCGGGTCGCAACGTTCAGGACGCTCAAAGCAGGGCCCGGAAACCACGACCACAACGTAGGCAATCCGCGCCGTTGCTGCGCCAACGAGCCCTGCGATAGCGTCAAATCATGGGCAAGACTTTCTCCGCCGCGGTTGCAGCGACCTTGGTGCTCGGCACGCTCACCGCCTGCGGCTCCAAAGAGGACAGCGCGTCATCGGGCGGCAGCGGCGGAGACGGGGCGACGTCAGGCGGCTCCGCAAGCGGCACGGCAACCAGCGGCAACCCAAACACCAATCCGCAAGATGGCCCACCCGCTGGCTACCCGAATGGCCACGCAGCAGTTCCGGCCGAAGGCCAAGCCGAAAACGTGTCGTCACCGACGACCGTGATAGGCACCGGCACGCCTGCCAGCTGCACCGGCGACGCATTCGTGGCCGCGGTCGCGAAAGGCGGCATCATCACCTTCGACTGCGGGCCGGATCCGACGACGATCGTGCTCACCGCAACAGCCAAGGTGTTCAACGACAAGGGCACGAAGCTGGTCATTGACGGCGGCAACAAGGTCACGCTCAGCGGCGGCGGCAAGGTCCGGATTCTCTACATGTCGACGTGCGACAAGGCGCAGGTCTATCCACCCGGACCGGGTGACTGCAACACCAACCCAGGCGTACAGCTCGTGGTCCAGAACATCACGTTCGTCGACGGCAACGCCAAAGGCATTCCGGAGGGCGACACCAACGGCGCCGGCGGCGGCGCCATTCACGCCCAGGGTGGCAGCCTGAAGGTCGTCAATTCACGCTTCTTCAACAACGTGTGCGCCGACCTCGGCTCCGACCTCGGTGGCGGCGCGATCCGCAAGCTCGACTACTTGGTCAAGCCCGGCGCCGGCCCGGCCCGGCCTGCTTGGGTGGTAGGCAGCACTTTCGGCGGCAAACCCGGGCTCGGCAACAGCTGCGCAAACGGCGGCGCGCTCAGCAGCATCGGCGTGTCGTGGAACATCATCAACAGTTTGCTCTCCGAGAACAAGGCGGTCGGCATGGGCGCCAACAACGGCGACGGCGGCAACGGCGGGGCGATCTACAACGACGGCAACGAGATCGCGCTCAACATCACCGGCAGCCTGCTCGAGAACAACCATGCCAACGAAGGCGGCAGCGCGGTCTTCTTCGTCAGCAACAACAAGAGCGGTTCAATCACCCTCACCGACTCGATCACACGCAACAATCCGCGCGGCATGTTCGAGACGCCTGACTTGCCGGGGTTTTACGTGATTGCGAAGGGGGCCGCTAAGGTCGTAAATTCGCAAATTCTGCGGTGAGTGGCCGAGGTTTCTGGTGCTACCCTTCCCAAGATGATGAGTCCCGAATGGCTCAGCGCCTTCGCCCGCTACAACCGTTGGATGAACGACAAGCTCTACGCTGTTGCGGCCACGCCGAGCGACCCAGCACGCAAACGCGACGTCGGCGCGTTTTTCAAGTCGATCCATGGCACGTTCAACCACCTCTTGCTCGCCGACAGAGTGTGGCTCGGGCGGTTCAACGGCGTAACCGTTCCGGGTGAACTCATCGGCCCCGGAGGGATCCGTTCCCTCGATCAGGAGCTGTACTCCGACTTCGAGGATCTCCGACGCGAGCGAGCACTTACCGACGACCAGCTATCGGCTTTTGTCTCCGAGCTTACCCACGAGCAGCTCGCGGCCCCCCTGGTGTACATGCGCCGTGGGCAGCAGCACGACTCTCCGCTCTGGTGGGCCGTTGCCCATCTCTTCAACCACCAGACGCACCATCGAGGACAAATCACAGCCCTGCTCATTCAGCAGGGCCGCGATCCTGGCGTCACAGACTTCCTCGCCATGCTGCGCGAGGAGGGTCGTTAGAGCCTAAACCAGCCGAGCCAAGACCCGCAGCGCTATCAGGAGCAGCATCGGCGAAAAATCGAGACTGCCCATGTCCGGAAGGACTCGGCGAATCGGGGCTAACACGGGCTCGGTTGCCCGGTGGATGAAGCGAACTGCGGGATGGCTCGGAGAAATCCGAAACCAACTCACGACGACCGAGGCGAGAACAACGAGTGAGTACAGATCGATCAAGGTTCGCAGCATTGTTTCTCCCGCATAACCTGCAGCTCATGCAGCATCCCGTCAAGCGCTCGACCTATTTAGGCTGAGGCGCCTGAGTCACGACGTAAAAGAAGTCGCGATCCGAAGGCGTTCTTACGTACGTTGACTTGCCGTGCACCATTTCTTCGCGCAGTGCTGAGCCAATTTCGGGAGCAGCCGCAGCATCGCGAAAGAACACCATCTTTGTCCAAGCCCAGTTAATGTCGAGCTCGGCGGCCGCGACGGCACCGGCTGCCTTCAATGCTTGAGCCAACTGCAAGGGCGCTGCCTCTACCCCTACCGCGTAAAAAAAGACCTTGCCCGAGCTATCCAGTCCGAGCGCTGAACGGCGCCGAGTCACGATGGTGGGATTGTGGCCGGCCCACAGCTTGGTGTTCCCTTTCAGAAGCTGAGCGTGCAACTCGCCGTTTTCAAGCAAGCACGGCGGTGTCTGTCGGAAGAAACGGAAGCCTTGCGTCGTTTCGAGACGGGACCAGGTTTCCAACTTAAAGGCTCCGACTGCCGAGGACACCAATGTGCACGCATCTGCTCGCGGATGCCCGACCATCAAGCCCGGCAGCCCCATCGCAAAATGACCATGCTGCTCCTGAAATCCGCCGTTAAAGACCGCCAAAAGTCGGGATTGCTCGCTCTCAGGCACCAGGCCCACCGGCACCTCTCTCGGCACCTTCTGACCCTCCACATCTTTTGTACCCAACGCAAACCCAATATCTAACCGATCCAGATCCAGTGCGACAATCTCAACTGACACATATCGAGCTGCAGGATGCGGGTGAACGACGCTTCGCACCATACTCGCAGCCGCTCGCACTCGGTCGTCTGGAGCGCCCACGGTTAACCAGTCGCCATCGCCAGGCTGCGCCGTGGCGGCATACGGAGCTTGAAAGTTTGCGGGCGGGAAGTGGCGCGGCGGCGCGCCCCGTTCAGGGGTCGTCGCAGCTGGGGCAATTGTAGGGGGCGCAACTGGGGTCGTTGGCGTGGGCTTAGTTGCCGTAGGTTTCGTTGTCGGGGGTTCAGTTCCCGTGGGTCGTTGTTGCGCGTCCCTGGGACGAACCGTTTCCACCATTGATTGTGGCATGAATGCGCCTTGAAATGGCTGATTCTGTGGGGCGCCGCAGGCGAACGCGCACAGCATGCCGAGTGCTGCACTTTTTCGCCAAAAGCCTTTCACTGGTCCTCGTCAGACATCAAATCAGCCACAACCTGCTCAAGCGCCGTGAGCCCATGCACAATCTTCTTGATGAACGAAGGATGATGCCCCACCCGCGTGAAGCGCGGATGCTGGGACCAAAGGCGCTGCAGCTTAATGTCCAACTGAACTGCCGCGTCCAAGCCCTCAACGCGAACGGGATTGCCGCCTTCGATCGAGATACCGCCAACCGCCGCGCTTTCAAAAAAGATGACCGCATCGTACCGTGAAAGTTCACCTTCGAGCGTGGTTCCCGCCTGTTCAAAAAACTCCTCGGGCGGGCCCGGCCAATAGGCGGCGCCATCGATCGTCCCGCGGTCGCACAACAGGATCCGGTTCGGATACCGAGCAAACTGCACTTCTTCGAGGTTCCGTTGCACATGATAGATCGCAAGCTGCGCAGCTCGCCGGGCTAGCTCTTCGGTCCCGCGCGGGAAACCGCCAGAAAATAGCATGGTGGCCGCCTCCGGCACGATCACTACGCGCTCGCCAAGTTCTCGCCTAAAAAGATCGGCAGCGGTAGTTTTCCCGCCACCTGGGCCTCCGCTCAAGACCACGCGACAACGGGATTTAATCAGATCAGGAACCACTGCTGCGCGCTATATCCCGAAACCTCGTTGGTGTGGTAGCTTCGCGCTCGATGCCTGATGCTGTGCGTCCACTTCGAGTGGCGATTGTTGGTTCCGGACCTGCTGGTTTTTACGCGGCTGATGCCATTTTAAAGAACAAAACACTGCCCGTCGAGGTTGACATGTTTGAACGCCTGATTGCGCCGTTTGGACTCGTGCGTTCGGGTGTTGCTCCGGATCATCAAAAAATCAAACGCTCCGCCAAAGCCTTCGAGCGCACGGCCGCGGATCCACTGTTTCGCTTGCTTGGGAATGTTCAGGTGGGTGTTGATCTCTCGGTGGGCGAGCTGCTCGAGCTCTACGATCAAGTGCTGCTCTCAGTGGGCAGTTCGGGAGATCGGAAGCTCGGCATTCCGGGTGAAGCGTTGAGCGGTAGCCACGCAGCGACTGCGTTCGTGGGGTGGTACAATGGGCATCCCAGCTTTGCGCACGAAGAGTTTGATCTCTCGTGTCAGCGAGCCATCGTCGTGGGCATGGGAAACGTAGCGATGGACGTTGCCCGCTTGCTCGTGCGTCGCACCTCCGAGCTCGCGGAGACCGACATTGCGGCTCATGCGCAGCGAGCGTTAGAGGCGAGTCGTGTCGAAGAAGTCGTGCTTCTTGGGCGGCGAGGGCCGGCAGAAGCGGCGTTTGATCTCGGCGAATTGCAAGACATGGCCGGGCTCGACGGCGTTGACGTGAGGATCGATGCCGCTCAGTTGCAGCCCGCTCTCGACCAATTGGAGACGCTGCCTGCGGGTGACCGTCGTAAGCTTGAGTTCATGGCTGAGCTGGCTGCGCGCCCAGCCAAGGCTGGGAAAGTCGTGCGCATGGAGTTTTTGGCCTCACCGGCGGAGTTCACGGGCAGCGGCAACAAGCTGAGCCAAGCGAAGATCGAGCGCAATCGGCTGGTGGAGAGAAATGGCCAGCAGAGCGCGCAGGGTACGGGCGAATATCTGGAGCTTCAGGCAGGCCTAGTATTTCGCTCCATCGGTTACGCAGGCGTGCCTCTCCCGGGCGTCCCCTTCGATGAAAAACGCGGCGTCATCCCCAATCAAGAAGGCCGAGTCGTCACGCCCAGTGGTGAAGCTGTCCGCGGCCTCTACGTAGCAGGCTGGATCAAACGCGGCCCAAGCGGCGTGATTGGCACCAACAAGCCAGATTCTGCGCAAACTGCGCAACACATGCTAGCGGATGCCTCAGCCGACCCCGTCCGCAGGGGCGCCTCACGCGAAGCCATCGACGGACTCCTTTCCCAACGCGGCCTCAAGGTAACAACATATTCCGATTGGGAGGAAGTGGACCGTCTAGAACTCGAACGCGGTCAAGCCGCCGGCAAGCTCCGCGAAAAATTCCTAAGCAACGCAGAAATGTTGGAAGCCCTCCGCGAATAATTCCCCAAGCCTATCGCTTGACTCGAAGAACAGCGTAACCATCACTAGCTTCATCGCGGGCCTCCGTGCCCCTCTGGCCGAGCAGACTCGACTCGTTGCCCCCTCTGGCCGAGCAGACTCGGCCCGTCTCCCCCAAGCCTGTCGCGTCGCTCCAGTCGGGGGAGACTCACACGGAGAAAAAAGTAGTTCGCATGCTCTCATGATCCAACGCGGGGCAGCGCGAAATTTGCAGTGTTGAAATAATGTCGAGGGGGAGCGTTTGGTGCTTGCCGAGTCGGCGTGGTCATGATCAGAGGATCAGATGACGGAGCCGATTGATATTGAGACCCTGGCGAATGAGGTTGCTGATTCAAATTTTTCCGATGATCGCCTGA
>JBBRRP010000164.1:0-11801 GCA_038246305.1 Polyangiales bacterium | reverse complement strand
CCAAATCGAAACGTACAGGTGGCGCTCACGCCGCTTCGCAATCGTCCCAAAGAAATTGATGGCAAACGCAATCCACACAACAGCGATGGCAATATCGATGGGCCATTCGAGCTCAGCGTATTCTTTGCCTTGAGTGATCCCAAACGGCAGCGTGAGCGCCGCAGAAACAATGATCGCTTGCCAGCCCCAGAAGTGAAACCAGCTGAGCTTGTCGCTGAAGATGCGTGCCTTCAGCAAGCGTTGGCTCGAATGATAGATGGCCGCAAACACAGCATTGCCCGCGAACGCGAAGATGGCGGCATTCGTATGCAGTGGGCGAAGCCGACCAAACGCCAGCTGGGGCAGACCGAAGTTGAGGCTCGGCATTACCAAGAGCAGCGCCAGCCAAAGTCCGACGAGTGTTGCGACCAGCGCCCACACAGCGGTGGCCAGGGCGAAGGCTCGAACGACGCTGTCGTTATAGCTAAATTTTTCGAGGCGGGACGTCATTGCCGGCGTCTGCCAGCAAGAGACATGCCGAGTTGGAACCAGCTGATTTTATCGAGAAAATAGGCCTATTTAAGCTCTGCCGTCCGCTTTGAGCGCAAGCTTTCGCGCAAGACTATTGAGTGTGAACGCAGATGTTGCGCCCAAAATATGGCCGGGTACAGCGCGACCCTTAAGAAGGCAGGGAGCGCGTGTCGTAGCCCCATCGACGGCCCTCACTGAACGGCGTTACCGGCGAACCGCGGGTCAAATTTTACGCGGGAGCTATCCGTCGAGTGGGGACCTGCATTACCCTCCGTGCTTCTTGAGGAAGGGCTAATTATGAAACTTCAGCATTGGGTTTGGTTGGGTTCGATGGGTCTAGCAGCACTCGCCGTGCAAGCTTGCGGTAGCGATGCAAGTTCTTCCGGGCCAGCTGGCAGCGGAGGCAAGGCAAGTGGAGGCGGGCACACCGGCGGCAATAGCGGAAACACTGGCGGCAAAGCCACCGGTGGTAGCGCCATGACAGGTGGCACGTCGTCAGCGGGCGGCACGTCGTCAGCAGGCGGCACGTCAGCGGGCGGCACGTCAGCGGGCGGTACTGCAAGCGGCGGTGCCGCGGGCACAGCGACCGGAGGTCTCGGCAACGGCGGCGCATCTGGCATGGCTGGCGTTGGCAACCAAGCAGGAGCGGCTGGTGCGGGTCAGCCCGGATCAAAGGCCGAGGCTCAGGTGACGCACATTGGCGACGGGGAGACGATTACAGGCACTGCAACCTTCCAGCTTCTCGGCAATGGTGAGGTTAAGCTCAAGCTGACCGTGATGAACTGCCCGGAGGGCGTTCACAATGTTCACTTGCATGTTGATGCTGGGACAGCGTGTAGCCCTCCTGGGGGCCACTGGGTCCCCAACGGAGAGATCATCACGCCGATTACCTGTGACGCTCAGATGATGGGCACGTTGAATTTCACGGCTCCTGCGGCGAGCTGGGAGGTCGGCACGAATGGCGCGAACGATGTGTCCAAATACTTGATCGTGATTCACGCCATCAATCAAGTGAACCCGCTTCTCTCAGGGCCAGCGATTGCCTGCGGTGAAATTAACCCGCTCTAATCGTTAGAAGAAGGGCAGGGAAAGGGTGCCGAGGCTCCTCTTGGCACCCCCTGTCTCCACCCTCAACGGCGCCCGCCGCTCGCATCAATGGGCGGGCGAGCGCTGCGACTTCCAGCGAGCGCAACGGGATTAGGATTCACCACGAGGTCATGGGTGGTGAACGGGACTCGGCTGCCGCCGGATGATTTCTCTCCGAAGGGACGCCCGCCCGGCCCGACTCCGCCTCGAATCAGTCCCGGCTTGGGCGAACCCTTACCGTGCGATTCATCGGGTGCCGGCTGACCCGTGAGATCTACACCGACGAAGCGCTGTCCGCCTTTGGCAATCCCCGACGGCGAATCATCCTGCACCATGCGGCCTTTTCCGCTCTTCTCTGGCTTCTCTTTTTCTGGGGCGGGACTCTTCTCGGTTTTCTCGGTCTTTGCTTTCTCGGAGTTTGAGTTATTGGAGTTTGAGTTATTGGAGTTTGAATTCTGGTTCGAGGAGCTGTTGTTATTGTTCTGAGTGCTGCTGCTCGTGTTCTGCGGCGTCCTCCCATTCTGAGCGCCAGGCGTGTTCTGAGCTGAACCCTTACCTTGGCTACTCCCGGGAGCTGTTAACCCGCGTTCTTGTGCGGGATCGTAGCTCTTCGTTTCCCCGGTGCGCGAATTTCCCATGGTCATGGTGCCATCCGGATGGACAATCTTGGAATCCCCGCTCAAGGGATCATGGGACACCGTCGTGCCATCGGAATACGAAATCCAACCATCTCCGCCCACGCTTCCGGGGTTACCGGACGGGTCGTGAGCAGGTGCATGGACACCATCCGACCATTGGAAGGAGTCTCCATTCTGTCGCGGAACATTGCCTGGAACCATTTCGACGCTGCCATCGGCGTGCACGATCTTCGAATCCCCTGAGTGCACATCATGGCTCACTCGTGAGCCATCGGAGTAGGCAATTGAGCCGTCCGCCTGAACCTTGCCTGTGGCTCCACTCGGATCGGTCGCGCGCGCCCGCTGGCCATCCGACCACACGAAGTTCCCACCGTCCTGGTGCGGTGTATTGGCCGTCGTGACTTCCACGCTGCCGTCAGGATGAACGATCTTGGTATCGCCACTTCGCACATCGTGGCTGAGGCTCGTGCCATCCGAGTAACGGATTGAACCGTTCCCCTGAACCTGCCCTTCTTTGCCGGAAGGATCCACCGCACGCACGCGCACGCCATCGCCATAGACATAGTTGCCACCATCGCGTCGAGGGTCATTCGGATTGGCGCGCGTTGAACTGCCATCCGGGTGGAGGATCTTGGATTCCCCCGTACTTGGATCGTGAGTGACACGCGTGCCGTCGCCGTAGGAGATTGAGCCATCGCGCCCAACCGTGCCCGCATGCCCTGAAGGGTCAGTTGCCCGCACGCGAGTGCCATCGGAAAAAACAAACGAACTCCCTTCGCGACGCGGCGCAGAGCTGGCGGCACCCCGTGCCGAGGAATTGATGGCACTGGCTTTTGCCGGTGCGCTCCCCGCAAGGGCATTCAGAGAAAAAGCTGTTGAGGCGACGAGGGCCACGCTGGCAAACAGAGGAAGCAAAGGTAGTTGGCGCATGATGGGGGCTCCTAAAGGGAAGGCGATCGGGCCTCATATTTGCCAGAAGCAACGCTCGTTGGCAAACAGCAAGAGCCAGCTGCCGGCAATTCCGTCGTCCGGAGAGACGTCCCGGAATGAATCACCCTCACCTGCACCACACGCGGGCCCCCAGGCCGTACCGCAAGACGCCCCAGCAGGTTCTCAAGTTTCTGGGTGAGGCTCGGCCGATACCCCGATTCCTTCGAGTTCACCCGCGAGCATCTGGGTGAACGCCACCACGAAGGCCTTGCTACCGGCATAGACGGCACGTTCGGGTAGGCCGTGCACGCGGGCCCTACTGACGCGGTGCCGCGAGAGCCAGCCGTGCGAAGACAATCGACTGTGAAATAGCGCAGATAACGAGTGCGAACGCGAAAGCTGTAATTGTGGACCACCGCGCGAGAGCGAACGACAACGCCACCGAGAACGCGACGAAACTGTAGAGGCTCGGAATGAATCCGCCACACACCGCAAGCACTCCCGCTGGCCCCTGTTCGCGATGAGCGAAAACTACCAAAATAGTGGTCGCGACTGGGAACGGTGAGAAGAGGCCACTCAACGACGGCCCCATGATCGGCGCGAGATTCGTGAGCGTTAACACGAGCAGGCCTGTCATCAGCATGCGTACCCCGAGGTCAAGCCGCGGAACCACGTTCAACGTCTGATTGGGAACGCGCGGCAAGCCTCGAAGCGTCGCTGTCAGCGCTAGACACGGAGCGAGCCCCGCCACCCAAAGTGGGAGTTTAGTTGAATGAGGAATGTTTGCCAGTCCGAGTGTCACGGCTGAGAAGGTCGCCCAGCCTAGAAGTAAGCTGGGTGCCCAGCGCAGGCTGCGCGCCGCCCAGGCGTACGCGAGCAAGAAACCGCACAGCGAAACGACGCCGAGAGCCGTTCCGAGGGCCGCGCGAGCTGCAAAAGCATTGCCCTGTTCGTGCGCGTAGAACCAGAGCACGGGGCCGGCGACGATCGGAAACCCAATCAACCAGCCGCCCACACTTTGACCAAAACGTTTACCTGCCAGCCCCGCTGCTGCCACCAAGCACGGGACAAGCGTCAACTTCAGAATCAGGAGCATCAACACGCGCGCGGCATATCAGCAAAGGCTGAGCAAACACCACGTGCTTGAGCCAGCAACGGTGTGAACGAACAGATACACGGGCTTCGCGAAGGCGTGTAGTACTCATCGGCCGCGCTGGCATATACTTTGCTGCTTGCTTCCCCAACCTGTGAACTGTGACAGGCGGTGTGGTAGCTTTGGAGGCTCTCTTGAAACATACTGTTCTTAAATTGTCTTTGTGTGGTGGTCTGAGTGTGCTCGGTTTTCTGAGCGGATGCGGTGAAAGCACAGGCTTTGAGGGGCCCACGCCGATCCCGATCACGGAGCTGCCGGCGAAGTATTCCGCGGCGATTTGTGCGGCCTATGGAACCTGCGTCGGTGCGCTATTGCCCCTGTTCTTGGGCGGGGAGGATTGCACCACGAATCTTCGGCGAGTGGTCGAAGACGAGCTCCCTAATTTTCAAACTGCCGTGATGTCCGGCAAAGCCAAGTACGACGGCACGAAGCTGCAGGCCTGTGCCGATAAGTTAGCCGGTTTGGGATGCGATGCGATCTATCAGCGCGATATCGATGAGTGCGTCGCAACGCTGTCGGGCACTGTCGCGGCGGGGCAAGCGTGCACGATGGACGTTGAATGCGCGAAAGGCAATTACTGTAAGGGCGTGGCCTGCCCTGGCATCTGCTCGGCACGTGAAGCTGCAGGCGGATCGTGCGATGCGGATACGGACTGCGCGAGCGGGCTTGCGTGTCATAGTGGCAAATGCGAAACGCTGGCAAAGGTGGACGAAGCGTGCGGTCTCGCTACGAGTCCTGATTGCAGCGCCGGGCTCACGTGCGTTGGTGCGGATTCTAAGGCGAAGAAAGTTGGCAAATGTCGCCCGAACGCGGAGGCATTCAAGGGGAGTGTGAGTGAAAGCTGCGACCCCCAGGCGGGCGTCCTATGCAAGGAGGGGAGCGTCTGCACCATCCAGAGCTTCGGCGTGGCCGGGCTCGTGGCCGCGTGTACGGCTCCGCTGGCGGCCGGAGCTGCCTGCAAGGCGTCGTATCCTGATGCCTGCCCGCTCGATGAATATTGCAAGCTAAGCGGTAATATCGCCCTCGGGATGGTGGATGGCGCCTGCACCAAGAAGCCCAAGGCTGGCGAGCCCTGCGGTGTGGGCCTGCTCGGCGGCGATATCTGCGCCCCGAATTGGCGCTGCAACAAAGCGAAAACATGCATTGTCGAAGAGCGCGCGGGCGGAAGTTGTGAGAGTGCCGATATTTGTTACAGCGGAACCTGCACGGGCGGTAAATGTGTCGCTGGCGGTAAATGTAACTAGCTGTTAACGCTATGCCGCTGGCCCATTGCTGGCGGCGCCACTCACTCCAACGTTGAATTCTCAACACTGCGCTTGGTGTCTTCGTGCATTGAGATCCTTGGCAGGGCGTACCAGGAGCCGCCGTGGTTATGCGTGATGATGGAGTCTTTGATGCTCACTGTGCCGCTGTGGTCATTGGTCACGAAAAAGATGGCAGCATGGGTTGTCACCGTGTTCTCTTCGATCCGGGTGCCGCAGAGCGTGAGCGTCATAGGCGCAATTCAAGTGTGCCAAGTGTGCCAGCATGAGGCGGAATCCTCTTGCGCAAATCCCCGCAAATATCGCACTTTTGCCCGGTTTATCCTGGCACAGAACGTGCACACCCTGCAGGCATGGCTCGTACTCCGCGAAAGTATTCTACTCCTTTGGTGATGACGTTTGCTGCCCTGGTCCCCGCCTGCGGGGGAAACGCAAGCAGTCCCGGCGAATCTCACCATGTTTCCGTTAATCCGCCGCCGCCACAACAAGCAGCCATCCCCACGTGCACTCCCATACAGGTAACCCAGATTGACAGGGATCAGGTATTTCGGCCGGGTTGCTCGGTCGGAGAACTCTGTGCGATCCCGAGCGATTGCGCAGGTGGGCGCCGTGTCCTTGAGTTCGAGTGTAGGGCTGAGTCGGCTATTCCAAGCGGGTCAGGGTGGGCGATGCGCTCGCAAAGCTGCGAGCGACCGGCTGACCACTGTCAGAGTGTACTGCCCGAAGGCTACACCCCAGTGAACCTCTCGTGCTCGCCGAACAGTTGGGGCATAACGGGTATCGTAGGGAATCCGCCCGCCCCATGCCCACGTGAGTTACCAAAAGAGGGGTCAAGCTGTAGCGCGGGCGATGGATTTGGACGGGATCAAAGCGCTTGCGGCTATTTCTGCAGCAGCGGTGCCTGGACGGTCATCGGTTGCGTCGGCCCAGCCGTCGATGACGGGACTTTCGGCACTGGCAAGTGGATCTCCGATGGCGCCTGCAGTGCTGGTGGGGCAAGTGGCAGTGGTGGCACCGGCGGGCTTGCGGGAAGGTAGAGTCCTGTGAGTGAGCCTGCTCGGTCGTGTTCAGAACTCGTGTGCGTTGAGTGGTCGCGTCGCGTGGCCGCTGAGTATCAGTCGAGTGCCATCACCCAGCATCTAATATTGTGGCTGATTCAGCTCGGGTTCCCGCGCGAGCTTATCAATGACGGGCTTCGAATCGTGGCCGACGAACTCGATCACGCCGAGCTCAGTCGTGACGTCTTCGTAGCGAGCGGCGGGAGAAACGTGCCCGCCTTGGAACGAAATCAGCTGGCGCTGCCGAGGCATGACGCAGATCCTTTGGAACGCGACCTCGTTCGTGTCTGCGTGCGCTCGTTTTGTATAGGTGAAACCGTCGCCGTGCCCCTCTTTGCCGAGCTTCGCGCTGAGTGCAGTGTACCTGTAGCGAAGATAGCCCTCGATCGTGTGCTGCGCGACGAAGTGCGTCACCGCCAGTTTGGATGGGATTTGTTGGGTTATTTGCTTGAAAGCTTCCCCACTGCCCGCGACTGGGTGGCCCGAGACTTTCCAGAGCAGGTGCAGGTTCTCAGGCGCCTCTATGAGGCGGGCGCGATTAGTGCCGATGCAATTGGGCCGAAAGAACGGTCTTGGGGACTCATGCCGGGTGAGTGCTACGGGCAGATCCTGGCGGAAACGGTGGTTCGCGAGTTTGAGCCTCGCTTGTCAGTACTCGCCATCGCCGTGCAGGTGTAGCGTCGTGTCAGGGCGAAAGGCCGACGCACCAAGTTCCTCCGCACCTGGCGTCACCAATTGTTAGCGCAACAATTCGTAGTTGCAATATTTGGCCAAGCTACCGCCGGTGCGTCCCACGATCACATCGCCCTCAGGCGTGAAGACGGAGGCAGACGCTTGCGCATCCAACACCGTTAAAGGACCAGCAGCTCCAAGGCGGAACAGTTCGCCGTCAGCCACCACAACATCCCCATTCGGTGAGAACCGCGGATTGTGCCCGTGAAGCGGCAAGTCCATGAGCTTCTTCCCATCGCTGGCGGAGTAGAGCCAGGTAGTGCACCCCAATTGGCGCATCGTCCCAAGACCCCGCAACTCTGGTGCCATCCGGCGAGACATCGATCTGAAAGGAATCAGTGCGTGCGTACCAGAGCGGGTTCGATTCTGAGAAGTTAGCTGGAATGTGCCAAACCATTGCAGTTCTACCGTCGTACATGCCGAGCGTCGACCCATCTCCAGAAAGCGCGATGGTCCAGATGTCACCCCGTGCGCCGTCCAGTGCGTCCACGGTCATGGCGGGGTTTGCCGGGATCTCACCGCACAGCGACCAATACGGTTTCGTGGTACGCCGGGGGACGTCAGATTGAGGCGTCTTCATCACCGGGGTCTCTGTCATGCCAGGGTCGGGTGAAGTCACCGAAGGGTTAGCAGACGGCAAAGCTGTGGATGAAACCGAAGGTATCGCATCAGCTCCGCCTAACGAGGGCATGGGAGTCGAGTCCTCCGTCACGCGTCCACAACCTAACGCTAGAAGCATGAAGGCAAACGAAGTGCGACTCCGACCCAAACCAGCTCGTTCCGTCATGCGGTTACGGTACACCAAGTGATAGAGAGGTTTAAGCCAAATGTGTAGTACAAATCCTTGATTGCCCACCCTTGGTGTTTGGTTGAAAATTCCAGTCGAGTGGTGCTCGATACGCTAGCGAAGCCTGAGCGCTGCCTCACTGCCAACTACTGCGCTGTGAATCCACCGTCGATCAGCAAAGTCGTCCCGGTGATCATTCCTGCAGCGGGTGAAGCCAAGAAGACGACGGCACCTGCCACATCGATCGGATCCCCGACGCGACCGAGCGGCAGCTTGGCGAGGAGGGTTTCTCGAAAAGCATCATTTTCGAGCCATTTCACGGTGCCTGGCGTACGGATAAAGGTGGGCGCTACGGCGTTGACGTGGATATTGTATTTGCCCCACTCCGCTGCGAGACACTTGGTGAGGTGAGCGATCGCCGCTTTGGTCATGCAGTACACGGATTCGGTAGGGAGCGCCACGAATCCTGCTTGTGAACTCAAGTTGATGATCTTGCCGTTCTTTGCTTGAATCATGAACCGCCCAACTTCTTGGCTCACGAAGAAGGTGCCTTTGAGATTGATGCCACACGTAAAGTCAAAGTCGGCCTCGGTGACGTGCTCAGCTGGATTGGCAGGGCCCACGCCTGCGTTGTTCACCAAGATATCAATCCGCCCAAAATGGTCGTACGCCTGTTTTACGGCGCTCTTGATCTCGTCGAGCCTGAGCACATCCATCTGCAAAGGCAGCGCGCGTCGGCCCATGTTCTGAATCGCATGCACGAGCTCCGCTCCTGAGTCGAGGTCGCGCAACCCAAGCGCAATATCCGCACCTGCCTCTGCTAGGGCTAATGCACAGGCTCTGCCGATACCGCGCGCCGCGCCGGTGACAAGAGCGACGTTACCAGTCAGTTGAAACGAGGGGAGTGCTCGGGCGTTGTCAGAAGTCATTGCCGGTTTTTCGCAGGAAACACCGACAAGTTCAAGTTTCCTGCAAGCTACTCTCGGAAACGCGTGCCCTGTGTGCGCGTGAGCACAGGTTATGGATTGCCCAGCCGGCCCCACGAGCGTCGGAGCTGGCCAAGTGGATCCACGGGAAGCACTCGTAAGCTAACATCTCAGGGTGCCATCCTGAGTGTTGAGAAGCTTAAGACTGGCTCCACCGATGGGCAAAGCTTGGGCCCCAACCCCGATCATCCAAAATCGAGCCATAGGCAGAGTTCAACCGCGGCTCCAGTCCTCACAACGTAACCCGAGGATGCGGCGAAATTCTCGCATGTTATTGGTTATCAAGACGGCACGAAGGGCTAGCGCGTGAGCTGCGATGAGCGTATCGAGGGCACCGATCGGCCGCCCCAGGCGTTCAAGCCGAGCCCGTAAGTCGCCGTATGGTTTCTCGACATGGCGATCAAGGGGAAGCACCTGAACAGTGTCGAGGAACTGTTCGACGACCGCGCGCAACCGCGTGGACGGATTCTTGGCGAGGCCGAACCGAAGCTCCATGGAAGTGATGACGCTCACGGCGACATCTTCTCGCCGCGTAGCGTGCAACCTGTCGACGATGTATGGGGCTCGGCCGCGAAGCGCCAAGCTCACCGTGTTGGTGTCGAGCAAATACATGGGCGCTAGGCATCCGTGAGTGGAGACTTGCGTTCCGGAGGCTCGCTACGGTCACCGGTCTCAAAGTCGTCGGGCAACGCGCCGAAAAGCTTCCAAAATGATTTGGGCCAGCCTTGTTCGTCAACCGGTTCGTCGCGAGGCTCCAGTACCAAGGCTTTGCCACGCCGAGTGATCAAGAGATCGGTCTCTTCCACACGAAACTCCTTTGGAAGCCGCACTGCCTGACTTCGACCCGACCAAAAAACGCGGGCCACACCCGCAGCACCCGCAGGGGAAGCCTGCTCGGAGATACCCTTCTTTTTGCGGCGATCAAGTGTCATATCTCAGTGAGATATATCACGGCGCTCCCCTCCCGGCAAGCCAAACACTCAGGTCACATGCGCGTGGGGCTGCAGGGTCAACCTTCATACCGCGAAGCGCCGCCGCACCAACCCAATCGCGAAACCAAGCAAAAGACCTAGAATCGGAATCGTGCCGCGTTCCCCCGTCGGTGATAACTGGCATCCACATCCTGAAGAAGCACGCTCCCGTTTGATCACAGTGGATCCCCCGCTGCCACTTGTCAGCTGGTTGCCAGAGGGAGTCCCTCCCACACCCAGATTCAAGGCACCTCCCGAAGAGCCGCCTACGCGTCCTCCGGACGTCGCTGTACCGCCACTGCCACCGCCACCTCCACTGCTGAGCGCTGTCGAGCCCCCACTGTCGAAGCTCGCGCCGCCACCACCAGTGCTAACCCCTCCCGTGCCACCCAGACCCGCTTGCGGAGGCCTCGCACCGCTACCAGAGATGGCGAGGGTTACCGACAATCCCGGGAGGGTGATCATTCCCGCGGCTGGCAACGTTACCTGAGCCATCCCCGCGCTGGTTACCTGTGAAGCTTGCGCACTTCGGTCCGCAAAGCCATTTAGCGTTAGCGCTACATTATTCGTTGTGCGGTTTACAAGAAAGAGTGATTTTCCAGCTTGGCCCAAGACTGCGAGCGGCACGACATCTTGGGGTGCATCGGTGCTGGCCTGCACCACATCACCGATCGCTGTGTGATTGAACAGTTCGAAAACGTACGAAGCTGGCCTTGGGTTCAGGTTGGAATCAAGCTTGCCGTACCAACCGTCCGCTTCGTTCCAAGCCGCACTCCCTGCGATATCTGCCTTCGCAAAACCAATGAGGGCGAGCGCATCAAAGACGGCGCTCTCGGGCCCATTCATGCGCACGTCGGGCGGATTATAAGAGATATTGTATTCGTCGTGAAACAGTTCAAGCTTGCGGGCAGTGTGAGCGGCGATCCTGGCTTGCATGGAGGCCGCGATATCGGCCCACCCAGCAGCGCTATCGAAGAGACCTTGAAGTGGTGCATTGGCGTCTCCGGTGGCGTAAGTGTGGTAAGAAATAAAATCCAACTCCCCCACCGAAGCCGTAAGAAAATCATCGACGATCGAAACCCAGGGTTGCGTGAACGCGGGTCCACCGACCTTGATGCTAGGATCAGCAAGCTTCATCGCATGCGCCGCTTGCAGCACCACGGCAGCCAGTTCCGCGCCTTTTCCGTCATAAGCGGAGTCGCGCTCATTGGTGATTTCCCAATACGTGACGGCGTGTTGGCCCTTCACGTTCACGATGCGCACGAGGTCCGCGCAGAAAGCCGCGAACGCGGGCCCATTGGCTGCTGGTAAGGGAGCGGAATTGTCACCCAGGAAGGAGGGCCAAGCCGGAATATTCATGATCACGGCCGTGCCTGGCGGAATCACACCAGCCAACGCCGCGAGGATCTTGGTTTCATCCCACGCGTAGTTCGCCGCAGCACCATTGGTTATCCATCCGTTGGCCGTGGAAGAATCGGCCATCATCTCCCACGAATGAATACGAACCAGGCCTGGCGCCATTCGCGCAAGCTCACTCTTATAGGTGGGATTCTGTTGAGAAACGCTCGGGCTGTAGATTTGGAAGAGGTCCAACCCATATTTGGTGGCTGCGCCTTTGTTGCCATTTGGCTTCGTCAAATCGACATACACGGTGGTTGAAGAGCTCGGGGGAGCAGCCGCGAGACAAT
>JBBRRP010000163.1:0-11894 GCA_038246305.1 Polyangiales bacterium | reverse complement strand
GCGGCCACATCAAATACAGTCGCGATCCAGGTTGGATCACCCTCGCCCGTGGTCTCGAGAGGCTCGACGCCATGACGGAAGGTTGGGTCGCTGCTAAATTACAGTTACGCAGTGATCAACGATGAGAGCATGCTGACTATCCAATGTGGGACGGGATGCTCAGCCCGTGCGCGCCCACTGTTTGAACCGTCTCTTTTTCGCCCCGCCCATGGCTCCGTGGAGACATCGGGGCGGGGCAAGCTGCCGCGAAGCGGCAGCGGGGGCGGGCAACAAAATCCCTTAGAGCGCGTATACGCCGCCTAATGAGGGCTCAAATACCAGGCCTGAGGTGGGAAACATGATCATGACGTTAAGGTTCAGCTGGAGGCCAAACGCAGGATTCAGCTTGTACAGGGCGCCGCCGCCGAGGGTGACAAAGCCTTGGCCCATTTTTTTGTAGGCGTCGATGTCGTCGCCGGCGCTGTTGAGGACGCTGGGAGGAGCCTCAGGTATTCCGTTTTTCGTGACGCCTATACACTTTGTGAAGGCATTGGGAGGCGGGGTAGTGTCCTTCAAACTCGAGCAATCCCGAACGCCCGTGATCTTAACTTTAGCGTCGACTTGAGCCAAACCGCCGCCCAGGTGGAGATAGGGTAATATCCCCGTATCTGAGAGCCGTCGAAACCAAAAGGCGCCGCGACCTTCAATGTGGAAGGGCAGGAAGGGATTTCCGGGTTTACCACCTGCGGTGTCCGTTTGCTCGACCTTGCCAGCAGGTGGGCCGCCACCAAACGCGTAACCCAAGCGGCCGCCCAGGGTGAGGTGCTCCATGAGCGCGCGATCATAGCTTAACAACACGCGCGTGGTGGCTAAGGATATGCTTGCGGGCGCGGTGCTGTCGCCTGGGAAGGCTTCCCCCACGTAGGGCGACTCGTTTCCCGCCTTATAACAAGAAAAACCTTCAGCTGGTTGCCCAGCCTTTTGAAAATCTCGAACGCACGCGTCAGTGGCCCCGATGGAGGTGATGTCTTGGCCGACATGCAGACCGAATAGATTGCGGCCGTACGGCTTCGAGACTTCTTCGTCGGAGGCTGCCGCACACTTCCCAGCACTACAAACACCGGTTGGACAATCTGAATTGGTCGTGCAGCTGGGCGCCGTTTCGCATCCGCCATCGATGCACAAAAGGCCGCATTTGCATTCTTTCGAGCCCGCGCAGGAGGCCCCCCAGTCTTTATCGCCGCACATGCCGCCGCTAGCGCTCGAGGCCTTGGCATCGCCGCAACCCGGAAAATCAGGAGGGCATTCGACATCTTCAGCGCAACGGGATGGGGGCTTTTCGCCGGGGTAGGAAGGGGGCTCACCGGCCACTTCTTGAGCGATCTTGAACGCAAGCGGCTTGCTCTTGCTGCCTAGGCTGTCCACCAAATCGTCGCCCGAATCGAGGGCTCTGACGTAGACATTGAGGGTACCGACCACTTTTGTGGCTGAGCACGGAACCAGTCCGCGGAAGTCATCGCCCACCTTTTGCATCGGCGCCGTTTTCCATTTGCCGCCGTACTCTTTGTAACGGATCTCCATGCGCGCGGCGCTCTCATCTGTGGAGCACGAAATGGGGATTGCACGACGTGTTTGAACGTCCCCCACATCTGGGCTGCACACCATGCTCCCGCCCTCTTCACGCTTCGCGCCCTTGACGGGTGGAGGCTTGGTGCCAGTGTCGGCTGGCGCCGCGACAGCCGGACCGGAAGCTCCGCCCGCGGCCACAAAGGCGGCCTTCACCTCAGGGCTCGCCAGAGTTTCGTCGAGCGCAACATTCCCATCAAGCGCGAGCGCTTTAGCAAAAGCTTCAGTGGCGCCCTGCGTGTCCTGTTTGCCGCTGCCGCGCACAATGCCGACGTACATCCAGGCTTTGGCCAAAGTGGCTGGGCTGCATTTGTCGTCGCAAGCGAGGATGGTGCCCGTGAGGACCGCTTCAGCCTTATCGAACTCTGTCGCCAGATAGTGCTGATTGATCGCCTCGTCGATCTTTTGGAGCGCCGCCTTTTCACGCGGGTATTGGGCAAGAACGGGACTTGCGGCGAGCAATAGGAGGAGAGGAAGGAGAAATCGAATCAGGGATTTACGGTGCACGTGGATCTCCGTGAAGGATGCATAAATGATTGAAACTAGCCGCCGGTCTTGGGACAACCGTCCTTCACACCCTCGGTTCTCACGAATTGAACTCGGCGGTTGATCGCCATGTTCGCTGGGGAGTCGTTGGGTACGAGAGGACGGTCAAAGCCGTAGCCTTTAGAAGTGAGCCGTTCTGTAAGAATGCCCCGCGAAGTGAGATATTTGAGCACTGAGGCGGCCCGTTGATTGCTCAGCCGCTTGTTGTAGGCGTCGCCCCCGTGATTGTCAGTGTGGCCCTGGATCTCGAGCTTCACGTCTGGATTGTGGCTGAGGATATCCGTCACCGCGTCCAAGACAGGATAGCTTTCAGGGCGGATAACTGCTTTGTTGTAGGCGAAGTGGATTTGCTCAGTGATCTTCACTTCGCAGTCCGTGATGATCGCGAGCGCTGGCTTGGTGGGGCATCCCTTGGGATCTGCCGTTGCTAAGCCAATTTCGTTCGGGCACTGATCTTCGACATCCAACACTCCGTCTTTGTCGTTGTCCGGATCGGGGCAGCCATCGCCGTCCTGATAGCCGTCGAAATCTTCCGGCTCGTTGGGACATTTGTCCTGAGCGTCGGGAATTGTGTCGTTGTCGTTGTCGAGCTCCGGGCAGCCATCAGCATCTTCGTAGCCATCGCGATCTTCTGGCTCTAGCTGGCAGGCGTCCACCGAATCGGGAATGCCATCGCCATCCGTATCGGGATCATCTGGGCAGCCATCTTGGTCTTCAAAGCCGTTGAAGTTCTCCGGTTGCTCCGGGCATTTATCTTC
Source organism: Polyangiales bacterium (assembly GCA_038246305.1). Classification (GTDB taxonomy): domain Bacteria; phylum Myxococcota_A; class Polyangia; order Polyangiales; family Polyangiaceae; genus JBBRRP01. Next base: position 8,985 of record JBBRRP010000163.1, on the reverse strand, counting down.
TCGATCTAAATAGCCATCCCCATCTTTATCGCCCTTCTGAGGCAGCTTCGATTCAACGAAGGCACGCTCCGCGCAATACTGCGGTGGGGATAAGAATTGGGCTGCGTGAGCGTTCGCTTCGGCCTTCCAGAGGTGAGCCTCCGATTTCGAAATGAAGCCCTGAGCCAGCTCTAATTCCGCGAATTCAAGCTGACTCTTGGCAATGGCCAGCTCACGAGGCGCGCAACGAATCGCGCCATTTCGCTCGGCTTGCGCAGTGATCTGCTTCAGACCTTCGATCTGCCCCCGGAGCTGCCCACCCGCCGCGCAACTCATCAGCGCAACCCACCCAAGCACTGACATTCGGCGGAGTGCGCGGCAAACCATCATCGACCCGCACCTTGGTGCGCTTGACGAGCAAATATGATCGCTTTGTCGGCGTACTCCTCGGACACTGAAGCAAGATCGATCGCGTCGCCGAAGTCTGCCTCAGACGCTTCAGTTTGCGCTTTCTCTAGGTGCTCTTTGGCAATGTAATATTCGTAAGGCGCCAACCGTTCGGCGCCGAGCTCATGAGCTTCTTCAAGCTTAGAGGCGGCCGCGTTGATCCGGATCGAATAGAGCGTGTTACCGCAACCGCTTAGAAACAAACCTAAGGCGAGAAGAGCCAACGGGACCGCTCTTTGCTTCAGCGTTGAGAGGCGGCGTTTCTCCAGCAACTTGAACCTTGATCCCGGTGGTAGGTGCATTCTTGCAACACGGCGTAAGGCGAGCCCAGCTTTACGACTGCAGAACGCTAGCAATCCCGGCAAGATGGCGTCAATACGGCTTCGGCGGCAGGTCCCGCTTTTCAAGCGTTTCGTTTCCTAGGCACGCGGGCGTATCACTGGCGTATCACGGACATTAAGGCGCATCATAGGCGTATGAGGGGAGGGGATGAAGGCCCACGCCGCGCCTACAGGCGCCTAAAAACGCCCACCACCTTGCCGAGAAGCATCGTGCTCTTGAAATCCATGGCGCGGACGAGAATGGCGGCCATCTGGGCGTTGGCCGGCTCGAAGCGCACGTAATCCTTCTCCGGATAATAGTACTTAACCGTCGCCTCATCCCCAATCAGCGCAACCACGATGTCACCGCGCTCGGCTGTCGCTTGTTTTCGCACGAAAATATAGTCGCCGTTGAAGATGCCAGCCTCAATCATCGAATCGCCGGCCACGCGCAGACCGAACACATCACGCCCGCCGTTCACCAACATGCGGTCGATCCGCACAACGTCGACGACATTTTCCTGCGCAAGCGCCGGCATGCCTGCTGCCACCCGGCCCAGGATCTGCACTTCGAGCAGATCCTCCTCTGAATCGAACTTCTCCGCGCGATCTCCCCCATCTGTCTTATCGAGCTTATCGAGCTTATCGAGCTTATCGAGCTTATCGAGCGCAGAACCTTCGCTGCTGTGGACAAGCCTGAGCGCTCGACTCTTCATATCTTCGCGGCTCAGATAGCCCTTGCGCTCTAGGGCTCGCAGGTGATCATTCACCCCGTTGGTTGAGCGAATCCCCATATGAGTGCCGATTTCGCGAAGTGTTGGCGGGTATCCGCGCTCCTCGATGGAGGACCGGATGAAAGAGAGCGTCTGTTCTTGTCGTTGAGTAAGCCCCTGCATGGCGGGCGGAGCATACTGAACGGGTGTTAGGACGTCAAATTTGTCGTGACTGAACGGCCAGGCAGCGCATGATCTCGCTAAAACTTACCGCTCACACTCAGGAACGTAAGTTTATCGCTCGTTTCGCGCAGGCGGCGCACCAGCATGCGGACGATGCTCCAAAGAACCTCGTAGGCTAAATCCTTGTGCATGAAGAGCAAGTCGTCGAAACGTGACTTTGAAATGGAGAGCACGCGGCACCGTTCGTGCGCCTTTGCATCCGCCGAACGCGGCGATTCGTCGAGCAGCGCCATTTCACCGAAAGCTTGGCCAGGCCCCAAGACGGCTAAGGCCTCCTCACCCATACCGGCCACCTCGCGGCTGATCCGGATTTTGCCCTCGATGATCACGTAGAGCTTGTCCCCCACGTCGCCGTGGCTAAAGAGCTTCGTTCCGGTGCTGAAGCTTTCTTCAGCGGTAACTTCCGCAATGAGCCGCAGCCCTTCGGGCTTCAGGCCGGAGAATATTTCGACCTGGCTCAACTGTTTGATAATTTCATCCATGCACATGTCGCCGGTCGGAGCGAAGCGTCATAGCAGCACAGTTGCTTGGCTCCGCCTAGGGCTCGCCATAGTTTTCCGAAATCTTAACGTGGCGCGCTAGCGGGCCCGCGTGAAGTTGACCGTGATCGGGCCTGCAGTACTCGCGATAGGTTTGCCGGTTCTGTCCTTGCCCGGCAGAAACACAGTTCGATTCGCGCAACTTCTCGCTCTGCTGCCGAAGCCGAGTCCAGACGGCGTTTCTGAAAGGATGGAGACCGCCTGGGTGGCTCCACTCTCCGAGACAGACACCGTCAGCACCACGCGCGCGAAATCGACTTGGGCGGCATCGGCTTCAGCTGGAAATCCACATTGGCGAAGAATATCCCCGGAGGCCCACGTCGCAGGCTTCGAGAGATCTTCGGCGGCAGGGTTGGGAGAAGCCACTTTCCCAGTGCCGCCAGGAACGCCCACCACCCCAGGCTTCCGGTTAACCGCGGTTTTAGCCGTACCCTTGGCTGAGGTGTAGCCGCCCGCGTAAGTTTCGGCGTTGCCCGTGATGAATCCTTGCCCTGTTAAATCGAGCGGAGCTGACGGATCGGGCTCCGCGGCAAGCACTTGGGCTGCTTCGGCAGCCGCAGGAGGGGGCTCCGCGAGCGGCGCCTTCGGCGGAGCCGGGGCCTTCTCTTCCGGTGGTGGGGGTTCCGGCTTTTCCGGGACGGGTGGCGGTGGCGGAGCGGGCAGCTCCTCCTTCATCTCGTAGGTGAGTGTCCAGCGCGAGCGCACGTGTTCAAGCACGCTGCGCGCGAAGCCTCCAACCTCGCCCGTCGACGTGATGGCATAGGCAAAGATCACAGCATGGAGCGCTAACGCGCCCAGGGTGCCCCAAGCGACTCGACCTGAGTCTGTCTCGGAACTGAAATCGGTGGAAGCTAGGGAGTCATTCACGGCTGGTTCCGACAAACCTTGTGCTCAGCGTCTAGTAAAGCAACCGGCGATTCGGTGTGGACTCTCTAGGGCAATCGCAGCCCCCGTCAACAACGGGCAGCCTAGCGCTTAGCGTCAGGGGTCACCGCGAAGGCGACTTTGTCGATCTTGGCCTTTTTTAGGGTGTCCAGGACCTGCATGACATTCCCGTGATCCACGTTCTCGTCCCCACGGATAATGGCCCGAAGCTCCGGCTCTGCTTGCTTGGCCGCTAGGGCCAGCGCCAACAGGGCCTCGCGTGTCTTCACAGGATTCTTGTTAACGTAGATCTTCCCGTCGGCTGCCACGTCCACGGAAAAAGTGAGCGGTAGCTGCTGCGCGTTCTCTTGACTGGCCTTAGGGAGCTTCATCCCCACTCCCTGAGAGACGATGACCTTCGCCGTCACCATCATGATGATGAGGAGCACCAGCGTTACGTCCACCAGCGGAGTCACGTTGATGCCGGCAATCATTTCTTCATCGTCTGAACTCGCGCCGCCAGCCATGGCCTTTATTCCTCGCCGTCAGCAGACTTTGTGGCGGGCTCTGCGACTAAGTAAGCGAGAAGAATGCGAGTCAACGCTTCGGTATTCGCCAAGATCGCCTTTGAATGCCGCATGAAGTAGTTGAACATCACCACAGCAGGAATAGCTACAACGAGGCCCACTGCCGTCGCCACCAGTGCTTCAGCGATGGCGCCCATCACCTGTTGTGGTGCCATGCTTCCGCTCTGTGCTTGGGCTGCGGCTGCATCCTGTCGTGCCAAACCTTCGAATGCTTCCACAACACCGATGACGGTACCGAACAGCCCGATGAAGGGTGCGTTATTGCCCAGGGTTCCAAGGAAGGCCAGGCGGCGCTCAAGCTTCATGCGCTGCAGCGCCAAAGCTCCGAGCATCGCTTCATCGGCCGACTTGGCGCCGTTGTCGGCCTCATTCAGTCCAGCCAATACGACGGCTGCCTCGGCACTCGGAGAAGCCTCTAGCCTCTTGCGCGCTCCAGCCAGATCGTCCTTACGAAGGAGCGCCCGAAAATCAGCAGCGAGCTTCGGCAAGTCATCGCGCAGCGTAAAATAAAACCAACCTCGCTCCAGCATGACCGCGACCGAAATCACGCTCAATACGATCAGAGCCCACATCACCCACCCAGCGCCAAACTGGGTCATCAAACGCTGGATCCATGAGACGATGTTCATTTTCCTTAAGACCTCTCGGCTGCCCACTTGGGGATTGGCTCGCCCAGGTAGTTGGGCGAAATCGATGCTTGATTGACTGCCCAAAATTAGCGGAGACGAAGACACCGCCACGTTTTCGGCCGCTACCGCCTACCACACCTCAGGGGCGGGGGCCTAGCGGAACAATTCGTCTGAACGCTCTTTTTGTGGGTTGCCTGTTCGATAATCGAGGCCCGCATGACCCACCTTGAAAGGCCTCCCACGAGCGGGCCCCAAACCTCGCACGGGTGGAGACAAGCGGACCCGATCCAGGCAGAAAATCTGGCGTCCTCTGATGGCCCGCCCATGGGTGCTTACATCTCGTGGGGCATCAGATCGTGAGGGGAGCGAAAGAATTGCTGTGGCGAGTACGCCTGAAGACAGGACACGCGCCGCATATAGATGTCAGCGTACGTTTCGACCTGGAGACCGAAGACGCTCATCTCGTTGCCCTCTTTGAGCAGTGAGCCCCAGTACGGGTGAAAGCGTTGGTCGATCCTGTCCTCGAGTACATTGTGCTCGTGGTCGAGCTTTTTCAACTCTGCGCGCACGCGCTCGAGCGCGCGCTTCAATCGCAACAGCTCGTCGGCCAAAGCGGGAGCTCGGGTCGAGGCCTCCAACTGACGTGAAGTGTCCTTCACGTGGCGCTGGTAATAGCGGAGCTCATCCTCAAGGAGATCGTGGGACTCCTCGATCTGTCGCTGGCGTTCTCGATCCGCGCTGCAGGTCTCGTGGGCCGAGATTTCAGCATCGAGCTCCTGCATGATCATCGCTGTGCGCCAGGAAGACTCCTTCTTGGAGCGCAGGATATCGCCATAGATATGGTCCCCCACGTAGAGCACGCTGGAACCAACGACCTTGGTGAGGCGTTCAAACTCTTTTAAGTTGCCGCCTTCGTAGAGCTTGCCCTTCTCAAACGGGCCTTCGTTGAGGGGCCGCGAGCCCTTGGGGCCGGCTTCCATGAAAACGCTTCCTTCCTGGAACCAGGAGGGCTTCTTGGCGCTGCAGATCCCGACGTCGAAGTAATGATGCCACGACGGATACTCGGCCATCGCATCCCCCAACAGGTACGTCATCATCTGCTCGGTGTATTGCGGAGGCGAGTTCGTGAGAAGAAACAAGCGCTTTCCAGACGAGCGCAGCTTGTGCAGCGTGCGTGCCAACGCGGGGTCCTTTTTTACAAATTGTGGAAGGTCGCTGGTGACCGCTCGGTAGACAGAGCCGTCCGCATGCGCCGCATCGATCGAGGAGCGAACGTCGGAAAACAAGCGGTCGAAATCGGGTGTTTCTCCGGCGCGCTCGAGCTGCTCAACGATGGCTGAATAGGCCGTCACCTCACTCAGAGCAAACAGCGTATCGATCCAATGGTAACGCTTCGTGTGCGGTTGGATGCGTTGATCGTGGTAGAGGGATTGAAGTTCAGTCCGGGAAAGCCGAGTGAGGCCGTGGTAGCCTTTTTGAATCGCCTTGTAGCGGTCCATCTTGAGCACATGGCCGCGCTGCTTATCCACAACGAGGCCCCGGATCGGAAAACGGGTGTCGTAACTGCTGTCCCCTAGGGATGCGGGATACCCTCGCTCAATGAGCTTTTGCACTGTCAGATTAACACTGAGCGCATCCATCGCCGACTGATCGTAGATCGCGAGCGTGTAGTCCATATCGAAGCCCACCCATTCGATCTCTCCGAGCTTGAGATTTCGACTAACAAACACGCGCTCCGAACGGGGGATTCGCTTTTGCTCCAGAAATTCCGAAGACAAGCCGGGCAAAGGGAGCGTGAGTTGGGGGCGGACAGAGGGTGGCCGCAAGGGTTCGTTTTTTAGATTCAAGGGTTGATTCATGCACACCCGGTCACAGAGGTAGGCGCTGACTCTGCTAAATGTAGCAGACAAGTACTGCGGCGAAAGCAAACGATCCAACACTACCAGTACCCGGAACAAGGGCCTAGTCTCCTTGGTTCATGCGTAAAGCTAAAAAGCCCCTTCGGATCATCACGACTGGCGAACCTGTGGCGAGCGTTTTGGCTCAGCGGGGCAGCTTCTCGGCGCTAATTCGCGAGGCCGCCGCGGAGGATTGGCCTGAAGTGTGGGAGGACGTCGACGCCCGGCTGGTGGATCCTAGGCTCGTTGGGGGGGAGGTGGCCGCGGTGATCGTGACGGGTTCGCCCGCAAGCGTTCTCGATCGGGAGCCCTGGATGCTTCGCACTCAGGCCTACCTCCGGCACGAAGCAGACCAAGGGACACCCATCCTCGGTGTGTGTTTCGGTCACCAGCTCTTGGCGGAGGCTTTCGGCGGGCGAGTGGAACGAAATCCCGAAGGCCGAGAAATCGGTACCGTGGAGCTAACCCGCTTAAAGGCAGATCTCTTGCTCGACCCGCACGCGCAACCCTTCCTCGCCAACATGACACATGTAGACGTGGTCACACGTCTGCCGGAAGGCGCTGAAAGCTTGGCGCAAACCGCCAAAGATCGGCACGCCATCGTACGTTTCCGAGACCGCGTCTGGGGGGTCCAATTTCATCCGGAGATAACTGGTGACGTCATGGCTGACTACGTACGCGCTCGCTTTGAGTTGTTGCTGGCGGAGGGGGCTGACCCAAATGCCATCCTGGCCGAGGTGCGCGATGCCGATGCCGCGACCTCGGTGCTCCGGCGCTTCCTAGGGTTGGTCGCAACGCGGAGTACCTAGCGACAACGCGCCGCCAGCGCCCTGAGTCTCGAGTTGGGGAACTTGGCTTGACACTTGGTGAGACCCTTTTCGTTGCTTGGAAGATAGTAAGCATGCTTACTATCTTGTGTTCGTGCGCCCAGCATGGGCGCTGTCTTGCGGGTGCAAGTCCCGCCGAAAGGAGACCATCCTGATCGAAGTGAACCGCAACTGCAGAAGGGTAACCGCCTGTGGGAAGGAAGCGGGGAGCGAAACCGTGGGCCGATGTACAAGAACCGGATATAAGGCGGCGCGAAGCGGGGCGAGCGGGCGAACGACCGCGAAGCCGCGATGGTCAAGGCGAGGCGACGTAAATCTGGCGGTCGTGCGGTGAAGGACAGCGTTCTTACCTGGGGAGATCTCGCCTGATGCCTGAAAGGGCGACGCGCAAGCGGAGCGAGAAGTCAGCCGAGGTCGTAGTAGCGACGCAAAGTGGTGAAGGACCGAACGAAGAGGAGAGCGAAACGACCGTGAATCTCGAAGGTAAAGGGCCTCAGATGTCCAGGCAACTGGAGCTGCCGCTGGAGAATAGGGGTGAAGCCCCGAAAGTAGAACGGAGCGAGGAAGAGCCGACGGCGATTCGAGGAGACGAGCGCTCAGGAACGAGCGGGTTGATGGAGCTGGCGCTGGCGCGCGAGAACCTTCAAGCCGCGTTGAAGCGAGTGAGGAAAAACAAGGGTAGTCCCGGCATCGACGGGATGACGGTGGATGAGCTGCCCGATCACCTGAGAGCCCACTTTACCGAGCTCCGCGAGCATTTGCTCTCGGGGGCGTACCGGCCCTCAATGGTGAAACAGCAGCTCATACCAAAGGGAAACGGTGAGATGCGCAAGCTAGGCATTCCGACCGTGCTCGACCGATTCATCCAGCAAGCGCTGTTGCAGGTGTTGCAGCCGATCTTGGATCCAAAATTCTCAGAATACAGCTACGGCTTCCGGCCGCGGCGACGTGCCCACGACGCAGTCGTGCAAGCGCAGCGCTACGTGCAGGACGGTCGTCGCGTCGTAGTAGATGTGGACCTGGAGCAATTCTTCGACCGCGTAAACCACGACGTATTGATGGGAAAAGTGGCAAAACAGATCGGCGATCGTCGCGTGCTGAGGCTCATCCGCGGCTACTTGGAGGCCGGGATACTGGCTGAAGGGATGGCAACGGAGCGACACGAGGGGACACCGCAAGGCGGCCCCCTGTCGCCACTGCTCGCGAACGTGCTGCTCGACGAAGTGGACAAGGAGCTAGAGAAACGCGGACACGCTTTCGTACGCTACGCCGACGACTGCAATGTTTATGTGCGCTCAAAGCGAGCGGGTGAGCGAGTCATGAGGCTGCTGCGGCAGCTCTACACGCGCCTCAAGTTACGGGTCAACGAATCGAAGAGCGCGGTCGACCAAGCGACGAACCGCAAGTTGCTCGGCTATTCCTTTTGGAATGCGCCGGGTCGAGTGGTGAAGCGCCGAGTAGCGAAGAAAGCCCTGACCGCGATGAAGGAGCAGGTGCGGCGCATTACGCGTCGAACTGGTGGGCGGAGCATGGTGCAGGTGGCAGCGAGATTGAGAAGCTACCTCTTGGGATGGAAGGAATACTTCCGCCTCGCAGATACGCCGAACGTCTTCGCACACCTGGACGAGTGGATCCGCCATCGGCTCCGAGCCATCCACCTCAAGCACTGGAAACGAGGGACGACGATCTTTCGCGAGCTTCGGGCACGTGGACTCTCCGCGGCCGGTGCGGCGAGGGTCGCCTCCAACAGCCGGCGCTGGTGGAAGAACTCGGCCATGCTGATTAACATCGCGTTTCCCATCAGCTACTTCGACCAGTTGGGCATCCCTCGACTGGCCTCGTGACCACAACTCTTCGAACCGCCCGGTGCGGACCCGCATGCCGGGTGGTGTGGCAGGGGACCCGAGGGATTTGCCTCGGGCCCCTATGCCGATGACGT
>JBBRRP010000162.1:0-12201 GCA_038246305.1 Polyangiales bacterium | reverse complement strand
TCGGGTTCTGTTGAGGTTCTGACGCTGGGCTTGTTGCCCTTCGGGGGTGCCGCTCCCTTTGCTGGAAGTGAGCACCTCAGTGCGGAGATCTATTTGCACCGGTATCCTGCTGCCTCTTGAGCTCCGCAATCGATCGTGTTCACCGCTGCTAGGGCTTCGGTGACGTGGTTCGGAGGCTGCAGAGCGCCTTCGGCTGGATGGCCTACTCTTGGCGCTGCCCCTCCTTACCGACCGACGTCAGTTCGAATGTCTTATCTCCAGGACCTTACTTGACCTTTATCCCGCCTGCTTCGGCGGCGAACCCTACTGACAGCGACAAGGTTCAACTGGACGCCAATCTCTGCCCGCAATGAAATGCGCCAACTCGAACTAGATCCCGTGCCACCGCCCTTGGAGGTCGGCCTTGAATTCGAAGTGCTTGTCGTGGCGCTAGCTCAGGAAAATGTTGGCGGGCGGAAGTCGGTTGGGCGTTTTCCGACGAACTTGCAGTCCAAATCTATTCACCAATTCAAGCTCTGATTGCGTAGCACATAGGCAATCACGGCATAAACGGAAACGAGATCTCGTGAAAGCGTGGATGTGTACTTGACGGAGCGAGCCCGCAGCGCCGCAGAGGTTCAGGCCGAGGTAGAAGCGCGTTTTCCGCCTGATGGCTTGAGGGCACGTTTGCTGGCTCGTCGAGCCACAGGGCAATGATCCGCTTCGCGGCCGACGAGGATTTCAACAATGACGTGCTGCGCGCCCTGCGACGGGGCGCCGTCGAAATGCGCAACCTGTTGACTCACGATGTCACGACCATGACTCGCCATGCACGCGACCGCGTTGCTCGAGGTGAAGTGATGCCGAGAGTCATTGCGGTGCATCAGCGCCTGCTAATTGGTGAAGTGCTCAACGACCTAGGGCTCGTGGCTACCTGTAGTGTTCCCAGCGATTGGGTCGATCGCGTCCACTTCCTGCCCCTCCGGTGGCGGAGCATAAGACAACCGAACTGAGGAATCGGTCGGAAAGAGGAGCAGAGGCAAGAGCAGGCTATCTAGCCTACGGCGCGGTGTTTGAGGTAGCGTTGTCGTTGCTCGGCACCGGCCGCGACCCGTGGGTACTGTCACTTTTTAACGTGAAATCCTTCGTGGATCCCACCGGGGATCCGCATGAGCGGTTCCTGATACAAGTAGCAGCAATGTCACGCCCACCCCGCCCTGATCGCGACGCATTTCCGACCTTGCCACGGCGCCCGATCCGGCTCGTGCTCGACGGAGTGACGCACCTGCCCAACATCGGAACACTCTTCCGTCTGTGCGACGCGTTTCGCGTTGAACGACTCTACGTGTGTGGTTTCGATCTTGAGCTTCACAAGCGCAGGCTCACGCGCGCCGCAGCCGGGACGCTCGGGTGGGTCCCCTGGGAACCGCGCGCAACCGCGACCGAGATTGTCCTCGAGAGCCGCGCTTCTGGTTATTCGATTGCGTCGATCGAGTTGTGCGAGGAAAGCGTGCGACCAGAGGCGATGCGCACGGATTCTCCGCTCTGCCTAGTACTAGGCGCTGAGCGCCACGGCGTCTCGCAGGCAGTGCTTGCCCTTTCAGATCAGCTCATCGAGATCCCGACCGACGGCATGGGTGGTTCCATCAATCTCACCACGGCTGCGGCCATTGTCGTGTACGAAGCTTCGCGCCGATTTCCCTTAAAGGATCCTCAAGAATGAAGAAGCGCTCGTTGAATGGGTGAAGCAAAGAACCCCGCTTTGTGCAGGCCGGGGCGGTCGCATCACTCGACGCAATGGATCGTTCACACTCGTGAGCGTTTTTGGCGTGATGGTGCCCGAGTGTGCCATGATCGCAAAGCAACGCAGGCTCACAACGTATGTGTCGAAGTTGGCGTGACGCCGGTTGTGAACGGAGAGGCATTATTTACGCCTGTTTGGGAATTGATGTTTGGCAATTAACAAGTACCGAGTCTGAGGTATTGTTGGCACATGAGCGATGCGATACGGGTTTCCAAAGTGGTGTGTGCAGTGCTGTTGGCTTGGGGCTGTAGTTCGAAGCGCGGCAGCGGGACCGCACAAGGAGGCGCCTCCAACGCGCAAGGAGGCGGGTGCGCGCAGGGCCGCACAGCGTCTGCCCAAGGTGGCGGTGCGTCTGCGTGCGTCGTTGAGGACGCGGGCGTGCTTCCCGGCGGGGCCCACGTCGCTCCGTCGGGGGCCTGGGTGACCGATGCGACTTTCACGCTCGCCGGTGGCGGGCCCCGTGCTGTTCGCGCGTTCGATTCGTGTGCGGGCTCCGTGACTGGAGACGCCGCACAATGCATCGATACCATCGACTACGTTGACCGTGCCGGCCAAACGCGGCGTTTGCCGTATCGCATCACGGCTCCGAGGGATATCGCGGCAGGTGGCAAACGTTTACCTGTAGTGCTGTTTCAACATGGTGGTGGGCCCAATCCGGTTGGGCAGCGCGCGTATGATAACTTGGTGGGCTTCCTAGCGAGCAACGGTTACGTGGTAGTCCAGACGGCTGTGATGGGCGCTTGTGGGGCGACGAGCGGTTGTGCCAATGCCCCTCAAGTGCTGAGCGCGTACTGTGGAGTTTACGGACAGGCTCTTGGGGCGGATTGTTCGCTGATGAACATCATGTACTTCAATCGGCCGAACGATTTTCGAGCCACTTGGGCGGCGCTTCCCCGCATTTTTAGCACGATTGATGGCCTCGCCGGCAATCAATCGCTCAGCCTGGCCACGCTCGCCGATCCGGAACTCGTGGCCGTGGCGGGTCACTCGGCTGGCACCAACGGAGTGCTCTCGTTGGCTGGAGGTGGTTTTGATTACGTGGCGACCCCAGCGGGAACCGATGTGAACCAAGCGGCGCTATGGCCTACGGCCTTTGTGGCCTTTGGACCCAACGCTTCTTCTTCGGACAACGGGCGTGGTTGGGACACAGCCGGCTTTTCACATATTCTGCCCAATGTGCCATTCTTGTTCATGAGCGGCTCGCGAGATTACGCGAAAGACGTCCCGGCCTGCGACAGGCCTCAGTCATTCTTTGCGGCGGGTCTTGGGGCGAAGTTCTTTCACTACGAAGTCGGGGGCACGCACGCCAGCATTCCCATGAACGATGAAGACAACGCGACGGTGGATGCGAACAGCCAACTCTGGACCCCCGATCGCTGCAATCCCAACACCAGTGCAGTTCGCGGTAACGATGACTTTGGGCTGTCGCGTAACATGGGCGCGAGCGCCACGGCGCTTGAACTCTCCATTTACGGCTCGACTCAAACCTCGTTACTTTCCTTCCTCGACGCAGAGCTCAAGAACGATCCGGTCAACCAAACAGCCCTGAATGCCCTGCCAGAAAACACTGAAACTTTCGCAAATTTCTCGTTTTCAACGTCTAGCTTCGAGCGCCGTGGCAAGGCGGGTCCCGACGTGAAGCTGCTGGGGCCGAGTGCCCTCACGGTGGGCGGGAATTGTGGAAATGTGCTCACGCTACGGCTCTTCCGTCGAGGTTTAGCTGATGCGGTGACGCTTCAGGTTTCAGGATTGCCTCCGCCCGCACAAGCTACCGTTCAAGGTGGCGCCGCGAGTGGTGATGAAGCCACAATCAGCATCGAGCGCGGAGGAGCTCCAGCGGGCCAATACACTCTGCAAGTGACGGGCTCCGCGCCCGGGGGACCGGTGCTGGGTACGGACGTTTTGGTCAACTTTCCTTAGGAGTAAGCGGAGAAGCCGAGCCGGTTGGGCCGTCGCTAGTTGTGGCACCCGAAACTAGCTGCTCTGAGCCTGCGCTCGGTATTCCGATCCAGCGTTGCAAGATAACGGCACCCACCATGTCAGCACTCACATTCAAGGCTGAGCGGCTGCGTGCAATCAGCCAATCCACTGAGAGGAGCACCGCCAGCGCCTCGGTGGGGAGGCCAAAGTTGCTGAGTACCAGTGTTAAGGCAACCACGCCTGCTTCCGGGATCCCGGCGACGCCCATGGCGGCGATGATGCAGTACAACGCGGCAATCACTTGGCTGGCCAGGCTCATGTGGATACCAAAGGCTTGCGCCAGCGCCAGCAGCGTGAAGCCTTCGTACAGAATGATGCCGTCGTTGTTGAGGTTGGTGCCGATGCAGGCACTGAGCGTGGAAGCACGCCGTGAAACGCCGAGCTTGTCTAAGGCTCGAAGCGTCAGTGGTAGGGCGACCAGGCTGCTATTCACGCCGATTGCGTAGAGTATGGGTTGTGCCGCGTGACGCCAGAATTTGAGCCACGAGAGGCGCGCAAATATCACTATCCAGGCGGAATACGTGATGAGAGCGTGGAGTAGCATCCCGAGGAGGCACAGCGCGACATATTGGCTGAGGCCTTTGAAGGGTGCGAGTCCGTGTTCGTGGGTGATCTTGGCACTGGCGACGAAGACGGCGATAGGCACTAGCTTCACGACCCAAGTGAGCATGAGTTCGGAAAGCTCGCGTGCGATGCTCACCCAAGCGCTGCCTTGAGCCAAGAGAGGTGCCGCCACGCTGTTTTGCTTCGCTATGCGGCGCCAAGCGAACGCCAGCAAGAGGGCCAAAACGACGGTCGCTAAGATGTCATTGTCGGCGAAGGGTTGAACAAAGCTTGACGGCACTTGCTTTTGCAGGAGTGCGCCTAGATCCGGCACGGCCAGCGCCTTCACGCTGTGATCGTTGTGTAGAAATTTCAGATTTTCGCCGGGCTGAAAGAGATCGGCGATCGTGATCCCGATACCAATCGCAATGCTCGCGTTGAGCAACACGACGACCAAGAGCTTTGAGAAATCGCGCGTCGCGATTCGATGCTGTAAGACAGCTTCCAAAACGGCAAAGAAGACGAGCGGGGTGGCGCTGGCTTTGATCACCTGGATCAGCAGCTTCGAGACTGGAAAAAGGTCGGCAACCCAGGCTCCGGAGTAAAGGCCGGTGATGGCGCCTAGAATGAGAGCGCCCACCACGAAGGAGATGGAAATCCAGGAACGCGACATGGGCGCGCACGCTAGCTGAAGCCGAGGCCGGCGGGAAGCCATCGTTGCAGTGAAAAGCGATGAACGCGCTGCCTGTCCAGAGGAGCGTGCGCAGGTGGTCTATCGCCGCGTATGCCCGCTTCGACATAGGCTAGTTAACGCCACAGCCGACGAAACGGCAAAGCCATTTTTCGGCCGCCTCCCGAGTGGCCTGTGACGCTGTGTTGTTGATGCGGAGGGTGCCTTTTGTTCATTGGAGGATAGTAAGCATGCTGACTATCCTCTGTTCGACTGGAGGGCGTTCCAACCCATGCATGTATTCGAGGCCCGGCAAAGGCGCTCGCACCTGAGTTCCCCGAGAGGCCGTCGGCGAAGTGGTCTCGTAGCCTTGTCTCAGGGGCCTTGGATCACGCGCAAACTGCCGCTCACCACACCGTAACCGAGTGGTGCTTTGAGGGTACGGCGCAGTTCTTCGGGCCGTGTTTGCCCGAGGAGGAGAGCGCGGTAAGCTGCAACGATCTGGCTCGTTTGTTCCACTGTTTCTTGCACCAGCTCCACCCGAAACCGCCGCACACCGAGCGACTGGAGCTTGGGCACGAGGCTGGCGGCGCTCTGGGCTTGGGCGTGAAAAACAGTATTTCGGCAGCCCACATCCGCCTCCACTGGGTGCTCTAAGCCGGTTCGGTCGCGGAGCTTGACCTTGTGAGTGTCGCAGGGGCGACCACAGGTTTTATAGTCTTTGCCGGTGGAAAGCAGGGCAGCGTAGACGCAGTGCTCCATGTGAAAGAGCGGCATGGGCTGGTGGAGCACCATTTCTGCATAAGGGGCAAGCTCGGTAAGGAAGGTGCTGAGCTGTTGCTCGTTGAGATCGAATGAGGGCGTGAACGCCGAGAGCCCGGCGCTCAAGGCTTGTGCCACGCTGAAGCGATTGCACAGGTTGAGCGAGAAATCTCCGATGTAGAGCGGGCCATTCGGGCTTTTTTTAAGGCCTCTCAGCTCGTATAGCGTTCCGAGTCCCCGCACGAGAAACGCATCGGGTTCAAGGCCGCGCAAGTAGCGATCGATCTTGGCCTCTCCGGGCTTCCGAATGCGAGGCGGCGCCACACCCACGAAAGCGGCTCCATTGCTGCGCAGGCTGGCAACGGCGGCAGCGCAACCTTTCAATTCGAGGAAGTCGAGGTAGACACCGGCGGCGCCTGCAGCAAGGGCGGCCTCGGCTTGCTCGAGCGTTCGACAAGTTACAAAGAAGCCACCGGGAACGGGCTCCAAGGGCGTAGTGGTCAGCGGTTCGTTGAGCGCGCTCGCAAGAAAGCTTTGTGCGTAGTCCGCGGGGCGTTGGCTTGGTGTGCGATGCGCGTTCTCGCTTAGGCTTTGTATCAAGTTGCGGCGCGCTTGGTTGAGATGTGAAAGCGGGACGAGTGCGCCTTCGGGAATGGCGAGTGTCACGGTGCCGAGGCGATAACCTGTGGCGCCGAGGCGGCTCAGCGCTTCCTGCAGCTGGGCCTCGCTGGTGGGCGATTTCTGAGCTATTTCGAGCGGAGTTGGGAGCTCCACACTCACCGAGCCGCCGAGTTCAGAGGTTGCGGACAAGCGGGCTCGGGCGCCGACTTGCCCTTCCAGTCGAAAATCGACGGTGGCTTCGCGCACTTTCAAACGCTCTTCCTCTTTCAGAAGCCGTTCACTGCGTGGGGAATGCGTTAAGAATACGCGGCGTCCAACGGTCGCGGCGTGAAGCTCTCGCTCGCGCCCCAAGTGCAACCAGACGCGCTCTCCCGGCACTGCGGCCTCCACGGCACGCCCATTCATCTCCAGGGCCCAAATGCGCCCGCCCACTTCGCCGTTGCCCGCTTTGCCGCCCTGCACCAAAATCCCATCGCCCAGGTGCAGCTCAGCACTGAGCGCTACCTCGATCTCCGAATGCTGCCCGCGTTGGCGACGCCCTAGCACGTGCCCCAAATGAAGGCCTCGATGGTCACAGGTTTCTCCATCGACGAACGTCTGATGATTCACACCACCCAAAAAGCCAGTACCGGAGCCGCGCGAAAAGCTGCTGTGCGAAAGGAAGCGGAGCTTTTCTAAGTGTGAGGAAAAGGCTTTGGATTTGGGCTCTGCGTGGCTTGTCTTGGGCGAGGCGGTCGCGGAACCATCGAGTGAATCCACCGCATGCCGATACAGCCTGGTGGTGCTGGAAACGTACTCGGCACCTTTGAGTCGACCTTCAAGCTTGAGCGAACGCACCCCGAGCTTGGCCAATTCGGGAACCAGATTGGCCGCATCCAGATCTTGCGGCGAGAGGAGAAAGGCTTTGTCCCCGAGCGGGACCAGCTGGCCATCCACCACGAAATCGTACGGCAGGCGGCAGGCTTGCGCACACGCTCCACGATTCGCACTCCGGCCCCCGAGCGCTTCACTCGTCAGACACTGACCGGAATACGCCACGCACAACGCGCCGTGCACGAAAACCTCGAGCTCAACCTCGGTTGCGCTCTGCACCTCCGCGATTTCTTCAAGCGAGAGCTCACGGGCAAAAACGACCCGCGTTGCCCCAAGCTCACGTGCAAACTCCACGGAGCTCGCATCGGTGCAGGTCATTTGCGTGGATGCGTGCAGGGCGAGTTCTGGAAAGGCTCGCTGTGCAAGTCGCATCACGCCGAGATCCTGAACAATCAAGGCATCCACACCGGCTTCGGCGCAGGCTTGGAGTGTCTCCATCAGTGCAGGTAACTCGCTGTCGAACACGAGAGTATTGAGCGCTACGTAGCCCTTCACCCCGGAACGATGCAGCACTGCCATGATTTCAGGCAGATCGGCCTGATTAAAGTTGGCGGCACGTGCGCGGGCATTGAACTCTTGAAGGCCAAAGTAAACGGCATCCGCGCCCGCATGGACCGCCGCCTGCATGGCCTCACGGGTGCCCGCAGGGGCTAGAATTTCGGGGCGATCCGGTGAGCTCGGCATGGGGGCGCCAGTTATGGAACCTGAAGGCGCCCGCGGCCAGAGACGTCGCCCGTAGGTCAGGCTTTGGGCCGGATCTCCGTCGGTAGCTTGATCGGTTGTCCCCGAGAACAGCCGGCGTGTAGGCGCCTACGGACCCATTGGTGTAGAAGAGCGATGGAAGCGACCCACGCCGTGGTCTGACAGGAGAGCCCAGCATGAACGCAACACCCACGACTCCGATCGAGGTTTGGAACGAGATCATCGCTCCGAAGTACATCCAGTTTCGTCACATCTTGGTCGGCGGCCTTGCGATCCATGGGCAGTTAGCGCTGGCGAAGGTTGGCCCGAGCCGAGGGGACAATGTTCTCGATGTGGGCTGTGGGCTCGGCGATAGCACGCTCGATCTTGCCAAGCGGGCGGGGCCCGAAGGCAGGGCGCTCGGCGTCGATTGTTGTGAATCATTTCTGGAGTTCGGGAAGAAAGCTGCTGTTGCTGCGCGCGCCGCCAACGTTAGCTTTGAGAATGCGGATGCGGTAACGAAGGTGTTTGCATCGGAATTTGAGTTTGTATTCTCGCGCTTCGGTACGATGTTTTTCGCGAGCCCGGTTGCGGCATTGAGAAATATTCGGAGCGCGCTGAAACCAGGCGGGCGCTTGTTGATGGTGGTTTGGCGCACGCTGGATGATAACGAATGGATGGGTCTAGCTAAGCGCATCGCTTTGAAGCATCTGCCACCCCCGGATGAGCAGGCACCCAACTGCGGCCCGGGCCCTTTCTCAATGGCGTCAGAAACTCTCGTGTCGGAGATCCTTGGGGCGGCGGGCTATTCCGATATTCAGTTCGAGCGCAACGATGTGCGAGTTGTGGTGGGTAAGACGATCGAGGATGCGATCAACTTTCAATTGGCAATGGGGCCGGCGGGCGAAATTGTTCGTGAGGCCGGTGCGCTCGGTGAGGAAAACCGCGCGGCAATCGTCGACGAATTGAGCGTCCTGCTCGCGCCTTTCGTGACGCCGGAGGGCGTCATGATGGCCTCAAGCTCCTGGGCGGTGAGCGCGCGAAATCCAGCTTGAGCCTGATGGATCAGGGGAGGGGACGCCGACGCCTCGGCGTGCGCACCGCCACGATTTGCGCTAACTTGGGCGGGTGGAGTCGGGAGATCTGAAGCGCGAGATCAATGAGCTGACGGACGAGTATCGTTGGCGCTGCCTGTGGTTCCTGCGCGAAGGGTATTATCCGGCAACCGAAGCCGAGCAGCTGCGGGTCTTAGACTCCGTGGCGCGCTATGGGGATGCGGCGGGCTTTCGTCGTGCTAAGGCACTCGGGCTATGGCTCTCAGCACCTTCCGGTTTTTTCCGCTAGTGAGCCACCCTGAGTTAGGTGTGACACTGCACCCTTTGGATCTGGCGACGAACAAGATCCTGGCACTGGTGGGTCGGCTTGAGCCACGCGATTGGGTGGATGTGATTGAGTGCCACCGCAGGCTTCAGCCGTTGGGATACCTTGCGTGGGCGGCGTGCGGTAAAGATCCGGGCTTCAGCCCGCTCGCCATCATCGAATACGCAGCGCGCCAACACTATTCGGTCGAGGAAGTGCACGCATTGTCTTTCGCGGGGCCTTTGCCCGATGTGGCGGATTTGTCCCGCCAGTGGCGCACGATGATTGAGGAAGCGCGAGCGATGATTGATGTGCTGCCCGGGTTCGAGTCTGGGAAATGTGTGCTCGACGGCCCAGAGACGCTCTTCCGCGGGAGTGCTGGGGATGCCGAGCGTGCGCTTCAGGCAGGCCGCTTGAAATTTCATGCAGGCCACATCGGTGGGGCTCTCCCTCACATCGTGAATTAGATCTGACAGCGATCCCGAGGGCGCACCGCTATTCTATCGTGCTGGTCGTATCTCCGTTCCGGATGTCGAAATGGAAGTGGTTTTTGTGGGCTTGATTGAAGTTGGGGGTTAATAGGTGGTGAAAGATGCCGGCTTCGTGAACCTGGCAGACGATGCGTCGGAGGAGCGTGGCTTTTGCTGAGGGATCGGCTTTCGTGCCGGTGCCGCAGACGGGCGCGCCGATTCTTCCACTCCAATCCCTCTCCACGTTGAGAACTTGGCCGTCGTGCAGCGTGAACTCGGTGATATCAGCGGCAAGTCCGTAGGCGTGTTGGCTCTTTTTTCGGGTATGGGGCAAGTGCGCTTTAGGTCGGTAAAAGTTATCAATGTGCACGGCCACGACATTGTTTTTCACCAAGATCGCCGCAAGCTTCTCGAGTGCCAAGGCCAGCCGAGCGTCGAACAAGCCGAAGGGACTTTTGGCATTGGGTGTTTGAAACTGGATGTTGCCAAGGGGACCGCTCAGACGCATAGGAATCGCCACGCCGTTGGTGGCACTCCGAGCGGCCTTCACCGACGCTCCGAGACGACGTAACTCCAGGCGACAAGCGGCAGGGCTGAGCTCGGCGAAGCGCGTTGCGAGCAACGCCGGAGTGGGAGCGGGCTTGGGCGGTCGGTGCGCGGCTGAATGACGCGTGGGTTGGTGTCTCGGCGCACTTTGCGCCAGGCGGCCTTGCAGCAAGAGCGGCAACAAAAGAAGCGCGGCGAGCCAGGGGCGGACCGTCATCGGTGTCAGTGTAGACGGAATGGCCTACCTTGCACTATCCATGGCAGACCCGCCCCACCTGAGGATTCATGTTCATCGACGCGCGCACACTGCCCGAAGGAACCGAGTTTGAAGCAGATGTGGTGATTGCGGGGGCTGGCGCGGCAGGCATTACGCTCGCCAAGCGGCTGGCAGCGTCCGGGATCTCAGTGGTGCTTTTAGAGAGCGGTGGACACGAGTTTGAGGCTGAGACTCAGGCGTTGGCGCTCGGGGAGATATCTGGTGCTGACTACTGGGCGCTCGATACGGCACGCTTGCGGTATTTTGGTGGAACGACGAATCACTGGACGGGTTGGTGTCGGCCCTTAGATCCGCATGATTTCGAGAAGCGGCCTTGGGTGCAGCAGAGCGGGTGGCCACTCTCCCGTGCGGATCTCGATCCTTTCTACCGGCGCGCGCACGAGCTTTGCGAGCTAGGAGAGTACCTCTACGATCCCAAGCATTGGGCCGCGAAGACGAAGACGAACCTCTTGCCTCTGGATGACACGCCGCTTCAAACCACACTCTGGCAGCTCAGCACGCCGACGCGTTTTGGTCCCCGGTACCGCGAGAGCTTGCTGAATGCTGCTGAGGTGCGAGTGGTGCTCCACGCCAACGTGGTGGCGCTCGAAAATGATGATAACCCTGCCGTAATTCAGCGTGTTCAGGCGCGCACGCTTTCCGGAATTTCGCTCGGCGTGAAGGCCCGAGCCACCGTGTTGGCGCTCGGTGGTTTGGATAATGCGCGCATGCTGTTAATTGGCAGTGGTAAGCGCCCGGGTGGGATTGGGAACGAACAAGGGCTCGTGGGGCGTTACTTTGCCGACCATCCGCACTCTGCCGTGGGCATTTTGCTGTGCAATGCTTCAGAAGAGCAGATGCGGCTCTACCAAGATGTCGTGGATGTGGGGCGCCCCGCGGCCATTCAGGCCTCGCTCGGGATCAAGCCTGAGGTCTTAAAAGAGCATAAGCTTCTCGGGTTCAGCGCCATCTTGCGACCTGTCACTCACGATCCACCGTATCCTGCGGCCCAAGCGAAAGCTGTGGCTGCACTTTGGGATGCTGAGAAGTCAAAGTCGGTCTTTCCGCTGGAACTTTTCATTCGGACCGAACAACTTCCCGATCCCGAGAGCCTACTCGCCTTGAGTTCGAAGAAGGATGCGCTCGGGTTGCCCATGCTGCAGCTGCATTGGCATCACCATGCGCAGACGCTGGATAGCATTAAGCGGGGTGTGGAGCTTCTGGCGGGCGCCTTCGGGCAGATTGGACTTGGGCGGGTTCACAGCTATATTCATGCTGGAATCGAGGTTCCTGGGGCCTGGCCCGAGATCTCCGGCGGCAATCACCACATTGGAACGACACGTATGGCTGAGGATCCAAAATGGGGCGTGGTCGATCCAGACTGTAAGGTTTTCGGAATGGAGAATCTGTTTGTAGCCGGCAGCTCGGTTTATCCCACCACGGGCTACGCCAACCCAACCCTCACGATCGTGGCGCTAGCTCTACGGCTTGGCGACCACCTAGCAAAAACGCTGAGCTGAAGGCTTCTTACTGCCCCCGCTGCCCCCGCCGCCCCCCCAGCCCCCCCCCCCCCCCCCCCACCCCCCCCCCAATTACCACAACTCAGACCCCCCCGGAGCACCCCAAAGTACTGCCGACCAGCGCGGGCGTCGACCAT
>JBBRRP010000161.1:0-12294 GCA_038246305.1 Polyangiales bacterium | reverse complement strand
TGGAAGATAGTAAGCATGCTTACTATCTTTTCCACCCCGCAGACCCACCTCCGTTCGCAACTCAGAACACTGAGACCACGCAAACCCACCCCCTCCGTTCGCAACTCAGAATACTCAGACCACGCTGAAAGCTCCATATGCCCCGCCACGAGTCAGAGACTATTGCCCGGGGCTTTGAGCTCTGGTTGGACGCCATGCGTTGGCAGCGGGTGGTTGATTTGGCGCTCCGCGAACACGAGCTCACGCACACGCAGTATCTCGTATTGGCCTCGACTGTCCTCCTGACAGAGTCGCTTCAAGATGCAGTGACTCAACAGGCGATCGCGGAACATGCGGGCCTCGATAAGGCAACTGTTTCTCGCTTATCGGGCGCTCTGGTAGAACGTAGTTTGCTCGACCGTGGTCCGACGGTGGGCGATGCCCGTGCTTGGCGCGTTATCTTGACGCTGCGGGGTCGCGCACTGCTCGCTCGAGCAACACGGGATGTTGAGCTTGCTGCTCGGAACTTCTTTGCGGCTTAAAATTCAATCCCGCGTTGAGCGATGATCCCCGCATCAAAAGCGTGCTTGACCGATTTCATCTCGGTGACCGTGTCTGCAATGGCGATGAGCTCAGGCTTGGCATCACGACCGGTGATGGCGATATTCAGCTTCTCGGGCTTGTTTTGAAGCACGGGCAATACTTCATCAAGGCTGATGTAGTCAAAGGCGAGCGCGATATTCAGTTCATCGAGCACCAGCAGGTGAAAAGCTGGCTCTGCTGAACGACTGCCTTCGATCATTTCTTTGGCTCGTTCCCAGCCGCGTCGTACCGCTGCAATATCCTTTTGGCGATCCTGTGTGTTCCAGGTAAACCCTTCACCAGAAACCACATGTTCAATCTCCGGAAAGCGTTTGAATGCGGCTTCCTCTCCTGTTCGCCAGGTTCCCTTGATGAATTGAATCACGCCGACGCGGAGCCCGGAGCCCGCTGCGCGGATTGCCAGACCAAACGCCGCCGTTGACTTCCCTTTGCCATCCCCCGTGTTGACCAAAATAATCCCTCTTTCGACCTGCTTGTTTTTCACGAGCTCATCTTGCACCTGCTTCAGCGCCACCATTTGGGCTTGATGTTCGGCATCCGTCAGGGCTGCGGGGCTTTGGGTGCTCGGCTTGGGGTCATTTGAGATGGAGGGCATAGGCGGACCGCGTACAATTGCGACATAGCAGCTAGGAAGCGGGCGCGTCACTGTCAAGGAAGGGCTCGACCGCGTCTTATTGCTGTGCCTATCTAGGTGGAAACGCTGTGTTCAGGGACGGATTGCCTGTTCAGGGTGGAACGGGCGTTGTGTCGTCAAGGGTTGTCCCTACCGCTGTTTTCTAGGGTATTCGGCGTCCAACGGTGGTGGACCTGCAGTGATTTTGAAGCTAAGCTCGTCGAATGCGATTTGGACTTCGTGGCGTGCTGCTCGTCAGCGCGGGGTGTTGGGCGGTAGCTTGTGGCGGGCGGGACGGTGGGGACCTCGTTGATTACAACGGCGTGATTCCCGTGAGCGGCGGCAGCGGCGGGCAAGCGGCAGGCGGGAACGTCGGCAAGGTGGGTGGTGCCGGAACCATGGGCGGTACTGGTACGAGTGGGGGTGCACCTTCTGTCGGAGGCGGCGGTGTTGGGCCAGGTGGAGGCGGAAAAACGGGCGTGGGTGGCAGGCCCGTTGGGATTGGGGGTGGTTTCCCGACGGGGGGCGCCCCGCCATTCCCACAAGATCGCTGTTCCAGCTTTTGTGGGGTGCTCGCGATGTGCGGCCAGGATAGCCCGGCCTGCGTTGTCGATTGCAGCTCCTATTTGGGCCAAGTTCCTCCAGACACTGACTGCTACAATTCTCGGTTGCGGGCTCTCGATTGCTACCAAAGCGTCCTCCAGTTTGGCTGCCGAGTTCAGGACGCCCAAGCCAAGTGCGGTGATGTTCTGGCTGAAGCTGATCGCTGCGCACAGCCGCCGCCACCTCCGCCACCTCCGCCACCTCCACCGCCGCAAGGCACGTGTGAGAACTACTGTCAGCTGAACCTGAAGTGTTCTGGTGCACCCCTCGACAGCCGCTACTCGGACTGCGTCAACACTTGCTACAGCGAGATTTACTCGTATTCGCCGCAGTGTCAGGGCTACGTTCAATCCGGGAAACAATGCCGTTCAGGGGTGCTTTCCGAACGCTGTGACTTCAACGATACGCAGAACCGCTGCTCATTTTGGGACTCAAACGCATCCTCCTGCCAATTCGGCAATCCAATCCCAAACCCGATCCCCGTTCCGCCCCAGGGCTGCTTCGGAAGCGTGAATGTGAATGCGCCGGGCTATTGCGACTCGAAGCTCAGCTGTTCGAACACCACGTACGCGCTTCAATGCCAACCTAATAGTTTCAGCATGACCTCCACGTGTACTTGCACCCAGTATTACCAAGGCGCTGGGGGTGGCGGATTCGGTGGGTTCGGTGCTGGCGGCTCAAGTGGGTTCGGTGGGTCGGCTGCTTCTGGCGGCTCAAGCGGCTCAATTGGCGGGGTATCGACCTTCAATTTCGACGTCAATTTCGGCGATTGCCAAACGGCGCTCAACTACTGCTCGGTGAGTTCCGCACCGCCGCCCCGTGCGTTAGGGATCAAATGAGCCCGCCGGCGGGCGATTCAGACGGCTGCAGATTCTTGGTACCGAAGGACGGACTTGAACCGTCGACCCCGCACTTATGAAGCGCGTGCTCTAACCAGCTGAGCTACTTCGGCGAAGGGCGGGCACTATGAGGAAAAGGGCGGCGGGCTGTCAAGGGATGTTGGCGAGCGCCTCGGACCTTCGGCCCCCCGGACCATTACCATCTCTTCCGACGGCAGGATTCGTGGCGTCGAAGGAGAAATTCAGCGCTAAGGAAGCGCGCCCAAGGGCCGCTGGAATAGGCGCGAAGGGAGCAGCCCTGCGTATCGCCACCACCAGATTTTGGTCGAACTCTTCGACCCCGCTTGCGCGAAGCAGTTGAAGCTCGGCCAGCCTGCCGTTGGCGAGAATTGTCATGCGAACGATGGCGATCCCACCGCGGCCTTCAGCCACCGCCCAGGTCGGAAAGGCATGCCCCCAATCCACACTACGTCGTAAGCGCTGCAGGTATTGACCGAGAATCGGGTCGAGCTCGCCAATCCCTGGCGCCCCCGGCGTTAGTGCGCCCGCGGCACCGAGGCCAACAGAACCGCCCAAGGTGCTGGCGTGTTGTAAAGCTGGGGCGGCCGTGCTGACGCGCGCTAGGCTGAGCCGCGTATCAGAACGCGACCCATACGACTCCGCTACCAGCGCGAAGCGCGCCGTTGGCACCGCAAGGCGCGCGGGGGCCCGAGCTTCAGTCGCAAATCCCGTGTCCACGAAACGTTGCCCCGCATCCCTACGCTCCAATGTATCTAGGTGTTCGTACTGAGCCACGCCGCTGCTGTCTCCGGGCGCCCGCCGAGGCTCGACCTTTGCGGGCATTTCGGACCCACCTAGGGGAGGGATATTCGTGTCCAAATATTCCGCCTCGAGGACTTCGCGTACGGCGAGCACTGGCGGGGGCGGCAGCTGCTGCTTCGAAGGCACCTGAAAACTCAAGCCCAGCAAGAGAGCGAGGTGCAACCCCGACGACGCGGTGAGCGCGCGCAAGGTTCGTTTCCGATGATTCAGGGCCATGAGCCAAACCGAACCCACACCACCTAGTCAGTGTGGGACTGCCGGAGCGCTTGCGCCAGCCGACTCCCAAAACGCCGAATGGCATTCTTGGAAGTGGCTTCATCCAGCGCTTCGAGCGACATCCCCCGCAGCTGTGCGATAAAGAGGGCCGTGTGCTGCATGTAGCCCGGCTCGCAGCGTTTCCCACGGAGCGGGATGGGTGAGAGATAGGGGCTGTCCGTTTCGAGTAGAATGCGATCTAACGGGGCCCAGCGCGCGACATCCTGAATGGCGTGTGCCGTTTTGAACGTGACAATCCCTGAGAACGAGAGATCGAAGCCAAGCGCCAAAGCACGCTCACCAAAGGCTCTATCTTCACTGAAGCAATGAATCACGCCGCCCACCTCGCGGGCACCCTCCTCTTCTAGAATGTTTAGCGTATCGGCCGGAGCGCTTCGGGTGTGAATAACAAGCGGCTTCCGGACTTGGCGGGCCAGCGCAATTTGCCGCCTAAAAACCGCATGTTGCAGCTCTTTCGGGGAATGATTGTAATGATAATCGAGTCCCGTCTCTCCGACGGCAACGACATGTTCACTCTCATAGAACCCCAACAGCCCCGCTTCCAATTCATCGTCGTAGGTTGAGGCATCATGCGGATGCACTCCAGCCGTGGCCACCACGTCGCTGCGGCGTTCTGCTAGGCTCCTGGCGAACTCGGCGGTGGCGAGATCGCTCACACCGATACAGATGAACCCAACAACATTCGCCTGATTGGCGCGCTCGATGACCTCATCCGCGCCTTCTGGGAAGCTCCGACTATCCAGATGGCAGTGCGTGTCGATCATGAGTGCTTGGAAGGATGGCCGCCGCAGGCAACGTCAGCGAAGGTCAATGAAAAACATCCTGGAAGCGTTCTCGTAAGAGAGCTGCACAAGCATCCACGGCTGAAGAATCTTCGTAGCCAAAGCGTGCCTTCATCCGAGCAACGGCAGCCTCCGCGGCGTTCCTCGCGGCAGCGTCGAGCCCGGCGCCCGCGTCCCGCAACAAAACGAGCATATCGCGACAAATCCAGGCGATGGGTGTCCTCCTCTCCACAAACACCGAATCCTTCAAGCGTTGGGTGTACTCCCGAAAAATGGGCGAACTGCTCACCGGCTCGCCTTGGTGATCCACAGCCCAAGCGCCGATCATGTTGATCAGTAGGTGTCGGATCTGCTCGGGCCGCTCGGCCCCGCCTATCAGGGCCTCGACTTCACTCATCAGATTCGCGTCGGGCTCCTCGTGCTGACCTGTGAGCGGGTTTTGCACCTTTTCCCCCTTGATCCAGAAGCTGACGTGCGAAATGTAGCGTTCGAAAAGCTCCGCGTAGCGCGTCTCATCGACCAATCCGCTCGCCACGCGCATTTCGTCCTCTAGCTCATCGAGCAAGCCTTGCTTGAGTAGGGAGCGAAACAGTGCGTGGTCGTGGTAGCCGCCTGGCAGGCGTTCTTCTTGGAGAAACGGATAATCGCCCGGGCGAGCGCACAGCTCATCCAACTCACGGAGCACTGCAAACGGCGACAAACACTCGTGGAGTGGGCTCTGTGCAGCATCGAGCAGCACCGTGCGCATTTCACGCGGGCTCGCGCCACTGCAACCTTCAAAAACGGGGTAGGCATCGCTCTCGTGATAGAGCTTGCCAATATTGGCTCGCAACAGCTTGCGTGCGTCCTCATTCAAGCGTTCGGGAGCGTCGCCGAGGGAGTATAAATCCATCTTCTCGGCAGCTGTGAGTTCGGACACGATCTGCCCCAAGCTCGCTTCGTACCGCTCCTGGTTTGGGCGCCGCATGCGTGTGAGCACGGCGAACATGGCGGCCAGCTTCGTGGCGTGCGGTGCGACGTGTCGACGCACTTGCGGAGCAATCTGAGAATCGTAAATGGCCCGCTCCTGGACCCAGCTCCGAAGGTACGGAGCGCGAATCAGCTCCATCCTGCCACGAAAGCTTTCATACTCGGGGTGATCGCGAAAGGCAGAAAGGTGAAGTTCGTTGGCGCTGCCCACCATCACGCAATTTAGCGCTATGTCCTGGGAGCGCAGGCTGATCGTGCCTGTTTCCACCGTTTGCTGCAGATATTTGAAGGCATCGAGCGGGCGCTTCAGCAAATCGGAAAACTCAACGATGCCGCCCGCGCAATCGAGCAACTCGCCGAAAGCTTCGTACAGCGAGACCGACTGAAGCGAAGCAGGCAACGCCCCAACGCTCCGGTCGGCAGTCACCTGGCGCTCTCCTGCATCCACCGAAAGCTGCGGCCCAATGGTGACCGCTCCAACCCGGTAGCGACGAGAGATAAAATAACGCTCCACTTGCACGTGTCGCAGCACTTCCGCCAGATCACCGTCGTAGGTTCCGAGGAGTGCTTCGAAGACCTGCTTACTCTTGTGCGACAGGCTCCCACGCACCATCCAAGCAGGAGGCGGCTCTTTAGCCTGAGTTCGTGCGTAAAGCTCCTCAAGCCAGGCAGCTCGCTTCGGTTCGGGAATGAGAAACAAGGGATGATCGCGAACCTCAATGAAGAGGCGCGCATCGACCTCGTCTTCGTCGAGGTGCGCATAGCTCGCTGTATCCGCGGCACTCCCTCGCCCACGCGTGAAACCAATGGACCCTTTGAGCTTGGTGTAGTTGGGGAAAATCCAGTGAAATCGGTAGAGCGCGCCTTCTTCGCGGGTGGAGTAATGCTCGAGAGCGCGCATCAGGCATGCCACGGCTGTGGTTTTGGCGGAACCATTAGGGCCGTGCAGAAGGATCATGCGATTGGGGCGCCCCTCACGTCCAAAATTGTTCAGCGAGCGAAAGACCTCTTCCTGCAAAGCTTCCTGGCCCACGAGTGATTCACGCCGTGCCACTTCGGGATCGGCAAACGGCAAATCAAAGAGCTTGTAGCGTGTTGCGGTACCAAACGGATGAGTCACCTCTTGGCTGCCATAAAACGAGAACATATCGCGCACGTAGCGTGACGCGTCGCGCGAGTGGCGAACCGGATCGGTTTCAAACAGCGCGAGGTACTCCTGGAAGGATAGGCGCCGCTTCTCCTCCTGGAAGGCAGCCTGGACTTCGCCCGCGATCTTTCGGAGTTCCTCTAGAACGGTCGAGGTCATAGCCCTCAAGGCTAACACGCAACCCCCCAAACACGTAAAGCCAGCGCCCGCCACGCCCCCGCCACGCCCCCCGTCGCACCCCCCGCAGGCATTTTTTAGGCGGATTTCGAGCGCCCGCGGGCCTTTATTGAACTTCCACCGCGAGCTTCAGATCGCGACGTTCCACAAGACAGCGATCCTCGGTGCACACGGAAAACGAGAACTGTCCTTCAATCATCTTCGAACCCGCAGCCTTCGGGGTGAAGCGAACTGGGAGCGTGACTTCGGTCTTAGTGAGCTTGCCGTTTTCGATGCGCACGATGGGCGCTTCGAACTCCACGCCGTCACCCGGCTTGGTTTTGAATTTGTACGGATACTTGTCGTTGCAATGGAAGGGTTGTTTGGCTGAAAGCCTTATCTCAACCTGCCCCACCTGACCGGCTTTGTACGGACCTGCCGATACTAGAGTGAGTTCAAAAGCCGCCTCCTGAAACTTGGCGGCCGCAGCAATCGCAGTCGCGGCCTCCGCTGCGGCCGTCGCAGAAGCAGCCTGGGCCACGCCGAGAGCCTGCGCCGTCACGCCAGTCGTTCCGTCGGTTTTGCTACAGGCAACGCCGGGGAAAGCTGTAAGGGCCACTGAGAAAAAGAGCGGAACCCGGAACTGAGCGTGACAAGCCATGCGCACTGTTTTAAGGCAAAATGGGGCGACGCGGGAGCCCGATGCGACCCACTACCGAAGCACGAGAACCGCGAGAACCCCCAGGATGAGCGCCACGGCCCCCACCGCGCCTAGCACAACCCAGTTGATTCCAGCTTTGGGCACGCCCATTGGGGCCAAATCCTCCGCGGAAGGCGACATCGGACGGGCGGGAAGAGCCTGCGCTACGGGCAACGAGTGCTGCCCCTGGGGGGCCGGTGCCATCCCGCCGAGTGCGTCTGATTCACCAAAGAAATCGTCGAGGGTGTCGGGCTTTTGGGTTGCTACCGGGACCATCAGGCCGGCCATGCGCGCGTCAATCTGTTGGGAGAGCATCTGTTCGGACATGGTTGCCCAATCAAGATGCGTTCCGCTGAGGCCATAAGCCTGCCCTACGCCATCGGCGAGCGCACCCACGGAACTGATGCGGACCGCCGGAACCTTCTTGAAAGCGTTGGACATCACGCGATCCAGGGTGGGTGGCACCGGAAACATCTTACCAACACCCGCCTGGCTCGGCGGAACGGGCTCCTTCATGAGGATCTGCAACAAGATGGCCGGACCGCTCGGACCATTGAACGGAACCTGCCCCGTGACGCATTCGTAAACGATCGCCGCCAGCGCCCAAACATCAGCGCGATGATCGAGCGAATCTAAGCCCTGGGCTTGCTCGGGTGCCATGTAATAAGGCGAGCCGATCGTTGTCCCCATCACGGTGAGCTTCTTCGCAGTCTCGGTGTTATCCCGCACCGACCCGAAATCCAAAATCTTGACCGTGTCCCCGTCGCTCGCCTGACACAAATAGATATTGTCGGGCTTGAGATCGCGGTGCACCAGCTTCTTCGCATGGGCGGCATCCAGGCCGAGGGCCACTTGGCTCAACATGCGAATCATGCGCGCCGGCCGAATCACACCTTCCCGCTTGAGCGTCGCGCGCAGCTCCTCACCGTAGAGCAGCTCCATGGCCAGCACGTAGCTGCCATCCTCGGTCGGTTGAAAATCCCGCACTTCCACGATGTGGTCGTGAAGAAGCTGCTTACTCACCTCAAATTCACGCTTAAAACGCTGTAATTGCACCTCATCCTGCGCCACCTCAGGATGCAAAACTTTGAGTGCCACGCTCGTCCGCTCGTGCATGTCGAGCGCTTCGTACACACGCCCCATACCGCCATCGGCAATCACCCGACGGATCTGATAGCGATTGCACATGAGGTTGCCCACGCGGGCATCGTTTGCATCAGCAGCGATCGGAACCTGCGTCGCGTTGTTGAGTGCCTGACCATCGACAGGGCAGAACGCCGCATCGGGCGGAAAGAGCCGCCCACACGCGGTGCACGCTTTCACTTGAGCACTCCGAGCGTGCCTGGCCCCAAGAGCATCTTGCTAAGAATCATGGGGGGCTGTGGGTGGCGTTGGCTCCGCGGGAGCAGAGCCGGGCTCACGATAATAGAGGATCCGGTTACAATTCGGGCACTGATCGAAGGAAGTAAAGCGCATCAAGGTATGAAACAGCATGGGCGCTACTCGCACGTGGCACCCCGAACAAATACCATCCGACGTGTAGGCGATGGCAACGCCACGGCGCTTGCGGATCATCTCATAGCGTCGATAAAGCACCACATTCAGCCCCGCGACTAATGCGTTGCGCTGGGTGTCCATCCCTTTGGCTTGCGCTTCGAGCGCGGAGAGCCGGTGCGTGACATCGCCCTCGCTCGCGCCGAGCTCTGTCTGCAGTGCATCGCGCTCCGCTGTGGTCTTCTCAAGCTCCGCCTTGGCTTGATCGGCAAAGCCCACTAGCTTTTCAATCTCTTGTTCCCGATCGCGGTAGAGCTTTCGCATCTCTTCGACTTCGCGCTGAGCCGCATTCGCCTCCCGTTCGGTGCGACAGCGTGAGAGCTTCTCACGCGAGCGATCAAGCTGGACACTCATCTGCCGAACCTCGGTAAGGATCTCGCTTCGGGTGCGGTCCATGTCCTGCAAGCCTTGCGCGGCGGACGCCACTCGCGATTGTAATTCCTTCAGCCGTTGCTGCTTGCCATCCAGAGCTGTCCGCTCCCGGCCCAGCTCATCGAGCAAACTGGAGAGCCCCTGATCGATTTTTGAGAGGCCTTCGAGGATGTCAACTTCTGCTTGGATCGTCACTATCGAAGGCGCTCCTTGCCACGTATTCCAAAGGGACACAACCGGCCGCCCAACAGTGGGCCCAGCTGGGTTCGAACCAGCAACAGCCCGGTTATGAGCCGGGGGCTCTGACCAATTGAGCTATGGGCCCGGGATCTTCCCGGAAGGCTCGGTTGCACGGGGGCCGGAAGCTAGTCGATGCACCTCCCGGGGGCAACTCTCCGCCGCGGAACTGCGGGGAACCGCGGCAGCCGCCGCCGCCCTACATAACCGGGGAGTTCGGGTCGACCGAAAAGGGAGCCGTCGTGGCGCAGGACTTCGGTTAGTGTGAGGGTCAGCATGGATTACCTCGTCGTCCGAGGGGCGAATCAGCACAACCTACGCAATGTCAGCTGCAAGCTCCCGCGCAACCGCCTGGTCGTGATCACTGGCCCAAGTGGCTCTGGAAAATCGTCTCTCGCTTTCGACACCATCTACGCCGAGGGGCAACGCCGTTATGTGGAGTCGCTCTCCGCCTACGCGCGGCAGTTTCTCGACCAACTTCCCAAACCTGACGTTGAGAGCATCGAAGGGCTCAGCCCCGCGATTGCCATCGAACAAAAAGCGCTGGGTAAAAGCCCGCGCTCCACCGTGGGAACTGTCACCGAAATCGCCGATTACCTCAGATTGCTCTTCGCACGAGTTGGCACACCCCATTGTCCTATTTCAGGCGAAGTGCTGCGTGCGTACACCGTTCAGGAAATCGTCGACAGTATCTTGGCTCGTGGCGAGGGTGCGAAGGCCGCACTTTTGGCACCTATTGCCCGCCAACAGATCAGCGATTTTAAGCACGAATTCGAGCGACTCCGCCGCGATGGCTTCGTGCGGGCACGAGTGGATGGAGTCGTTATCGAACTCGGCGATGAACCGGAATTGAACGCAAAGCTCCCTCACGATCTCGAGGTGGTGGTGGATAGAATTGTTGTCAAAGAAGGCAGCAAGGGCCGAATTACTGACTCGGTAGAGCTCGCCCTCAACGTCGGCGATCGAACCATTTTGATCGATGGAATGGACGGCTCGGATCCTGTCGTGATGAGCGAGCGCCTGATTTCTTGGAAACACGGTTCGATATTGCCTCCGCTTGAGCCACGTCTGTTCTCGTTCAATAGTCCGCACGGCGCCTGCCCCAAGTGCGATGGGCTTGGAGTGCACTCGGTGATCGATGCCGATCGCGTCGTTCCCGATAAGACTCGAACGCTGCGCGAAGGAGCGATCGCAGCCTTCGGCAGGCGAGGTTCGCTGTCGACGGCCACGGAGGTGGATCTTGTCGTCAAATCCCTGGGAATTGACCCGGATCTGCGATGGGAAGCTCTCCCGGAACGCGAGCGTGAGCTGGTCTTGAGGGGTAACGCTGGCACCAAGACTAAAGGCAAAGGCAAGGCCAAAACCGAGAGTGAGTATGAAGGCGTTCTCACTCGCTTGGAGCGCATGCGTCGGAGTGACAATTGGGCCGAAGGTGAAGAACACGATCCAGGAGCCGGCGCGATCGAGCCCGACGATCTAGGTCGCTTCATCGTTTCTCAAACCTGCGATGCCTGCCACGGTGCGCGATTGCGCCCGGAAGCACTGGCGGTGAAGGTTGCGGAGAAGACTATCGCAGAGCTGTGCAAAATGCCGCTGGGCGGCCTGCGCACGCTGCTGCAGACGCTCGGAGAGCAGCCGTTCAAACAGGCGAAAGACGGCGCCATCGCGGTGCCTTTGCTGCGTGCGATCAGCGATCGGCTTGGTTTCTTGCTAGACGTGGGCCTCGATTATCTTTCGCTGGATCGGCCTGCCCAGACGCTGTCGGGAGGCGAGGGCCAGAGGATCCGTCTCGCCACCCAAATAGGCGCATCGCTCGTGGGTGTGCTCTACGTGCTCGACGAGCCAAGTGTCGGACTCCATGCGCGGGACAACGATCGATTGCTCGAAGCGCTGCGGCGTCTGGTGGACAAGGGCAACAGCGTGCTCGTGGTGGAGCATGATCGTGACGCGATTTTGGCGGCTGATTACGTGGTGGATATGGGACCACGGGCTGGAGCACACGGTGGCAACATCGTGTGTGAGGGCAGCCCCGAGGATCTGATGCGGGATCCGCTTTCAGTGACGGGGCCTTACCTTTCCGGTGAGCGTTCACTCCAGGTTCCGAGCACCCGACGTGAACCTGGAGAAAAGAAGCTGCGCATTCTCGGAGCACGTGCTAACAACCTCAAGAACGTGAACGTGAGCATCCCGCTCGGCCTCCTCACCTCAGTCACGGGAGTCTCGGGTTCGGGCAAAAGCAGCTTGATTGTCGATACGCTCTTGAGCGCCACTCGGGCTCGGCTCTACGGATCGAGCGGGTCGGTTGGGCTGTGCGACTCGATCGAAGGCATCGAATTCATCGACAAAGTGATCAGTATTGATCAGGCACCGATTGGCCGAACGCCTCGCTCGAATCCCGCCACTTATACCGGGATCTTCACGCACTTGCGCGAGCTTTACACCGGCCTCCCCGACGCTCGTGCGCGCGGTTACAAGCCAGGGCGCTTCAGCTTCAACGTGAAGGGCGGCCGCTGTGAAGCCTGCCAGGGTGATGGTGTGCTGCGTATTGAGATGCACTTCCTCCCGGACGTGTACGTGACATGTGATACCTGCAGTGGCCGTCGCTACAATCGCGAAACACTGGAGGTCAAGTATCGAGGGCT
>JBBRRP010000160.1:0-12376 GCA_038246305.1 Polyangiales bacterium | reverse complement strand
TCCGCTCAACTGGCCGCGGGTTTTGATGCCCACTGACATTGGGGATGAAGCACCACCAGACTCCGCTTGAGTGTGGGCCCTCGGACGCGAACAATAGGCGCCCATGGCCATGAGCGCCTCGAAGGTAGAGGGCAGGCTCGCAGTGCTCCTCCTCGTTGCAGTGGCCTCAAGCGGTTGCGATCCCGGGGCGAAGTTTGTCATCCGCAGTGTCGACGGCGCTGGCAAGAGGGTGGGTGGCGTAAAGTTGGAGCTCTTTTGTCCAGGGAGATTACGACACACCCACGGCCCCCCGAGACGCGCTGGGCCGCATCGCTCGCAAGACAGAAATGGCGCGTGGCGTGGCGCGGCAGTTCGACTACTCTTACACAACCGCTTGTGTCTGGTTGGAGTGGCGCAAGACGGGTCGTTCCGGGCGAGTACGTATATGACCCTAACGGCAACCGACAAAGCATGACAACCCCCAGCTCCACCACGCTCGGTTCCTGCGATGATCAAGATCGAATGCTGGCTTACGGCAATAACACTTACAGCTACACGGCCAATGGGGAGCTCGTAAGCAAGACGAGCAGTGTTGGGAACCTGGTCACCAGTTATCAATATGATGTGCGGGGAGCGCTTCTGAGCGTTGATTTGTCAAATGATGTAGCTTGCAGCAGTATTTCGACAGGCACGGGTGACTGTTACTGGCAGGGAGAAGGATGCCTGGCTTCCCGTTGATTCGAAGAGGCAGAACCTTAGCTGCGGGCGTACTTGTGCTCACGCTCGTGGTTCTGGTAACGGTTCGCTGGCCCGACCGGTTGGGCGTCCAGCGCGAAAGCACCTTGCGAGAAGCGGGCCGTCAGGACCTTCGCCGCCAAGCCTTGGCGGCCCGATTGAAGGACCTTTCGAGACCGTCAGAATGCGACGGGGGAACGACAACAGTTCGCATGCAGCGCGGTCGAGAAACCCCGCAGTGGTGTACCTGCAAGTGCGGTTCGAAGACACTATGCACATGCTACTGACCTTTCCGCGTCGTTCTTCGCGCCGTTGTTGCGCGAGGTTGACCCGCACTATACGGGTGGCCACTGGCGAGTACCCGGCGCTTCGCCGAGAATTACAGCGCGCTTGCCTCGTTTTCGGGGAGCACACCTACCGTCCCAACGGGCTCAGCCCGCAGCACTGATGACGATCTCGCCGCGGAGCACGATGTCGCCCCTCCAATGGGTGCTGGTGGTGTCCATCGTGGTTGCGCTACTAGCTGGTGGAGCGTGGTTTCGTCGTCAGGTGCAGATAGACAGATGCCTCGACGCAGGTGGTCGATGGGACAGTGGCGACCAGGAATGCCAGGGGATGGCGCACCCTTAGAGCAGCGCTCGGAAAAGGGCCGCATGCTTGATCGGTAGTTGTTAGTTACCAAATTCCCATCCCAAGCCGCGACACGATTGCGGTCGTGGGAATTCGGCAGAAATCCCGCGTAAGCATCGCAAATCAGGCCCCACAGGTTTCGGACGGAGCGAAGGATACCCTCCGAGGAGCGTACGATCGTGATCGGAAGGTGGGAGCTACCGCCGCTCCTCAGAACCCGGCCGCTCCGAGATCAGCATGCGTCAAGGTTTCAAACACCATGTGCTTATCCACGCCGCTCGGGCGGTGCCCGAGCGCAAGGGTTTGCGTCTTCGGCACAGTGGCTTGGAGTATGTTGCCGAACACATTGGCCGCGAGGTCCCAGGTTGGGTAGGTCTGCACGGTCTTGAGCGAGCCTCCGCAAAGCCAGGCGGGTGGCGTTGCACCGAGTAGGTAATTCGCGTGGAATTCCAGCCCTGCAACGATGCGGGGCTCCTGTTCGGTGAACAGGTTCACGCCTTGGATCTTCGCCGTCATGGCGGCGTTGAGCATGGCGGCCATCCCCATCTGAGTGTGGGCCAAATCTCTACAGGTTTCCTGGGAGAGGCCGTCGACGTACGTGGTCTGTCCTTGCCAATAGGATGTGAGCGCTGACGCGCTGAGTGCCCCACTTGGCGGTTGCAGGGGCTTGCTCCCGTCGGTAGTGAGGTAAATGTACGCAGGCACGCGAGCTCGCCACATGCCGACCGCCTTGTTGAACAACGTGTGATCGTCGGTGTAGACGGCGATGTTCATCATCGCCTCGATCATGCTGAGCTCCCAGTTGCCGTTGTTGCTGCTGCCGGCCGTGATGTTCGGCAGGAACGCATTCTTTAGCATGAGCTTGAAGGCCGTTTGATTGCCGGCAGTCCATCCGGGAAAGCCCGACGCGAGGATCTCTGCAGCCCGCGGGAAGACCTCACCGACCCACGCAGCCTGCAAGGGCGCGTTGTCGTTCGAATGGCGCATCAACACCGCGGACCAAGCGTTCATGATCTGCACGGACTTGTCGGCGTGGCGAGTATCTCCGGTGTGATACCAGATGAGCGCGTGAGTGTACGCGGCTTCCGCGTCGTTCAGCTCATCCGTGCAACCAACGTCGGGATTCGAGTAATAGCCGCATTGAACATCGGCCACCGGGTGAGCGGTGTAACTCAATGAACCGCGAGAGTCCGACTGTGCCTTGCCGAGTGCGGCCATCCAAGGCCCACTGCCAGCTGCGATCTTCGCCTTGACGAAGTCCAACATCGCCTTGTTCACCAGCACACCAGGATGGACGAACCCGCCCGTCGATGGCGCGCCGCCTGTTGATGCAACGCCGCCACTCGCAGTATCGCCACCAGTCGATGTCGCGCCACCCATAGATGCCACACCACCAGTCGATGTCACGCCACCAGTCGATGTGGTGCCACCAGTTGAAGCCGCGCCACCAGTCGATGTGGTGCCACCAGTCGATGCCGCGCCACCAGTCGATGTGGTGCCACCAGTCGATGTCACGCCACCAGTCGATGTCACGCCACCCATCGACGCCATGCCACCCGTCGATGCCGCGCCACCAGTAGATGCCATGCCACCGCTCACGGTGTCGCCTTTCGAAGTTTCACGGCCTGTCGAAGCGACGCACCCGAGGAGTGTCGCGGCCGCCAGCATGACGAAGGGAAGTGCCTGCAATGGGGAACCGAGTAGCACCGATCGTTGCATGAGGTTCTCAGTGTGTGATCGGTTTATCCGCGACGATGAGATCGTCAAAGTCTGCGATTTGCGCTACGGCCGGAGCCCAGGAAGCGTCGTTGCCGCCGTAAAAGCTCGAAAAGTAGAGTGTATCGATCCCGTAGGTTGAACCGGTGTCCCGCCAGAGGCGTGCGTTGTCTTCGAAGTAGAGGACGCCGTTGACCCACGCCTGAAGGACGCCGTTCGGGGTCCCCGCCGTATTCATCTTCACGCGGTGTTCGACGGTGATCCACTGTCCCGTGGGAAAGAGTTTCTGGGTCGCTCCGTCCATGTATTTCAGATCGTCTCCACAGGTATTCGGCTGGTTTGGCCAGTAGACGTACTGAACGATGGCTCCGCCCGTCCGCCACATATTTCTCGCTGAAAATCCGTCTTTTTTCGGACTGCAGCCGCTTGGAATGGAACCGCCGACGAGACCGGGTAGCTTTCCGCCTTTCACGAAGTCGAAGCCTGCCTTGAAGCGAACTCGATAGGAGAAATAGAGTTCTTGGTAGGTCTGAGCGAAGGGCACCAAGAACTGGACCCCGCCGGCAGTAGGGCCGAACTGACCCGCTGGATAGGTCATCCGTAAAAACTTGTTGCCGTCTTCGTCGACGACCGTCACACGCCCCTCGGTGAGCCCATTATTCCAAGGAGGAGTGAAACCAAAGTCGCCGACGACCATCGCCTGGGAATATGCGCCGACACTCCGTGCCGTGAAGTCGGCATGAACGATTTCGACCCGGGTAGGATCGCCTGCTCCACCTGAGCCACCATTCACACCGCCGCTGCCGGTTCCGCCCGCCGCAGCAAGTCCACCGCCGATTCCAGAGGAAGAACCACTTGCGGTGTTCGCCGCACCTGTACCGGAGCTCCCGCCTGTACCGGAGAGCCCACCTGTACCGGAGACCCCACCCGTACCGGAGAGCCCACCCGTACCGGAGAGCCCACCTGCGCCATTTTTCACGCCGCCGCTGCCGGTTCCGCCCGTCGCAACAGGTCTGCCGCCGGTCCCGGCGGAAGAACCACTAGGCATATTCACTGCACTTGCACCCGAGAGCCCACCCCTACTGGGGCTATTTGCTGAGCTGCCGCAAGCCGCCAATCCGAGCAAAGACTGGAAGGGGCAACACGAACGCGTACACGTTGGGAAACTTCATGAAGACTCCATTTTGACAGTGCCGAACCGCCTGCACATAGAAGCGGAAGGCAACGCGCGCAAGAATGATCTTGCTGATCTCGCTCCGTGATCTCAGTGATCACGCCCATCGTGTTCAAACACTCGTCGCTGGTGGTGCGCGCGAACGCCAGCTCAGTGCAGGTAGCCAGAAATGGCCGGATACCAAACGCCCGCCATGACCTCGTAGCCTGCGTCCGTTGGGTGCGCGAGATCAGCGAGCCACTGGTCAGGGTAGTTTGGGTTCGCCGTAAAGGCGTGAAACATGTCGACCAGAACTATGTGTTTCCCGGCGTTAACGCGTGCCTGCACGAGACCCGGCATGGCTGCGTTGTAGGCTGCCACGCCACCTTGATTGACGGCGTCGTCACGGTGGGGAGTAATTTGCGCCAGCACAACCAAGGCATTGGGACCGGCTTCGGTGATCTTGTCGAGCACGCCGCCGAGCTCGCCAGGTGCTGATGGCACGGGGGATGAGCTGGCAACGCTATTGATGCCGATCATGAGTAACACAATGTTGGGTGGATTCGTAGCGATGCTTGCGCTGACGATCGAGTCGATCGAAAGATCGTCATTGCCTTGAACGGGGGCGATGAGCGCGCCCGGGTAGCCCTCATTGGCCTTCGGGAAAGCTACACCGTCAACCATCTCGGGGCCACTTGATTGTGAACCTACGAAGGTGGCTGATTTTCCTGCGGCGAGGATTCGATGAAACAGCGACACACGGTAACTGCCGCCGTGAGTCGTGGGTTCTCCGATCCCGAAGGTGATCGAATCTCCCATCGCCATGATTTTGCAGGGGCCGACCTGGGGGCAAGGATCGAAGCCGTTGGTGCTAGCACCACCCGCGGAACTGCCTCCGCCAGTTTCGGGTGCGGTACCGCCCTCAGCGTTCCCGCCGCCACCGCTCCCCGTGGCGTTGCCTCCGCTTCCGTTCGGCCCGAGTGAGCTTCCGCCTGATGCTTGACTCGCACCGCCTGTCCCCGCGGACGTGGCGCCCCCCGTCTGGCTCTGGTGCGTTGCGCTGCCACCGCTGCCAAGAACTGCGCTAGTAGTGCCACCGGCGGAGCTTCCTAAAGCAGCTGTGCTTGCGCCCCCAGCGGCCCGCGCTGGCTGTGGGGCGCGTCCGCTCGGGTCTCCGCAGGCCGCCGCGAGCCAAAACGAACTGAACGCGAGCAGGCTCGGCAGAAACGTGATGCGCATACGTGAACAGTAGGCTGAACCCCGGTCGTTAGCTGCCTACCCGTTGTGTGAAGGATCGATAATATGTCCTATCGGCGCTCTCCGCCCCATCACGATCCCTGCCAACTTCTGATGCACCGCAGGCATCGGCACGCCAGAAAGCGCCTTTGGCAGACACCACCGAGTCTCAAGCTTGCTCTTCACTTCAACGTTCTTCTCAGTTTCGTGAACCATGCAGTCGTAAACATCCAGCGTGATCCGGTAGCGGGTCACGCTGTGCTGCAGCGTGGAAGCGTGCTTGCCCAACACAAGCTTTAAGTCAAGCTGCTCTTTGCCGAGTCGCGCCAGTGCATGCCTGGGGCTTTCTGAGGGCTCGAGTTCGATATTGGGGAACTGCCACATTCCGGCCCAACGAGGGGCCGAATCAGGAACTTTGTACACGAGGTAACGTCCGCGCTTCACGATGAACGCTGCTAGCATCGCCACCTGAGTAGGAGGCTCTCGCTTGGGGAGCTCGGGGAGAATATGAGTGAGTCCGCGCCGTGCAGCTTCGCACGATCCACGAACGGGGCAGGTGAGGCACAGCGGCTTTTGCGGTGTGCACAGCGTCGCGCCCAATTCCATCAGTGCTTGGTTGAAATCGCGGGCGTGCCCCTTCACGATCAGTTCGGCGGCGAGCTGCCAGAGTTTGGCCTTGAGGGGGGCGCGTGAGGGATCGCCGTGAAGGCCGAATAGACGTGTGATGACGCGTACCACGTTGCCGTCGACTAACGGCACTTCTTGATTGAACGCGATGCTTGCAATTGCGCCCGCTGAGTAAGGTCCGATGCCTGGCAGGCGCAACAGTTCGTCAACGCTTTCTGGCAGGGCTCCGCCATGCTTCTCCGCCACTGCCTGCGCTCCGGCCAACAGGCGGCGTGCGCGCGAGTAGTAGCCAAGCCCCTGCCAGAGCAGCAGCACCTCCGATTCGCTCGCAGCTGCCAGCGCTGCGACGTTCGGGAAACGCGCGAGCCAACGTGCGTAGTAAGAGCGCACTGTTTCGACCTGCGTTTGCTGCAGCATCACTTCGCTCACCCAGATCGCGTACGGGTCCCGGGTTTGGCGCCACGGAAGATCACGATGGTGGGCGCGATACCAGGGCAAAAGCGCGGCGCCGATCGCACGCGTTTGGCTTGGAGTCTGGTTTGGGACGGAAGGGCCCTTGGTTTCGGAGCGAGCCATGGATGTGACAAAAGTCGGTTGGCGGGTCGGTGCGTGGATGTCGGCAGAGCTTGAGCTTGTTCCCGAGCGCCGCTCCATGACAAGATCACCATTTCCCAAAGATGTCAGAGATCCGCGTCTTCCCTTTAGAATCCATCCGCACTGACGGGTGGTTTGAGAGGATCGGGGACAGCATCGGCAGCTTCCAGGCTCTGTGCGACATCGTGGGCGCGCATTTCTTTGCGTTCGCGATGATCACGGGCGCCCGCATTACCGCTCTCACGGTGGATCGCCGAAATCCAGACAACACCCTCGTGGATTTCGCGGTGGGTGGCGATGACGCTGATAGCTTGCAAGCGGATCCTCAGCGCTTGACGCTCGGGGAGTTCCGAAAAAGGCTCGTGGGTGCACTCGTTGTCGAAGATGAATTGGGAGCGGCTCCCGTTCGCCCCACCGACACTGAAGCGCTCCAACGCCATATTGGCGTGCGTTATCTCTTGCTGGCGCCGATTTACGGGTACAGCTTGGTTGAGCTCACGATTGGGCCAACTGGCGCCCATATTCGTGTGCTGCACGATGGTGTGGAAGAGCTCCATCCGCTGATCGCGTTTCGAGGCCGTCTGCGCGCCCACGTGCGCGAGGAGTTATCGCGCGCTCAGCGTACGGCCAGTGCGATCGATCTCACGCGCGTTGGCGAAGCGGAGAAGGCCGCCCGTGAGGGCGAGCACGTGCGAGTGCTGGAATTATTGGGCTCTTGGCCTGCCCCCCTAGCTATCTTCCTCCGCACTCCAGAGGGCCAGCAGCTCAGTGCGGAGACACGAGCCACCATCGCCCGTGGCCTGGGCCTTCTTGGAAGCGGTTGCATTGCGCTGGATGAGGTCAACAAGGGCGAGGAAATTCTCCGGCTTGCGATCCAGTACGCGGGTGATGGGCCCGAGGCTGCTGATATTTATCGGCGTCTGGGGCTTTCCATCATTCACGATGGCCGTCCTGGAGAAGCCATCGGTCCGCTCCGGCGCGCGGCGAACTTGGGCTCACCGGCCGAAGCGATTTGGCCAATTTTGGCCGATGCTTTCGCAGCCCGCGGTCGAAACTTAGCCGCCCTGGCAGCCGTGCTGGAGGCCTCAGCCGGCGGCGTTCCGCCTGAACTTCTAGAGGAGGCCAAGGCTCGAGCGGAGGCGGCTCTCGGCCAGCCACTTCAAGCCTGGCAAGTGCTACTTTCGGTGCAGCCCAAAGCACTGAACTAAAACACAATCGTTCAGGGTGGGCGCATTGACAGAGGCCTCAGGCGGGGACTAGATACCCTCGCGTTTTAACGGAAATTCCAAAGGTTTCGCTCACATGTCACTCGTAGAGCTGTATCTGCCGATGGGCATCATGTTCGTCATCGCCATCGCGATCTGCTCGGGCATGTTTTTTGGCGGTCAATTCGTCGGCCCGAAGAATCCTACGCCCGAAAAGATGATGCCGTTC
Source organism: Polyangiales bacterium (assembly GCA_038246305.1). GTDB lineage: Bacteria > Myxococcota_A > Polyangia > Polyangiales > Polyangiaceae > JBBRRP01. The sequence continues at coordinate 4,272 of JBBRRP010000160.1, read as the reverse complement.
GAATGCGGCAACGATAGTGAGGGCGGCGGAGGCGCGAGGCTGAGCGTCAAGTTTTACCTGTCCGCCATCTTGTTCGTTGTTTTCGATATTGAAGTCGTTTTCATGTACCCATGGGCCATCCTCTTTAAGGGGCTTGGCTGGTCAGGGTTCTTGACGATGTTTGGGTTTGTTGCCGCGCTGTTGATTGCGCTGGCCTATTGCTGGAAAAAAGGAGCGCTCGAATGGGAGAGCTGAAGCGAACCACTCAGGTGATTGAAGCCGGTGAAGGCGCTGCCTTTGCCACCACGACGCTTGAGTCCATGCTCGCCTGGGCACAGAAGTACTCGCTCTTCATGTACCCCTTCGTGACGGCGTGCTGCGGGATGGAATTCATGTCCGTTTCGAGTCCGCGCTATGATTTCTCGCGCTTTGGTTCGGAAGCCCCGCGTTTCTCGCCACGCCAGTCGGATTTATTGTGGGTGGTGGGCACCATCACGCAGCGCCAAGCCCCTATTTTGAAGCGCATTTATGAACAAATGGCGGAGCCCAAGTGGGTGCTCGCGTTTGGAACGTGTGCTTCGTGTGGCGGCTTCTACGACAATTATGCGTGTGTGGCCGGTGTCGATAAGGTCATCCCGTGCGATGTGTATGTACCCGGTTGCCCGCCACGGCCCGAAGGAGTGCTCGACGGATTGATGCTCCTTCAAGACAAGATTCAAAGCGGCGATCGCCGACCTAGCATTGTGAAGCCCCGGCATGATCCAGCAGTGGATCAGGGCCTCGGGTTGATCGACCTCAAGCGAGCTGCGAAAGCCTAACTTTCGGGGCCCAAAGAACACATCATGGCTCAAGCACTCATCGATCTCATCAAACGCCAATTCCCAGCCGCAGTGTTGGAAACGCATTCGCAGCACGGCGACGACACTCTGGTGCTCAACGCCTTGGCCTGGAAGGCAGTGGCTGAATTCCTGTTTTCCTCGCCGGATGCGGCGATGAACATGCTGGTAGACCTCACGGTGGTGGATTACCCCGATCGCGAGCCGCGGTTCGAAGTGGTCGCACATCTCCTCTCGCTTTCCTTGGGCCATCGGCTGCGGCTGAAGGCCCGCGTGGGAAATGCTGAGGGGGAGGGCGCAGCAATTGCCAGCCTGACGGAGATTTGGGCGAGTGCGAATTGGGCGGAGCGTGAAGCTTTCGACATGTTTGGCGTCACGTTCACGGGCCATCCCGATTTGCGCCGAATTCTGATGTACCCGGAGTTTGAGGGGCACGCGCTGCGCAGGGATTATCCGGCAGATAAGATCCAGCCTCTCATCCCGTACCGAGAAATACCGGGGATCGAAAAGGTTGCCCCGTTTGGTCGAGATGAAGGAATGAGCTTCGGGCGGCAAGTGCACGCTCGTTGGGCAGAAGATTCCGAGGATTCGCAGGCGAACTAATGGAACCGATTGACGTCGAAATAAGCGAAGCCGAGCTTGAGCTGCCCGAAGAGCCCATGTTGCTCAACGTCGGGCCATCGCACCCTGCGATGCACGGCACGGTGCGTTGTGTCATGGAGCTGAGCGGTGAGTTGATTCATCGCGTGGATGTGCAGGTGGGGTACCTGCACCGCGGCTTCGAGAAGATGTGTGAGCGTGGCACGTGGGCGCAGGTTTTCCCATATGTGGATCGCTGCAACTACGTTTCTCCCATGCTGAATAATGTGGGCTTTGCGCTCGCGTGCGAGAAGATGTTGGGGATTGAAGTTCCCGAGCGTTGCCAGTGGTACCGGATGGCACTTGGGGAGCTGGCGCGCATCAGTGATCACCTCACCTGCGATGGGGCCATGGCCATGGAGCTTGGAGCGTTCACTCCCTTCCTTTGGATGATCAAAGGGCGCGAAATGGTCTGGGACATTATGGAGGAAGAGACGGGCGCTCGGCTCACGCACAGCTTCGGGCGCGTGGGAGGTATGGCCGCCCCGCCAACCAAAGGGTTTAAAGAGCAATCGCTGGCTGTGGTGGAGCACATTCTGTCGATCGTGAGCGAAGTAGAGAAGCTCATGTTCGGGAATCGAATTTTTCTCGATCGCCTGGAAGACGTTGGAGTTGTCTCGGCAGAGAACGCGATTTCCTTGGGATGGACGGGTCCGTGTTTGCGTGCTTCTGGCGTCGCCTACGACGTGCGTAAGGCTGCCCCGTATCTCAAGTATGATGAGGTGGAATTCGACGTTCCCGTGGGCGAGAAGGGCGATTGTTTGGATCGCTTCATTATTCGCCTGGAAGAGCTCAAGCAAAGCGCTCGCATCATTCGGCAGTCGCTCGCGCGCATGGCTGACTCAGGCCCGATCAATGTGGTCGATCCGCGGGTGATGCTCCCTCCCAAAGAAGAGGTTTACAACACGATCGAAGGCACGATTCAACACTTCAAGATCGTGATGGAAGGCCTGAAGATCCCGGCGGGCGAGGTGTATTCGTACACAGAGGCCGGCAATGGCGAGCTCGGCTTCTATCTCGTGAGCGATGGCAGCGGCACACCCTATCGCGTGCGGATCCGCCCCCCCTGCTACTACATCACTGGTGGCTTGGAGCACGTGATCACCGGGCAAATGATGGCCGATGTGGTGCCCTGTTTCGGTTCGCTGAATATGATTGGCGGCGAGTGCGATCGCTGATTTTCCTAGGATCTCGGAGAAGGTTATGTCGACGTTCAAGCTAGATGGCCGAGAGATCCCCTTTGAAAAAGGGGACACAATTATTCGAGCTGCGCATCGCGCCGGCGTCGATGTTCCGCACTATTGCTGGCACCCTGGGCTCAGCGTCGCGGCCAACTGTCGCATGTGTTTGGTCGAGGTAGCGCCCCCGGCGGGTCGCCCAGCGTTGATGTTGGATGTTCTGCGTTGGGATGCGGCGAAGAACGAGTATGTGGCTGAAAAGAAGCCCAAACTTGTGCCCGCCTGTCAGCAGGGTGTGGCCGATGGGATGGATGTTTTGAGCCAGACGAGTGAGCACGTGAGGCGTGCGCGCGCGGCCGTTCAAGAGCTGTTGCTGCTCAATCATCCGGTAGATTGCCCGATTTGCGATCAAGCGGGCGAATGCCGGCTGCAGGATTATTGGCTTGAGCACCAAGGCACGAAGAAGCGCATGCGCGATGAGCCTGTGCACAAACCAAAAGGCCAGGTGTTTGGTCCAACGATCGTGTACGACGCTGAACGCTGCATTGTGTGCACGCGTTGCGTGCGCGTGAGTGAAGAGCTCGCTGGCGATCCTGTGTTGAGCGTCGCGGAACGCGGCAATCTTAACGAGATTGTTGTCTCCCCGGGCCGTCAACTGGATCACAACTACACGTTGATGACGGAGCATGTTTGTCCGGTTGGCGCCCTCACAAGTTCCGATTTTCGGTTCAAGGCCCGCGTGTGGTTCCTTCGATCAGTGAGAAGTGTGTGCGTGGGTTGCTCAAAAGGCTGCAATTCGTACACTGATTTCGATCCGCGGAGCCTCCAAGTGCACCGCTACCGCCCGCGAGATAACCCGAACGTGAACAAGTACTGGATGTGCGATGTCGGGATGCTCGATTATCGCCGCATCCACGCAGGGCGCATCCTTGAATCCCGGACGTCCGGTGAGAACACGACTCGCGAGTCAGCACTTACGAGAGCCGCTGCATTGCTCACTGGAGCCACGGGCAAGCTCGCTCTGGTGCTCAGTGCTGAGCACTCGAACGAGGACAATGCAGCTCTCTATGCTTTGGGCACGAAGTATCTCGGTGCACTCGCGGTCTTCTATACCGGGCGTCCGCACGGGAAAGCAGATGGGATCTTGCTCGAAGCTGATCGAAATCCAAACACCACAGGTGTGCTCTCGATCTGCCCGACGGCTAAGCCCATCGCCGAGCTGGGCCACGCAGTCGCTGCTGGGCAGGTGGCGTTCGCATTAGCGCTTGGCTCCGCAGTTCCGGATGCCGGTGTCGCTTCTGCGCTTTCCGGTCTTCAGGGGTTGGTGGTGGTGGCGACCCACGAAGGGACGCTGCCTCAAGCAGCCCACGTGGTCTTGGCGGCAAGCAGCTGGGCTGAGGCCACGGGCACGTTCATCAACTCCGCCGGAATTGAGCAAGTCAGCGAACGAGCGATCCCTCCCCTCGGCGAGAGCAGCCCAGCTTGGAAGCTGTTCGCTCAGCTAGGGCAGAAGCTTGGGCATCCCACGGGCTGGAAACGTCCCGAACAAATCCAGGCGAATGCAGGCAGCGTGGCAAGTGAGGTGTCAGCATGAATATTGGTGACATGAACATTTGGCCGCTGCTGGTGGTCGCTAAATC
>JBBRRP010000159.1:0-12604 GCA_038246305.1 Polyangiales bacterium | reverse complement strand
CATAAGCCCCAGCCAACATGATGGAGCCCGCTGAAGTTGAACGTCGTCTGCTTGAAGCCTTTCCGGGAGCAGAGGTTGAAGTGAGTGACATGACCGGCACGAAGGACCATTTTCAGGCGAGAATTGTGACGGCGGCGTTTGCTGGGCAGAGTCTGATCAAGCAGCACCAGATGGTGTATGGGGCGCTCGGTGAGGCTATGAAGGGCGCGATTCATGCGTTGGCGCTGCGCACTTACACGCCCGAGAGCTGGGCTAAATCCCGAGGGACTGAATAATGGACGAAAGCTTACGCCAGAAACTGCAATCAATGGTGGAGGCCCACAAGGTGGTGCTGTTCATGAAGGGGAATCAGCTTTTTCCGCAGTGTGGCTTCTCGGCCAAAGTGGTGGAGTTGCTGAAGCGCTCCGGTGCGCCCTTTCACACGGTGAACATTCTGGCTGAGGCCGACGTGAGGCAAGGGCTCAAGGAGTTCTCTAATTGGCCGACGTTTCCGCAGCTATATGTTAACGGCGAGTTTGTGGGTGGCTGCGATATCGTGACGGAAATGCACGAAAATGGGGAACTTTCCGCACTTTTGGCGCCGCTCGGTGCCGCTAGCAATTAGGGATTAGGCGCTTCTACCGGCCGTCACTCAGGCCCACGGCCATGGCGATTTCTCGGCTGGCACGGGCAGCTCGGCTGCTATCTTTGAAATCAAAGATGAGAGCTGTGGGGCCGGTGGGAGGCCCCGAGATCGATCCGCCATACGTGCCGATCAAGCTGCGAACTTTCTCGTAAGCGAGGCCATGCGTTGCTCCCTCGACGTTGCTCAAAGCCAATGCGTAATCGAGCATGCCGCCTGAAGGCCGCAACAGATCTTGGCGAAGGTGCGGTATGGCTGCATCCACACCCATGAAATAAACCAGTGCAGAAGCTGCAAGCGCAGGGTCGGACGCATGGAACCAACTGCCCGCGTGTTTCTCTTTGGAGTCCACACAATGCGCAAACAAGCCTGCAAACTCCGCCTTGAACTCTTCGCTCATGGCGCGCGCGAGCTGCATGTATTCCGGCCGAGTCGCTTCGTTGAAATAGGGTGTGACGAAGCGCCCAGAAAACGTGAGCGTAAGGCCACGAAAACGCGGTTTTAACGTGGGAGGCAAGGCGAGATCTTCAAGCTCCAGGCTCGCCCCGGCTCCTTGAACGGCCAATAGCGCTCGCGCTCCAGGCCAAACCAAGCGCCTGAGCTCGGACGGGCCTTGCACAAACCCGGCGAGCGCGGGATCGTCGATCAGGCTGATTGCGCTTGCTGGACGCAACAATGCAATGTCCACTTGCCAGCCCTCAGCATCGGCAATCCCGAGCGTTGCTCCGCGGAGTGCACGGCTCGCGGCGGCATCACAGACTTTCTTGCCGCGCAACGCGCTATCGGCAGTCTCCGCCAACGGCACCTTCGTTGAGGTCGGCGCCACCGGAGGATTGAGCCAAGCCAGCGCCCTCGGACCAAAAATCCGAAACATTGCGATTCCGGCGAGCAACAGCACGGCAATACCGGCGGCCCATACAATGAGAGATAACGTGGACTGATCGCGACGCCCCGGCGCGGCACTGTCAAAACGCCTGGCCTCCGCTAGACGGCGCGCCAGCTCACCGCAGCGGCGTTGACGCTCATCGATCGGCAGAAGCTCCCAATGTTGCAACAAAGTGCCGAGAGCTGCGGTGACGCGCGGCCCAGACCCTTCCAACACAGCTTCGTCCCCGCCCTGAATGTAGACATCGCCTGCAATCCCAAAGCGAGCCAGGGATTCCGAGATGTGAGTTGCGATTTCTCGCAGATAAAGCGCCTGCCCCGGATCCACAGCGAGCCGGAGCTTAGTCGGGTAATGCTCGTGAAGGAATCGGTTTTTTTTCGAGACTTCAGGGCTAGAGTGTTCGCGTGATTCGTCCCCTCATCTTACTCAGCAATGACGACGGCTATCAGTCTCTCGGTATTTCGCTGATGCGGGCGGCCCTTGCCAAAAATGCCGACGTGGTGGTGTGTGCCCCGGATTCTGAGCAAAGTGCGGCAAGCCATGCGCTCTCTCTGCATCGGCCGCTCCGTCTTTGGCAGAAGACGCCCGGCGTCTGGTCGGTCGATGGTACGCCGGCCGACTGTGTTTACGTCGGCTTAAACGGCGGTGGCCGCGTACTTAACCGACGCCCAGATTTGGTGGTGTCCGGCATCAATCACGGGCTCAATCTCGGAGACGATGTTTTCTACAGCGGAACCGTGGCTGCGGCGCGCGAAGGGGCGCTCAAGGGAGTGCCATCGATTGCCTTCTCTGCCGCCTATGATGCGGACTTGGAGTCTGTAGCCGTGGCAGCAGCGCGGATCGCTTTCCACATGCTCCAGCAGCGAGCTAAAAGAGCTGTGTTGTTCAATGTGAACTTCCCGAAGGGCAAAAACTGGTCGTATCGTGCGACGCGCTTGGGTGCTCGCGTCTATCAAGATGGCGTGGATTATCGGAAGGATCCACGGGGCCGGGAGTATCTTTGGATCGGGCTCTCCGGGCCGATCACGCATCGTGCGGTCGCTGGGTCGGATACCGAAGCATTCGATCAGGGGGTGGTGGGGATTACGCCACTCGTGCTTGATCTGTGGGGGCGAGCCGATCAAAGCGAGGCCGAGGCCTTAGCTTCAGTCGCAGCTTTGGCGCCCAACGGTTAGAATCAGCGCGCCATCCGCCGGGGTTTATCTAAGGTAGCGAACGCATCCTAACGAGGTCAGAGCATGACGAGCAGAAATCGTTCCGTCGGTAAATCTAAGAAACCTGTGCCTGCGAGGCGTTCTCCCACACCGCGCGGAGTCAATACTAGTCCCGAAGGGAAGGGCACAAAGCCCGTTAAAACAGCTAAAACAACCCGGGTGCGTCGCGCTCCGAGCGGTAACCTGCGCGCGGATTTTGACACACTCGCCTACGTTCGAGAGCTGGTGCGCGATATTCCAGATTTCCCGGCGCCAGGCATCCTGTTTCGCGACATCACGCCGTTGCTCGCGAACCCAAAGGCTTTCCACATTGTTCTTGACTTGATGGCGCATCGCTTCGTCGGGGAGCATGTTGACGCTGTGGTTGGCATTGAATCGCGAGGCTTCATCTTTGGTGGTGCGCTCGCGGCGCGACTGAATGCCTCGTTTGTGCCCGTGCGAAAGGCCGGCAGGCTTCCAGGGCGCACCGATCGCGTGAGCTACTCCCTTGAATATGGTGAATCTGAGCTGGAAATGCACCGTGACTCCCTGCCTGAAGGTGCGCGTGTGATCGTGGTCGATGACTTATTGGCGACTGGCGGCACCGCAGCCGCGGCCGGAGAGCTTGTCGACCGCCAGGGCGCCCAGGTGATCGCCTACGTATTTGCCGTGGAGCTGAGCTTATTAGACGGGGCCAAACGTCTGGAGCAAGCGCCTGTTTTTTCGGTAATTCGCTTCGATTGAGTCTTTTCCATGCGCATGGGTGGGTGAACGGGGGCACAAGTGCGCGGGCTTTCCGCGCAAAGACTGCCGCCCAACTCTTATGCCTCTCAGCAAACGAACGTACGGACTACAGAGTCGTGGAGCACACAGTCCTTATCATTGATGATTCCGAGAGCACCAGAAATCGTGTGATCTCGGTGCTCTCGGATCACGGGGTGGAGGCCAATACACTCACGGCCGTCAGCGGTGCCGAAGCGCTCTCAGTGATGGCAGAGAACGCGGTGACGTTGGTTTTGTGCGATATTGAAATGCCGGGGCTCGATGGATTCCATTTTTTGCGCTTGAAGCGCAGTCGCCCGGAGTTCGCCGACATTCCCGTCATCATGCTGACCGTGCGTGAGGATCCCCGCGCCAAGGTGCAAGGCCTGACGGAAGGGGCCTCCGATTATCTCACGAAGCCCTTCTTCGATGAGGAGCTGGTCGCTCGGGTGCGCGTTCATTTGCGACTCAAAACACTGCAAGAGGAGCTCCGTGGGAAGAACGAGCGCCTCGAAAAGATGAGCCGCACGGACGCGTTGACGGAACTTTCGAACCGTCGCCACTTTGTGGAGTTGCTGGAAGCGGAGTTGGCACGTTCGGTGCGTTATGCTCCGCCACTCAGCCTGCTGATGATTGACATCGATCACTTCAAGTTAATCAATGACGATTTCGGGCACCTGATCGGTGATCGAGCCTTGGTGCAGGTGGGAATGGTCCTGAGAGCCCAACTTCGCAAGTGCGACTATGCGGCGCGCTATGGAGGCGAGGAGTTTGCGATCGTGTTGCCCGAGACAGACGCTGCAGGTGCGTTGGTCGTTGCAGAACGCTGTCGCTTAGCAATAGGAGAGACGACATTTGGGACTCACTCGGGTGAAATGCCAGGGCCGCAATTGACCGTGAGTGTGGGGGTGGTCACGTGTCCAGACGCTCGCGTCAAGTGTGCCGATGATCTGATCCGCATCGCGGATGACGCGCTCTACGCATCGAAGCGAGCTGGCCGAAACCGAGTCACCGTGGGGTGAGCCGTCGCCTGTTCAGTGAGCGTTTTCGTGGGCCAATGACCTTTATTGACCACTTTCGTGCGCAAATGTAACTACTTCGCGGATATCTTGGCGGCCTAGGGCCAGCGCAAGCAGTCGATCAACACCGAGCGCATTGCCGCCGGTGGGCGGAAAGCCAGCCTGAAGCGCCCGCAGCAAATCGGGATCAGCAGGATAGCTAGTGGCTCCCGTCGCCAGCTTTCTGGCATTCTCCTCAGATTCACGCTGAAGGAATTCGTCGGGGTCGGTCAGCTCGGAATAGCCGTTGCACAATTCGACGCCCGCTACGTAGAGTTCAAACCGCTCCGCCACACTTTGATCGCTCGGCTTACGACGCGCGAGCGCAGCCTGAGTACTCGGAAATTCGCACAAGAAAATTGGCCTTGGGTGACGCGCCAGCCGGGGCTCGACTTTGTCCATAAATAGCTGAAAATACTGGCCTTCGTCGGTGGCAGCCAACTCGACGGCATCGGCAATACCTGCATATTCGGCAAAAGCCTCTCGCAGCGTCACGCGTTCAAAAGGCCTACTGAGGTCCAGCGTTAGATCTCCCACTTTGAACTGCGCTGGGTCTTCGTGGGGTCGCAGTGCGGCGATCATCGAGACCACGATGGCCTCGGTGTCCTCCATCACGCCCAGTTGGCTAGCAAAGGCCCGATACCATTCGAGCATGAGAAACTCTGGCTGGTGCAAGTGCCCACTTTCGTCGCGTCGAAAGCAGTGGGCGAGCTGAAATATTTGATAAAATCCAGCCGCAACGAGGCGTTTCATGTGATGTTCAGGCGAGGTGATGAGGTAGCGCTCCTCCGAGCTGAAGGCGCTCACGTACGCATCCGAGCCAGGGGAAAGCACGCGCGTGGGTGTGTCCACCTCCAGGAAGCCAGCACGCTCAAACCAGATTCGGAGTTCGCGGAGAAGCTGAGTACGCCGAGTGATGTTGGGGCCACGTTCACCGAATGCCGTGCGCTGAAATTCGCTGGTTTCCGCGGGAAACGGCGCTGGCCAATGCTGCTCAAGCTGGGCGTGCTCCAGGCAGAGTTGGCCAGTGGTGTCCATGATCAGCTCACCGGCAAATAGCGCATGATCACCATTCTTGAGGGCGCTGGGAACAGAAGTATCGTACGCGCGCTGAACGGGCGAGTCACGTAAAATTACTGAAATTGATGCGCTGGCATCGTGGAGCTTCAACGTTAGACCGGTGTCACTCTTTAGCAACTCGAAGACACGGCCAGCGACGCGGGTGTTCGAGCGTGGCTCGGGAGCCTTGCGAATCTGTGATGGCGTCAGGTGAGACAGCGTCATCCGCCGCTAAAGACACGTGTGGCGAAGGCGACCAGCTCAGAGCCCAGCCAAGGCCCCGTGAGCACCAAGACGACGGCTACCAGCAATAGACGCGGCAAATGAGTCATTATTGGATCGCTGATTTGGGTGGCAGACTGAAAGATCGAGACCAAAAAGCCCACGAGCGTTGATGCCGCGAGAACGGGAATCGAAAGCACTAAGGCCAAGAGCAGAGCCTCTGCTGCTAATCTCGAAAGTGCTGCCGGATCTGTCATACGACTTACGTCAACCAGGATTCGAGGCGCCAGCCAGAGCTCCGGCCGAACCCGCACCCGCTTGGGTCGTTCCGGTGACGGGAGATGCCCCGCCAACTCCGACCCCGGCGGTCCCAGCGTTACCCGCTTGCGAGCCGCCCCCTGTTCCTGTCGTCGCGCTCCCGCCACCCGTGCCGGTGCCAGCAATGGGACCCTTAGCGCGCCTATCGCAGCGACTGTCGCTGAAGGTGTTTCCCGGAGGGCAACAACGGTCCACCTCGTCCGTGGCCTGGAGATCTCGTGCTGAGGTGCACAGGAGGCCGCTGTCGCAGTCGTTGTTGTAGTTGAGGAGCTGACAGCGTTCGCCTTCCGACTGTTTGCTGCAAGCGAACAGAACTGCTGAACAGAAGAGACCTAAGACTACGTGCCGGGTTCGCATGCGCGCTCCTTAGCAGGGGATTCCCAGCGATGTCCACCGCTACTCAGGCGGGGCCGCGGCGCGGCGTTCCTTGGCCAAGACGGCCTCACCAAACAGGCCCACGTACTGAAAGGCGCTCGTGATGGAGAACACCAACGACACGTACACCATCACACGGCCCACCTCGACCAGCCGCACGACACCTAAATCCACCACAAATAGGTCCAGGTGGTACGGGTACCCAATCATGAGGCACAGAATGCCGACCATTTGCAGGGCTGTTTTGCTCTTACCACCGCTGCCCGCGGCGATCACCACGCCTTCACTACTCGCAATCCCGCGCAGCGCCGTAATGGAAATCTCACGAGCCAACAATAGGATCACTGCCCATTCTGGGATCCTGCCCATCGGAACCATCCACACCAAAGAAGCCATCACCAGCAGTTTATCCGCGAGTGGGTCTAAGAATTGGCCAAGCAGGCTGACAATGTTCATCCTGCGAGCCAAATAGCCATCCAACAGGTCACTGATCGCGGCCAATGAGTAAACTATCGCGGCCCACACACAATCTTTTGGTGTGCCTCGATCCAGGAGCCAGAGTACGAGCGGGATGATCGCTATCCGCGCAAAGGTGAGCATGTTGGGCAGGTTCAACGCGTCACGCCGGAGCGAACTCTGGCGTTCCCTACGCGTGTCGTTATCTGTGAGCGGCATGGATAGGTGGCCTTTGCGAAGCGTGCACGTCGAGTAGCGCGAGCCCCTCGCCACTCAAACTGGAAAAGGAGGAAGAGCCATCCGGTGAGTCAATGTTCTCAAGCGGGGTAACGAGTAGCCTTCCCACCCAACCCAACAGGTCACTCGAGCGCACGGCAACGGCAATTTGCGGCACGACATTGATCGAAATGGGGGCTCCCTCGCTTTCCACGAGAACGCGTCCTTTGCCCGAGAATTGAACCATCGCGATGTCACTTCCACCGAATGAGAGGCGACCATTTTCGTAGCAGACGGAACTGTCAAAACCGAGGATCGAGGTTTCTCGGAAGTAAACCGGCTTATCGGAAATTTCGACTACGCTGACGTGGCGCTCGCGGACCCGGCGCAGCACCAAACAGCCTGTTCCCACCAATTCGCTGAGGCCAGCGTGCGGTGCCCCGAATTGTTCTAGAATTCGGGCTCCGCGCATTCGACGGTGCAGCGGTTCTCCTTGCAAAGGCCCTCGTTCTGGCACAAGTGCAATGAGCGAATCCGAGCGAACCGCAAAACCGTTAATCCGTAGTGCCATCCAGCGAGGGTCTTGCACGACTTCTGTTGTGTCCGCGAGAGCAATCAATGTGCTCGCAAACCAATCCGCAAACGCGGGCGGCGTGATCGTCGCGCCCGATGCCACCTTGCCTGTTTCGGGAAGACTGGGCTCTAGCAGCCGTGAGGCGTCGTCGGGTCGCCCAGGTTCGCGCGTACTCCAAGGCAAGGGGCCAGGCTCCAGCAAGGCAGGCGGGGCGCTGGAAAAGAGGTCTCCGTCGTCGGCGCCCTCTGCGTCTGAGGCATCAAAGCGATTGACCATGGCCGCTGCGGCCTCTTGGAGAGCTTCATGTTCCGGAACTGGTGTCTTCGAGCGAATGCTCGAGGGCCCTTCCAACAGGCTCTGCATCCGGCGCGCCATATGGGGCTGTTCTGCGCGTTCAAAGGCAGCCTGTGCTTTGGCCAGATCGCCCAATTGCTGAAAGGCGAGGCCCAGGTACCCCCAGGCGCGCTTGTGGTTGCGCGACGTGGCGATCACCCGCTCCAGACTCTCGCGCGCTTGATGCGGTTGCCCTGTTTTCAGAAAACACAACGCCAGATTAATTCCAGGTGTCGGCTCTTTGGGGCAGAGCCGCACCATGTCGCGGTAGATCTCAATGGCCCGCGGATACATGCCCAGCCGGAAATAGACGATGCCAAGCAGGCCTTGACCTTCCAGATCTTGAGGCTTCAGCTTGAACGCTCGTTCCAGCTCTTCGCGTGCTTCGGCAACGCAATTGTCCTGGAGCAACTCGCCGCCCCGATACAGGTGAAAGAGGAAATCTTCGCTCTCGAAGTTGCTCGAGTTGGGGACGTCTTCTAACTCTTGATGTTGGATGACTTCTCTGAAGAGCCCTCGGAGATCCCCGGATCTGGTCTCCCTGTGTTCCGGATTCTCAGACATTTTCTTGTTCCACAGCAGGGGGCGTTAGCCTGCAAGCGCCTGCAGCGCCTCGGCAAGGTTAAAGCGTTTCTCGTGGATGGCGCGCCCGACAATGACGCCGCTGAAAGGGACACCCGTCGCCACCAGCGCGCGCAGGTGCGCGAGTGTGCCAACACCCCCACTCACCATCACCGGCACACCACCTTCGCGCGCCAAAGTGGCTGTTTCTTGGATATTCGGCCCCACTTCGGTCCCATCGCGTTCAATATCTGTGTAGAGAACGGCTGCCAAAGCCTGAGCTCGGTGGCGATGAACAATATTCAGGGCGCGGACCTCGCTCTGATCTTTCCAGCCCTGAGTGGCCACGAATCCGTTCCGAGCATCGACAGCCAAGATCACTCGACCGGGGAATTCACTCGCTGCGGCCGCCACCAAGTCAGGCTGGGTGATAGCCACCGTACCCAACACGACCCGTTCTACGCCCGCGTCAAAATAGGCGCGCAAGGTTTCAAGCGAACGCACCCCGCCGCCAACCTGCACGCCCCTCCCGAAAGCTTTCACTAAGCGTGTGATCAGCGCTAGCTGGACGGGCTTGCCATCTCGCGAGCCTTCGAGATCGACTACGTGCAGCCGAGCCACACTGGCTCGCCATTCCGCTGCGAGTTCCGCGGGTTCATCATGATAAACCGTCACTTTGGCATAATCGCCGCGCAATAAGCGGACGGCTTTTCCCTCGAGCAGATCGATGGCTGGAATGAGATCCATAGCGTTAAACCAACACGCCTTTGGTGGACGGAATGCCGCCGTTCTGCGGATCGAGGCGTGTCGCAACACGCAAGGCGCGAGCAAAGGCCTTGAAGGAGATCTCGATGATGTGATGCAAATTGTGGCCGTAGTGAAGCTGCATGTGCAGATTGATCTGCGCGGCACGCGCCACGGCCTCAAAGAATACTTCGACTAGCTCCGAATCAAAGCTGCCTAATTTGGCTTTAGCAATCGGCACATTCCAGACAAAAAAGGCGCGGCCCGAAAGATCCAACGCGACGGTGACCATCGCTTCGTCCATCGGCAACGTGGCCGAGCCGTAACGCTGAATGCCCGCGTGGTTGCCCAGGGCTGCTCGCAACGCTTGGCCGAGCACGATCCCGACATCTTCAGTGGTGTGGTGGCCGTCAATCTCCACGTCACCCACGGCTTCAACCGTGAGATCAAAGGAGCCGTGACGAGCGATTTGGTCGAGCATGTGGTTTAAAAAGGGCAGGGGCGTCTGAACGTGGCTCTGGCCTGTTCCGTCGAGTTCGAGTTCAACGGTGATTTTAGTCTCGCGTGTCTCGCGTTCAATTCGTGCTTGGCGGCTCACGGGTAGAACTCCTCAATTTTCCAGACGCCGTGTTCCTCTAGCAATTCGATGGTCCCACCGCCACCGTAACGCAGGGTTGCGTGGTCGCCCAAGAGCTCAATTTTGGCCTTCGAGGCTTCATTTTTCAACGCCTGACTCAGGCGATCCAAGGCCTCCCGCTGCTTACCTTCAAACGATTCCTGGAGCTTCTTGGCCGTTAGTCCTGAGAGTTTGGAGTCCGGGACGAACTTCAAGAGCAGGTCGTAGCGATTGTTCTCGTAGGCTCGCACGAACGACAGCACTGTCGCGCGAGGATTGGCTTGGCTGTAGAGGTCGAGCGCACTGCCTTCCACCTTCCACACGCCGTCTTCCAGGACGAGCTCCAGTGCCTCACCGTGCGGCGTCGACACCGTCGCGGTCACGTGCGGGGGGTCCGCAGGGCCGGCTAAGCCGCGGGCCAGCTCTGCAACTTCTCGGGGATTCTCGGCGAGCATGCGCTGAAAAGTTGCAAAAGAGAGCGTGCGCCGGGCCTCCGAACTCAACAGCGCGTAGGCCTCCTCTGCATTCCCGGCGGCAAGGGCCGAGGAATAGGCGCTGAGCACTTGCTGAGGGTCTTTTGGCTGCGAAGGGGCCCCGCATGCCCAGCTTTGGACAGCCACCAACAAGCTAAGCGCCAACGACCAACCCACATTGCACGACACTCCGGACCCTTATCACAGACACCCGCGCTGGGCGAGATTCGGAAACGTGTTGGACGTCTGGGTCGGTCGTATTACTGTGGTGGTATGGCCACTTCCCAGCGAGGCGCTGTCGAGAGAGTAGCGATCTTGCCGCTTCGCAACTCGGTTTTGTTCCCGATGTCGGTCGTGCCCATCAACGTGGGACGGCCAAGGAGCGTCCATTTGGTTGAAGAGCTGAATGGCGAGGAGGGGCTGATGGTGGGTGTTCTCACCCAACGGAACGCGGAAGTTCGCGAACCGACGTTTGAGGACCTGTACGAAATCGGAACGCTCGCACGGGTGGTGAAGGTGGTTCGGATCGGCGCTGATAACTACAGCGTTGTGTTAAATGGCGTGGGGCGTTTTCGGCTGCTGAAAGAGCACGGCCTGGAGCCTTACATGCAAGCAGATATTGAGCGCATCGTGGAGCCCGCGCCAGGTGCCGACGTCGCGGAAATGGTGGAGCGCCTGCGGAAGGGAACGCGCGCCATCCTTGCGTTGCTGCCCGATCTGCCGAAGGAAACGGCCAGTATTCTGGATAATGTCAAAGACCCCGGTGCGCTCGCCGATCTGATCGCGTCCAATTTTCCAGAAGATCAGGCGAATATCAGCACTCGTCAGAAGGTGTTGGAAGCGTTGGTCGTCGGGGAGCGCCTGCAATTAGTGCTGCACATGGTCGAACGGCAGCTCGAAATATTGCGCGCAAAGGATCTGCTTTCGTCGGTTGTGACCGAGGACATGGGCCGTTCCCAACGTGACTATGTGCTTCGGCAGCAGATCAAAACCATCCGAGAAGAGCTCGGCGAGAGCGCTGAAGACGACGAAATTGAACAGCTGCGCGATCGGGTAGCGCGGGCTGAAATGCCGCCGGAAGCCGATCAAGCCGCACGGCGCCAGCTGGGGCGCTTATCGCATATGCAGCCGCAATCCTCGGAATTTCAGGTGTCTCGCGCCTACGTGGAATGGTTGGCTGATCTGCCGTGGAATCGCCGCACTCCGGACACGTTGGACGTGAAGAACGTGCGTCGCTGTCTCGATGAAGATCACTATGGCCTAGAACTCGTTAAGAAGCGCATCGTTGAATTTACGGCCGTCCGCCAGTTGCGCCGCGATCAACACGGCCCAATTCTGCTGTTCGTGGGCCCGCCGGGGGTCGGGAAAACCTCGCTCGGTAAATCGATCGCGCGGGCGATGGGACGGCGCTACGGGCGCATCGCGCTCGGCGGGGTGCGTGATGAGGCAGAAATCCGCGGTCATCGTCGGACGTACGTGGGTGCGCTGCCGGGCCGCATCATCGGCGCGCTGAAGAAAGCTGGCGTTAAGAATCCAGTTTTGGTGTTAGATGAAGTCGACAAGATGGGCTCGGATATGCGCGGAGATCCCGGGTCCGCGCTGCTCGAAGTCCTCGATCCTGAACAGAACAACACGTTCGTCGACAATTACATTGACGTGCCGTTCGATCTTTCCGAAGTGATGTTCTTGGCGACTGCCAACTACCGGTATGCAATCCCGGCAGCGCTCCTCGATCGGATGGAGATTATCGAAGTTCCAGGCTACACGCGCGCCGAAAAACAGCGCATTGCCACCCAATTCTTGATCCCGAAGCAGTTGAAGGAGCACGCGCTCGACAAGAGCCAGCTTGAATTCCAAGAGGATGGGCTGGAGGCGATCATTGATCACTACACTCGAGAAGCAGGTGTACGCGGCCTGGAGCGAGAGATCGCCGCCGTGTGTCGATATGTCGCGGTCCAAATGGCCGAAGGGAAACAGGTGGCGGGCCTGGTCGTAGCCCCAGTCCTTCTGCTTGATCGGGTTGAGCGACGCCGAGGAGCGGGCCCGCCAGGCGGATGCCGGGGCTGACCGCTCCGGCGGATCAGGAATTTCTGCCGGCGGTGGGGCTGGCTGACCGGCGGGTGCCGGCGCGGGTTG
>JBBRRP010000158.1:0-12693 GCA_038246305.1 Polyangiales bacterium | reverse complement strand
CTGCGTGGGCCGCACAGGCCACACACGTGCCTGCAGAGCAGACATTCTTGCCGGGGATGTGAGCACAGTGGCCATTGTCCGCACAGGCCACACACCCCCCCGCGCTTGAACACCGTGCGGCTGCCGGGTCTACGCAGGTTTCATCGCTGAGGCACTCGACACACTTGCCAGCTGCGACATTGCAAAATCCTGTCACGCAATCCGTTTGCGTCTGGCACTGCACACACCTGCTATGGACGACATCACAAAACGGCTCAGCCCCGCTACAGACCTTGCCGCATGCCGATGCCCCGCCAGAGCCCGCCATGGGCGCGCCAGCGGCCCCGCCGGAGGCCATGATTCCGCCCGAGCCCCCAGCACTCATCCCGCCAGAAACGGCCTGATTTCCCCCTGAATTGTTGCCCCCCGAACCACCGACGCTCTGTCCAGAATTGGCACCGATAGCTGCGGCTCCGCCGGTTGCACCATCTGATGCGCAGCTGAGCGTGCGCGAGCAATCCTCACCAAGATTGGTGCACATCGTGCCGAACAAGCCGGCTGCCATCAGTGTGAAAAACGTTAGCTTACTGCGCATGATGTTTCCTCAAAACTTTCCGGACACGATGAGCGTGCCTCCATCCAAACTGGGAGCCAACGCCACTCTTGGGGCGTCCGTTGCTTTTTCGTCGGTGAGCAGCCAAATTCCTACACCTGTGACCGCGCTGGCCGCCGCCACGACGTAGCTCACCGCAGCGATACTCGAACGTTGGTCGCTCTTATCGAGCAAGCTCTGCAGCTTGGTGCAGCCGGAGGCCATACTTGGTGGGCGGCATACATTGGGATCGCCGGCGTCCGTTGTTAGCTTCTGCGCGAGCGCGTCCGCGTCTCCATTGGCGGAAGCTGCGGCGAGTGAGAAGCCCAAACCAGTACCGAGTGCTGCCACCGAAATCCCCCCAGCAATCCAAACTCCGCTTGGCACGCTCGAATGGGAGTGATGTTCGTCTCGGCGCGTTGCCGTTGCAGGGTTCGGCCACGTGGCGTTCGGAGCCAAAGGTGCTTGTGTGCCTTCCGCGAGCGGGGTTAGCGTGCGTTCGATGGCGTGCACTTGACCGGGCTGCCCAGTGAACGAAACCAACAGTGTTTCGTAGCCCGGCTGCTTGAGCTTCAATTCATGGCCACCAGGCTCCAAGAAAATTGGTGTTGTGGTAGCGCGGCTCTGTACTTTGTCGTCCACCAGCACGCTGGCAGTTGCGGGCCTGATGCGTAGGTTGAGCGTCACCACTCGCTGTGCAACACGGCCCTGCGCATCTTTCAGTTCTTGGCGTTTCACCGCAGGAATATCGTTTGGAACGTGATCCAGTGCGTAACTCAAATGCTCCATGGCGTCGGGCCAGCGCTCGAGTTCTATTTCTAACGCGGCGAGGTTTGCAGCGGTGCGGTAGTCCTCGCGCGCCAACCAAGCGCGGCGGTAAAGGCGATAAGCTTCAACGGCGTCGCCCCGCTCCCCTGCTGACCGCGCTTCCGCGTAGAGTTCATCGGCATCGTCGGCGTACGCCGGGCGAGCCAGAAAAAGTAGCGCAAGAAAAAGAAAGAAGGGAAGTCGCATCAGAAGAACTTCGGCACGCCCCTAGGGGTGGCCTCCGGATGAATGGAGGGAGCAGGGGCGGAAGGGCGGGGTTGGGCGTGGTGGAGCGAGGGGCTGGATTTCGGTGGGTTACCGCTCTCGGCTTTAGGTGTCGACTTTTCTGCGGATTTTGTGGGTGCTGATTCGGCAGTCGAACTTCCACTTGCGGGGTGCGTTCCAGGATCAGCAACAAGCTGCGGGCGCGCGACTATCGAGCCCGGTTTCAGGGGCGATGCTGTAGAATTCGGTGAGTGTTCGCGGGTGATGAGGTAGAGCCCGAGCAGCACGACCAAGAGGCCGCAAGTTCCAAGCGCCCACAGTAGCCCGAGGTTGCGGCTGGCTTTTTCGTTGGACGGCGGCGGCAGCGCAGGGTCTGCAGCACGGTCTGGTCGGTAGTGAGGCATTGCGAGAGTGAAGAGCCCAAAGCGGTCCCCGCGACGCCCTTTCGCATCGGCCTGACGTCGCACCAGCGTGGTGGTTCCTGGCTCGGTCGGCGGGTCGTTGCTGTGCGGATTCATACGGGGCCTCAACTTAGTAGAATCTGGAGGGCTTCGTTGGAGCCGTGGGTTCAGGCGAAGCGGATTTTGACCGAGCAGCCTTGCGCTCGATCCAGATCGGCGGTGTGGTTCCTGCATCCGCCCTGGACGGGATTGGCGCCGGCTCTGCGGAGCGGGCTTCGGAAGCGGGCGCAGGTTCTGGCGCGGGTGCCTTCGTCGCGCTGGGTGACGCAGCGGCGTTCTTTGAAAGGGGAGTGGCAACGACAGGCGCCGGCCGTGAAACGTTAGCTTGAATGTGTGTTGTGTCCAGTGAGCGCTTTCCGGGAAGGAGCGCGGCGGCCGCCAGCAAGCCGACCGCCAGCCCGACGCCAATCCCAATCCCAATAAACCATGGCTTCTTGGTTGCATGGGGCGTCCCTCCTCTGGATCGAGTGGGCGCGTCCGAAGCACGTGCGAAGCTGGTGCGCGTCGGAACCTTCGATTCGCTCAATATCAAAATCTGGGAGGTGATCGCCTCCCTGTCGCTCTCGTATTCGCGACTCAGCGCGCGCAGCTCCCGCCCGAATGTGAGCATCGAGTCAAAGCGCTCGAGCGGGCTCTTCGCGATCGCTTGCTTCACCACCGCCCAAACATCTGGTGGCATCGTTGAGGGAGCCTGAGGCACTTGCTCCAGCTGGAGCCGCAGCAGCGCAGGAATCCGCTCTTCGGGTGGCAGGTGGGCAACCCGCGGCAGGAACGGATTTTTACCAGTCAGCATCTCGTATAGCACGATCCCCAGACTGTAAATGTCCGCGCGATGGGTCACCACATGGCCCATCGCTTGCTCCGGGGAAACATGCGAAGGCGTAAAGAAGGCACGCCCTGGCTGAGTGATCTTGGCGTCCCCCACCAGCATTTTCGCAGCACCCAGATCGACCACTTTGGCTCGTTCGCCGCAAATGATGATGTTCGCTGGTTTCAGATCGCGATGTACCACGCCCATTTCGTGGGCTGCTTGCATCCCATCGGCCACCTGCGCGGCCAGCTCTAGCGCCAAGCCAATCGGCAGTGGTCCGCGACTGATCACTTGGGAGAGCGGCGCGCCATCCACGTATTCCATGGCGAGCCAGACGGAGCCATCTGGGAGTATGTCTCCGTCGTAGAAGCGAACGATGTTTTCGTGCTCGATGCGGGCGAGGGCTTCGCCTTCTTGGGTCATGCGCTCTCGTAGGTCGTGGCTATCGGTGTGCGAAGCCAGGAGGATCTTGATCGCGGCAACGCGTTTGCCCAACCTATGTGTGGCTTTGTAGACCACCGCTTGCCCGCCCGAGCCAATGCGCCCCTCGATAATGTAGCGCTCGAATTGGTCGCCAGCTTTCAGATCACGGTGAGAGCCTAGAGTTGCCGATACCTCGTTTTGCGTATCCGGCGACATGCGCTGGGTGCCTTCGGAACTGTGACCTTCAGCGATGCTCACGGCGTTTAGGCTCCCCACATTCCATAGGCTGTGACACTGCGCCCGAGCGCCGCCCAACCATAGCAAAGGCTCATCTGTTTGACCAACCGCAACAGGGTTTCTGGCTGATCAGAGCGGGAGGCATCGGTAGTCATCTGGGCTCCTCCTTCGGTCAGCGCTGAGTCGAGTTGCGGAGGTTCGGGCGGCCCTGCCTTTATGCGCCGCTGGCGACTAATGCCGATGTGTCTTAGTCAATCGCACTTGACTAGTGTCCGGGATTAGTAAAGTATACGTTCCTTAGAGCCCGTTCTACTCAACTCATCTTTCCCAACTCCCAGCTTAGTCAAGCACGCATACCTACCCAAGAATCGACCCATGCCGAGGCGAATCACCGGAAGATACGAGCGAACGGCGCTGGCCGGTGAGGAAGTGGCAGCCTTCGTGCCGCATCCACTTCCCCCGCTGGATCCACCCATTGTCATGGATGAGTTGATCACGGAGCGGCATCGCAAGGCCGAGCAGGCCCTCGTTCGGCTTGAGACGGCAGGTGAGATGGTGCCTTCGTTGGACTGGTTCATCCACGCCTTCGTGCGCAAGGAGGCGGTGCTTTCGTCCCAGATTGAGGGCACGCAGGCGACGCTCGTCGATCTGCTCAGCTTTGAGGCTCAGACTCGGGCCGAAAAACAGGCGCCCCCGAACGCCGACGTAGAGGAGATCTGCAACTATCTCGAGGCGCTAACTTACGCACGCGCCCAGCTCGCGGACGCCATGGGATTGCCTCTTTCCATGCGCCTTTTAAACGAAACGCACCGGAGACTTATGCGTGGTACTCGCGGTGCGGAGAAGGGCCCCGGCGAAATTCGCATCAGTCAAAATTGGCTTGGCGGTAGTCGACCGGGAAACGCGGCCTACGTGCCACCGCCGCCACAAGCACTCGGCTCGGTTTTAGGCACATTCGAGAAGTGCATGCACGAAAGTGACGGTTTGCCTCCGCTCGTTCGCGCGGGCCTCCTGCATGTCCAGTTCGAAACCATCCACCCGTATCTGGATGGCAACGGCCGCATCGGGCGCCTGCTGGTGACGCTGCTTCTTGAGCACTGGGGACTGCTCAAGAAGCCACTCCTTTACTTGAGTCTCTTCTTCAAACGCCATCGAAATGACTACTACCACAAGCTCAATGAGGTCCGAGTCGAGGGTGACTGGGAAAGCTGGCTTCTCTTTTTTCTTGACGGTGTCGCTACTATTGCCGATGAAGCCGTCGAAACAGCGCGTGATCTGTACGCCCTTGTTTCCACGGATCGTGCGCGTGTTCTTGCGCATGAAGGCGCGTCCATTGCGGTGTTGCGACTCTTTGAACTGTTACCCCGCCATCCAATATTGACCGCCGCCTCCGTCATGAAACTTGTGGAGACTACCAAGCCCACCGCTGGTCGGGCAATCGATTTGCTTGTTTCGGCTGGCGTGCTCAGGGAAACAACTGGCAAAAAGCGAGATCGCTCATTTGTGTACGAGGCGTATCTTGATCGTCTACGCGTGGGAACTGAGCTTGAATTTATCCGGGGGCCAGAACACCGATTCATTCCCTCTTCCAGGCGACCAGCTTAAGCCGCTTGGAGCCGAGCACAAAGGGTTCGTCTGAGAGACCATCATACGTGGAAAAGACTTGAAATCCGGCTTCTCGCAGGAGTGCCAGAAGCTCACGGTAACTGTAGACGCGGATCGATGTGGGGTAGGTGTGAGCGGGTTTGTCGGACTGCTCACTCTGGAACGTCCAGGTGACATTCACGCGCGAGGTGTCTAGATCAAACGTGCGGTCCTCGATCACTCGGTAGCGCTCGCCCTCGTTGCCCCACCAATTCCAATCGCGGGCGCGAAAGGCTGGATACAAGCTTTCCGTCAGAAACGCATCGAGGTAGAACACGCCGCCCGGAACTAGTGCGTGATACACGCCGCGCAGGTGTGCGGCGTTTTCCTTTTCACCAAAGTACCCAAAGCTGCCGACGCCTTGTCATTGTGGATACCTCCGAGTTGAAGCTCCTGGAAATGACCTTTGAAGAATGCTTGCCACCAACTGGTGCTGGAATTGTTGTTCATGATGTTGGTCGCCTTCCATGGAAATCGGCAGGAAAACCGGCTTTGTCGCCTTGGGTTGGAGACAAAACAGTCCCTCGGATCCGTGAACTTCGCCCATTTTTGAGGCCCACAAAGCGAAACGCCCCGCCGAGCGAATCGCTGGCGGGGCGCTAAAAACTCTAGACACCACCAGCTAGCTACACGGGAACCTCTACTTCGAGGTCCGGGCGAATCACGAATGGACAATCCTGTTACAAACGTCGTCAGCTCCGACGAGTTTGTCGCACGGGACCGGGAACGGACGGTGTCGGTACTGTTTCGAAATCCCTAGACGGCTGGAATATCGCGGATTGCGCACGGTGGGTGAGCGTTGGCCCATTGCTTGCGATGTGTCCGTCAAGTCATGAAATACTTAGTCTCTACAGTTAAGAAGGTTTCCGCCACCGCGTGTTTTGCAACCAGCGTCGCCTTGTGCACGGCTTCTGTCAGCGCGGCTGAATCCGATATAGCCGCGACGATGCCCGCGGTCGCGACGCCTGATGCGAAACCCAAACCCCCGCCGTACTCACTTCCATTCCAGCTTCGGCCGGTGGTTGCCGCCACTGTCATCCGTTCGGATACGGCGTTTTCCTTTTATGAGAACCCCGCAACTACCCGCGGTGGCTCCACCGTCGCGTCGATGCTGCTCGGCAGCTACAAGCTCACCGATCAGTTGGCTCCCTTGGTTCGCCTGGGATTCGCCAAGAACTCACCTGCGAGTAGTGCGCCAGGAGCTAGCAATTTTCTCAATCCCGTCTTGGGAGGCACGTTCGCATTGAAGCTGACGCCAGAGCTCAAGCTTGGGCTATTCCTGGGCCTTACAATTCCAGTTGGATCCGGAGGTGGCAACTCTGCAAAGCCTGAAAACAGAGCGGCTAACGCCGCGGGAATTGCTGCACGGTCCGGCATGGACAACGCGATGTTTGCGGCGAACTACTTCACGGTGTTTCCGGGTGTGGGCTTGGCCTACGTGGCGAAGGGGCTGACGGTGCAGGGCGAAGCGACAGCGTTTCAGCTGACTCGTGTCAAGGGGGAGAAACTAGATACAGATTCATCGCGCACCAACTTCACCGCCGGCCTCCACGTCGGCTACTTCTTGATTCCACAACTCTCCATTGCGGGAGAACTTCGGCATCAACGTTGGCTCTCAACACCCGTCCCGGTCAAGAAGGACTCCACGGCTCGCGACACCAGCACGCTTGCGATCGGCCCGCGTTTGCACTTCAAGCTCGGCGAACAGAGCTGGATCCGCCCGGCGCTCGCGTTGGCGTTGCCTTTGGATCAACCGCTCTCGAAGTCCAAATATACGACGATTCAGCTCGATATCCCCGTCATTTTCTGAAGTTTCTCGAAGAACGGAGCCACACCATGAAAAATACTTCTATTCGGTTCTCCCGACGGCCGCTGATCGGTGGCGCCATGGCATCGCTCGCTTCGGCGGCCTTGAGTGCTTGCAGCAAGCCGGATGCGGCAGCAGCGACAGTCTCTGCAGCCAAAGATTTCTAGATAGCGCTTGTTGGGATGCTTGATTCGCTCACACGCCTGGAGCTTCAAGAAACGCTGTTAGAGCTATGGGCGCAGGATCAAAAGACCGCACTCATGGTCACACACGACGTGGATGAAGCGCTGTTTTGCTCCGACCGGATCATCATGATGACGAGCGGACCGAATGCTCGCGTAGGGGAGATTCTAGATGTTCCCTTTGCGCGCCCGCGGCGGCGCACCGAGCTGTTGGCATCGCCGGACTACTACGCACTCCGAGAGCGCTTGATCGGATTTCTCGAAGAGCAAGGCCATGCTCCCGCGGATATGCCAAATTCAGCTTCAAAGCACAGCCATCGGACCAGACCCAGTGTCGGTAGTCCCGTACTTCTGCACCGAGCTCAGCCCAAAGAGATTAGCCACTGAAACCAGAAGCCGTGCGTGGCGCGTGTTATCCGTGAATTGGAGGAAGCGACCCCCTTTGAGCCTGGAGGTGGCACCGGCCAAGATAAACGGAACACCCTGCTCAGAGTGCGTGCTGCCAACGGCCACTTCCGTGCCCCAGAGCACCAACGTGCTGTCGAGCAAGGTGCCGTTGCCTTCGGGAATCGCAGCTAAGCGATCGAGAAAATACGCGAGCTGCGCGGCGTACCATTTTTGGATCGCAGCTAGACTCTTCACGCCGTCAGGACCATCGCCTTCATCGAGATGGCTGATTTCGTGATGGCCACGTGTTTCGCCGGGCAGCACCCAGGTGAAGCGTGTGGGGCTATTTTCGTTTCTGTCAAATTGAATGCTGGCGACGTTCGTAGCTCCACAGGCTAACGCTTGTGCCAACACGTCGAATTGAAGCTTGCTGACCATCGGCATGCTGTCGTTGGCCTCTGGATCGGTGACTCCCGCGGGGGCCACCGGAGCGCAACTCAAGCCGAACCCGTTGAGCCGTCCTTCGATGGCTCGCAACGCCTCCAAATGCGCTTGGACTTTGGGGCGATCCTCCACCGCCACCGTCCCTTGCAGGCGCGTGAGATCTTTGGCGACGTTATCCAAGACGCTTTTTCGCTGCGCGGCGACCTTGTCCATTGCAGCGGGATCGGTGGGCATGAAACCCGCGAAGATCCGATCGAATAGGGCCTTGGGATTATCCTCGGGTGACAGTGGCTCACCGGGGGCTTTGTAAATCATGCGGTTCATCGGACGGGAGCCGCTGCCGGTGCGCACACCGGCTTCGATCGAACGGAAGGGTGTGGTGAGGCCCACTTGAGCTGCGATGGTTTGATCAATGGATGTACCCAGGCCCCAACCAAAATAACGCTGCATGCCGCCCTGCTCGCGGGAGAATAACTTGCTGTTCTCGTCGAGCGGAGAACCCGACCAAAGGTGCGACGTGTTCCGGGTGTGTGGGCCCTCTTCAGGCGCACCGTACGCGCCGCCCGTCATGTCGAGTCCGTCGATCACCGTGAGGCGGCTCTTGTGCGCTTCGAGCGGCGACAACGTATCGCTCAACGTGAGCGAGTTCGCGTCACCCTTGGGCAGCCAAGAATAGGCTTCGTACGGCGTTGCACCGCGGATAATGCCGTGGGGTTGGTACATCAGCACGAGGCGCAGAGGTGGACCACTCGCACTCTGGGCCCGAGCGAGCAACGGCAAAAGTGGCGCCAACGCCAGACTGCTAGCGGCGGTTCCCAACAGGGCTCTCCGCGTCAACACACTCTTTTCAATGCGCTGTTTCACTTGACACCTCCTACACCGCGAAGCCGGAACGAATCGGATTGGACAATCGAAAGCAGAAGGTCCTGCACGTTATAGTCACTCTTGGCGAAGGCGTCGCGCGCTGCCGCGACGGAGCAACCATCCGCTTGTGCATCTAGGTTTCGACCCAGCGCGTACAGGAACCACTGCCCCATAACGCATTCGCGAACCTGCGTTGACGTCGCAAGCTTCTGGCTGAGCTCCACAGCGCCATTGAAGGGACCATTGAGGTCTAAACTGCCGACAATTTCTCCCTTGGCATCAACGGCTGCTCCAGCGTCCATGGTGACGTAATGGCCTAACGCGTCGTAATTCGAAAACCCGTAGCCGATCGGGTCCATGAGCTGATGACAATTAGCGCAGCTGGGATCCGTTCTATGGCGATCAAAGCGTTGGCGTGTAGTTTCGCCGGGTTTTGCTGCTGGCGGCTTTGCCATCACGGTTGGAGGGGGCGGCGGTGGCGCTTGACACATGATCGTGGCGCGCACGAAAACTCCGGTGAGCACCGGCGAGACATCGGCGAAGTGTGAATGGGCTCCAAGCACGCCGGCTTGAGTGAGCAGACCAGCGCGTTCTGCCGGATTCAGAGCAACGAGCTGTCCCGGTGTAGCATTGGCCGGAGCTTGCACTCCGTAGAGCGAGAGCAAGGAGCTTGGCACCGGAGATTGAGCTAGCGTGAACAGTGTTGCGAGCTTTCCGTCCCCTTTGCGGATCACGCTGTCGGCGAAACCTGTGGTTTCGGTGAGCATCGCTTGAGCCAACTCGGGGGTGTACTCAGGGAACGTCTGGGTGTCCTTGCCGGCACTCAAGAGACGATCGATGCCCAACCACTGCTTGTGAAAGCTCGCCAGTGTTGCTGTAGCTTTGTCGCTCTCCAACATGCGTTTCGCCTGAGCTAAAAGCGCCTCTGGTGTGCTCAATTGATTGGCTGCAGCCGCCGCAAACAGCGTGTCGTCCGGCATGCTGTTCCAGAGAAAGTACGACAAGCGCGACGCCACTTCGTAGGGGGAAACAGCCGTGGCCGCGGCACCTGCCGGTGGCGCCTCCACGAGATACAAGAAGTACGGCGACTGCAAAAAGGCGCGTACCACCTGCTGAATGCCCTCGACGAAAGTGCCGCCGCTGGTGCGCGACTCCGTGTAAACTCCGAGGTACTGAGTGCGCTCATCGACTGAAAGCGGTCGTCGGAAAGCCTTGGGGCCCAACGTATCGATCAGTGTGCCCGCGCAGGTCGCTTCACCAACCGCTATGGGATCACAGGGTAAGAGCGTTGTCACGTTGAGCAACGCCGAGTCTGTGGCCGCCTCTGCAGCTTTCAAATAGTGATCGACGTGTAGTTCGCCCACGGGCGACAGAAGATTGCTGTCAAAGGCGCCGACTTTTTCGTCTTCGGTGAGGAGCGGCGCGCTATCGAGCTTCAGCTTCAACAGATCGTTGACGCTATTGCCGTATTGGAGACGCGTGAGTCGCCGCATCGGCGATGGGCCAGCTTGGTGCGCGGCGGGATCGGCACAGGTGAATACCGTTGGAGGAGCCGTTGGGGGAGGTGGCATAGACGGACTAGCCGTCGTCGCGACGGGCGTGGTGTCCGTCGACGTCGGGGCTCCCATTGGGGAAGTTGTCCCGGGTGCCGGAGTGTTGCCATGCTCTCCAGCCGAACAGCCGAGCACGGAAAGTATGAGGACAAAGAGAGCGCTCTTTGGCGCGATTGCGGAAGCTCTCACCATTGAATCTCCTAGTATTTACCGGACGCCTGGGAGCCTCGGCCGGAAGACCTCGGAATTTGAATAATTCATCCTTATCCCTATCAGGAAGGACTAGCACTTTGGGGTCAAATCTGGCCCAATTCCGGGCAGGATCGCGCCATTAGGTAAACGGCACAATACCTAACTTGAGGCATCAATATCCGATTTTGCGACAGGCCGGCGAGACGCCTTAGCGCCTTAGTGCCTTCGGCTTAGGGGATCATCCGCTGTGGCACCCGCGGATGGGGAGTTCACTTTGGATCTCGCTGAGGCGTTCGGAGCACGTCTGGGCAACGCCTCAGGGATTGGTTTGGGCGCGTTTAGCGAGCTTTTGGAAATGGTTTCGACAGGCGTTGGGCTTGGCACGGCCGCGGGCACAGCGGTGGGTATGGGCTCTGTGCGAGCTACAGAGGGCGGCGACGCAGGTTTCGGAGCGATAACGAGCGTAGTATCTCGCTGAGTGGCGCGCTTACCAGTTACCTTCTCGACTGAGGAAAAGCGATTGAACAGCACACCCAGAGCAAAGGCCAGAAGAACAGCCACCCCGACTACCCATGCAAGCTGGCGTTTCTTTGTTGGAGCGTACTCAACGACGACTTCCCTGGGTCGAGTGGGCCAAACGTGCGCAATCGCGAGACTCGAGGTTTCTACTGGGACCGGCCCGTCCGCAACTACAGGCTCATTAGCCTCGAACTCAGCCGCGACTGGTATGGCCACTCGGGCCGACTCGCCGGGAAGCTGAATGCGGAAGGTTCCGGATTGGCTGTGCGCGGAAATTTTCCGCAAGTCCTCGGCACGCGCCTTGAGCGCCGGCCCTGCGATGCCTTCGACCCAAACGCCGACATCTCGAGGTCGGGCAACCGCTGCGGCTTCCTCGATGGCGAATGCAAACTCTTCGGCGGTGGCAAACCTTTGCTTCGGGTCCCGGTCCAGCGCTTTCATGACGACGGCGTCGAGCGCAGCTGAAATGCTAGGGACGATCATCGAGGGCATTCGCACCGGCATGTGGATGATCCTGTAGAGCATGGTGGCGGCATCTCTTTGATTCCCAAACACTTGCCGCGTGGTCAGTACCCGAAACAGGGTGATCCCCATCGCGAAAATGTCCGAACGTCGATCAAGCTTCTTGCCCGCGACTTGTTCTGGCGACATGTATCGGAACTTGCCCTTGAGTTGACCACCGTCCGTAGCAAAGGCGGCCCCTTGCGCTTTCGCGATACCAAAGTCCAAGACTTTGGCTCTGCCTTCGGTATCAACAACGATATTTTCCGGGGAGATATCGCGATGCACGATCTCAAGAGCTGCACCCGTGTCGTCGACGGCGTCGTGGGCAGCGTGAAGGCCGCGCAGCGCATCGCACAGCACCGAAAGCCCAATGTCTTCGGGGATCCACTGGTTCTTTTGGCGAGCGTTTCGCAACAAGTGCGAGAGCGTTTCGCCGTGGACATACTCCATCACCAGCAAGAGCTCGTTCGTGTCGCGCACGACGTCAAATGTTTGCACGACGTTGGGGTGGCTGATGCGGGCTGCCAATCGCGCTTCATTCAGAAACTGCTGAACGAAGTGTTCGTCGCTCGCGAATTGTGGGTGCAGGCGCTTGATGGCTACGGTGCGCTGAAACCCCGCCTCTCCGAGCAGCCTTCCGAATTGCACGGTGGCCATGCCACCTGAGGCGATCTCACCGTAGAGCGCATAGCGCCCTACAATCTGGGGGGTAAGAAGTGGTAAAACAGGAATTCGCATACCGAAACCCGGCTCACGTCTTTCGACACAAATTTTTGTCGGTGCACGTCTTTCCGCCCCGACAACTGCCACACGTGAGCACGCCTCCACAGCCATTTCCGAGCGTGCCGCACTCCGCTCCCAACTGATCACAAGACTTCGCTGTGCACCCGCATTGATTCGCAACAGCCCCGCCACCACAGGTTTGTGGTGATGTGCAAGTGCCACAGCTCAAGGTGTTGCCACAACCATCCGAGACGTTGCCACAGTGAGCGCCCAAATCGGCGCATGTCTTCGGCTTACATGCAGCCGTTCCGCAACGATTGGGCGCCGCGCCGCCACAGG
>JBBRRP010000157.1:0-12973 GCA_038246305.1 Polyangiales bacterium | reverse complement strand
CGGGACGCGTCCGCCTGCCTGGGCCGTGCCACGGGGTTCGGCGTTGCCGATGCCTGATCGAACCGAGTGGTGCCCATCCGTTTCGTCGCGGAAATCCGCACCAGTGGCTTCATTGTTCACGAAGTCTTCAGCAAAAGCGGCCCCCGTGGATGTCTGCTTAACGGCACGAACCCATCTGTTCTGGCGAACTGAAAAGAAGTCGACCACGATGTCGCTCAGCTCCACGCGTGCATTGGGCATGGACTTTCGGGGGTTGCCCGCGCTGCACGCGTTGTAGATCTGATCGTAGCCTGCGCCCGCATAGCGTGGAGGATTGTAGCTTGCGCTCTTGCCCAAGAGGTCTGTAAGCAGCGGATCGGTGCGAAATTTCCAGGAATACCCATTCGGAACGCCGCAGGGATACCCGATGCTCGGTCCGCCCGCGGGGTTGTGCCCGTGCTCGCCCTCGTAGTCGAACTTCACGGCCGTCTCGTACTCGCTTTGTGTGACGCCGAGCGCGTTGGCGCCAGGCGTGCCGGTGCCAGGCGTGCCGGTGTCCGTGCCGGGCGTGCCGCCTGTGCTTGAAGCAACCGGCTTGTAACAATGTTTGAAGGTGCCAAAGAGCGGATCCCCGAACACCCCGTTGTTACAGTCCGTACCGTCCGTGAGGGACCGCTCGAAATATACAGTATCCGTTCCATAGCGAATGAGCGCGGTGCCAGAGAACGCACACCGTCCACCTTCGTCTGCGCAGCGCTCGTATTGAACGGATCCGCCTTGCGTGCCCGAAGCGTGGAAGAGCGCAGATGCAGGAATGACCTCCTTGCCAAGGTTCGGCCCCGACCACGAGACGACCAGGCCTGCCCCACCACCGTTCTCGAAGAACTCAACGCGCAGATCATGATCACCCGCCGCGAGCGTCGCTTGCGCTGACGCTTCCTGCATGCCGTGGAGCCCGTCGTTGTTGACTACCAAGCTGCCGTCGAGCCAGAGCCGGGAACCGTCATCTGAGTTGAGGTAAAGCGTGTACGTCCCGGTGCTTGGTACTCGAAGCCGTCCGGTGTGCCGGCTCGAGAATGTGTCGGCCATGGCTGAGGGAAGCCCAGGCCAAGCTTCGTTAGTTGACGCGTAGTTGATCGTGGAGTCCACACGACTCACGGAGGGAGTGAGACCGGAAACGTCTGGAAGCGACGACAGGTTTTGGGTAAAGTCGAAAAACTCAGCGGTGAGACCCGGAGTGACGTCGATGGCGGCTAAGGCTTGATGCAACGAAAGCTCCGGCTGGATGGGCGGTGCTTCCGAGCCGCACGCACCCAAAACCCCGGCAAACAGAGCCATTCCCACGTAATTTGTAGTCGAGCGATTTCTCATACGATGTCATGCTCCGAGCTCACTGAATGTTACATCGGCGAACGCTGCCCCGGGGCGTTACCCCCCGGGGCGTGATCGTTCACTTGAGGTACGTCGCGTTTTCCTTCCCGGTGGTCCAAACGACGGCCCGAGCTGTGACGTCCTCCATCTCCGCATCGATGTTCCCTGCAGCCGAGTAATACGTGTGTGCGAACATACGCGGGTGCACGCCCGTACCGTTGCTCAGCTTGTTGCTGTACTCGTAGGTCCAGGCGATAGCGTTCGTTTCTTCTCCGATCGAGCACCAGCTCGAACAGCTGTACGAGAAGTTGTTGACCTTGTGAGCGTTGATCAAGGTCGTGAGATTTTGTCCGCAAAAACCGCCGTCGTTGTAGTAGAGGCTTACCCCTCCGCCGCTGTCGCTCCCGTTGTTGTCGTCCCCGAAGTGCCTCGACGAGGTTCTGGGCTGCCGGGTGTTGCTTCCGAGCCGCATGCACTTAAGACTCCGGCAAACAGAGCCATTCCCAGGTAAGTAGTTGTCGAGTGGTTTCTCATAGGACGTCATGTCCCGAACTCCATTGAATGTTACGAGAGCGCACTGAGTGCGCGTCAAAACCGCGGGACTTCTGGCGGGGTGAGCCCGGCGAAGTTCGTGGGGCCAGCGTAAACAGCAAAGATCTGCCAATCGGTGGTGATCACTTTGAACCGACTGGCGGAGACGCCGCCGTGGGTCTGAAAGCCGTCGTATGGGCTCGTGAGCGTTGCCCAGTTGTTCAGCCCCATATTCGCAATGTACCCGAATCGATTGCAGTCCGTGAGATCCGTCCCGGCCTCGGGGATACAGCGCATTGCTTGAGCGACCACAATGGCTTCCACATCGGACCATGCAATGGCGAATCGGTGGGTCGAGCCGAAGAGGTTGTACCCCACCGGACCGTCCGGGAACGACGTGCGTCTATCCGTAACCGGGCCGCCGGGGGTTCCGGGTGTGCGCGGTTCGGCGTTGTCCATGCCGCACCGGACGGAGCTGCGCGCACCGCTCTCACTTCTCACATCCGCAAAAGTGGCCTCATTATTGAGGAAATCTTCGGCAAACGCAGTGGCACCAATCGGCTCCTCTAAGATCCTGATCCACCGCTGTTGAGAACCTGAGTAGAAATCTACCACGACGTTCGTGAGTTCAATTCTCGCATTGGGAACGGCGGGGCGGGGCCCACGGCACGCATTGTAGACTTGATCGTAGGCCGAGCCAGCTTCTCGAACGGGAAGACCGGCGAAGAAACCCGGCACGTCCGTTCGAGGGCCATCTCCTGCGCGTTTCCAGCTGTAGGTGTCCGGCACCCCACACGGATAGCCTGCACTCGGCAAGGACGGATCGCCTTGGAATTTGCCGTGTTCGCCAGCGAGGTCGAATTGGATGGCAGCCTCGTACTCCGCTTGGGTGAACACAACCGTCGTGCCAGAAGAGCTAGTGCCAGCTCCGCCGCTCCTGGTTTCATGCTGCCGGTCCTCGACGAAGCTGACGTCGTCGGCGCACGCCACCGTTGCGGCGACGACGAAGGCACTTGCAAGGGAAGGGAGCACTCTCACGAGAATCGAGTGTCGCCGGCCGTGCTTGGGATCAGCTGACATCGGCATCATGGGCGAGTGAGTCGGCTCAAACGCAGTTGCGCCGAGGCTTCGAGCGGTCGCGTTCCGGCGGGTGCGGCAAGGTAGGCTCGGTAAAGTTCGATGGCTGCGGCTGGCGAATTCAAGCGTTCCTCGAGGATCAGGGCCGCTTGATAGCGTGCGCGGTTCCGCTCGGCGGGGCCACCCACCTCAATCAGGCGTCGGTACGCGGAAACGGACTGTTGGCTCTGGCCGGCCTTGCGACGACATTCTCCGAGCAGCCACCAGGCCGCCGCATCGCGGGGCGCCGCGCCAACCCTCGCGAGAAGGGCGCGTTCTGCTCTGGCGTACGCCCCTTCCAGGATCAGTTGCTTAATGCTCGCGTCGTCGAGTTCACTTGCAATCGCTGATACCGAAGGCTGCGATCTTAGCACTGCAGGTTCACCTCTGAACGGCGCGGGCGAAGCAGGCTGTCTAGCGGCATCGAGCGCCTGGTCCATCGAATGCAGCGCCTCGGACCCCAGTGCTTCAAGCGTGCCGGGATCCTGCTCACTAAAGGTCATTTGTTGTCCTGGTCGCACGCTGCGCTCTCCGCCATGCGGATCGACAACCCTGACGACACCTTCGCTGACCCCCACCAACAGGTGGGACACGCCGTCCCAAGTTACAACAAACCGCGTGCCAACGACTCTCACGGTATAGCCCCCTGCCCGGACAGAAAGGGAGCCTTGTGCAGACCGATGCGCTGCCTGCACGGCGACAACCCCTGACGCAAGACGGATCACCGAATCCTGTGGCTGCCCCTCGGGCAGCTCGGCCTGGCTTCGCGCTCCCAGCCCTATAATGTCCTCGCCCGCGCGAACCACGAGACGACCATCGCCCGGCACGTCGAGATGCCGTGCACCTGGCAACGTTGGATCCGAGAGCTTGGCACCCTCCTCGAACAGCAGGGTGATCTTCGGCACCTGCGGAGCCGTGGAAGCGTTGGCGGCTCCGACGTTAGCATCGTTAGCACGAAGGGGCGACTCTGCATTTCTCCGGGCAACGATCAAAACCAAAGCGAGGGTGGCAGCAGCCATGCCAGCGAATGCAGTCCGGACGCCACGGGCACGCTGCTCCCTCCGCTGGGTCTTCACGAGATCCGGCAGCCGCCGAGTTGTCAGGGGTGAAACTTGAAACTCTCGTTGCAAAAGAAACGCGCGGAGACTCTTGTCTACCTTTTCGGCTTGCTGCGCCGCCGCCCGACACGCACTGCACTCCTGCAGATGCGCCTCCACGACAGCACGCGCGTTGACGTCGAGCAGCTGCGCCAAATAATCCCCAAGCTGATCGCAGGTCTTCACGCTACTGCCTCCACATCAAACGCCGCATCTCCTAGCAATTTTCGCAACTCCTGACGTGCACGGTGCAGGCGCACGCGGGCAGCACCTGGGCTGATGCCGAGCGCTGCGGCAATTTCGAGCCCCGTCAACCCTTCTGCGACCTGCAGAAGGAGCACCTCGCGGAACTGTTGAGGGAGACACACAAACGCTCGCTCGATGGCGGATTGCTGTGCTGGCAAAGCGTGCGGCGGCTCACACTCGCTCTCGAGTGGCGCCCAAAACCGAAAGCGATCGAGGAGCGTCGCCCGCACCCACTGCCGCCGTTTCCAGCTTTTCGCTTTACGGGCGGCGATCCCGAGCAGCCATGGGCGCAGCTTTCCGAGCTCGCGGTAGCGCTTGGCGGCATTCGGCACAGCAAGAAAGACATCTTGGCACAGGTCCTCGGCAGCGGAGGGGTCCCCCGTGGTGTGAGTCAGAAATCGCAGAACCTGAGACCCGTGTCGGACGTAAAGCACACCGAGCTCGCTGAGCTCGCCCGCGGCCAGGCGCGCAATGACCACTTCATCACTCGGCTGGGAAAGTCGCTCGTTCACGGAACCTGTTCCATCGACCTTCGAAGAGTTTGAATCATTCGCAGCAGGCTCGTTTCCGAACGCACTCCAGCTGAGAGATGACACGACCACGGTGTGAAGAATGACCTGAGCCTCCGAAATGTTACAATTCTGAATAACGCGATGCGTTAATGCTCGATTTCACGGGAATTGTGGGAAAAATAAGTGTCACGGGAGATGGAGCACGACACCGAGCGACACGCCCCAGGCTAGCGTGGGCGTGGCCACAAGCGTTTCTCTACTGGAGGCAAGCCGGAGCACCTTACGACGGGGCGACCAGCTAGCTAAGCCTGCAGCAGCAAGTTCGGCGTGATCGCCGAAGGCCACGCGAACCTCAGGACCCAACTCAGCGTTGATGCCCCATAGGCTGAACGTCTGTGCCTTTGCCTCGATCGGTTGAATTCTGAGTGAGGTCCAAGTTGGAGACAGTTCAAGCACAGGCCCCAGACGCAATGAGCCCATGCTCCACAGATAGGTAGCGCCGACGCCAG
This sequence comes from Polyangiales bacterium, assembly GCA_038246305.1. GTDB lineage: Bacteria > Myxococcota_A > Polyangia > Polyangiales > Polyangiaceae > JBBRRP01. The sequence goes on along the minus strand of JBBRRP010000157.1, from coordinate 7,612 downwards.
CTAACGCCAGCCTCGTGCGAATGTCCGGCGCCGCGCCGCTCGCATTGAGCGGTCCGCCCATGAGCCCGCCCAGAGCCCTTCCGTAGAGGCCTTCGGAAATCCTCAGCTCAACGCCTAGCTGCCCTCCGAGGAGAAGCGACGGCCCGTGATAGCCCGCTAGCCCGCCACCCGATCGCGCGAGGGCGAGCAGCGACCCATTTCCTTGCGGCAGAGGTCGTTGGGCTGCGCGCTGGCGCACCGACTCGATCACCCGCTCGACGCCCCTGTCGACGCGTGGCGTCGGCTCGAAGAGAAACGCGGTGCCAAGAAGCTCGCGCGACGCCATTGCCAAATCTACCGCGAACCCAGTTCGGCGCGGGTTACCTTCGATCATGCGCACCAAAATGCGGCCTGAGCTCAGCACGACCATGTGCACCAGCACTAGATCTTCGGACAACGTGCTCAACCAGGTCGCCGCCAGACCGTGATGTCGCTCGAGTTCTTCGCGCACAAGGTGAACTTGTTCGCCCAGGGCCTTCGTCACAAAATCGTGCGCCTTCGGTTGGACCCGCAGCACCCGCACCCCATCGAGCGCGAGTCGTAACTCCGCGACGAACTGAGCCTCTCGCGTTCGTCCTGCTTCGTCCGCCGCCGTTGTGAACACGAGCACGTCGCGCCACTCGTCCGCCCGGGTCCAAGTAGGTGACGCGCTGACCACCACGAGGAGCGTCGCGATGAAAAGGGCGCGGCCCCGCGAGCACAGCGTCTGCCCTGTCACCAGGAGTGAATACTCGTTCCAAAGGCGAGCTTCAAGCAGATCCCGCCGGCGATACGAAGGGCACCACTCCCGATTCGAAAAGCTACTGCGGTTTTGCCACCGTGCGACGGCCCTGAATTGCTTCCGACCCTTTATAGTTCGTCGTGACAACGACTACCGCCACAAGACCCCCTGCGATCAGGAAGAAATTCCGGGCATGTTCAACTTCGCTGAAGCCAAAAAGCCAGGGCATTGCAACGAGCGCCAACGCAACCACTGCTTCAATGCTCCCGTGAACAGGGAAGGGGATCAGCTTAATGGCTCCGAGCGGGTACGCTGTCAGCGCGGACATAGTCAAATGAACCATGGCCAGCACGTAACAGAGGGTTTGAGGCGTTCCACCGAACTGAAAGAGGGTGGGCGCGAGGGCAAAAAGGGCGACGACCAAGTAGTCGATGACGCCATGAACACGAGCGTTAAAAAGTTTCATTCGTCCCCCGATGCACACCTCGTGCCGGAGGCGAGCACAAGTCCTATCAATCTGCGGAGAAACGTGGTGCGATCAAAATTATCCACCTTACATGCCGCTGTTAACGCTGAACGGCCCGTCTCCACGTTCGCAGGGGGAGATCCTGTTTGGCTGCGGGCAATTTGCAGCGGAATAACCACGGCTAGAGCGACAGCAGCGCGGGTCCATTGTCGCGAGGTCGTTCGCGTTGTGTCATATGCCAAAACCACACACGCGGGGCAGAACGTCCCGCGTGTGTACCAAAGATATGCGCGAGCCCTATCCGGCGCCCGATTGCCTCGATGTTAGGCATTCGCCCATGAATGGGACTCAGAGCAGGCGGCCGAGGCAGGACGCCATTCGCACCACAAGCGTGCGGCATTTTTCCACGTGTCAGCCGCACATCATCACCGCCAGGCCGCGCGCCATTCCGAGCAAAATGATCGCGGATCATCATTCCGGCGTCGCTGAGCAGCACGGGCGCTCAGCACAAGAGCACTCTGACAATGCGCGGAAAACAAACGCGGCTTTGCGGGAATGGATCCCGAGCGGCAGCGTGAAATCGCCTCTGAAGGTGGCCGTGGTGTCGCACGGTGGTGGGCGATAAGGCCAATTAAGGTGCGATTAACGCACGGACGTCGCTACAAGCCTTGGCGCAGGTGGTGGCATCCCGAATCAGGGGATAACCGGCGTAGGCGCCGCCCTGAATGGACAACGCTGGGAGGTCAATTGCGGAGCCGAGGCAGAGGGCGACGAAACCCTGTGTTTCAACTATCCACCGCCAGAATCGAGCTGCCCATCAACTGGCTTCGTGATGCTCAACAAAGAGGTGCAGTTTGGCGGAGTACCCGGAACGAGCTGTGAAGTGGTGCTTCGATTTCGTGGGGTTGTTGAGCCAAAGATCTACGTCGGTGGATCTGCCGATGCTTAGCATCGAAATTTCCGCGCCCCATCAGATCTACTACATCAATTCTGACGTCGACGAGGGGCACTACGTCTTCGCGATAGACGCCACCGAGACCCTCAAAATCGATGGCGACGCCAGCGTCACTCTCTACGGCCTCGACAATAACTGCATTTCTATAGCGAACCTTGCGAACTCCGTGATGGCACCCGGCGTCCCGCAGGCAGCAGTCCCAAAGGGCCAATTTGTACAGATGGATGTGGTTTCGGTAAAACCGCTGAAATAAACGGGAACGCCTCGGCTCGGTCTCGCAGACGGTCTCCAACGAGCTCACCCCGATCACCAACCAGCATGTTTCTCGCCAGTTTTCTAGTGGGCGCAGTAGGATTTGAACCTACGACTTCCACCGTGTGAAGGTGGGCTGAAGGTGTTTCGTGGTGTTACGGGGCGTTACAAGTAACCGAAATCATTAACCTGGCGTGACTCGGACGATCCACCTGTTACGCCAAGTGGTGCTCTTGGTGGTGCTCTCAAGAGGGAGCACCACTTGTGCTTATGGGGGTGGCTGACATGAGAAGGAGTGTTGCGCTATTGAAGGGTCATGGCCGCTAACGAACGATGGACTCAGCTGGCGCTTGCCCCGACCGAGGGCTTGGAAACTGAGCTTAAGGGTTGGCTCGACCTCAACTCCAACGAGGACAAGGCGAACATCGCGCATGCCATCTTGGCCCTGGCGAACCATGGCGGTGGCGCAATTCTCATCGGATAAGAAGGTGTGGGAGGCACGTGTCGAGAAGTGGCCGCCGAGCCCCACTCCCCGGGCTCTTTTACGACCGACGCCATTAACGGGATCGTTGAGAAGTTCGCTGATCCTCCCTTTCATTGCGAGCTGCACATCGTGGAGCACGAACTTCTACAGCATCCCCATCCAGTCGTTGTGGTGCCTGGCGGCCATAGGGTGCCAGTAAGGGCGAAGCGCGATGGACCTGAGCGGAAACATGTGCTGAAAGACACGTATTATATTCGCCGCCCGGGGCCCCAGAGCGCACCCCCACAGTCTGCCTCGGAGTGGCAGCAATTTATTCATCGCTGCGTCATGGCAGATCGGGATTCTCTCCTCGACAATCTGCGCGCCGCGCTCAGCGGTGAGAGTTCCAGAACGGCGGCACCTAGCCTCGAAGAGACGGCCGCGAAGTGGGAAGGGGCATGCATCAAACGCTTCAATGCTCTGGTCGAGCAGAAGCAAGCGCAACTCCCGTACCTGAGAGGGTATTACACGTGCTCATACGTGTTTGGCGAGTCCCCCAGCGTTGATGCTGCCGCTCTGCTTGACGCTCTCGGCGCCGCAGAACGCCAAACAGGTTGGCCCGTCTGGATCGTGTTCAACCGAGAGCCCATCGCCCCATACCCTATAGATGGCGAGATCGAATGTCATGTGTACGAGGTGGAACAGTCTCGCGAGCCGGGGTATTCAGACTTCTGGCGCGCGGCCGCCGACGGTAAATTCTTTCTTCTGCGAGGTTTTCAAGAAGATAACTCCAACGGGAAGCGCAAGATCGCCCCTGGCAGTGCCCTTGACCGGAAGTTTCCCATGTCGTGCATCGGCGAGTGCCTCTTGCACGCGTCCCGCATGGCTGAAAGGCTTGGTGTTCCAGGTACTGCCGTTAACATACGGCTCATGTGGGTGGGCCTTAGTGGACGCAGACTGAGCAACCTGTACGACGATTGGTTCGATGGTCTCGGCCAATCGGTGAGCAGGCAAGATCTGGTATCCTCGCAACTGACCGTGGACGCAGACCGAGTGCGCCTGCAACTCGCTGATCTCGTCTTGGAGCTTATCAAGCCGCTGTTTCAGGTGTTCAATTTCGAGGCCCCACAACGTCCTCGCGTCGAAGAGGCCTTGTCGAAGTTGCTCCGGCGTACGGGAGGCGCTTGATCAGCGACGTTAACATGGCGGGCAATCCGTAAAACCGGATCATCTTCCGGTTCGCTAAGTAGACCTCTCCCTACGCGCGGACTTCCGGTCGCCGATGAGCGTACCACGCCAAGAACGCCAGAACCAGCCAAGTGGGGAGATTACCCCAGACCTCAAACGCCGTGCGTTCATGCAGCCATCGCACATCAGCGCTCGCTGCGCCGCTAACACCTTCTGGCAACTCGACTATGACATCACCGAACGGATTGACAATTGCGCTCACTCCGTTGCTCGCGGCACGAACCAAGTAACGCCGATGTTCGATGGCGCGCAAGCGAGCCAATCTAAGATGCAGATCTGGCACAAAAGTGCCCGTGAACCATACGTCGCTGGACGCGTTAACGATGAGCTCGGTCTTTTCACTTATTTTGCTCAGCGCATAGTTAGGGAAAAGGATCTCGTAGCAAATGAAAACCGCCGCGTAGTGGCCTCCCAGGAGTTCTAAGTCGCCCGCTGGCTCCCCCACTTGAAATTTCCCCAAACCGGGGGATTTTCACATTCGTGCGCGAAGCCATGTTCCCAGGCGACCCTCTGGGATCCATTCAGCGATTGGCACCAAGAGTTGCTTGTCGTAGCGGCAGGCCTTGCACGCGGGAGCCGCCAGCGGCGGGACGAGCAGCACGCTATTGGTCAGCGACGCACCCCGACTCAAGACTATGCCCACAACTACAGGCACGTTCAACCGAGGCCCAAGGCGCCTTCGAACGAAAGCCTCGGAAGTCACGCCCGAAATGGGTTGAGATATTGTTGTTTCGCCCCACACCACGAGATCACCACCGGACTCTCGTAGCCCGCGTTCGCTAAGGGCGACATGCTCCGCGAGCAGCTTCTGAGCTTCGTTAAGCTTAGCATCCGTTGAGCTCTTCACCTGAACTATGACCGTCCGGACCTGCCCTGCGGCCTTGATCTGATTGGAAACCTGATACAGCCGAAACTGACCATACCCATAAAACGACGCTGCGACACCCAGTGCGAGTACGCATGGGGACAGCGCGAGGCTGAGTTGGCGGTGCCTCAAAGCATCACCCAAGGACAGGATCGCCCCATTCACCAAACCGATCAGTACAATTGGTCCCGCCGCCCCCACGAGATCCATGATTGCGAGGAGCGATGGAAAGCCCAAGAGCGATGCTGAGAGAGTCGCGGGAATTATCTTGGGGTACAGCAGCTCGCCGAGCGCCAGCGCGAACGCCCATGCAATCCCCTCAGGTAGCCCCCTCAGATGAGCCCACCGGAAAACTGCACAGCTCAACGCCATCGCGCCGCTTTCCCACGCAACAAGCAGCAGTGTTAGCGCGCTAGTTAAGACCAGAGGTCCATGCACGATGGACGCGAGCCTAACGGGGAGCCATGCAAGCCCAAGAATGTGTGCGAGCCCCGCTGACGATGAAGCTAGCGAAAGGAAGAGGAGCGCCCCGGCGAGCGCGGCAAGAGACCCAACGCTGAGCGCGTTACGGAGCCTTGGCATGACTTCCATACAGCAATTCGACTTGTCGGAGCTCAATCCGTGCTGGCGTGAGGCGTAGGGGAATAGCATCCAAAGGATCCGGTAGCATCGCGAGATCTTTGGCATTTAGGTCGCCACAGCGCGGGCGACGGCGTGGGTCCTGCATTGTTGCATCAAATTCAGCGCAAGGATGATCCATCCCTAAAAAATGGCCGATTTCGTGCAGAAGGAGCGCGCGCAGCCTAACGGGGTCCGAGTTGCGAATCTCCGCAAGAACTTCAGAACTGATTACGATATCGGCTTCCACGATTTCGTCGACCGACGCCTGCGTCGCCGAGCGCGTATAGAGGCGGGTGAACGCGTGTTCGCGATGATTCACTGGCACATCACTCATGTGGTTGGGATCCCCGAGCACTAACGCACACACGCCGTCCTCACGCGCGGCGATGCTACCTACCGCTTGAACCCTGATGCGCGTGCCTAGCCCCCAGGAGCGAAAGCTCTCCTCAAGTGCCGAGATAAGCTGTACTTGGGCACGAGGCTGAACTCCGGAAACGACGACCTTCCCCGGGAGTTTCAGCCAGCGAACCGAGCGCGAACCGCGTCCGCGAGCCATTACTGCCGACCCCTCCGTGCACCCCGCACATACCAATAGGGCAAAGCTTGCTCCCCAGAGCAGCCGAATGCGCGCGCGCGCTGACTTAAAAGAGCGCGACGCCGATATCAACCACGGCTTGCCCGTAGGGGCGATTGCGTTTGTCCTCAAGCAACACACACGGGATTTCGGTGCCGCCCTTTTCGCAGTGAGCGCCGGCCGCAATTGCGAAACCAAGCTCGCCGCCCACGCCAACAAACCACGGGCCGGAGGCGAACCGGTAGCCGCCCTCAGCTCCGACGATGGCCGATCCTGAAATGGCGTTGATTCTTGCGGCATTTTCGATTTGCGACTGCAGGTATTCGCCAAGTAAGCCAACGTAGCCTCCGCTGTGCCTGAAGTCGTCGCTCAGATAGTACCGAGCTCCGAGACCGCCGCCCATGGATCCAAGCTTCAGTGTTTCCCCGTCGCTCGGAAAGATCTGATGACCGAGCAGCCCCAACCCGAAGAACCGCGCACGCGCAATACCCACCAGCTGCTTGCCAATCTCCAAACTCAGCGCGGGACCGAACTCCGCGAAGCCAAGCGCGTTCACGGACGCCGCAGCGCCTATACCGGCGGGGGCGGCCGAAGGCGCAGCCGGCTCGTCGTCGGCGTTCGCTGGACGTGGGAAACAGGCGCCAAATGCCAATACTTGCGACAAGATGAGATACAGAAATCGGGTGCGAACCATAGCGATCCTCAAGTAGCGACTGGAAGTTAAGGGGGAGCGACTTTGCGGATTTCGACACCCCAGGCATCAACACACTGCGGAGCGTAGGACGCACACTTAACTGGATCTGCGTCAGGGTGGAGTTTCAGAAACCTGTACAGCGTGGCAACCGGAGCTGCCGGATCGTAGGGCCTGTCCACCAGCTTTGTCGGCCCGGATGTCAGAACGCCGAAGGCCCAGCCCGCCATGCATCCTGTGTCGGTCTGGACCTCCTTCGTAACTCCCACCACGTCGCCAAGCCCCCCATTGCCCACATCGCCTATTTTCGCGTTGTCACTCACGAACCGTACCTTGCCGATCTGATCCAATTGCAGCTCCGACTCTCCAGCTGAATAGCAGCAGCCGGGCGCGCTGCTGTGCCTGAACGTTCCGTTCACACGGATGGTTAACTGGGTCCCAGTCACGAGGTCGAGGTTCGGTTGACACGCTGGGTACTGCTCACGGTAGTACCCAGCAGATACGGATCCATGCAACGTCAAGCGGTACGTACCCCCGTCCTCCAAGCCATGGCAGCTGTCCGGCTCACAGTCACACCTGAAGATCCCCCGATTCCGTGGACAGCATGACTATACCACGCTGAGCTGAGTTTTTGATCGCAATTCAAACTCGATGGGGTTGAGGTAACCGAGGTAAGAATGGCGACGTTCGATGTTATAGAAATTGTCGATGTAGTCT
>JBBRRP010000156.1:0-13171 GCA_038246305.1 Polyangiales bacterium | reverse complement strand
GCGGCAGCGGGCGCAGCGCTCTCAGCTTTCTGTGCATCAATGAGGGCTTTCTTTGTTTTAGCCCGAGTGATCAATTCTTCAGTGTCATCGGCAGCACCGCCACCCCGAGGCCGCATTTGTTGGAACTTCTCAAGCTCGCCTATCGCAAGATCTGAAGCTCGATCCGCTCCCACGCCTGGTATGTTGTCAGAGAACAAATAGAGCAGCCCCAAATTGTAGTGAACCTGTGGCAAAGTTGGCTCCTTTTGAGCGACCCATTCGAGCTCGCGTTTTGCGTCGGCCGGTCGCCCCAACAAGCGATACGCATCTCCCAAATTCAAGCGTGCGAGAACGTTGTTGGTGTCGTAACGAAGCCCACCTTCGAGCAATGGCAACGCGTCGGTTGCGTTCCCCGCCTCAAGCAGATAGGCAGCTAGCTGAACACGCGCTTCCACGAGATCAGGACGAAGCTCAAGCGCTTTCCGGAATTCGTCGATCGCTGGCGCTTTCTGCCCCTGCTCTTTGTAGATCAGCCCCCGCAGCAAACGGGCGACGGCGTTGTTCTTGTCGCGAGGCGGATTCTCGTCCCCATAACCATCGAGAATGCCCTTCAGTGCGTAGAGCGCCAAATCCAGCCTACGGCGGCGGTAATGGTCACGCGCCAGCGTCACCATGGCCGGGCGATAATCTGGGTTCTTCTTCAATGCTTCCTGGGCAAGCTTCTGTGCTTCGCCGGAATCGCCCAAAATGGATTTAACTTCGGCCAAGGCGGCCAAAACTGCAGCACTGTCCGGGAACTGAGCGCGCGCTGATTGGAGAAAGCTTTCCGCCTCGGATACCTGGCCTGATTGAGCCTGCACCAGGGCTACTCCCACAATCGCTGGTTCGTAGTCGTGAACGATCGAGAGAGACTGCCGATAAGCTGACACTGCGCCGGACCGATTCCCCAGACGCTCTCGGACTGTCCCGAGCGAATAGAAAGCCTGAAACGCCCGCGGATCTGCCTGCGTTGCCGCCGTGAATTGCATCTGGGCACCGGCTAAATCACCTGATTGAAAGGCGGTGAGTCCTGCCGCGTAGGCCTGAGCCGCAGCAGGATTCATCTGCGGCCTCGCGACAGCGGGGGCGCCCGATGTTGGCGCATCCGATACGGCAAACTGCTGCCCGTTGGTCGCCACCACCGGAGCGCCGGAAGGCGGCGGTGGTTGATTGGGTTGCAGTTGCGGCGCGACCATCCCCTTTTTGGCGCAGGCAGCCACAGCCCCAGACAGGAGTGCGGCGAGAGCGAGCCGCTCTAGCGAACGCCAGCCGAAGACCCTTCGGGCTGGAACGGTGGACGTTTTTTTTCGGAGGCCCATCATTGCACGTATACCGGTAGAGGTTCAGGCATGCCCTGCGGCGCGGGCGCGGTGACTTGCCCCGGCCGCATCTTGGGGAACATGCCCTCGCTGTAGTTCAGATCCTTCACATTCGCGCTGTGCTGCTTCATCTTGGCCTCGCCGATGATGTCCGTGAAGAAAGCAAGACGCCGGATGGCTCGCGTCACCGCGACGCTGGCAACGTTGTAGCGCCGTGCAAGCACGACGGCATTTCCATAGCGATCCACCAGGATCTGATCGGCTCCATCCAACTCCTGATCGCGCCGATCTCGCCAAGTCTGCTGGACCTTGACTCGAACGGCGTCCGCCTTTTCCTGCAAGTCCGGATTATCGCTTTCCTCAGCTCGCTTCAGCATCGCCTCTTGCTTTTTGTCGAACATCTGCAGAGCCGGCGGCCGAGTGTTGTAGAGGCCCGTGCGCAGGGAATCATAGATGGCGCCCTGCCGAGAAATCGCTGCCACTGTCCATTCGGGTGACACATAAGTGTCGACTACGTGCTGCAGAAGATCGTAATATTTTTTGGCGTCGAGAGCGTCCTTCTGATAGTTCGCAATCACTTCTACGGTCGTGCCCTTGTAGCGATGGTGCCCGGTTTCGTAATCGAAATTGAGAGCGATCTTCTCGTCGAGCATCGTGAATTCGGCTTCAGCCGCCATGCCAGCTTCTTTCGACCCCAGCGCGACACTTTGGCCACCCTTTACTTCAGCGGCAGGCTTCCACTTTTCGAAGGCAGCGATCGTGTAACCCCACCATTTGTTGGTGTCATCAGCGTGACCCGAGTGGCGAGCCTTCGCGGACCAGTACGCCGCCTGAACTACGAACTGAGCCGCAGCAGGGCGTTTGTTGTTCAACGTGTAGTAGCCCTCCATGGCAGTCATGGCGCGCCGCCGCGCCGTGTTGTTGGTGCCATCCGGCGGGCTCAGCGGATCCCATTGTTTGAGTTCGGCGGAAGCAATTGTAAAGTCTGCCTCTGCAAGCTCTTTTTCTGAAGCTCCCAAGCTCCGGAAATTCTCTCGGGACTTCCGCATGCCTCCCGAATCCCCAAGACTCGAATAGAGCGAGAGTGCCTGACGCGCAGCTTCTCGGCGCGAATCGCGAGAGAAATGCGCAATGTCGCTGATCTTATCAAAGGTTCCCGCAGCCTTCGGGTAGTTGAAGAAAAGTACGTACGCACCTGCCAGGGCGTCGTACGCACTCTTCAGGTACCCGACGCGATCCTGGTATTTCTTGGGGTCCGCCGCAACCGGCGGCTTACCATTGGGATCGCCGTCACGCAGCTGGGTGATCGTCTTGTCGTTCCCGTAGCGGGCGATGAATAGCTCATACATGCCAATGGCTTTGTCGTACTCACCCACCTGCTTGTAGGCGAACGCTCCGTTCATCGCCGCTTCCGGCGCTTCATCGCGATCAGGCGCTGCATCAAGAGCCACTTTGTAGGCGGCAGCGGCCTGGCGCCACTTCTTATCACGCTGCGGCCCTTCCGCCATCTTCTCAGCTTCTTCGTAGAGCTTCCGCGCGTCGAGGTAGGCAACGCCCTGCTTTACCGGCTTTCGAATGCTTTCCTCGGCAACCTTGGTCTCTTCGTTGAATGCGCAACTCTTACCTTCGGCGAGCCTGCGACTTTCAGCGGCATTATTCTCGAAGTTGCTCATGCTGATGAGCTTCTCCCAGGCCTTATAGCCCCACTCGTCTTTGCCGCAGTGCTGATCGTAGAGCGGCACGAAACGCTCCCGCGCCTTATCAAACTGACCGTACGCGAAGTACCAGTCTGCGACCTGGAACGCGTAGAGCATGCCATTCTTCTCTGGATCTTGATCGGGCGGAATACGCACATTGTACTCGTCGCGCGCCGCCATTGCGTTTGCGACCTGCTGGGGGATCTGATCGCGAACCACACGTCGAGCTTCGCCCTCGCCTTCGAAACGCACCTCAGTACGTTTTTCGACACCGATGGTTCCCCCGCCCTTTTCGTGCTTGCGCGCTTCGTCATCGAGGACTTTATCTGCGAGCGAAACCACGTAGAAAGCCGCAGGCTGAAGGAACTTATCGTCCTCATTCGAATCGCGAACCGCGACGGTGGCTTGCCGAGCATCCACCACTTCTTGCTCGGTGGGCGACCGCTCCAAAGCAACCTGGAGCACAACCACGGAATAGCGCGCATCAGCCAGCCAAAATTGGCTCTCGTACGCATCCGACGCATTCGGATCTTGGGCGAGATACGCAGCCCAGCCGGTCTCCGCGAGCCGGTATTCGGCGACGGCCTTCTCAATCAGTTGCCGCTGCTCGGCAACATCGCTGAGCTCAACGGCCTTGTTGTAGTAGGTGCGCGCAAAATTGGTATGATCCGCGGCCGCGCGACGCAATCCGCCCTTCACCAATTCTTCCGCTTGCTGCAAGGCCTCTGGATCATCGCGGTTAGCGTTCGTCCATGGTGTCGCACCCACGTACGAAGCCAGCGCGGTGCGTGCTGAAAGCGCCTTTTGAGCATAGTCGGCTCGGGCGGCAGATCCGTCTGGCGCCAGGCGCCCAAGCTGATCGTACAGCTCAGCTACTTTGTTCTGCATCACCGGTGCATCGCGATCCATCGGGAACTTGCGCAGCGTGAGCTCCAACGTGGCGATCGCATTGCGATTCTGAGTGATCTCAATGAATTCTTGCGCAAGAGCCTTATAGATCTCAACCGTCCACTTCTTGTCCTGCGGCAGCAAGGCAGGATCCTGTACACGCTGAATGGCGATCGCCATCTTCTCTTCGGCAAGCACTGGGTTGGTCTCGGTGTCGAGCACGTCGCTGCGGGGGATATACGGATGATCGGAAGGAGGGCCTTCGAAATCAACGTACGTCAACGACCCGGCGATGTACGTATAGGCCTCGGTCCGAAAATCCGCGCCCTTATCGCCCGTCTTCTCTTCCTGTTCGTCTGCATAGCGCAGCAGCTGAACGAATTCGTTCACCGCCGTGTGATAGCGCTGTTGCTTGAAGTAAGCCCAAGCGTCTTTGTACATCGCAACGCCGAACAGTGGCGGCTTCTTGTACTCCATCGAACGGGCGTACGCGCTCACCGCGCGATTCAAGTTATAGGGGCCACCGGCTGGGTCGATCTGATCGAAGTGAAAATTGCCAAGCTGCCACCAGATCTCTGCCAAATAGCGCGGCTCTTCGCCGGGCTCGGAAACTTGGGGCACGCTCTGGCAGTCCGCGTACGGATCCTTGTAAACAACTTCATCATCCTCTGCTTTGAAGCGAGGCTTCACCCGACCATTGGCCGCTTGATCAAACGGAACTGGGTGCTGGTTGTACCATTCGTTCCAAAACGGCTGATCATGATCCTGCGTTAAAGGCTGCAGCTTGACCTTCGAGGCATCCTTCTCATCATCCGTGACCGTGAACTTGTTGTGGCAAACAAGCGCTCGCCACGCCTGTTGCCCTTCTTCGATCCGAGCACCATCAGTCAGAGCATGGCCAAGGTAGTAATGGACCGCCGCGAGCTCGTTGTACTTCGGATACTCGACGATAATCCTACGATATAATGCCACTGCCGGATTCAGAGCCTCGGACAGTTCGCCCTCAGACTTGAGACGTGCCTTTTCTTCATATAGGGCAGCGAGGCGAAACATTGCGTCCGGAGTCGCTTCGGCATCGGCGTTGGGACCGGAATATTCGGCCACGAATTTTTCGAGCCGCGAAATGGCTTCATCGCGCGCCGAGTCGAGTAGCTTTCGTTCGCTCTCCACTTCGCCGTCGAGGGCGCTCAGGACCCTACGGCGCCGCTCTTCGTAGTGATGACGTACGATCTGCGTCAGCGTCTGACGAAAATCTTTGGCTGACGCCGAATAGGCATCGGCCTCACCCCGCAAAACCTGGAATGCGTGAAGCTGCGCCGAGGTCGGAGGCGGAGGAGGAGGAACCTTCTTGGCCGTCACCACAGAGACCGAAGCTGAAGGCACGGGCTGCGCGGTAGGTGCGGCCGGCGCGCTCGGTGCCGCCGCGGCGGCCGTAGCGGCGTGTTGTGTCGCGCTGGCAGCTGCACCAGGCGCGCTTTTCGCCGTTGCGGCACCGGCAACGGGTGCAGTCGCGGCCGTCTGTGAAAGACCGGGCGCGGCAAGCAAGGAAAGCGCCAGCAACGGAAGGACGTTCATGCCCACCCTAGAACGATAGGATTTCACTGTTCGCCCTCCGAGTCGTCCAAGACTTCTCGCAATTCGTCGTTCAAATTCTGCTCCTCGCGCGCTCGCTCGCGCTGCAGATTTCTAACTCGCACCCTTTGCTCCTCGCGCACTTCCCAAGCCTGCTGCACAATGCCGACGTTCGCCCTCAACACCAAACTCTTGAGCCGATCCCGCACGAGTCCGAAGTTCTTCATCGCGACTTCACCCACCAAAAGGCGCGCCTGCTGGTCGAGGCCCTCAAGATTCAACGCGAAGTTCTCAAGCTTTCCTGCCTCTTCATTCACAACACTGAGCAGCTTAGTGGAGCTTTCCTCGGCCTGCCGCTCGTACTGCGAGCGAGTCGCCTGCAGTGAATCCTCGGTCGAGCGAGCTTGAGCCAGCAGCCCTTGAATGTCACGGGCATAATCGACGGCGTCGCGATCCTGGCCTGCGGCAGACAACTCAACCTCACGCTCAAAAAGCCGCTTCAGATTGAGCCGAGCGGCGTCATCGTCGATATAGCGCTGATCCCCAAAACCAATCTGAGCACGCCCCATTTCCACAGCTTCCTGATAACCCTTCACTCGTGTCTCGTAGACCTCTAGGTCGCGTTCGTTGGCGGCGATTTCCTCACGGAAGCGATCACGCGTCGCAGGATCTTGGGAGACACCGCGCATGCCATCTTGGAGCACCCGTCGAAGCCCATTCACGATCGCACGCAAACGATCAATCTCCAGCGTCAGACGCTGAAGCTCTTGGGAAGCCCCACTCCATTGAGCCTCCCCGAGCGCCTCGCGACGCGCAAAATCACCATCGGTTACCGGCAAAAAGCTCACACGCCGCATGAGCGCCCGGCGTTCGCGCCTGACCGTTGCCAGCTCCCCACTCACATTGTCGCTGGCAACATCGTCCATGCCCAACGCCAGATTGTACCGGGCCATGCCAACTTTGTTCAGAGCGCCCAACGTTTGCTCGAGGGCAGCTCGAAGTTCTGGGAATGCTTTGACTCGCGTTGACGAACCCAACACGGCACGCAGCTTCTGAGCCATCTGCCCAGCCTTCTTCAACGTACTGCGCGAACGGGTGACGTCGTCAATGACCGAAAACACGTTGTCCCGAGTCGATTCTTGGCGGGCCCAATCTAACACTAGGGGCGAAAGCTCACCGCCGGCCGCAAACTCTTCGGCCGTCAACTTGTCGTAGTAGACGGCTGGATCGGTCGTGGTAGTCAGAAAATGATCGACCTGATCCCGCAAGGGATTAAAGCGATCCCTAACGCTTTCGTACGCCGCTAAGGCTCGGTCAAACTGCCCCGAGCGCAACATGAGATCGGCACGCAACAGCGAGCCATCGGCTATCTTTAGCGTTCCCGGGTCCGTGATAGATAACACTTCGAGCGAGCGCTGCGCGCGTTCATAGTCGCCCAGCCGGACCCAGACCCAACTGAGCTCGAACAACATCGTGGAGAATTCGGGAGACGAACGATCAACGTGGCCGTAGGCATCGGCCGCATCAAGGTAAGCATCTGTCTCGTAAAATAAACGACCAATCGCCATCCATGCGAGATCGACGACGTGCCGGTGCTCGGACGTGTCGGGTGGCAGGCGCGTGACGCGCCGAAACTGCTCGATAGCCGCGACAAAGCGCGTATCCGACGCCGGTGCCGAACCTGCCGCTGAACTCGCCTGGGGAGCGGCGGCCTCTTTTGCCAAGACCACACCGAGCAGGTATTGGGCCTGATGGGCGTAGGCGCTTGTCGCCGGTAATCCGCCGATGGCACTCTTGGACGCCGGGTAATCGGCACGCAGGAAAAATGCTTTGGCGCGAGCATACTGAACCGAGCCTGTGTCGTCCGTGGCGGGTAGGCTACCGAGCTTAGAAACGATGTAATCTAGGCCGTCTTTGTCGTTGCGCCTCCACGCGATGTCGACAAGCCGGCTGAGCGCGCGTCCGGCGTAGGAATCGAAAGGCCGACGCGATGCTTGATCGAGGATCAGCTGATAGCACCGCCGCGCGGACAGCTGCTCCTTAGATTTGAAATAGGTTTCGCCGAGCAGAAAAAGCGCGTCCGCGTACGTGGTTTCAGGGATTTTACCCTGCCTGAACAACTCGACGACTTTGTTGAACTCTTCTCCTGCTCGCTCAAAATCGTCCGTTCGCAGCATCAACTCTCCAGCGGCAACGCGCTCCGCGGGCGAGACGGTGCTCGTCGTTGCCTGAAGTGCCGGGGAGCCGCGCCGGGCCTGCTCGGCAGCAGCCTGAAGGCTCGCCCTAGCAATGTCCTTCGCTTCAGATGTACTGAGCGCGGACGCGACTGATACTGACAACACAGTCGCAAGGGCCGAAAGGCTCCCAAGCGCTCGCGACCGAGCGCTGACCTGACTCTTCACTTACTTACCTCCAGTGCCAAGAGTGAGATTGCCGGATGCACTCGGATTCACAGCTGGGGCCGGTGCGGCCTTTTCCGGGCCCGAATCGCCCTGGACGCCAGATAGTAGTTTCTGGCCGTAGCGAATTGAAGGTCGCTCTTCGAGCGGCGTGGTGACTCCGCCTTTTTCGTAGGCGACAACCTCAACCTGGACTGTCTTGCCTTCTGTGATGGTGAAGGAGTGACTGCTCTTGGCGTCAAACTGATAGCCCCGCAGATAAGAAAAGACTCCGTACCCGTGACCGCGCAGCTTCAGGGCGACCTGCAAGGTGTGGTCTCCAGACGGAACCGCTCCGTTGAAGATGGGTATCTCCTTTTGCTCGGCAAGCGCACCGGAATCGTCCTGCTTATTGTACTGAACCGCACCGTCCAGCACGAAGAGCGCGCTCGTCAGTCGAAAGGCGTTGCTCATCTCGTTCACGAATTTGATTTCGGCGCGTGCACCCCCGACGCCACCTGAAAGGATGGTATCGCTCAGCAGACTCAATCGCGTGTGGCTGCGACGGATCTGCTCTTTCAGCTCGTCGATGCGCTGCTCGAGGTCGCGCAAACGAACGGCGTAGGTTGCTCCGTCGATGGCTGTACTCGCGTTCCCGCTTGGTGCACCGACAGCGCTGGGGCCTTGAGCAGCAGCTGCTGGAACGGAGTTCGCTGAGGCACCTGCCTTCGGTGCATCCGCGGCCTCCTTCGGCGCATCTGCAGGTGTCTTCGGCGCATCTGCAGGTGTCTTCGGTGCATCCGCAGGTGTCTTCGGCGCATCTGCAGGTGTCTTCGGTGCATCCGCAGGTGTCTTCGGTGCATCCGCCGGCGCTGATGCAGCTGCCTTTGGGCGAGCGCCCGCCGCATTCGCGGGAGCGGATTTGTTCGGCTTAGCCGTCGCAGGAGTCGCGGAAGCTTTAGGAACCGGTGCGTCTTCAGCCCACGCAACTGCAGGCAGACAAATCGCTAAGACTATAAGTGCGCTGTTGAATCGCATCGTTTCCTCGTGCTCATACGTTTTGGGCTAGTGTCAAAATTCAGCCGGCCAACAACTTACATCTAGCCGGGCATTCAGTCCCCATTTTTTTGCATCGCCTAGAGGCGGAGTGAGCGAGCAGTCCACCGGCTCTAGGCCCGGTTTATCGCGCTCTGAAGCCTCACCGACGCCGGCCCGCCGCGTGGCCGATAGTTGGATCGCACCATCCAAGTTTCAAATCTCCGCTGCGAGCGCTCATTCCCCAGGCGCGAGGCACGTTTAACTTCGAAATGGTCTGCGCGAGGCCGGGTAGCCTGAGGCTAGCGGGAAGGCTAGACGATTGGAGCCTGTCCGACGTTCGGCCAAGCCCGTTTTTGTATGAGCGCCTCGAACAACCACGCCTCCGATAACGCCCTGATGGTTCGGTACCAGCGCGGCGACCTCGGGGCCTACGAGGAGCTAGTCCAGCGGCACCTGCAGAGCGTCTACACGATTGCCTGCTACACCGTTAACGGCAGTGCAGCAGCAGAAGAGCTAACGCTCAGCGTATTCGCCGAGTTCGCACGACGCTCCGGAGAATTTAGGGATCAGCTTCCCTTTTCAACCTGGCTCTATCGGCTCGCGGTGAGCGTGCCCGCCCTACCAGGTGCCAACCCTGAGGAAGCTGAGACGACGGAAGCGTTAGCTGTGATTGGCACGTTACCCCTCGAACAGAGGACTGTCTTCCTCCTCAAGCAGGTGGCGAACCTTGAATTCGCTCAAATCGCAGACGTGATTGGAACCGACGCTCAAGACGTGAAGGAGCGAATGCGGAAAGCTCTGCTCGCACTCCAAAAGACTCTTCAGGAACGGCGCGCACCGGGTGAGAACTCGAAGCGTACTGGAACCCATCAACCCCAAGGCTAACTCATTGTGGATTGCGAACAGTTCGATCGTGTTGCTCTGGATCTTCTCTACGACGAAGCCGAAGATTACGCGCGAGGTGGCGCCGTTCAACACCTAGGCCATTGCTCCCGCTGCAACGGTGTCTATGTGCGTCTGAAGGCGGCACAGACGCTTTCGCAGTTTCCGCTCGCCTTACCACCAACCGAACTTCGCGACCAGATCTTGTTGCGCGAGCACACGGCGCGCGCTGGGCAGGGAATTGGGGCACGCACAGGACGCTGGATATCCATCGCGGCGGGCTACGCCATGCGCCCCCAAGTCAGCATGGGCGCGCTCTTTCTCTTGATGATTGGTGCCAGTTTATTATTTCTGCGTGCGCATCCGGGTGACCGAGACAGCGTTTACGTCACGGAAAAAGGGGTCCCGGGCAACGAATCGGACCTGGCCACCCCTCACGGGACGCGGCCGCCTGCGCAGGAAAATGCGCACGGCGCCCCGGAGGTGAAAGGGAGTGCAGCGACGGAAACAGCACCGGAAGCACCCACCACGCGGGGGTCCGAGGCGACGTTCAGCGACGGCGAACACGCCTTCAACCAACATCATTTTCGAGAAGCCACTGAGCTTTACGACAAGCTCGCTGCCGCCCGAGGTCCCCGAGCAGCGGAGGCTTCCCTGTTGGCGGCACAGTCCGATCTCAGGGGGCGCGGCTGTGCTGCTGCTGTCGATCGCTTTGACCGGGTTTACGCAGACGCGCCTGAGAGCGTGAGCGGCAGGATTGCCGCATGGGAAGCTGGGAATTGCTACAGCCAAACCGGGCAAAAAGACCGGGCGAGAGCGTACTTTCAGAGCCTAGCCAAAGATCCGACCTATGCGGAACGAGCACTGCGCAGCCTGGCTGCGCTCGATCAGCTGCCAATCGCTCCCGAGGGCGCGGGCGAAGCGGCATCCGCGCCGAAACCCGCCCCTCCAACTCCTTAATAATCGCACCGATGCACTGCGGCGGGTAAATCAATTAGTTGAGTCGCGCACGTAGGCGATGGTTCTGATGAGCTCGACAATTCGTTCGCGGTCGTCGGCTGTCAGCGCATGAAACAGAATCCCCATGCCTGGGTTGCGGTTCTCGGACAGAAGGCGCACCGGGTTGATCCACTGAACGTGGCCACGCAACACGAACGCTTCCGTTGATGCGGGCGGAGCAAACCTGAGGCGAACCTGAGCCCCAAGTTCAAGTGGCTCTCTGGTGCTCACGAAGATGCCCATCTCAGAAATGTTGGTGATGCTGGCATAGAGAAAAGTGTCGTCGGTTTCGCAATCGACGGACCACATCACCTCTATTCTATCCGCCCCTCGACGCTCCGAGCCGGGTGCGGGTTCCGACGGCGGTGAATTGGATGACCGGGGCGGTGAATCGCTCACCCACCGGCCTTAGCCGCTCCGGAGCTTGGTGTCACCCGTGGCTGGTGGTCGCCTGCTGTTTTTTTTGACTCCTCGCTCTGCGTCGGCACCTGAGTGACGCTTGCATCGGAGTTCTCCCGCGAGAGCGGACGGCGAAGACGCGCCCGCGTGTTAGCGCACCAAAAGCTCGCCTCCGTCTAGCCGATTGTCCTCAGCCTGGCCACGCTCCACCTCGAGACGCCGGCTTCCCGAAAAGAGCCCGAAGTACACGCGGTACCGCCCCGCCGCCACATCAGGCTCGACGGCGAAGCGATGCACATCCGCCACATAATCACCGACCTGCCAAAGCGTGAGCGGGTAGCGCCCCCCGAGTGGGTCGTGATCGACGTTAATCCGTCGCTTCATACCGTCGATGTGAACAAATGAGCGCCAATCTTCAGTGATCGGACCCACCACCTTGTAGAAAATGACAAACTGGCTCGCGTTCCCCGCCGTGAGCCCCGGGACAACGTCACCTTCGGCACTTCGAATTTCCCAGCCGAGCACATCCAAGACCCCACCCAGATTGGCGTCCATCGGGTTGCGGGGCCGCGGCGCCGTCGTTGAAAACCAGTGAGCGAAAGGATTGTGGTTGGGCGCTTGGGCAAGTGAGTTCGACGCTAAGAAGAGCGAACCTAATTGAGTGGAGAGCACTGGCAAACTGTGCCGCTCTGCGTTGGCCCCTCGATACTTCGAATCGAGCGGCGCGAGTTCGCTCTCTGGCAGTAGAAGCCAGCGCCGCTCCGCGGGCATTTCGAGCAACCAGGCGAGGGCCTCGGCGGAAGTGTCCATGCCCATCACGGGCGTGCCCGCGTAGTAGTGCGCCCGTGCGCTAACCCTTGAGCCTAAGATGCCCAATTCCTCACGGGGTCCGGCTAACGATCGATAGGCCTCAAACCCAGCCTTCGGAGAAAGCTCGCTGGCCAGCGCTGGATAGAGGTCAACACTTAAATTGAGCCCCCCGAGCGCCAACACGCCTCCCGCAAACCAACCGGGCGCGGGTAGAATCGCCACCAGCAATCGGACACTCCGCGCTTTCATGCCACGCCCTTCGCCTCGCGATTCAAGCGCTTCAAGCGCACGAGCAGGGTGAGCGAACAAGAGACCCAGATCCGCCATAGCAACGAGAAGGCACGGCACACCCCAAACCAAACCCGGCAACGCCAGCCACGCCCAATCCATTGCGTTACGCTGGCGCACAGACATTCGCTCGAAATATTCAAAATGAAAGAAGCTATCACTCAGCATCGTTCCTAGAAAAAGCGCCAACCCTCCCAGCGACACCACGAGGATCGCGAACTGCAAGTTGCCTCCGTAGGCCGCAGCCAAGGTGCGGGGCCAGCGGCTGAACCTGCCGCGACTGAGCCAAGGATGCGTGAAATCGCGATACGAGTAGATCAGCGCAAAAAGCGCCACCAGGGGCAAGAGGGTGGTGGTGGCAGACGCTGAAGCTCGCGCTGCGAAATGGTCGGGCAGGCTTTGACCGACCACAACGAACGGCGTCAAAATCTTGTCTGGGATATTCCTCACATCGAAGGCAAGGATGAGCATGAGTCCCAGCGTGCTCACGCTCACGAGCCGGGAGCCCACTTTGGATTGATTGAAATCATCGAGGGCCAGCGCGACGGCGATGGCGAGCGCAAACAACGCGGGGAACGCAAAAACGCCCACCCACGGCGCAAGCCAGGTGAACATAACAAAACTCAAGGCCAGCGTGACTATCAGCAACACTCGAAGCGCTGAGGCTTCCCGAGCTACGTGGTGCCCCGCAAGAGCCCCGTCAAGTCGAGCGTTAGCTCCAAGCCGCCACAGCGCTACGGGAAGAAATGCGGACCAAGGCAAAAGCCCGTGACCCAGCTGCACGACGAGGGTATCAAACGCGGGCAGCACCGTGGGACGCTGCAGAAGCATCCCGGACCAGAGCGTCACCTTTCCCAAGGCCAGCGACTGATTCACGGCAAGG
>JBBRRP010000155.1:0-13562 GCA_038246305.1 Polyangiales bacterium | reverse complement strand
CGCCAATGAGTGGACGTGGGTAGCCAACGGTAGCGCTATCAATCAACCCTCCGCTTCGCCGACCAGCACCAACACCAATGCGCCCGCGACGTACTTCCCGACGCTCCTCTCGCGCGCTTGGAAGGTCACGATGCCTCAAGATCTGTTCGGCTCCGGCACACCAACGGACATCTACGAGAACGAGATGCCCAACTGGTATCACTCGCAATACTTCTTCACCGACGCGAACCACTGGATGGTGTTCAAGGCGCCGAACGAAGGCCTGACTACCTCGGGCTCAGAAAACGCTCGCTCCGAACTGCGCGAAATGTTGCGCAACGGCAACAGCACGATCACCAACATGGCCGACCCGGCTAACAACTGGGCGCTTTCGGGCCAGCTCACGGGGTACAGCTACCCGCGGATCGGCGGCAAGCTAAATGCCACGCTCCACGTGGACAAGGTATTCGCTGGCAGCTGCACCGGCAGCTTCCCTGCTGCCTATGCAACCGTCGTCGGCCAGGTCCACTCCAATACGTTGGATCAATTCTCCGATTTGGGCACCAACCAGGGCGGCTTTAACAACGAGCCTATCCGAATCCACTACAAGAAGTTCCCAAGCCAAGCCAAAGGCTCCGTGTACTGGCTGTACCAGAACAACTGGGCCAAAGGCGACGCGCGTCGCGTTGACAAGTGCTACCCGGTCTGGGGCACCTGCCCTGGCGTCGCGGACGGCACGAGTCCTGCCAACGGTATCGCGCTCGGCGAGGACTTCTCGTACGAAATCAACGTGTCCGGCAACATCATGAACGTCAAGTTCACGCGTCCCGCCGGCACCCCTGCCACGGTCAGCTTCAGCCAAGACCTCTCGAAGCCCGTCAGCACCGACATCGCGAACGACAACCCCGATGGCTGGAAGTACGACAGCTTCTACTTCAAAGCTGGCAACTACAACCAGTCCAACACCCTCACTGCAGGCTGTGATGGCGGGGGGATGGACACGGCTTCCCAATATGCCGCTGGCGACTATGCGCAGGTCAGATTCAAGGCTCTCACCATCAGCGCTGGTGGCTCGTCCGGCCCGGTGTGCGGCAACGGGGTTATTGAAAGCCCTGAAGCTTGTGACGACGGCAACACCGTTACAGAAGCTTGTGCCTACGGCTTGACCAGCTGCACCGTGTGTAGCTCCACCTGCACGAGCGTCGCTGGCGCGACCTCGCGCTGTGGTGACTCAATCGTGCAGTCCGGCAACGGCGAACAGTGTGACGATGGCAACACCATCAACACCGACGCTTGCAGCAATACCTGCAAGACCCCCACCTGCTCAGACGGCATCAAGAATCAGAGTGAATCTGACGTCGACTGCGGTGCTGGGACCTGCGCCAAGTGTGCGATTGGCAAGATCTGCACAACCGCCGCTAACTGTGCCTCAAACGTCTGCACGGGCGGCTTCTGCGCTGCCGGCGCTCCCGTGTGTGGCAACGGCGTCAAGGAAGGCACCGAAGCTTGTGACGATGGCAACACCGTTACAGAAGCTTGTGCCTACGGCTTGACCAGCTGCACCGTGTGTAGCTCCACCTGCACGAGCGTCGCTGGTGCGACCTCGCGCTGTGGTGACTCAATCGTGCAGTCCGGCAACGGCGAAACCTGTGATGACGGCAACACCATTGACACGGACAACTGCCGCAACACCTGCCGGGTCGCAACCTGTACCGATGGCGTCAAAGACGGCACCGAAACCGCTGTTGATTGTGGCGGCGTTAGCAACGGCGTAACCTGCGCGGCGTGTTCGGCTGGAACAACCTACCAGTACGAAAATGGCACGGCGCTCGCGAGCGGCATGACCGCAACGGGAAATGGCTACTGGACTGGCGCCCCCGCTGGTTGGATCGGGCTCGAGGACGGTGCCCCTGCCGGCATCAGCAAGGCGAGCTCAGTTGCCGGTTCGTCTGTGACCGTGCACTACAGGAACACCGACAATGCTACGAGTAAGCTCTCGCTCTACCTCAACGGTACCTTTAAGGCGCAGTTGACCGCTCCCTCCATGACAGCGGCAGACCTGACCTTTAACTACGCGGTTCCTGCTGGAGCAACAGTTGAAATCCGAAGCGCCGGCGAGATGGGCTTTGAGCTCGACTACCTCAAAATCAACCCATAATCACCCAGAACCAAAACCGCGCACGCCGCTCCTCGGTTAAGCGCTAACAACAAACCAGCCGCCCCCTCGCAAGAGGGGGCGGTTTTCTTTTGTGTGGCAGCTTGGGATCGGGCGCCGCCATGGTATCGCCCGCGTCGGGCAGCGTTTGCTTCCCGGGGTACGCATTGTTAGTATGGTCGGGTGCATACCGTTCGTATGACGCTCAACGTGAACGAGTCCCTTCTGTCGGAGGTTCAACAGGCTCACCCCGGGGTCACCAAGACGGCGCTCGTCGAGGAGGGCCTCCGAGCTTTGCTGGCCCGGGAGGCAGGCGCTCGCTTGGCCGCGCTCGGCGGGAAAGCACCGCATGCGCGCCCTGGAAAGCGCTCCGTTTGGAGCAAACCACCTTCGGAAGCGCGATCCGCGGTTGGTGGCTTTCCTGTCCCAAGAGCGCGTTCGCACGTGTGGGGGAGAACTCCTCCTCGGGTCTGGCTTGCCCAAGACTTTAACGCCCTTGGCGGCGCTCGCGTTGGTTGGGCTGACGTGCAGATCCTCCTCGCCGCGGTCACCGCTGGTGCGCGAATCCACACGTCGGATCGTTCCCTGCGGAGTGTCTGCACCGACCTTGGCGTGCCTCTGGCGTAGGAACGCCACCCAAACAACGCAAGAGGTGGGCGTTCGACCTGGCCGACGCATCTTGAGGCGTTGGAGCCGCACTTATGGCGGATCAGTGCCGACCTCCGCCGCGAACGGGTTTGTGGTACGGTGTCGAGATGGATCGAGCGGGCCGAGTTAGCACACGACGCGCTCATTGGACTGGCGGGTTGGTTCAGCGCGAAAATACCCAGGCCTTTGACTATCACTTTTGGCGCGCAGCCACGCCTAGCGAACGGTTAGCTGCCGTTTGGGAAATGGCAAACCAATGGTGGCGAACGGAACATCCCAATGGACCTCCCCTCAGACTTGATCGATCTATTGGTGGCCTTCGCCGACGCGAACGTTGACTACCTGCTAGTGGGTGGTCAGGCCGTCGCGCTGCACGGCGTGCCGCGCTTTACCAAAGATGCTGACCTTTGGCTGCGAGATACACCCGCGAACATCGCCCACGCTGAGCAAGCGCTTCTTGCCTTTGGTGCACCGCTCGCAACGGTGAATGCGCTCCTGAGTGCCGAGGGGCTCGACGTGGTTTGGATGGGGCATCCTCCGGCTCGTATCGATCTCATGAAGCAGGTCCCCGGCGGCGATTTT
This sequence comes from Polyangiales bacterium, assembly GCA_038246305.1. Taxonomy (GTDB): domain Bacteria; phylum Myxococcota_A; class Polyangia; order Polyangiales; family Polyangiaceae; genus JBBRRP01. Next base: position 10,198 of record JBBRRP010000155.1, on the reverse strand, counting down.
GAGCGAGCCTTTGGTTCGCGGCACCTCTTTGAGGTGCGCACCGTGTCCGTATCCTGCATTGGCAAGGAAGAACTGATTACTCTGAAACGAGCATCGGGGCGCCCTCAGGATTTGTTGGATGCCGAACATCTAGCGCGGAATTAGCGATGTGGCTTTGGTCGTCGCGCGACCCAACCTCCTCCAAGCGGCAACCAGCTCGGGAGGCTTGCCCCCTCAAACCAAGCCGCCAAGAAACTGCAATGCTGGCATCAGGCGGATCCCTTCAGGCGTCCGAACGTCGCGCGCCCCCGCTTTGGCAATTTGTAGACACTCGCAGTTTGGAAATTTTTCCTTGAAATAGCGCAAACCTCGGTTGGGCGGAGCGTCGTCGACATTGCATTCCACCGCCAGAATTGGGACTCGGTGTTCGGTCACGATGAAATCCACCTCGCGGCCATCGATATCTCTAAAGTATCGCAACTCGAGCTCGCGCCCCTCCGAATCTTCCTGAAAGCTCACCCATTTCAGAAGATGCACGGCCACGAGGTTCTCAAAGCGTGCGCCCGGTGCGTTCACGAGCGTCCAGTCCAGATGATAGTGTTTCCGCTCTTTCTTGACCGCGCGGATCTTCGGCGTACCAAACGGCTGAACGCGAAAAATGCCATAAAGACGCTCAAAAATGTCGAGCCAATTCGCGACCGTCTTGTGCGCTAACTGGAGATCCTCCCGAAGCGAGTTGATGGAAAGCGGTGAGCCAACGAGCGCGGGCAAGCGCATCGCCAGAAGCTCCATATTTCCGAGATCTGAAATGCGCTCCACACCCGTCACCTCCTCGCGCACCAAACGGGTGCGATACTCCCGCGACCAACGGCGCGCCGTTCGCTCCGATCCGGAAAAGAACGGTTCGGGGAAGCCACCCAACGCCATCAGCGAATCAAAATCCCGGCTCTTCTGGATACCAAGCTCAGCTACGCTGAGCGGGTGCATGCGCCACAAGTGGTAGCGCCCCTGCAATGAATCGCCTCTGTAGCGGTAGTAGTCGAGCTTGCCGCTGCCGGTGACCAGGATCCGCTGACCGGGACCGCGGCCATCGAATAGCCCTTTCAAGTATCCGCGCCAGCTCTTGTACACCAGGCAAAAATACTCGCCGTAAGCCACCGCCCGTTCCTGTCGCGGCTGGGAGTCGGACCGAGCAGCACCGCGCTCTTCTGACATAGCTGGTGTTCAGATGGTGGAGCCATTATTTCGCGAAAGAGATAGTAAGCATGCTTACTATCTCGATTCATCCAGGCAGGGCTCGTGGTGGAGTCCAATTTGTTCTGGAGGAAGCTAGACAGGGTGACGTTGTTGCCGCGAGCCGACGGCTCGGTGCACTTTGGGGGACTGCCGTTGTTTACCCACAAAGGCTCGGGTTGATGCAATCCACGTCGCTATCGCTACGCTCCACGGCATGGATTTCCTTTTAACGTGGAATTGCAAGCACATCGCCAACGTATCCCCGCGGCACGTAGGCAGGGCGCCCGCGGTCGGTGACGATGAGCTCACCTTCACGCGCAATGATCCCCTTCAGATAAGGAAAGCGAGTTCGGTCAATGCGCAGTTAAATACCGGTCGGTTTGCGATGCGCGCCGTGCCGGCTCCGTGTCTCGCCGTGAGACGCGGCAACAAAACAAAAATAGCTGCGCATCATCAACGAAGAGCGTCCACTTAGACTCAGCAGAGCTGCATTCGAGTCGACAATGTCCAACCCCTCCCAATCGGCTTGGCCGGGCCAGCGAGCGTGCTAGGCTCCGGGCGTGTCTTTTCGAGAGCCTACCGCCCGCATGAGCTACGCCTCATACGTTGCTGCTGAGGCGTTAGCTGAGAGCCGTCACGAGTACTTGCGCGGCCTCGTTTACGCCATGGCTGACGGAAGCTTGGAGCATGCTGCCTTGGCGTCAGCCCTGGCGCGCCACGTGGGAAACGCCTTGGAGGGCAAGCCATGTCGGGTATTTTCTGCGGATGCACGGGTTCGTGTCGCGGCGACCGACATGACGACGTATCCCGACCTTAGCGTCGTTTACGGAGAGCTCGAGCGCGCTCCGGAGGATGAGCGAGCAATGCTGAATCCTGTGGTGATCTTCGAGGTGCTTTCGGATTCTACGGAGGCCTACGATCGGGGAGCCAAAGCGTCACACTATCGACACATCCCGGCACTGAATGAGTACGTTTTGGTGTCCCAGAGTGAGCCTTGCGTGGAAGTGCAGCGTCGAAACACAAGCGGCCACTGGGAAATTCACGAATATCGCGCCGGCGAGCAGGTTTTACTCACGTCGATTGGGGTCGCACTTTCCGTCGATGAGCTGTATCGAGATCCGCTGGCGAGATAGACGGCTCCGAGCGGCCCAGCATAAGTCGCGCAATTTGCACAACCAGCGGGCTGTCTAATCTGCTACTAAAGGTGCCGACGGAAATCCCAAAGCGCTAAGTGCGGCGGATTTTCCGGGACTCCAAAGGAAAAAACAGCGAATGAAAAATATATTCAGTAGTAGCTTGGCGCTGACACTTCTCGCGCTCGGAGGCTGTAGCAGCACGGGCGCGATTAGTTCGGATACGGGGAAGGCGGGCGAAATTAAGCAAGCCATCACCTACCAGCCGTATTTTTTGAAGAATCAGGGTTTGTACTGCCGCGTGACGACGGCAAGCGGCACTGCAGGATACCCCACTTCCCGCGCTGGCTTGATCATGTGTGACCAGAGCACTGCCACTGGCAATCCCTTGGTCCATAGCTTCCTGAGGATCCCCTCGGGGAGCAACGTTATATTTCAGGTAGCAACGGGGCCTGATTCGGTGGGGAAATACGTGGCCAGGAATGCCTCCCCCTCGCGCCTGTATGGGAATATGTACTCGGGGCTCCCCTTCATGGAGACGGCCTGCGGCAACGGCAGCTTCACGTACCAGGATACGACCACCGGCGGGCACATGATGGCGTACGATTCCACCGGGATCCGCACGTCGTCTACCAGTACCAGCAGCTGTACCACCGCCACCGCCAACCAGTGGACGTGGGTGGCCAACGGCGCCGCAATTGCCCAGCCCACCGCTTCTGACACCAGCACCAACACCCACGCCCCTGCGACCTACTTCCCGACGCTGCTCTCGCGCGCTTGGAAGATCACGATGCCCGTGGATCTGTTCAGCGCCCCCACACCAGCACCCACGGACATCTACGAGAACGAGATGGCCAACTGGTATCACTTAGATTATTTCTTCGGCGACAGCAGCCCGAAGATGGTCTTCAAAGTGCCGAACGAAGGCCTCACGACTTCTGGTTCGGAAAACACGCGCTCGGAGCTCCGCGAAATGTTGCGCAACGGGGACGCAACGCTCACCGACATGGCCGCTCCTGGCAACAGCTGGTCTCTTGCAACTAACCTCACGGGGGCAACCTGTGCCCGGATTGGCGGCAAGCTGAGCGCGACGCTCCACGTCGATCATGTCGCCGATAGCGGCTGCAATACAGCACATTATGGCTCGTTTTCCGTCATTGTCGGGCAAATTCATGCTAACGACCTGCCGAATCCCACCAACGGCGGCTTTGGCAATGAGCCCTTGAAGATTTCGTATAAGAAGCACCCTGGCCACGCCAAGGGTTCCGTATATTGGAGTTACCAGAATAATTGGCCTAAGGGCGATCTGAACCGCACTACTGCGTACCAAGCAGTGTGGGGGAAGATCCCGAGCGACAACACGGACCCAGGCTCGGCTGGTGTCGCTCTTGGCGAGGATTTCTCGTACGTCGTGAACGTAGCAGGCAATGTGATGACCCTCACGTTCACGCGCGCTGGCGCGCCCACGATGACCTTCACGCAGGATCTATCTGTCCCGAATAACGGCACGGATAACCCCCAAGGCTGGAAGTACGACACCTTCTATTTTAAGGCAGGCGCCTACAATCAGTCGAACACCTTGGATGATGGCACCACCAACGCGGCGGCGTGCGATGGAGGCGGCCTAACCACGGCTCAACAGTACTCCGCGGGCGATTACGCACAAGTTACCTTCTCGGCCCTCACGGTTGGCGCTAGTGGCACTACTGCTGCAACCTGCACGGATGGCATCAAGAACCAAAGCGAGTCCGACCTGGATTGCGGCGGCTCGGGCTGCCCTACCTGTGCGTTCGGCAAGATCTGCACAGGGAGCACTAGCTGCCGCTCTAACAGCTGCATCAGCGGCCTCTGCGCATCCGTCTGCGGTGACAACACGAAGGAAGGCACTGAAGGCTGCGACGATGGCAACACCGTTACCGAGGCTTGCACGTATGGCCTCACGAGCTGTACCGTCTGTAGCTCGACGTGTACGAGCATCAATGGTGCGACCTCGCGCTGTGGTGATGCCATCCTGCAGTCCGCTAACGGCGAACAGTGTGACGATGGCAACACCGTCGCCACTGACACTTGCAACAATAGTTGTATCAAATCCACCTGCTCCGACGGCGTTAAAAACCAAAACGAGACAGACATCGACTGTGGCAACCTCTCTGGCAACTTCATCTGCAACAAGTGCTCTCCTGGCAAGACCTGCACATCGACAGCGAACTGCCTCTCACCCAACACCTGCACCAGCGGCAAGTGTACCGCACCCGCTGGTACTGCGGTGTGTGGCAATGGAGTGGTGGAAATTGGAGAAACCTGTGACGACGGCAACACCATCGTCGACAACTGCACCTACGGCGCCACCAGCTGCACCACCTGCAACACCACCTGCACTGGCAATGTTGCTGGTAAGGTCATCAAGTGCGGTGATTCGGTGGTGCAAACCGCTAACGGCGAACAGTGCGACGATGGCAACACCGTCGCCACTGATACCTGCAACAATAGCTGCATCAAGGCCACCTGCTCGGACACCGTCAAGAATCAAGGCGAATCCGACGTCGATTGTGGCAACACCGCCGGCAATACCATTTGCAGCAAGTGCGCTACGGGCAAAATCTGCACCACCGGTACCAACTGCTCATCGGGCGTCTGCACGAGCGGCCTCTGTGCAGCATCAGCTGGCGGAACCACCTACCAAGCTGGCTCATCGAACATGACGTACAACATGTGCGGCGCCAACGATTCCACCTGGTGGTGGATGGAGGACAGCCAGCCTAACGTGTACATGCAATGGAGCAACGTTGTTGCCGGCTCAAGCGTCACGGTTCGCTTCTCCAACGACGGTTCTTCACCTGGATCCCGTCTCCAGCTCTTGATCAACGGCGTGTCGAAAGAGATCCGAACGGCCCCAGTGAGCAGCACTGGAGTGGACGTGGTCTTCAACTACGCGGTCGCCGCCGGTCAAAGCGTGAAAGTCGTGAACTACGACCAGGCCATGGGCTACATGATCGACTACATCAAAGTCCAATAATCACCCAGAACCAAAACCACGCACTCCGCTCCTCGGTGAAGCGCTAACCACCAGCCGCTCCTTCGCAAGAAGGGGCGGCTTTCGTTTTGTCGACACGCGCGAGAACCCAGCAGATTGGTTGCACACTTAGCGCACGCTACGGCTCCGAAGCACAACTTGCGCCAGAGAGGCGATAAAATTCTTGACGACCTCAAGCCGCACTTCGGACTCGCGCTGCGGGCGCGGCACATGAAAGAATAGGCCTTCTTTTCCGAGGTGAGCGAATAAACAATCGGGGGCAATTCGCCCGAATGTGACGGCGTTCAGATTGGGCCACTGCTTGCGCATGGCCCCGAGTGACTCGAATGCGGCTTCCGCTTCGCGCGGGCGGCCGTAGAACAAATCCATATCAAGAACCAGCGTCGGGAATTCATCCTCTGCGGCGAGCAAAAAGCTGGTGACGTCGTCCAGGCTTGAGGTGTGAACCACCGAGAACGCCAACTCGCGCAGCGATGTTTCCAGGCCGTGTTGCACGAGAATATCACCGGTGATCACGATCGCGAGCTGCGGACGCGTGGGCCAGCTTTCTCGCTCAAAGCCTCCCCGCACTTGGGCCTGCGCGAGATCTGAGGCATGAACTTGCAGCCTCTCTAGCTCTTCAAGCTGAAAGAAAATGCCCACACCTTCGCCACTTGGCAGCGTGGGATCGATCAGCGCTTTGAAGGCAAATTCTCCTTCGGGCCAAGCCAAGAGCTCGGTGAGCATTTGGCGCAGGTGCCAGCGCAACCCCTGAGCCAGCTGCTCGCGCGTGATCACGCCCAATTCGACCAAGATCTGCCCGCTCAACTGGTGCTGATCGGCGCGCGCTTGTTGCAGCAACGCACGGTGCAACGTATCGAAATTGATCCAACCTCGTTCGAGGAAAAAGGTAGCCAAATGGCGGCGAGCGGGAATGAGCTGGGCCGTGAGCACGTGCCCATTTGAGAAATAGATTTCAGCGCGCCGTCCGATGCGGGAAATTTGCAAAAAGCCCGTTTGCGCCGTGAGCGCCAGCACCTCCAGCACATCTTTTAGCCCCACATCCCGAAGGTTGCCCTCAACCGTGCCAGACATGGCTTAGGAGTCCTCGGTATTCAACAACGTCCCACCGCCGGCCTTGAACAGCTCCAATAACCCCTTCAAAGTCTTCGTTTGGCGCTCCAGCCGTCGGAACGACAGGCTCGATGACACGGCGCTGGCGGCGTGCGCGGCGAGCAAGTTGAAGAGCTCCATGTCGAACTCATCGAAAGCGGCTTTCTGCACGAGCAACTGAAACAACACAATCAGCCCAATCGGCTCATGCGCTACCGTCAACGGCAAAATAGCGATCGGCACAGCTCCACTCGGCAAGTCTGCACCCTCTACCTCCAGGCACAGCTGCTCCGAGCGTGCCACACGCGATAGCAAATTATCCCCGAAAGGCACCGTTTCGTCGGCAGCATCCAGATCGCCTTCACTCGAAACTCTTTTGAACTCACGCCGCTCAGCATCAAACAAATAGACCGCAAACTGATCGGCACCGATCAGGTTGATGATGATCTCCTCAACGCTTCGAATCACGGCGCTAAAATCGAGCGTGCTGTGAAGCTGTGAGGATGCGACGTAGAGGCTCAAGTAATTGGAATTTTGCTGGGAGAGGCGGTCCACCTCGGCGTTTAAGTCGGCATGCTCGGCGCTTTGTTGCCGAAGCGCGTCTTGCAGCAGGCGGGTTTGGTTGGCTTGGGCCATGTCCCCCAGTGCTGGCGCGTGGAGCGGATCTTGAATTTGGGCCCGCAGTTCGGAAAGCTCGCTCGAAAGCCCCTCAACGCGCGCTAAAAGTGCGGTATTCTGGCTCTCGAGCTGGCTCGCTAGGCGCAGCCCCTGAGAAAGCAGCTCCGGGAGTGCAGAGTGGGGCATGGCATAAAGAACGGCACGGCCCGACCGTAGTTTACACACGTCGAACAGATGAGCGCCCAAGGACCTGAATCAGACCCGCCAGCCACTAGAAAGCCGCTGACCGTGGACCGCCACCTCGGGCTGCTCCGCCATAAAGCATTGATGCTGGCGATGGAGTCCAAACACGCGGAAGCCGGGCAACTGCTGCTCGACGGGCTAGCGCTAGATGGGCGCGAATTTGCCCAGCTAACTGCAGAAGAGCGACGCCTCTTCAATATGGCCGCCGCGTACTTCACTAAGTCCGGAGACAACGAGCGGGCAGCCCTCGTCTTTGAGCGTTTAGGTGAGCAACAGCGTGCGGCTTTGTCGCGTTCGATTCCCGCGGCAACTCGCCGGAGGTCTGGCCCGGACAGCGCACCCCCCACCGGAACCTCCCAAGTACCGATTCTGATCGAGCGCGCGCTGGAACCACCCTCCATGGCGCCCAACAGCTCCCGTGCGAGCGGCGCGGCACAGATTCGCGCGGAAGCACGGCAGCTCCTGTTGGCGGACAAGAAGTTAGAAGCAGCCGAGCTCCTCGCTTCCGCTAACCTGCACTACGAAGCGGCGCTCTGTTTTACCAAGGCAGGAGAGGGCTCGCGGGCCTTGTCGCACCTGATGCTCGTCGCTCCCGGGGAGGCTCAATATGCGGTGGCAGCGAAGATGGCGCTGCGTTTTCTCACCAAAATGGGGCGCTGCACGAGCACGCTGGTGGAATACCTTCGGCCATCGATGGCACTCGGCCCTGAGGCAGTTGAAGACATTCCGCTGTTTCGCAGTTGGAGCGAACTTCTGATTTGGCGCGGCTATTTGAGCGAAGCCCGAGCCACCTTGGAAGCCATTCTCGCCAAATTCCCGGACGATGAAGACACGCTCGCCGTGCGTGCTCACCTCGACAAAAGCGCTGGCTCCGCCACGATCTACGCCACCGACGATACCCGAGCACCGATGGCATTTTCGGACATGGCCGCTCCGCCTTCTTCACCTTTTACGGAGCGCAGCCCGCAGCTTGAGCTCCCTCCTAAATTGCTGAATCCCGAACAAGCGGTCGCGACGGCGCACAAGAATTTCTCGCAGCGCGAGCCGTCCTCAAGCGTGCGTTTGTCGATGATCCCAGCGCCGGGCACGCCCGATCGCGTTGTGTTGCGGCCCGGAGTGGTGGTTGGGGAAAGATTCAAGCTTCAGGCTGAAATCGGGCGCGGTGGCATGGCCACCGTCTGGAGCGCACTCGACCAAGAGCTAGATGAAGAAGTGGCAGTCAAGGTGTTCTCGGGAGATCTTGTCACCCAGGATCACCTGGATGATGCCGTTGCGCGCTTTCGAGAAGAGCTGAAGCTCTGCCGCAAGCTCAATCACCCGAATATTATCCAAGTGTACGACATCGGTATTCATGGCGGCCACCGCTATTTCACGATGGAGCTTCTGCGCGGTCGCACCCTTGAAGACATCATGGTGGGCCCACTTGAGCCCGAGTGGGCACTCTCTGTTATCGTCCAAGCTTGCAGGGGCTTGAGCGTTGCCCATGCGCGTGGCGTGATCCACCGCGACATCAAGCCCGCCAACTTGTTCGTCACGGAAGAGGGCGTCCTCAAGGTGATGGACTTCGGGATCGCCAAGAGCGATGAGAAGCGGAACAAGACGCAGCTCGGAACGATGGCTGGCACGCCTGCCTACATGCCACCCGAACAAATCATGGGCTTTAGCACCGTGGGCCCTGCTGCCGATCAATACTCCTTGGGGATCGTGGCCTATGAAATGCTCACGGGAAGGCTGCCGTTCTTCCATGAGGAAATGGTGCCGCTCCTCATGATGCACCGCGAGCAAACGCCAGAGCCGCTCACGCTCCACGTGCCCAATATCCTTCCGGAGTTGAACACTGCGATTCTCAAGATGATCGCGAAAGATCCAGCGGCGCGCTTCAAGACGTGCGAGCAAGCAGCGACCACACTGAGCGCGTTCTTCCACCGCGAAACTCCGTAAAAAGTGCTGCGATTCCCGACTTGGGAACGCCCACGCCTCGCTTCAAAGTGTTTCTCATTCTGAGCGGCACACTCCCAGAAGGAGTGTCTCAAAGGAAGACGCATTCGGGGGTCGCCACTGCGCAATTGCGGAAAAATTGCCGGAAAATGCGCGTGGTACGGCCCGTGCAAAGTCTCTTTACATGTCCCGCCCGCTCGCAGCTTCCTCCAGTGTCGTCACCCCGAACAAAAGCGATTGCCGCCAGATCGCACCTAAGAAAGTTGTGCTCGTGGACGACGATCAGTTCTTCACGCGCAATCTTGAGCGGCTGCTCCGACGCCAAGGTTTCACCGTCGTGACGGTCAAGAGCGCGATCGGCCTTTCGGCGACGATGGAGCGTGAGCAACCGGACCTGCTGCTGCTGGACGTCACCATGCCCTCCCTGAACGGCGACCGCGCCGCAGACGCTCTCCGCAAGGCTGGCTTGGCAAAGTGCCCCATCATCCTGCTCTCCGCGCTCCCCAAAGAGCAACTGGCCGCCACTGCAGCTCGCTGTCAGGCGACGGGCTTCATCTCAAAAGTGCGTCGTGCTGAGGACATCCTGAAAGAGATTGCCCTCGTCCTCGAGCGCTGGGAGGCCTAAGTTCTGGGGTGCCCCTCTCGCCGTCCTCGCGCGAAGCGCGACTCGTTTCGGCGGTCTCCCCTTGCCAGTCGCTGCGCTCTGGCGGGGAGACGGATCAAGCGTTGAGCCGGCTTCGCCTCGTCCCAGATAATCGCCGACATCGCTCGACGCACGGCAGAGCGCATCGTTGCACGCAGGCATACCGTACGATATGCTTCCGCATATGTGCGTCACGAAGCTGCAGCTGACCAGCGGGTGCCGGTCGGGAGACGATCCCGGTCGAAGTCTCGTCAGCGGAAACACCGAAAGGTCGTTGTATCG
>JBBRRP010000154.1:0-13595 GCA_038246305.1 Polyangiales bacterium | reverse complement strand
GCTGCTGCTCGTCGATCCGCAAGACACCATGATCGCCGCGTTGAGAAGCAGCATGGCAGCGCTGAAGCGCACAATGGCGCGCGTCCCGAAAGAACGGTGGGGGTTTGGCATAGCTTGGAAGAATGCCCTCCGCGCTTCACGCCGTCAAGCATGGTCTGCACGCTCCCGCCGCGCACCGCACCGCCGGATTCCCGCCGCATTTCACTCCACGTTAACAACTGGCAACAACTCCCAGCGGGAGGCGAGCCTCAGTAGGTGAATGTGCGCTCCGCTTTAATACTAGTGTGCCGCCGCAAACCACAAGCCTTGGCTGGTTCCGTTCGGGACGGAGTACAGCACGCCGGGCTTTGGCCAAAGTGTTTCTTCGAAATCGCCCACGCCGTCGCTCACCGGCAGATCGTCGCCCGTGGTGAGAAGTTGGGCCCGCAGCTGGCCGGTACCGAGGCTCGCCGTGTAGCGCGTGATGTAGAGGGCTACCGGGGATTCTTCGACGATTGAGAAGCCGCCGACGGGGACTCCCTCAGCAATGGGAGTGAGCTTGGTGAGCGCGGTATCGAATGCAATCAAGCGGCCTGTCTCTCCGTTCATATGATCAAGAGCTAGCACCCAATCTTTGACGACGACAGGAGAGTGCATCGGCACCCCCTGTGCCAGCGTGCGCACGCCGCCGTTCACGTCGACCTGGGCCCAATCGCCGACTTGTCCATCAAAATTGATCAGCAATCCCATCGAAAAATCCGGACGAACGCGCGCTGCCAGCTCTGTTACCCCCTGAGTCTTCACATTGATATCGACCAACTTGCCCAAGCTGCCGTCGCTTTCCACCAGCGCTCTCAGCTTATCTCCTGTTACGGGACCCACCACGCGCCAATCGGCCTGCTCGGCCAGCTTCACCGGCATACCCCGGAATGGTGAAAGCGTGAGCGTGCCCACTCGCCCATTGCCCCCCACCAGATACACCAAGCATAACCCGAGCGAGGTGGTCAGAAATCGCGGCACCGTGCTCACGCCTTCGGTGACACTCACCTTTTCTTTCGACGCCAAATTCTGCAGGACCAAGGCACCCTTTTCGCACGGCGAGAAATAGCTCAGCCAGGAGCCACGGGCGTCGCCAGAACCCGAGAGCAAACCAAGCGCACAACCTGGGTCTTCAATGCGAGTCGGCGCGGCCAGCGTGTCGTCCACCAAGAAAATTCCGGAGGTATCCGCGTAAGCAGCCACCCAGTGCGTCCCTTCAGGACTAGCAGAAAACGCCCGATATTCACGGACTCCGTCACCAAAGTGGCCCAATTCGGTGCCGTCCGCAGCTCGCAACAACAGCTTTCCAGACTCCAGAAGCCACATCGACTTCGGGGGGAACTTCGGATGCATCACCAACTCATACTGTGCTACCCCCTCGGCCAAGACCTTCTTCGTCTCCAACCACGGATCCAACAATAAGAGTTCGCCTTGCGCGCTGAGCGTCAAAAAACGATCCGGATCGCTACCGTGAGAAGGCAAGGTCGTATCTGCGATGGGCTCGAGGTAGTGGTTGCACTCGTAGTCGCCGAAGCGAAGCAGGCCACTCAATCGCTTGGAACCCGGGCTTTCTAAGTAGGAGATGCGCCGCGGCGTATTGCCATCGCTCGAGAACACACTGAAAGCCACCGCCGGCCCAAGCTCGCAGCTCGCGCCACCTTCGAACGGGATAGATACCAGGCTAACTCCCGAATCCTTGCGCTGAAAACCGATCACATGCGGCCCCGTTGGCCCCACTGGGTCGAGCGCGAATTGGCTGTAAACGCCGCTCGCTAGCCGGCGCCCCGGCCCCTCAACATACGTGTCCTCCGGGCGCAGCACCTTCTCACCGAATCCCGAAACGCCCCCTTGCACCGAAGAACAGGCCAACGCCCCGAACGCCGAGCCGCCGCAGGCAAGTGCTAGGAAGTACCTCCGATAAACATCAAAAGCCGACGACATGAGGCAAACAGTATACAGTTGGCTCGCGTCAGTGCCGCTGTCACTCAAGATCCCGCTCCAATTCCCGCACCCGAGGAGGATTCCCAAAGGCTGTCTAGGGTTCATGGGCCTCCTCGTTTCGCTGGGCCTCGCTCCAATTCAAGCGCTCGGCCAAGAGCGCGCGGCCGCAGCTGCAGCCACCCACGTCGCGGTGGCCCAGCCTTCAGCCGTTAGCCTACCAGTGCCAATAGACACTAGCGTGAGCTACCCCGCTAACGGTCAAGGCAGCGGCACGGTCGTGCTGGAGCTGATCGTGAGCGAAACGGGCACGGTACTTTCGGCAAAGGTACTCGCGGGTGAATTGCCGTTCTCGGAGGCAGCGCCAGAGCAAGCGCTCGCATGGAAGTTCGTACCGGCTTCGCGAAACGGGCTACCAATCGCCGCCAAAATTCGCTTCGAAGTGCGTTTTGAAAAAGTTAGCGCGGCACCGGAAAACACGGCCGCAGCGAGTGCACCAGAAGCGCCACGAGCTACTGGTGCCGCGCGACCGTTAGAAGTCACGGTGCTTGGCGATAAGGTTCCCGCCGATACGAGTTCGGTGAGTCGAGCCGAAGCACGTCAGTTGCCCGGAGCCTTTGGCGATCCGTTTCGCGCAATTGAAAGTCTGCCCGGGGTGACCCCAGTGGCTTCGGGCCTACCCTTTTTCTTCATTCGTGGGGCCCCTCCCGGCAACGTGGGCTACTTCATTGATGGTGTCAGCGTTCCGTTGCTTTTTCATGCGTTTCTAGGCCCACAAGTCATTCATCCAGCATTGATCGAACGCGTGGATTTGCATCGCGGTGGACCCCCAGCGGAGCTTGGACGTTACTCGGGTGCGATCATTTCTTCAAAGACGGTCTCGCCCAAAGGGGATCTGGGCGGAGAGGCATCAATCCGAGTGCTCGACGCCGGCGGACTCGTGCACGCTCCGATTGCAGACGGTCAGGGTCAAGTGCTGTTAGCCGGCCGCTATTCGTACACCGGGCTTTTGGCCTCCCTGTTCACCAACGCGACGATCGCTTATTGGGACTACCAAGGCCGTGTAGACTATGACCTCAACCGCAAACACTCGCTCGGTGTCTTCGCGTTTGGCGCCTACGATTATTTCGCAGATAAGAAGCAAGACTTCGCGGGCACGGAATTTCACCGCGTGGATCTGCGCGACAAATTGAAGCTGGGGTCGGGAACGAAGCTCGAATCGGCCGTAACGCTGGGATTGGATCGTTCGCGCACCACTTTAGGCTACCTGCTCGATCGCGTGGTGGGCGCTCGCACCTCGCTTTCAACGGAGCTCTCAAGCACCGCCACCTTCAAGGTGGGCGCAGACGCGAGCTTGGATTTCTTTGGCCTCGAAATCGCGCGGGATGCCGTGAATTACCAAGATCTCAAGGCCCTTTTCCCGACACGCATGGACGCGAGCTATGCGGCTTTTGCCGAAACCGAATTCCGAGCGGGCCGTGTGCGCGTCACCCCCGGAGTGCGCGTGGATCGCTACCACTCGCTGGGCCATACGGCGCTTGGGGTCGATCCGCGGGTCTCCGCGATTTACGAACTCACACCCGCCGCGTCTCTCTTCAACTCCATCGGCATCTTGCATCAGCCCCCGAGCTTTCTGCCAGCCGTGCCGGGCGCCCGCGTGGCAGGGCTGGTGGGCGGCCTACAAACGAGCGTTCAACATAGCTTTGGTGCCAAGACACAATTGCCATTGGCCATTTCCGCCACCACCACAGCTTTCCAATCGCTTTTCCTCAATATCAACGATCCGCTCGGCACCTTGGGTCAAGCGGACATCGACGCCGCGAGCCGCGACAGCCGTGCACTTGGCCAGGCGCTCGGCTTGGAGTTCGATTTGCGCCGCCCCGTCAGCGAGCGCCTGTCTGGGCAGCTCGCGTACACCCTGTCGCGCACCACGCGTGCCTATGGCAAGTCCGAAGGTGTGGCCGCCTTTGATCGCACGCACGTGGTGAATTTTGGTCTGGGTTATCAATTGGGAGCTGGCTACCAATTGGGAGCCCGCGGTGTCCTTTATTCAGGCGTGCCCACCCGCAGGCTCACGGACGATGGACCGCGCTATGTCTCGAGCGATCGTGCGCCAGGCTTTTTCAGGCTCGACCTGCGAGCCGAAAAACGTTGGATTTTCAGCAACGATCGCTACCTTGGAGTCCACGCTGAGTTGTTCAATGCTCTTTTAAGCAAAGAAGTAGTGCGGCGGGACTGCGGACCGCGCAGCTGTGAATCCACGGTTGCCGGCCCGTTCACCATCCCGAACGTGGGCGTGGATGGCGGGTTCTAAACTCAATTCACAGGTTGGGGCAGACGGAACCTAATTATGCAGCAAAGACGGCTTCAAGGGCGCTTCGCATCACCCTCGGGTCCGGCTCGATGCCTGTCCAATACTGGATCCCGATCACGCCCTGATTCACCAGCATCCCGAGCCCGTCGATCACTTGGCAACCTAGCGCTTCCGCCTCGCGGATCAGGCGCGTGCGCGGAGGATTGGGGATGACATCGGCGACAATCATGTTGGAGCGAAGGCTGCCCGTATCGAGAGCTAGGCGGGCGTTAACATCAGGATAAAGTCCAATCGAGGTGGCGTTGATGATCAGATCCGTGTCTTCGGGCACCGTGAAATCAGCGCCGGAGAGCACCAGGCGCGCGTTGGTTTTGATCTTGTCGGTCAGAAGCTGCACCAAATCTCGGCCACGCACTTCGCCACGATTGACGATCGTAAAAGCTGTGACTCCGGCCAGCGCCAACTCTACGCTGATGGCGCGCGCGGCCCCGCCTGCGCCGAAAATGACCACTTTTTTGCCCTTTGGATTCGTGAGCGCGCGGAGCGACTGGACGAATCCTTTGCCGTCCGTGTTTTCACCGATCAGCTGATCGCCGCGTCGCACAACGCAATTGACGGCACCCATCAACGCTGCGGACTCGCCGAGCCCATCTAAATGCTCGATGACCGCCACCTTGTGCGGAATCGTGCAGTTGAAGCCGCGAAAACCCATCGCCTTGGCCCCTCGCACGGCGTCGGCCAGGCTCTCTTTCTCAACCTCGATGGTGAGGTAGCGCCAGTCCAGCAGGTGATGCCGATAAGCGGCTTCGATCATCACTTGGGTCGGATTTTCCGCGACCGGATGCCCGAAGACAGCTGTCAATTCTTGCTTAAAGTTGAGTGCTTTCGCCATGGTTGGTGCGTCCTCGGCACTGCATTAGGTCTGCGTCAACCGCAGCTCATGCCGCGAGAGCAGATCAAGGCCTTCTGTTGTTACCAAGTAGTTGCGTTCGATGCGGAGCCCATACGCTCCCGTCACGTACTGACCGGGTTCTAGGGTGATGATGTTGCCGCTTTGTAAGGTATCGGTGCTCTCCGGCACGATGAAGGGCGTCTCCGGATGGCCCAAGCCGAGGCCGTGGCCCGAGTGCGTTGCAAAGTGCCGAGCCCTCTGCCCGAGGCTGCCCCGAATCGTGGCGTCCAACGCTCGACAGGACACGCCTGCACGGGCGGCCTTCTCGCCGACCGCCATCGCCGCGCGACAGGCTAAAAAGGCTTCGTTGAGCTCCGCCGAGGGTTCCCCGTCGCACACGAAAGTATTGGCAAAATCCGAGCGATAGCCTTGCACCACCACCGAAAAATCCAAAAGGACGAGATCACCCTTTTCAATCACCCGCGCAGCGGCAAAGCCGCCGATTTCTTGGCAGCGAGGTCCCGATACAAAGTCGCCGTAAACCTGTGCTGGCTCACCAAGCGCATCCTCGGCCGCATCTGCCACCATTCGATACAGATCAAGCTCGGTCATCTTCGGGCGCAAACGTGCGAGTGCAGCGCGATGTCCCGCCTCGGCGGCAGCGACCGAGCGACGAAAAACAGCGACTTCATCGGCGTCTTTGCTGACTCGCAGGTTCGGCAAAAGATTGCCAAGATCCAGCCAGCGTGCGCCCGCCTCCTTCAGCCCATCCACGAGTGAAACCGGGGTACTGCCTGATTCACCCGCGACCCGCTTGCCCTGAACATTCCCCAACGCAGACTCTGCTGCCTTGAGTAGGCCTAACCGACGAGAACCTGCAGAGGCTTTCCCCGAATACCATTCGGGATCCAGCACCTCATCGGCAAAGGCCAAATCCGCGTAGGGTCTCAAAAGATTGTCGACCACCAAAATCGCACGCCCACCCGCATGCAACACCAGGCACGCGCTCGCCAAGACCGACCGAAACTCATACAAGGACTGGCAGAATCCCGATAAATACGTGATATGAGCCGGCTCGGTCACCACCACGCAGTCCACCGGACCCAAGCTTCTGTGAATTTCCTTCCAAAGGCGCTTGCGTCGCCCCTGACATCCTTCTTTGGTGAGCATGCGGGGCGGCATACCACAACGGCCGTTTTCTGCCGAGGGGAAGTCGTGTAGCGTCGCTTGGACACTTGGGAGCTGATCGAGAATGGCAAAAACGGAGATCAAGATCCGGGTCGGGAATGTGCAGTTTTCCGGCCGTGGCGAACCGGAATGGCTTGAGCTGCAGTTGGACAAGGTGTTGAAGGTGGCTTCCGCGTTGGCTCAGGCCTCTGAAGAGTCGACGCTCGAAGCCGGCTCGATGCGCGAAGATCCCCAGCCAGCCAGCGTGCGCCAGTGGTTGCAGCGCAGAGCAGGCGAAAGTGGTCGCTTGGGAGCGGCCGCAGAATGGCTCACACTTCGCAGTCGCCGGGGGTAAGTCTTGACGACGTTTGAAACGTTGATCTCTGCCGACGAGCTGCTGCGACTCACGCGCGGCTCTCAGTCAAAAGCTGTGATTGATACGCGCGGCTCTCAGTCAAACGGCAATCGATCAAAATCTGTGATTGTCGACTGCCGTTTCTCACTTGGCGATCGCCACGCCGGAGCTCATGCCTACGCCGCTGGCCACATCCCAGGTGCTGTGTTTGCTGATTTGGAGTTGGATCTCTCGGGGCCTGTAATTCCCGGAAAGACGGGGCGCCATCCCCTTCCCGATCCAGGCCTTTTGGCACAAAAGTTTGGGCGCTGGGGTATCTCTTCGGACACACAGGTTATCGCCTATGACGACGCAGGGGGCTCTTTTGCAGCACGTTTGTGGTGGCTGCTCGGTTGGCTCGGGCATGCCAAGCAAGCTGTTTTAGATGGTGGCTGGGCTGCTTGGCAGAAGGCAGGGGGCGAACTGAGCCAAGATGTGCCGGCACCCATGGCTCGCGAATTCGTACCCCAATTGAAGCAACGCTGGGTGTGCTCAACCGAGGAGATTGAAGGGGGCATCGCCGACGGTTCGCTAGGCCTTTTCGACGCACGAGCGGTGGAGCGCTATGCCGGAGAAGTCGAACCGATTGATGCCGTGGCGGGGCATCTACCGAGCGCTCAGAGCCTGCCGTTCATGGACAATCTGGTTCGGGGACATTTCTTACCGCGCGAGCAGCTGCGCGCTCGCTTTGAAGCGCTAGGAGCCGCCGCAGCGCAAAGCGTGATGTACTGTGGGTCGGGTGTTACGGCGTGCCATAATATTCTCGCCGCGGCCCACGCGGGCCTACCACTTCCGCGACTCTATGCCGGTTCGTACAGTGAATGGATCACCGATCCTGAGCATGCGGTGGAAACCGGACGACCGCCGAGTACAAATGGACGTTGATAGCGCTCCCACGATCAGCCAATCTGCCGCTGATTTCCAGGCTATTTTTAGAGCATGACCCCGTCGTCCTCCCAGCTCCGCACATTCCCCTTCGGCGAGGGAACTGCTGTCTGCGACACGACCGATGGAACCGTGGTCCACATTGCGCATCCCCGCCATCCCGGCATGAACTTCCTGCTCGACGATACTCAGGGACGGCACTACCCCGCGTTTCATTGGGGCAAAGGTTTCATCATTACCGATAAGGGCGGCGGGCGCTGGGATCACCCTCAAAGCCTTGACATGAGCGCTGACGGTGTAGACGTGACGTATCGGCCTGTGGCGGGCGTCCAGCTGCAGGTCGGTCGGCGTTTCGGCGCTCAATGGACCGAGCAGTACCGTGTGACCAATCAGATGACCGCACCCGTAACCCTCTGCTCGCTTGCGGTGAGTGTTCCGTTTCGCGACCACACCCCGTCGGCCAAGGAGTGTCTGGTGAATGCCTGCAGTGCTCACATCTGGACAGGTGGCGCATTCTCCTACGTCTGGGCGATACCTATGAACGGCACGGGCCCCGGACTGGGCCTATCCTTGGATGCAGGAGAGCTGTGGAGCTATTCGGTCGAGAGCCGCACGCAACACACCTCGTCTAACTTCCGCGGTCACCTGTACCTGCACCTCACGGATGCCGCCCGGTCGCCGCACACCTTGGGTGGCCAGCCCGAATTCGTGCTGAATCCGGGCGAATCTTACGATTTGGCGTGGTCGTTGGGCTGGCATGAGGACTTCTCCGCGTTTGAGCGCGATGCGCTGCGCACGTCGGTGGTAATACCTGCGCTGACGGCCGCGAGTAACGATCAGCTGATGGTTGAGTGTAAGCCCGGGATCAAGCTTTCAGCAATCGAGGATGTCGAAGTAGCGCAGCTGCAGGCTGGGAGATTCGCCTTGACCGCACCGACCCCTGGCGTCAAGCACGTTGACATCCTTGATGGTGGGCGGCGATCGCGCGTGGCGGTGCTTTTCCACCGGCCAGTGCGCGACATTGTCGAGAAACGCATCGATCACATCCTGCAGCACCAGCGCGCCACGGATCGCGATGCGTCGCACAAGGGCGCCTTTCTGCCGTACGACACGGAATCTGGACTCACGGTCAACGGTGGTGGCTGGCGGGACTGGTCAGACGGCCGCGAACGCCTCGCAATCCCGATCCTCCTGCTCCAAGCACGCATGCGTGGCTGGGGGGATGCATCGGCCATCGATGCCGCACTCGCGGACTTCAACGCGTTCTGCCGTGCGCACCTCGTAGACAAGGAAGGCAATGTGCTCGAGGACAGCCTCCATCCCCACCCCGACCGACTGTACAACTTCCCCTGGGTGGCGGAGTTCTTCTTGCGCCAGTATCAGCTAAGGAAGAACAAGGCTGATCTGCTGCTTTCTGCGCAAATTTTCCGGCAATACTACGCCCGTGGAGGCACGCATTTTCTGGCGTTCGTGTGCGACCCACTGCCCGACACGATCGTTGACCTTTACACGCTGGGCGAGAAAGCACAGGCCGAGGAGCTTCGGGAATTGCTTCTTGGCCACGCCGACTACTTCATGGGTCTGGGACACGACCTGCCCAAGCACGAGGTCAACTACGAGCAGACGGTTGTTGCGCCGTTAGTCTTGTTGCTAGAGGCTGCCTACCGCACTCGCCCCAACGCGGCGACCGCTGATGCGCTCCATGAGCGCATGCGATGGCTCCTTGCCTTTGCCGGACACCAGCCGCATGTCCGCCTCCGCCACATCCCCATTCGGCACTGGGACGGCTACTGGTTTGGTCGCAACCGTCAATACGGCGACACCTTCCCGCACTACTGGAGTGTCATGTCGGCCATGGCCATGCTCAACTATCCGGCGGAGCTCGGTGGTTTCGTCGATCTCCGCGGCATGGCTCGGGAGATCCTGGAAGCCAATCTAGTTCACTTCCGAGACGACGGGGCTGCCACGTGCGCGTTTGTGTACCCGAGCTGTGTCAACGGCGCCCCGGCGCACCACGAGGACCCGCTGGCGAACGATCAGGACTGGGCGTTGGTGTACTACCTGAAGTGCGAGAAGATGCTGGAACCGTAGGGGCCAATCTGCCGCTGATTTCAGACTATTTCCAATACCACACACCCGAAGAGATATTCCTATGCCTCCCACTAAACCTCGCCGCAAAATCGGAACCACTCTCACCCAAACGCCCACCAAGCCCGTGGATAGAGGCCATCAGGAGCACACGAAAGAAGCAGATGCTGATGTCGGGCTCCCTGGCAAGCTCGGCCGCAGCATTAAGCTAACCATGCTGGGCGCCGGCTCCGCTTTCACGCCACGACTCGTCAATGATGTTCTCAGAATGCCGGGCGCAGAGGCAGGCGAGATTGCGCTCGTGGATGTCGACGTCGAACGCCTCACGACGATGCACACGCTGATCCAAAAACTGATCCTGAGCCTCGGCAAAACCCGTTGGAAGGTAACAGCTTCGGCCGAACGCAAAACTGTGATGAAGGGCTCGCATTACATCGTCAATTGCATCGAGGTTAGCGGCATTGAGTGCGTGAAGTACGACAACGATATTCCGTTGAAGTATGGCATCGACCAATGCATCGGGGATACGATCGGCCCAGGCGGCCTATTTAAGGGGCTCCGCACCATCCCAGTCTGGATAGAAGTGCTGCGCGATGTAGAGCGCTGGTGTCCCGACGCGCTGGTCCTCAATTACACGAATCCGATGAGTATGATGATGCTAGCGGCGGGCAGAACGAGTTCGGTGCCTGCCGTGGGCCTGTGCCACTCGGTGCAGGGCACGAGCCACCTGCTCGCTGGAAGAGCGAAAGTGCCGTATGCCGAGTTGGAATGGGAGTGCGCAGGTGTGAATCACCTTGCCTGGTTCACCAAGCTCAAGCACAGAGGAGAGGACCTGTACCCGAGGCTCAAGGCGCTGGCTGCAAAAGATCTCGCTGGCAAGCCCCCGAATCCCAAAGACGACGGCGATCTGGTGCGCAAAGATATGATGCTGCACTTTGGAGCTTTCATCACCGAGAGCTCCGGGCACCTCTCCGAGTACCTCCCCTATTATCGCAAACGGAAAGATCTGCAGAAGCTCTACTTGCGGGAACGCTACGAAGGAGAATCGGGGTTTTACCGCAACAATTGGCCTGATTGGCGCAAGCGCGCCGACGCCGATCGCCTCGAAATGGTGGCGGGCACGCGCAGCATCGATTGGAAGCGCTCTTGGGAATATGCCTCCTTCATTATCGAAGCCAAGGAAAAAGATTCGCCCTTCCGCATTCACGGCAACGTGATGAATCGCTCCAAAGCGGGCGGCGCCTTGATCGACAACCTACCGCACGATGGAGTCGTTGAAGTGGCGTGTATGATTGATCGCAACGGTGTCAATCCCACCAGCTTCGGCCGCCTCCCACCCCAGATGGCCGCGATCTGCGATTGGCAAATGCGAATGTATGATCTCGGAGCTACCGCTGCCATCGAGAAGAGCGTGGAAGCCGCGATCTACGCGCTTTACCTCGATCCTTATACGGCGGCGATGTGTTCACCCAAAGAGATCAAGCAGCTAACGCTCGATCTATTTAAGGCCGAGAGCCGCTTCTTGCCCGGCTTCAAGTAAGGGTGCTCGCGCTCTAGCTCCTCGAGTGAACTAGCTCCTCGAGCGAAGCCCCTCCAAGTTGAACGCCCGGTACTAAGCATGCTTACTACCGGACAGGAGCAAAAAGGGCAGCTTCCCCGGCACGCCCGCCGCCCGGTTCCGATCACGAGACTGCTAGGTCGGTTGGCATGCGATCCTCAGGGGCCCCAGCACGCCTGCGGCCCGGTTCCGATCACGGAGCCTGCGGGCCATGCTCAAGACGAAAGACTGATCCCGATTTGGCGGCGGAGCCCGAGGTAACGTTCGCTCGTGGCAAAGATCACAAGATCCTTGAAAAGTTCGCCATTTTTGCCCTCTTCGGCAGTCAAAAGCTCAGCCACGACGGGCAAATCGTTGGCTAGCACCAGCCCCGCGCGGCAGGCTGTCTTGTCGGCGGAGCGACTGTAGCGTTGAAGATTGGTGCGTCCGCCCTCCTCGACAAAGTGGAGAAAGCAGCTCTTTAGAACATCGCGCTGAGCCGCGTCGAGTAGCGGCTCAATAGCCTGCGCAATCGGCGCCACACGCCGCTTCATGTCTTCAGCAATGGGCAAGCCTGGATTGCCAATGCAGAGCGCGGCGAGGAACAGATCCTCCAAATCCGGGATGGCGCTGAAGAGCGTCTTCACAAAGTGCTCTTGCCGATAACCAACCAGATGGCGAGCTACCTTGAAGGCATAGCCAGGTTGCGTGAGGCCAGAGAGCGCTTGCCTCCCTATCACCGTCACGGGGGGCACGCCGGGCACAATCTCGAACCCCGTGTCACGCTCTTTCTCGATGTAAACCTGTGGCGTCGGCAGGCCCAAAATAGCGGCCGCCCAAGGTAACGCGCGCACCGCAGTGACGGTGGACTCGGTTGGGTCTTGCAGATGTTCGGGACTGGGTCGGTACAGCCGCCCATCCCGCCGCAACGCGCTCACCCGGCCGACCAAGACTGCGGGCGCAATCACCCCGAGGATCTGACCCGCGATGATCTCTTCTTCGGGATGAAACAGGAAATCGCGCCAACTTTCAGCATGAATGCTGGCCGTCGGCGTGATCAGGCCGTGCTTCCTCCCGCGCTCGAAACAGGCCGCCGCCTCGGCATCCGCGCTTCCAAGAGCGACCAGAACTTGAGCCATGCACCACGCCGCATCGTTGTCGCCGCGCGCCACGTACACGCCGTAGAGAGCTTGGATATGTTCGGTGTTGGTGGGATCGCGCCGAACCTTACGCCAGATTTCCTGGGGATCTTCGGAGGCCACCTGAGCTGCGCTCTCGAGCCCACCCAAATCGACTTCGACATTCACCTGCGCCTGAGCACGCCTGAGCTCAGCCTCTAGCTCTCGCACCCGTGCTTCGAGCTCACTGATGCGTTGCACCAACGCCTGCGAATCGCCACCCAACTGCTGCCCCATTTGAAGAGGCGCGAGTGAGCCCGCACGTTCCTCGTACTGCTCGATCACTCGAATTTTACGATGGCTCTCATACGCCGCCAGCATCGCTTCTTCGAGCTTGAGCAACCGCGTGGGATCTAAACCCAAGTTACCAGCAGCTCGCTCAAGCTGAGCTCGCTCCTCGGCCGTGATCACACCATCGGCCAGCACCTCCGCAAACAACTCCCCATATTGGGCCTCAAGCCCACCCAGACCAAGCGCACCGCTTCGGGCCCCCGGTGAAAACCCCGCGGCGTGTTCAAACCCCAAGTCTTGTGTTCGCTCGTTCATGTCTCCTCCGTGGGCCCGCCATCATCCTCCAAGCCAAAACTCATAGCCAGAAGCACTTTCGACATCCCCGGGCCGGCGGCTGCCCCCTCCTAATCCTGGCCCAAATTCGTGCCCCACCGATTTCTCCCCTTGCCAGGGGTCGGCCAGGTGCGCACATTGCGCGCCCCGAGGAGAAGCTCAAGCAATGGCCGCACGTGAGATTGTATACGATTTAGAAGCTCAGAAGCATTTACTGGAAGGTGTTGAGGCTTTGGCGCGCGCCGTGAAAGTCACGTTAGGCCCCAAAGGGCGCAATGTGGTGTTCCAGAAAGATGCAGGTCTTCCGAGAATCACCAAAGACGGAGTCACGGTCGCCAAAGAGATCGACCTGCCCAACCGGCTGACCAACGTGGGCGTGCGCATGGTGCGCGAAGCGGCCTCCAAGACGGCTGATCTTGCCGGAGATGGCACCACGACGGCAACGGTGCTGACCGAAGCGATCTTTCGCGAAGGCGCGGCCATGGTGGCAGCTCGCCACGATGCGATGTTTATCAAGCGTGGCATCGATCTGGCTGTCGAGGAGGTTTTAGCTGAGCTGAAGAAAATCTCGAGCCCGATCGACACCAACTACCAAATCGCCCGAGTCGGCACTAACACCG
>JBBRRP010000153.1:0-13838 GCA_038246305.1 Polyangiales bacterium | reverse complement strand
CCCCCAATTGAGTCGGGTTCACCGCTCCTTGAGCTTCGGTGACGTGGTTCGGAGGGTGTAGAGCGTCGTCGGCTAAGTGGCCTGCTCTTGCTTCTGCTCCTCCTTCCGATCAATTTTGCACTTCGAATGTCTTATGCTCCGCACCTTCTTCCGCAATCACGATCCCACCCATGCCCAACACGACGAGTGGTTTCGTCGATTGGGCTACATTGACGTGCAGCACCTCGCACCACGCATCAAAGCGGAGCTTTTGATGGGCATTTCGCTCATGGACAACGTCTGCCCGCCATCCACCCAATTCGCCGCTTACAACAAGGTGCGCTCCAAGAAGAGCCACATTCTCTACCCGGATTTCGGACACGAAGATCTGCCTGGCTTCGCCGACGCCGTCACCCAATTCATGTTGAAGCTCTAGCGCGCCGGGATAGTCGCCAATTCGCCACTCGCGTGTCCAAAAATACGCGCTTGAGCGAGGCCCTCTCGTCGTTTTCAAGATAGTAAGCATACTTACTATCTCTTTTTCAAAAAAACCGGGCGCCCAGAATTAGCCTGCGCGGATGGCGATCCGTTACTCCATCCGGCTCTTCCGAAAGCCGTGCGGAGCAACTCCTGAAAACTGTTTGAATAGCCGACTGAAGTAGAATTCGTCGCAAAAGCCCAGTTGGTCGGCAATTTGTTTGATGGTGAGTGACGTGCTTTCCAGCATGTCCGATGCGGTTTCGATCTTCAGGCGATTGAAAAAACGGATCGGTGATGTGCCCGTTCGTAGCTTAAAATTGCGAATCAGATAGGATTTGTTGATCCCAACGCGCGTGGCAACTTGCTCAAGATCGAGCGACGCCGCCAGATTGGATTGCATCCATTGCACTAGCTCATCCACGTAGCTCGCTGTGCTCAACGTGGTGCGTTTCTTGGCGTTGGAGGCCAACTCGTACACGAGAGCCGAGAAAAGATGCGCACCCGAGGTGCGCAATAGTGGATTCTCCGACTGGAGCTGAAGCAGCATTTCCCTGAACCTCCCTTCAAATGGCGGCCCCAGGCGTACGGCGCCGCGCGGCTCAAACGCCCGCCTAAGCGCCGGCAAGATACGGGCACCCGTGGCACCGATTCGAAAGCGAAAATAGTACCAACCGATCGGAGCACCGCCTTCGCTACCCTCCGTGATGCCATGGGGGGTGTGCGGCTCGGTGAACGTTAAGCTGTGATCGGGCAAACTCAAGCGCCGTTTACCACTCACCATCGTGCACGTGCCGCGCGGCAGGTAGTGAAACTCGTACTCATCTTCATGCACGTGCGTTTCAAAGCCAAACGCGTGCGAGAAAAATCCTACGTACGAAAGTTCAAACGGGAGCGCTGCGCCCGCCAATGGTTGCTCACCCGAAGCTCTCGGCATATGGCTCACTGTTTTGAGGTTACGCGGCATCGTGAGCTTCCTTCCGATACTTGTCACCGGATGATCGCCGGGCAGCCACAGAGAGTTTACGACTTTACACATGGCCGTCAATTCAATGCATGGCCTTTCCAGATAAACTAGCGCAATATCCACATTCTCGGGCACGCGGCGTCTCATTCTAGATATGCCGAGAGCGGCCCTGCGCCAAGCCTTATGGACTCTCAACTCCCTCAAAAACCGCAAGGCTGGTGGATCACGCACCCCACCTTACTCACCGTTTCTGTGCATGGAGCGTTTGACTCAAACGGGGACGGCCTCGGTGATTTCGAAGGAGTACGGCAAAAGCTGGATTTCTTCCTCGACGCAGGAATCAGCGCCTATCGTTTTCAGCACGTTGGCTACTACGGGAATGATCCGGAATGGTCGGGCTTAGTCCAACAGGATTGGGTGAGCGTCGATCCACATTATGGCAGCATGCAAGATTTTGAGCGCCTGATGGCCGCCTGCAAGGAGCGCGACATCAAAATCATCATGATGGCGGTCCCAGAATACGTGGGCTGGCAACATCCGCTCTATCTCCGAGCCAAAGCCGCTCACCAACACGATCCGAACGCTCTTGAGGCAAAATGGTTTGAGTGGAATGACGACGGCACGGTGCTGACTTGCTGGGATAGGCCCGCGCCCGATTGTTCGAACCGCGCCTATTTTGACGCATTTTTGGAGCATTTGGGCTTCTGGATGGATCAAGGCATCGCGGGCTTTGATGCCGATGCAGTTCCCACCTGGCACAACGCTGACCAAGCTGCGTTGCGGCGCTTCACTGGATTTGTGAAAGAGCGCGGCGGATTTGTTACCGCAGAGAACTTCGTGTTGCAAAATGAATTGTTGCGAACAGGGGGCTTCAATGCCGGCACTGGCAAGCTCCGTCACGAGTTTTACAATGAGCTAGAAGCCATCACGCAACACAAGGCCGAATTCATTCGCGAGGCGCTGAAAGTGCGCGCGGAGTTGATTCAAAATGGTATGTTCCCCTACCAACAATTCGGCGACATCACGCATGCCAAAATCTTCAACAGTTGGGCCTGCCATCGCCTGGAAATGTATAAGCTGCAGGTCGCCTTCAACGCCGCGCTGCCGGATCAAGTGTGGATCCTCGCGGCGGGGCTTACGTTCACGGAGCGGAAGAATCAGCGGCCAGAAATCGTGGATCTGGGCGTGGATTGGCCGGCTCTGGAGGCCCAAAAAGATGACCCCGATTCAGCATTTTCGCACCTGCGCCGCCTCTTTGCCCTGCGCGCTCAGCACAAGGAGCTCGGCATCGGGCACATCGAGGAAGTCGCCACGGACTGTCCGGAGACGGTGTTTGCGGCACTCCGCACCTCGGAAGATTTGGAGATGCAGGCGCTGGTTGTCTTTAACTTTTCCGATCAGAAACAATCGGTCACCGTCCAGCTCCCCGCTCTTGCTGAGCGGCGCCTCAAGAATTACTTGAGCGGCGAAGTGCTCGACGTCAATGCGAAGTCTCTTAAACTCGATCTCCAATTGTATGGCTACAAACTCCTGAAAGTACTTTCATGAAATTCAAATTTGGTGACTACGCGCTTCTTCCTGGCATCTCGGCGATCTATCCGCTCAGCGTCGTCAACGTGCAGGCCGCCGCCGGTGTCCTCACAGTCACCGGCTACGATCGGGCCGCCACCAAACGCCCAGAGTTCTTGGAGGGCACCACGATCACGGCAACCTTCTCCTCCCCAGCACCCGGCGTGCTCAAGGTGGAGATCGTTCACTTCAAAGGCAAACGCCCCAAGCTTCCAAGCTTTGATCTGGTGGCTCCGGCTCTTGGTTCACAGGTGGCCAGCACCGGCAGCGGTGCACAGTCATTCTGGCTGAAAACAGGCCCCATCACGGTCATGGTGCCGAAAGAAGGCCCGTGGCGGATTGCCATTTTGCGCAACGGCGAACCGCTCACCAGCAGTGAGCAGCGAGCGATCGGCCTATTCACGGATCAGGACGGCAACACGTATCTGCGCGAGCAGCTTTCGTTAGACGTGGGCGAAACAGTCTATGGCCTCGGCGAGCACTTTGGGCCTGTCGTCAAAAATGGCCAATCTTGCGAGATCTGGAATGAAGACGGCGGCACCAATACGGAGTGGGGTTACAAAAACGTGCCGTTCTATGTCACGAGCCGCGGCTATGGCGTGCTCGTGAACAATCCCGGGAAGGTTTCGTACGAGGTCGCATCGCATCATATTAACCGCGTACAATTCAGTGCGCTCGGTCACCGGTTGGAATACTTTCTGTTCGGCGGGCCCACCATCAAAGACGCCCTGGAGCAGTACACGGCGCTCACCGGCAGGCCGCCTTTGTTGCCCGATTGGTCCTTCGGCTTGTGGCTTTCCACCTCTTTTCTTACGAGCTACGACGAAGCCGATATTCTCGCGAACCTCGAACGGATGGAAGCGTGCGGCATCCAAGTGGGTGTTTTTCACTTCGATTGCTTCTGGATGAAGGAGCTGACTTGGACGAGCTTTCTCTGGGATTCTCGGCATTTTCCCGATCCAGCGGGCATGCTCGCCAAGATCCAGAAGAGGGGCGTTCGTGTGTGCCTCTGGATCAATCCCTACATCGCTGAAGCCTCCGCACTATTCGACGAAGGCGCAAATGGCGGTTACCTGTTGAAGACACCAGACGGCGATGTGTATCAGGAAGATCGCTGGCAGCCTGGTTTGGCGTTTGTAGATTTCACCAACCCCGCCGCCAAATCCTGGTTCCAGGAGAAGCTGCGTGCACTCATCCGCATGGGCGTGGACACATTCAAGACTGATTTCGGCGAGCGCATCCCCACCGCCGTACGTTACTTCGACAACTCCGATCCGGAGCGCATGCACAACTACTACACCTATCTCTACAACCAGGCAGTCTTTGAGGTGCTTGAAGCAGAAAAGGGCAAAGGCCAGGCCATTGTGTTCGCGCGCTCCGCCACCGCTGGTAATCAGAAGTTCCCGGTGCACTGGAGCGGGGACAACTCCTCCACTTATGTTTCCATGGCAGAAACGCTGCGCGGCGGGCTCTCCTTTGGGCTCACTGGCTTCGGCTTCTGGAGCCACGATATCAGCGGCTTTTATGGCACCGCATCGCCGGATTTGTACAAACGCTGGGTCGCTTTCGGCATGCTCTCGTCGCACAGCCGTCTGCACGGCTCCGAGAGCGTGCGCATGCCCTGGCTGTTCGGCGACGAAGCGGTGGATGTGCTGCGCTTCTTCACGGAATTGAAGCAACATCTACTGCCCTATTTCCTGGATGTCGCCCACGAAGCCCACGAACACGGTTGGCCCGTGATGCGCGCCATGGTCCTAGAGTTTCCCGGCGATCCAACGTGTCAATACTTAGATCGCCAGTACATGCTCGGCTCTGCGCTCCTGGTAGCGCCCGTGTTCCAAGCGAACGGCGAGGTGACGTACTACGTACCCGCCGGAAACTGGCGCCATCTTCTCCGCAACGAAGAAGTCCAAGGCCCCCTCTGGCGTACCGATACCTGCAGCGCATTCGAGCTGCCACTCTGGGTGAGAAACACAGGCAGCCGTGTGGCGCCGTCGTTCACCGGCATCCCGCAGCCAACTTCACCGACCTCCCGCAGCCTAAACGCCTGAACTCGTGAGAGTGGCGCCGACTGCTCGCCGTGCCCGCCACATCGACAAATCAGATAGTAAGCATGCTTACTATCTGCCTGAGTTCTTTTAAGCCTCCGCCCGCGCGGGAACTGGCTCCCGCCGAATCCAGCTGCGGGGGAGCCTTTAGTTGCGGCTAGCGTGCTCGCAGCTTGGCTAGCTCAAGCTCAAGCTCGGCCACGCGGGCTAAGGCCTGCTCTTTAGCCTGGCGTTCCTGCTCTTTAGCCTGGCGTTCCTGCTCTTTAGAGCGTCGCTCGTGCTGCTCGGATTCAGCCAGGCTGGGGAAGAGCTCATCGCCGCGTGTGCCGAGGCCAACGCGAAGGCGCACCTCATGCTTTTCACCGACCACGCGGAAAAAACAGCCGAGAACTTCCGAGCGCACGCGATCACCGGATGTCTTTTCGATGCGCTGAAAACCGTCTGGTGTTTGGCGGAATACCTGCAACGCTGTTCGTTGTGCGCCCGGAAACGGATCGAATATCACCAGCTCTTGTACGCCGAGTTCCGCGTAGCGTTTGGGTGATTCGTCGTAGTCTTTGCCATAGTCGGAAGTGACGATTTCTAGAGCAAAGCTCGGCACCACCTGCGTTTCCCAAACCTTCCAGCTTCCGATCGCAATATCTTGGGACACGCCTGGCAGAACGTAAATGTCAGGAGACACCGAACAGGTTGGTGCGAACTCCCTCCAATAGATGAACTGATCGGAGCCCACATGCGCACGCATCCCGATGGAGGCGAGATAGCGCTCAAGGAGCGGGCGCAAAAATTCTAGAATGTATGTTTGGAGTTCATGCTCCCCCACGTCGTCCTCCACGGGATAGAAGGTCGGGTCAAACTTGGGCAGGCTGGCGGGCGCGACCATTTGGATGCTGACAGCCTAGCATGCTGGTGCTGCTCCAGAGCCAAGGGTTGCCCTCGGCCCAAGAATATCACTAGGTTGCGACCCCAAAATGGCAGCGACACACGGTTTGAACAGCAGGTTTTATGAGGGGTGGTGGCGCACACTACCGCTCGGGCTGGCGGCACTCATCAGCTTGCAGGGGTGTTCGTTGATTTTTGCGACGCGCCCGCCATCAGTCCATTCAGGAATACGAAAGGCAAGCTGCACATCCTCGGCAGCGTTGCCGGTTCTCGACGGCGTATTTGCAGGGCTTGAGATTGTACGTATCGGGCTCGCGGCGAATGGTCCTGAGCAAGTCCAGGGAGCACCCTTCGATCGTACCGTGGACATACTTCTCGGGCTTGCCTTAGGCACTCTCTTCATTGCTTCAGCGGCGTATGGCGCCGATGTCGCGTCAGACTGCAAAACCTACGAAGCAGAAGACCGCCTTGAGGCCACGCGCGAGGCGAACCGCGAGACGCAGCGCTACTCGCCGCGGACGCCCACCTTCCACGAGAGCGAGGCCGATGCCGACGAAGAAGAACCCGAACACGCCCCACCCTCGGGCGGGGTGGGCTTTGAGTTTGGTGAAGCCTTAGAAGCCGTACAACAACGTTGCGCCGCTCGGCAAGGAACCTGGAGTGCTGATGCCAGCGGCTCCTCCTGCAGTTGGACGAATGGCGCGAACCAGGTGCGTGTTGCCCTCGATTTCTGCGATGGCGGTGTGGTGGATCTGAAGCCCCGCTCTTTGTGCCATATCGGAATGAATAGCACGCTAGCGAACCAAGACGGGCTCGCCTGGGGTAAGCTCTTTACGTCACTCACTGCAGAACTTCGGCGAACATTCGGCAAGCCCGCGCGCGTGAAACTCCGTTATCCCGAAGAATGCAGAGCACCGGCCGTTTTCTACCAGTGTTTGGTCGAACGCAAAGTCGTCGCGCGCCACGCCTGGGACTGGGAAGATGGCCACACGCTGTCGTTGACACTCGGCCTGGGGGAACAAGGAACTCCTGCTGTCGCGGTCAACTTCGCGACCCGCTCCTATCTGCCACCGCCTACCGATCCCGTGGCTGCGACGACGCCAGCCCCAGCGGACACCTCAGCAGCTGCGCCTGCGCCCACCGTCGTCCCGCCGTCGAGCGCGCTGCCTGTGGCCCCAGCTGCGCCTAAAACGGCTCCCCGGCAGCGATTTCCCGACGCGAAGACACCTGAGCGCTGATCCGCACCAGCGATTTTCCGTAAGTCCGAGGCTCAGCCCCGGTTGGCATTAAGCATTTCGCGAAGCCGCGCACCAAGCACCGCCAGGGTATAGGGTTTGTCGAGCACAGCCCATTCGTCTCGGGCGAAGGTGCCGTTGTTCGCAAAGCCTGAGGTGATCAGCACTGGAAGATTTGGCCAACGGGCGCGAAGTCGAAGCGCTAGGCTGTCGCCGTTCATACGGGGCATCGTCAGATCGGTCAAAAGCAAATCTACCGGGGCCTCGCACTCGGACACCATGGCCAAGGCTTCGTCGCCATCCCGCGCCGCTAACACCTTGTAGCCCAGACGCTCCAGGTACCGCTTCGAGAGGCTTAACAGCTCCCCTTCATCCTCCGCGAACAGAATAGTTTCTTGGCCACCTAGAACGGGAATTGAGTGCGGCAGCCCAAGGCCAGACTCATCCATCGCGCGCGGCAGATACACCCGAAAAGTGGCGCCTTTGTTCAGTTCGCTCTCAACGTGAATGTGACCGTAGTTTTGCACAACAATGCCATGCACGATCGCAAGGCCAAGCCCGGTGCCTCGGCCCGCGCCTTTGGTGGTGAAGAAAGGTTCAAAAAGCCGCTCCAGAATCCCAGGTTCCATTCCCATGCCGGAGTCGGAAACACGTAAACACACGTACGCACCCCGCGGCAAACCCGGCGCGTCACTCGCGTGCTCGAAATTGGAAGTCTCGATGTTGATCACGCCGCCCGAAGGCATCGCATCACGCGCATTCGCGGATAGGTTAACCACCAGTTGCTCAAACTCCACTGGGTCGATGCGCGCCGACCAGGTATCGGGGTAGCAATTCATAGCCAACGACACACCGGGCCCCAGCAGGCGCGACAAGAGGGGCATCAAAGAGGAAACCGCAGCGCCAATGTTGAGGAGTGTCGGGGCCGTCGCGCGGCGCCGAGCAAAGGTCAGGAGCTGGCGCGTCAGCGCTGCGCCACGCTGAGCTGCGTCAAGGGCCGCATTCAGATCAGCGCACGCAGGATCAGTTGCGGGTAGACTGTCCAAGGCCATCGTCGTGGCGCCCGTGATCACCGTCAGCAGGTTATTGAAATCATGTGCGATCCCACCCGCTAAACGGCCAATGCTTTCCAGCTTTCGGGCTTCCATGAGCGATGATTCAAGTCGCCGTCGTTCGGTAATATCAGTCAACGTCGACACGACTTGAACGATGCGCCCCTGCTCATCCAGCTCGGGCTCGGCATCCACCTGGAGCCAGACCCGATCCTTGGTTTTGGGCCGAAAAACGCCCATCACCACGCTGCGCACCGCTTTTCCCGTGGCCAGCACCCGCGCCAGAGGACGCTCTTGCGCTAGGAAAACCGAGCCGTCTTCGCGAATGATATTCCAGTCCGGATCGTACGAAGTCTTCCCGCGGTACTGATCCTCATCCAACCCCAAAAGCATCAAAGACGCAGGATTGCAAACCAGCACCTCGGTACTCGGTCCTTGCACCACCACGCCCACGTGAAGCGTCCGGATCAGTTCGAAGAAGCGCTCAGCCATGCGACAACAGGGCTTCATGTGTGAGCTCCGGCGCGGCAATCATGGCGTCGTGGGGAGCGTCAAGCTCGGTCACGGGCCAGTGTTCGCGACGCGCGCGTTCCACAAACGGCGCCAGGGGATCGGCACCAAACATTGTAATCAGCTTGTCCCGTTGTTGACACACGATGTAGACCTTTGCGACCGCATCGAGCGATCCTTCAGGCACCGTCACCGGCTCAAGCAACGTTCGTAGCGGATGGGGATGCCGACGCGGGGCCACCCACGCCACGTCGCCGGGTTTCACCACGCCCACCACGTCGAGCGGCAGCGGATCCAGCAGCCAGCCGTCATCGCCTTGAGCGAGCTCAGCCAGCTTACCTGCGGTGCCATCCCCCATCGCGCCACTGGCGGTCTGTCCGTGAACCGGAGCTTGCGCATCGAGGTAGATCATCTTGCGCACGCGACTGGGGACGCGGGCCGCGGCGACGGTCATGGCCGTTCCACCATAACTGTGCCCAACCAAGATCACGTCGTTGAGATCTTCGTGAACCAAGGTCTGCTCAATGTCCAATGCATGGGTTTCAAGACCCACCTCACGGTTCAGCAAATGAAACCTATCTCCGCAGCCCGTCAAGGTGGGGGTCACCACCGTATGCCCACGCAACTGCATCTGCTCCGCCACTCGCCGCCAACACCAGCCTCCTAAGAATGCCCCATGCACCAACACGTACGTACTCATACCGACACCCTCTTCGGAACCAGATGTTAGCGGGGATCGGTGACGGCGCGAAATGGATCAAGCCCCGGATCGAGCAAAAGCCGCCAAAACAGGGGCGGCGCCTGTGATCAAGACTCAAGACCCTACCTCGCCAAGGTGGTAGCCTGGGCCAATCACCTGACGTCCTGCGAGGCTGTCCCATGACCCATTCCAACAGCAAGTTCCCTTCTCTAACAACTGCCGTGCTCGTCTTGGGTGCGTTGTTCGTGGCTTGCAGTGGCAGCGAACCCAAGTTCACACCTGTTTCAGCGCCATCCGGGGCGGGAGGGTCCACATTGCTCGGGGGCTCTTCAGGTTTCCCGGCAACCGGCGGAGCAACTACGAAAATGAGCGGCGGCGCTCCTCCCGTTGGAGCTGGAGGCCTGGTCGGAATCGGAATGGGAATGGGTGGCAGTCAAGCCCCGCTCGTTCCAGTTCCCGTTGGCAATCCCACGTGCCCAACATTCACGACCGGCGAGCAGATAGTCATGGGCCTCAACACCAACATCTTGGCGGGCACCCCCGGCGCCACCAAGGGGCCCTTGCTCTTCACGTGGCACGGCACCGGGAGCAGCGGAAATGTGGCCCTCAATTTCCAACTCCCGAGCTCAGTGCGGAATGACATCCAAGCGCAGGGCGGAATTGTGATCGCTCCCAACTCCGACGGCAACGTACGTGTCGGGCCAAGCCCGAATGGCGTGTGGTACGAAACGTCTGACCTCGCGTACGCCGATCTGATCGTTGCGTGCGCGGTTCAAAATCACAACATCGATCCGCGTCGGATTTATGTTACCGGTTGCAGCGCTGGCGGTCTGATGGCGGCGGCAATGGCGGTCAAGCGTTCGACCTACATTGCAGCCGCGGCTTCAGATTCCGGTGGGCTCACCAATACTTTCGGCCTCGCCCTTCAGGATCCCACGCGTGTACCCGCTGTGATGACCATGCAGGGCGGTCCGGGCGACACCGTGGGCGTCAACTTTCAAACGACTAGCCACACGCTCCTCGATTTTATCAAACCGCTCGGGTTTGGAGTCGATTGCAACCACGCTAGCGGGCACTGTGGCGCCCCTGCTGCGCTCCGCCAAAGTGCGTGGGAGTTCATGAAGGCACACCCATTCGGGACGCGACCTTCGCCCTACGCGGGCGGACTCCCGGCCAGCTTCCCTAGCTATTGTGCGATCTGGTAGGGCTTCTAACGCTTAATTCGCTCGGCGCGGACGAATGAGCGCCAAGCCCAGCGAGCATGCAAGGCGAGGCGTCCGGAGTGTCAAGTCGTGCTGTCGGAGCAGGCGCTGGTTTTAGTCGCGTGGGAGATAGTAAGCATGCTGACTATCTGAAATGCACCGTGAGAGCCCTGGGTCAATCGACTGTTTTCAGTGATCTCCCGTGATCAGCGCAGCAGTGAACCAATCGCCTGATACCAAACGTTGGCCATCACGGCATAGCCCGCATCGGTGGGGTGCGCGTAATCGACTAGATACTCCGTTTCATAGTTCGCGTTGGACGTGAAGGCGCTGTACATGTCCACCATCACCACATGTTTTCCGGTGCTGGCTCGGGCTTGAACGACGGCTGGAATGAGCGCGTTGTATTGGGTGACGCCCGTATTATCGCCGCGTTGTGCCGTGATCTGGGCCACGACCACGAGCGCAGTCGGGACAGCTTTGAAGGTGGCATCGAGTAGACCGCCGAGCTGCGCGTCTAGATTATCACCGCCCAAATCGTTGGTGCCAATCATGAGCAGGATGATATTGGGGTTCAACGAGCTCAAGTACGTTTGCGAAATAGTGAGCAAATCTCCGATGCCCTGCCCGCTATGCCCCTCATGTGCGGCTGGGAACGGCTGACCGTCTACTGTGGCTGGGCCTCCGTCACCTGACCCTGCGAATGTGATTGATTTGCCGTTCATGATCGCGAGGTGGAAGAGCTTTGACCTGTAGCCGCCGGCGTCGGTAGCGGAATAGCCGTCTGTTATGGAGTCCCCGTACGGGACGAGGACGCAGGGTTGACCTTGCGGGGGACAGGGATTGAAGTTGAGTGCCGGGCCGCCGCCGCTATTGTTCCCTGCTGGGGCTCCACCTGTTCCACCGGATGCATTCGTGCCACCGGAGCTACTGTTGCCGCCGGCACCGTGTGCACCGCCGAGACCCTGCCCACTGCCACCTGACGCGCGAAACCCACCGCTGCCAGAAGCCACTCCTCCGCTACTCGCGTTCGCCAATCCGCCCGTGTTCTTCGCGCCGCCACTCACACCGTTCGCGATGCCGCCCGTCAGCTGAATTCCGGTGCTCCCGCCGCTATTGCTCGGCTCCCGAAGCACCTGTCCACTGCATCCGCTGACCACCGCTAAACCAAGCCCTAACCCGAATCCAACCCAGTGACTGTGACGCATAGCCTTCCTCATGTTCTTAGAATGGACCAAGCCGTGGCCATCTTTTCACCCATCAGACGCTCGGAAGCCGAGACGTAATGCGGATCCCCCTGAATCAAAGCTAACCCCTGCGACGCGAAGCCCGACGTCAGTGATTCAGCGGTGCCACACGCCGTTACCGCCCCGAATGTGGGGTGGACCGCAGCGAACAACCAACACATTCTTGTTCTCGACATACATCACTCATACGAGGCGGGGAGACTAGCAATTTCGCCTAGCCCGATTGCACTCAATCCCAAGTCGAACTTAGCAACTTCCGGTCAACGCCTGAGTTAGGGGTACAGGGCAGTGCACCGCGCGTCTTCGCTGAAACCTTAGAGTGCCAGTTCGGCTGAGATACGGTATCCGGGCGAGCTGTAAGCCTATCACAAAGCCACAGCACTATTTGGCCAATCCCCTGCCAATGTCCCGGACTATCTGGCCAACGAGGGTCGAGGTAGCCAAGACCTCAGACTGAACCGCGTTTAAACGTACGGCAAGAGCAGCGCGCTCAAGAGCTGGTCATGTTGATGGCGCTCGACATACTCGGGGTTGATGCGAGGAACGAGCTGTTTGGTTCGCACTGAAGCATACCAATGCACAACGCGGGTATTGGCACGAATAGCCGTCGTTAGATCGACGGACTGACGCAACCGAAACCAGTGCCTGCTGATCTCGGGCCCCATAGGATAGAAAACTTCCGGCGGATGCACGACGAGCCCCTCACCGCGATAGTTCGTCACCGCTCGTTCCAGCGCGTGCGTCCCGAGCGCGTAGCGCACCGTTTGTCGAGCCGGGGGCACGCTTAACATAGCCTCTAACAAGCCAAGAATGAACGGGTGGCCCGGCTCTGCGCCGAGCACAGCGTTGTTGGGAGCGACCGAATAAAGATGCTCGAGTTTCGCAAAACGTTGATAACCGTCGGGGAACCAGCGAGTCACCTCGCGCAGTGTAGTCAGCGCGTAGGCGCGCAATTTTGGAAGGAGCGCGCGACCTTGAACCACGGCCGCGGGGAACGCCACACGCTCCACACCGCAAAATGCACCCGCACTGAGGAGAGGCGAAAGCGAGGCCACCGTCACAGTGTCCGTGTCCAGGTAAACACCGCCTTCACCTGCTAGTATCGCTGCGCGCACGACATTTGCACGAGCCGCCGGCTGCGACAATTGCGCGTACAGACCTTGCAGCCGCACGCCATCAACGCCCAGCCCGGCGAATAGAGGGCCTAAATCGATACGACGCGACTCGAAGCCCGGCAATGCACACAGCTCGGGCCAAACGTCCGTGGTGGAGAGATCCGAGTCGTGGTGGAGAATCACCCGAGAAAATCCGCCCTGGCGCGCCGCCGAGCGTAACGCAACCGCATGCACCCACGGCAGCCTTTTGCCGAACCAAATGAAGTGTGCAACAGGCGGAATCACAGGCGGTTGGCTTACAGATCCGCGCAATGGATGCAAGCCTTCGATCGTCGGACCTGACCGAACCTCACCGAACTCTGATCCAGCGCTATGGATTCTGCCCGCTTTCTTGAGCGACCCGCAGAGAAGATTTGGGGCCGCGCCCACGCAAAAATTGAGCATCGTCAACTGCGCCCTACTTTGTCCGTTGCCTCTATCTCAACGAAAAGACAAGATAGTAAGCATGCTTACTATCTCCAGAGGGACGAAAAGCGCTCCTCACCGAGCACGCCTGCGCGACCCCTCAACCGAGCGCGCGCACGCCCCGATCAACGCTTGCTTTCACTCCTTAACGAGCGAACGCTCGCGCTGCTGCGCGCGAAAGGCGCTTGGCTCAAGCCCGGTCCGTTTACGAAAAAGCCTGGCAAAGTAGCTCGCATCGTCGATTCCCACTTTGGGCGCGACATCCTTCACGCGTGCATCGCTGCCGGACAGCATTTCCTCGGCTCGACGCAAGCGCACGTCAATCACGTAGTTCATCGGAGACATGCCAAAGGATTCGTTGAAGCAGCGCGTGAGCGTGCGCGGCGACAT
>JBBRRP010000152.1:0-14069 GCA_038246305.1 Polyangiales bacterium | reverse complement strand
GCCTCATCCACCGCTGCGAAGTCATCCCCATCGAAGGCCAAAGCTACCGCGCCAAAGAAGCCAAGGAACGCGCCCACGCAAAGCGCGTCAACCCCAACTAACCGCGCTCAGATTTCCGCCCTTTTTCACGCTCGCTAACAATGGGTGCTCCGAGGCGCTTACAAGTTCGATCGCGCAACCATCGCGGCAGCCCTCCATGGGCTGATTGCCACTGAGGGAGTACACGTGGAAGACGGAGCAACAACGCGCCTAGCGCTTGCTGCTTTTGAAGTTGGCTCCGCCGACTTCGCTGACTATTTCATCTTGGAATCGGCACGGCGGGGTGGCGCGCTCCCGCTTCACACCTTCGACGAGCGCTTGAGTCGCTCGGAGGGTGCGAAGCTCGTCGGTTGAGCACTCCCTACCGCGATCGCTGCGGCGTGTACATGTACACGGGTTAACTTCATCGATTGGGCAGCGGCGGCAGTGAGGGCGTCGTCGGCACCTGCTTGCGCCACTACGGGGCGTGATCGACCGACGACGACGAATGGGTCAACGTCAATTCCTGATACTCGGCTCCGCAACGCGTGAGCTGCTCGCACAATCTGCTGAAAGCTTGGCCGGACGCTTGGCGTAACACTGAAGGTGGTGGCAGCTTCAATTCTCTGGAAAGGCAGTCCAGTTGGCAGCCCAATCCAAGCCTCCACCGGGCTCAAACGCTCCGACATAGGTCGCGGCTGGGTCAAAGAACGGTGGGCGAGCGATGCCCTCGTTCCCTGCACCTCCTGCGCCGCCAGCCCCACCAGCGCCGCCAGCACCCTGAGCCACCGAAGGATCGGACGGAGTTTCGGCCAAGGTGGCTGCAGGCGAAGTGAGGATCGGTATCCATCCAGGCTGAAGCCGGTTGAACGGA
The DNA here is from genome assembly GCA_038246305.1 of Polyangiales bacterium. Lineage (GTDB taxonomy): Bacteria > Myxococcota_A > Polyangia > Polyangiales > Polyangiaceae > JBBRRP01. The sequence continues at coordinate 13,177 of JBBRRP010000152.1, read as the reverse complement.
TCCTGCAAGAGCATCGCTGTGGCAGCAGCGGGAGCGTCGTTGTACTTTCGATTCTTGAAGGCAACGTTCAAGAAGAAGGTTGATTCGTCGAGCGAGTTGTCTGCGGCATCGTCGATGCCGGTTGGAAATATTTTGCCAGGAACACCAACAAAAATAGAGTTTCGAACTGAGAGCAACCCCGCTTGGGCGGCTGCGCTAGATTGAGTTCCCTCCACGTCGAGGACACCTAAGTCGAACCCCATGACAATGGCGTTGCGTAGGGTACCGTGGGTACCACTCTTGAATTTTAATCCGACGGTGCTTGACGCTTGAGCCGTAAGGTTCGTGCCGAGAAGCGTTGCATTGTAGATACGCGGTTCAGAAATTGGCACAGCGGTGGGCGTGTTCGCGTTGTTGTCTGCCTGGATGCCGTGGTCCGCACCACCAGGATACTGCTGCGCTGCTAGAAACTGCATTCGGCCGGTGTATCCCTGATCCCAACCCACGGAGTTGCCACGCGCGCCGGTGATCACGAGGTGCTTCAAATCCGGCATGCCTCCAAAGATACCTACACCATCGCCTGCGCCGCGATGTATCTGGACGTTATCCACGATTGTATCAAATCCACAGGATCCTAGGGTGAGCCCCCGCAGCCCGGTGCTGCCCGTGAGCGTGAAGCCTGAAAATTCGATGCGGACGTAGCGCAGGGATCCGCAATTCCAGGCCGGATTTCCGGCATTTACTGGCGCACCATACAAGGTGGCCGGGCTTGCAGAGACCCCCGCGATGTTGGTTTCGCCAACGTTGTTGGTAGCGTTCCCTAGCAGCACAACGCCGCCCCAGTCTCCTGCCAGTCGCATTCCAACTGGAGCACTACTAGTAAAAATAATTGGGCGTTCAGCCGTGCCGTTAGCTATTAGTTGTGCCGTCCGCGCTACGATCAAGGCACCGGCCGGAGTCACTCCCAGTGAGCCTTTCTTGCCTTGGACCAAGGTGCCAGGCTCGATGCTCAACACCGTGAGAGCATTCGTGGTGCCGATAACACGGATGGGCCGATTCAAAAGGTAGACCTTATCGCAGGACCACGTTCTGGAGGTAGAGATGTCAGCATCCACGATCACGATTGGACGCGCGCTCGGGTCTCCACAATCAGCGGACACGCCTCCCCCAGCGCCAGCACCGGGCTGCCCGGCTGTCGCACTCATTCCGCCCGTGCCCCCGCGTCCGCTTCCGACAGTGCCGCCGAAGGCCACGCCGCCTCCTTGGCCTTGGCTTTGGCCTCCTGCACCCAAAGGTGAGGCTCCTCCTGTGCCGCCGCCGGTGCCTGCACCTCCGGTTCGCATGCCACCCGTGCCTGAGCCTCCTGCTGGTGGCATGCCGCCGGTGCCTGCTCCTCCCGCTGGCGCACCGCCCGTGGCTCTGCCGCCTGTCGCAGTCTCGTGCAAGTTGGGGGGCAAATCTGTCTTGTTACAGGATTCGACGGCTCCCAGCATGAGGGCTACGAGCGGGGCTGCTTTAAGTAAGCCTGAGGTTCTCATCGTGATGCGGCTTCTTACACCAGTCCCCGATGAGGGGCCAGGTCTTCGCTCAGTAGCTGTCGACGCGCGCCCAGTTGATGGCCCAGCCCCACGTTGCGGCGTTCGCCGCTGTGGCGGTGGTGTTCAGATAGACTCGGAATCCGCGATCGGTGGGTGAAAAAATGGAGGTAGGCCCGAGCGCAGTGTAATGGCTGCCGTTGCCCGCAAGGCTCGTGAAGATTGCGGGCTCATTGGAGAACCCGCAATCACCGGTATCGATGTCTGCGAAGATGGTGCTCGCAGCCGCGTCAGTTTGCCAGAGAGTGGTGGGGCTTAGGCCGGTACAGACGCGGCTCAAGGTTTTGAGTTGCGTCTCCACAGCTGGTCGCACGGCCTTCCACATGACGAAGTACCCTCGGCTTTGAGCGAGGGCTACCGTCAGCCCCGACTTTTGGGCATAGACCCTGAACCCGGTGTTGGTCGGACTGTAGATCGAGGTAATGCCCCTCGTGCTCCATGAGGCAGAGGTAGCACCGAGGGATGTTTGGTACATGGGGGTCGGTGTGCCGGTGAAGCCACAGGCTGAGGTGTTCACATCAATGTAGACGGTGCTCGAATCATACGTCATCCACCCCGTGGCGGCTTCAGAGGTCTCGCCAACGCAAACTTGTGGAGACTTAAAGTCGGGTGAGAATGCCTCCCAATCGACGTACCAGCCCCAAGCTTTGGCTTCAACATCGGTCGTAGTCACCGTTTGGTTCTGAAGGTAGACATCAAAGCTGGTGTTTATGCGGCTGCGAATCGCGTTGACCCCTAGGACGGCGGCTTGGTTCTGATTCCCCCCGAGCGAGGTAAAGACGTAGGGCGGCGTCGTGAATCCGCATTTAGTGGTGTCGGCGGTTGCGATCAGGAGGCCGCTATACGTCCACTGGTGCGGCTCAACCCTCCCCACGCAAGCTTTACCCACCGTCGTGCTGATCAACGCGCTCTGCTTAGTTCCAACCGCCTTTTCTCCCGCTTTCGGTGCACTGTTGGTGCAGGCGCCGAGAAGAACAGCTGAGGCTAAGATGAGTACAGAAAGTATGGTTCGGTTTGCGGTCACAGCTTACCCTCGCTTTACGGGACGGGCAGCGTATCAGCTCCGCCCAGGTGAGCTTTTCAGCTGAGCGGCAAAGCAAGTCAAGCAAAATGCGAGCTGAGGTCGCGCGTGTGAGTTTGTTGCACAAGAAACATCGTTGTCACAATCGCGTTGGGTGAAGCGAACCAAGGGTTAACCCTTATTCTCCACTCCGGGTGGTTAGTGCACGCGGCGACGCCGGCAAACAAATCGATTGCAGTGAAGTTACAGCTCACGCTATGCCGACCACCAGCACGTGGGGCAGTTCCTCACCCGCAGGTTTTGGGAGAGGCAATGTCCATGCATTCGTCGCGCAGTTTCGCAGTTAAGTGGGTTCTTCTGGTCGGCTTGGCGACGCTTGGGGTTCTGCTCCAGTGGCAGCAAGTGGCGTCTGCGTCGACTCCGCAGCCTACTGATCCCCGCAGCACGGTGGCGCTTGGAAAGTCGCATTCGTGCGCTATCTCAACGAATGACGGGCAGGTGTACTGCTGGGGCAGCGGTGCGGAGGGGCAGCTGGGGAATGGCTCCTTCAACTCGACTCCGACGCCGCTCCTCGTGACAGCCCCCGTGACGAATATTTTAGAGCTTGTTTCAGGTAGCGATCACGTTTGCGCGCTGAAGCGAGACGGTACGGTATGGTGCTGGGGGAAGAATACACGGGGCCAGCTCGGCAACGGCAACACGACCAACAGCGCTTTTCCAGTTCGGGCGGGTCAGCTTTCGCAGATCAAGTGGATTGCAGCTGGCGCCACGCACACGTGCGCGCTCAAGGATGATGGCAGCACTTTCTGCTGGGGAGATAACACGATGGGCCAGGTCGATGGGCTGTCGGGCTCATCGTTGCCGGCCCTGGTTTCGACTCCCTCGCTGGTACTCGACGGCACAGCGTTGCCCGCCCAAGCGTTCATCCAAATCGGCTCGGGCGCGCCCGCGAATCATACTTGCGGTATTCGGCGGGATGGCTCGGTAGCGTGTTGGGGGAGCAATCTATTTGGTCAGCTTGGTTCCACCACGACGACGCTGAAGGTGGTCGTTACGGCTGACATCGGCGGAGCCGTCGCGACCGCCACAGATTCTCCCATTCAGGTGCATGCCGCCGAGAAATTTACGGCGATTCGCGATGGGAGCGGGCGGTACTATTGGGTGGGGCTCACTCCGGTTGGTCCGTTACCTGCGTTCACCCAGGCAGCCTCACTCGGCGTCACGGCTACTGGCATCACCAGCTTGGCCACCACGCAGAATTTCACGTGCGTGCGCTTCGTCGATGGCAAAGTGCGCTGCCATCTGAGCACAGATCCCGCGAAGGTGGTGACAGGTGCTGCCGCGCTCGCGGGAGTCGCGACGGCTGACCCGTTGAGTTTTGCGATTTATGGCGGCTACGGGCATGCTTGCGCAATTCAGGGAAAGGGTTCGCTGTACTGCTGGGGCACGAACGATTTTGGCCAAGTGGGCGCGGCAGCGGGTGCGCCTTCGAATCCGGTTGCAGTCACGGGTTTCTCGGTAGCCCGTTTGGGCGGCGAGCAGATTGCCGTTGGGAAAGGGTCAACCTGCCGCGTTTATGGCGGCAAGCTGGAGTGCTGGGGAGATAATCGGAGGGGCCAATTAGGCAACGGAACATTGGTTGCATCGGCGGTGCCGGTCCAAGTCACAACAGGCGTACCGATCGAAGCGGTCGCGATGGGTGGCAGTCATGTCTGTGCGTTGCGCCGAGATGGTGAGGTTTATTGTTGGGGCCGGAATCTCGACGGGGAGCTAGCGGACGGAAGCGTAATGCCCTACGAATCCACGCCAAAGTCGCTTTCATCGGTTGTGCTCAACAACGTGATTGCCCTCAGTGCGGGTAATGCGAACACCTGCGCACTCAAGGCAGACGGCAGCATTTACTGTTGGGGAGCGAATGATCGCCTTCAGTCTGGCGTATCGGGTGGAGTCCAGCAGGCATTCCCAGTGAAGTTGGCGGGGAGCGGGGGAACGGCGGTCACCTCGGACTATACGGCAAGCGTTCCCGGCTTCATGTGGCTCGGCTTAGGGCAGGCACATGGGTGCGCAGGATCAAGTTCAACCACCGCATTTTCACTCAAGTGTTGGGGCGCCGGTGGTGGCCGCACCGAGCGGAATCGCCCAGATTCCCCAAGAATTGGGCACCTGGGATACCCGGACTCGGCCACGCCCGTCGCAAGTGGCGGTGTCGCGTCGGTGGCAGCTTTCGACGCTGGCGCGTACCACAGTTGCGCCATCGGTCGACTCACATCGGTACGCCGCCCATCGGTTGTGCTTCACGCACGAGACCTCTTCTGCTGGGGCAATGACAAGTGGAGACAATCTACTGCCAGCGGGCCTGGAACCGGCGAATTCTCGGTGCTGACATTTGACGGCGCCGCTGGGAGTACACCAAGCGTGAGCTGGCTGGGCACAACCTTGTCCGGCGTGCTCAGCCCGCCGATCATCAGCGATCCAGAGTCCGTTGCAGCAGGCCTCGGCACTTGTTACACGCAAGGCACCACGGTCAAGTGCTGGGGCCCGAACGCAGATCTGCAAGTTGGCATCGGCGGCGCGGCACCAGGCGCTGACGTTTTGACGCCAACCGCCATCACAGTGCCTCTCAACCCCAGGTCGCTAGCCGTCGGGCAGTATCACAGTTGCGCTATTGGGTCCTCGGGCGAAGTTCAATGCTGGGGGAGAAATTCGGAAGGCCAAGTTGGCAACGGTAGCTCGGGCGTTGGCTCGTTTGTTTCAACTCCCCAGCCGGTACGCGGTTCAGAGTGTCCGCCATCCGTTTCAGTGGCCATTGACGATGGCAACCCATGTACGCGGGATTTCTGCACAATCAGCTTAGGGGGCGCGGCCGACCCGGTTTTCACCACGAGTTTTTTGGTGGGAGCCTCCTGCAATGATTCGCTGATCTGCAACGGATCCAATCAGCGTTGCGCGATGAATGGCACGAACATCATTTGCGCGGCTGATCCGACCTTCACCACGAACGACGGTAACGCATGTACGGTGGATTCTTGCAACGAAGCGAGCGGGGTTCTGCACACGCCGGTGGCGCCAGTTCCGGACGGCAATGATTGCACGACCGATGGCTGCAATACGTCGACAGGTGCGCCAACGTACACACCCGTTATTGCGGGCACAAGTTGCGCAGACCTTTGCAAGTACACACCTGCCTGCGCCGGAAGCACTTGCTCGGGTACCCAGAGGGCCGCAGTTTTCGACGGGAATCCTTGCACAGTTGAAACTTGCAATACTCCGGCGGGGCAGATTTCGACTCCGCGGGCTAACGGTTACTTGCCGGTCAGTGCAGACAACGAGCTTGGACAAGGCCTCTGCCCTTCCGGTCAAAAGTGCGACGGTGCGGGCAATTGCGCCGCTCCGCTTCTCACCGCCGAGGTGATAGCCGACCCAGCGCCTGCTGCGCAGCACGACAACACGACGCCGCAGGACGGGTTCTATGATCGGATGAAGTTCCTGTTCCTGCCTCCTAATGGGTACACGGCTACACAGACCGCTGAGGACACACCGCCGACTGCGATGGCCCTAGACTCCGATCCCAAACGCCTTGCGGTTGTGCGCGGCGTGGTGCGTGCCTTGCGCCACAATCCGAACTACTCGCAGACTGTGACGCCGCTTGCTGGGGTAAAGGTAACCGTTCTCGGTCAACCGTTCGCCGGGAAAACTTATACGCGGGCGAACGGTGAGTTCGATATGGCATTCTACGCCGGCGGACAGGTAACACTGCAGTTTGAACGCACTGGGTTTCTGCCTGCGCAGCGTCACATCACGCTTCCCTGGGGGGAGATAGGCTTCGTGAAGGACGTGACGCTCCAGGCGCCGGCGCCGTCTACTACGGTGGCGCTTTGTGGCTCGGGCTGCATTGGGAGTCAGCCCACGCAGAGCGTCTCAGGCGATCTCGTGCGCGACCTCACGGGGGATCGCGTTACCAAAGTTCTGCTTCCCGCGGACCTCACCGGAAAGATTGTCACTGGTGGTTGCACCACGAATTGCGCGTCAATGCCGTCCACCGTGAATATATCGGTCACGGAGTACACCCGCAGCGGGGACACCCGGAGTGGGCCTGTAGGCTCGGATCCGGACGCGCTGGCTCTGATGCCCGCCGAGCTTCCGTCCAGCTCAGCCTACACCTATGCCGTTGACCTCAACGTGGGCGGGGTACCTGCGGGCGCCACCGTCCAGTTCAACAAACCCGTGCCGGTCTATCTCGACAATTTTCTGGGCTTCACCAATGGAGCTGCGGTGCCTTCTGGATACTATGATCGCGCCGCTGGAGTTTGGAAGGCCGAAGCCAACGGCGTGGTGGTTAAGATTACGGCGATAACCGGCGGCGTTGCCGCCCTTGATGTCGACGGAACTGCCGGTGCGGATCCGGGGCTTTATACAGGCCTTGGTATCACCCCTGAGGAGCTCGCGCGGCTAGCCATCGACTACAGCGGCAGCGTGGGCAAGAGTCTCTGGCGAGTGCCAGTGGCCCACTTCAGTACGCATGATTTCAACTTTCCTGGAGGACCGAGTCCGTGTGCCAACGGCGGACCCTGTCCCGACGATCCTCCGGGCGGGCCCACACCTCCCAATCCGGACCCCTGCTCGGACACGAAGACGGGGTCCATCATCGAGTGTCAGAATCAGGTGCTCGGCGAACGCTTGCAGGTGGCGGGCACGCCCTTCAGCCTGAACTACCGCACCAGCCGAGCGCCCGGGCGGAAGCTTGACCGCATGCTGCGGTTCACCCTGCCGTCTCGAATCCAACCGGGGCCGTCCAATCGCCTCGGGTTCCGAATCACAGCTTCCTTGGGCGGCAAGAGGTACGAGTGGCCAGCGCTGGCCACCGACACGGTCTTCGAAAAGGAATGGCCCGATGATAAGGACGCCTATGGGCGGCCGCTGAGCGGAACACGCTTGGCGTCCGTGTGGGTTGTCGAGGAAGTACCGGCCGGTTACCAAGCGGCGAGCAGCTTTGGGCGAACCTCGGCATCCGGCCTGGCCACCTCAAGGACCCAAGCGTCTGGTTTGCGCGAGACGGGCCACATTGCTCGCCAATACAGTTTCCCGCTCACCTTTCCGGCTCGGGGAAAGGCAGACTTAGGGGGCTGGTCTTTGAACGTGAACCACAGCTTCGATCCGGGCTCGGGCGTTGTAAGTCTGGGCGATGGGACGGTCTCGACTTCTGCCGGTGGCGCCATTCGCCGTGAACCTCCGGGACAGTTGGCTAAAGGAACCGTGTTCGGCATGGCCACAGCCGCGAACGGCGACACCTATCTTACCATGGGGCGCTCGATACAGCGTATACAAGCTAACGGCACTATTTCGCTATTTGCCGGATCCGATCCGACGTTTGCGAACAGCGACAATTATCCGTGCTCCATCTCTTACCCCACGGTGATGCCATCTCCCGCCGTAGGTTTTCAATTTTCACACCCGCAGGGGCTCGCGGTGGGTCCTGACGGTTCTGTGTATGTCGCCGACTCCCAGTTTGCCGTAGTATTTCGCATCAACCCACAAGGAGTGGTCAGCGAATTTGCGGGAAAGAAGTGGAATTGTAACCCCACAACCCCGCCCTCGTACGATCCGACTGCCGAGGGAAAAACGGCACTCTCGTTCCAATTAAGCATGCCCACTGACGTCGCCGTGGGAGCGGATGGCAGCGTGTACATTGCGGATGGGGGGGAGTCCAGGATCTTGCGTGTTGATCCGGCCGGCATGATCACCACCATTGCGGGCGGTAGCGGACCGCGAGCTTCAACGACGCTTGCGACAGGTGGAGCCGTGCGGGCGACCTCGGTGACATTTGAACTGTATTTCCCACGAGTTCTTGCGACGGACGCTCAGGGCAATGTCTTCTTCACAGATCGATTTGTTGGTTCCCCCGCCGACTCGATCCTGAAAATCCAACCGGATGGGACCCTGTCTTTGGTTAAACAGCTAACGTCGCCTTACGTCGACGTCACTAGCCTCACGGTCGGCGCAACGGGTAAGCTCTACATCAGCGTTGCAGCCAGCAGTTCAGGGCGCATCTATTCCCTCGCGGACTCTGGCGAATTGGAGGGGTTGGCCGGTGACCTTGATCTGCTCAACCCTACCGTGAACTTCCAACTTGGTGGCGCCGCACGCATCACCGCACTGGCTCCCAGTTACCTCGACGCTGCGCGAGATGGACGCCTGTTCTTCGCCGAAACCGCAAATTGGAACTATGGGATTAATCTCTACGGTAAGCCGAATAGTCCGTCGTCGCCTAGCGTACTCTCATCGATCCGCCCAGCGGACAGCGGGAGCCCAGCAGCTGTGCCGGGAGGCACCGCGGGTTGCTCCTATGTGGTCCCCGCGCAAGCTGGTTTAGAGCTGTTCTGTTTCAACAAGGACGGGCGCCACGAGAAGACCATCCACGCGGTTACCGGCCAAGCGCTGCTGACCTTCACGTACCAGACCATTGCAGCCAAAGAGCGCTTGAAGGAAGTTATTGACGATAAGAACGGCAAGACTACGCTCGTGTATGATTCAAACGGGAATCTGACGAACATAGTGGGGCCGTTCCAGATCTTCCCGGGTCAGCCCTCACCGCGCAACACCGGATTCACTACAGACGCCAACGGCTTAATCGCGTCGATGACGGCGCCTGACGGCGGCCAAACGAAGTTCACGTATCAACAAGACGGACTTCTCACGTCGATGGCGGACCCCCTCGCGAACCTGTTCTCCTTCGAGTACGATCAGTACGGCCTGCTCAAGAAAGATACGGACGCGCTCCAGAACTCTCAGTCGCTGGGTTTCACGGAAACCGCGACTAAGAAGACGGTCACACATACCTCCCCCATGGGGCGAACGACGGTTTACGAGACCACCCAAACGGCGACCGGCGTAGACAAGAAAATTACGGAACCGGATGGCTCTGTGAGAACGGTGAGCCTTACGGCCGCAAACAAGGCAGATCAGACGAACGCGGACGGAAGCCGCGTGGTCACGTCCATGGTGCCGCATCCGTATTGGTCAATGACTGTTCCCATCGTGGGTTCGCAAACCACGACGACCCCGCTCGGGCGAACGATGACGACGAGCACGGCGTTCAGTGGATCGTCGTTTGTTAACGACCTTCTCGTGAGTTTGACTCGAACCTACACTTGGGATCCAGGCACCCCAGGGACTCTGACTGACGATTTCGCCACAAAGACAAAGTTCGAGCAAGTGCGCGACGCATCGCAGTTGCTGACTGGGATGATGGAGACTCAGACGGGCGCGGTCGGCAGGCAGCGAACGTGGATCACGGACCTGGCAGGTCGAATTCTAAGTGACGATGTAAAGGTTGCGCCGCCCGCGCAGTTACCATCGTCGTTGGTCGCGCGTGTGCCTACGCTGTACAGGTACGACACGTTCGGGCGCCCCTCCAAGATCATCCAGGGGACATCGGACACAGATACGGGTCGCCGCGAGCAGAAACTCGACTATGGGCTGTTAACTACCTCAGCCGACTACGGTCAGCTCACCCAGATCGCTGTTACGCCCTCGTTGCCGGCAATGAGTTCGACGATGACGTACGACGCAGCCGGACGCGTGCTGACGGCAACCCAAGGGGGCGGTACGACCAAGTTTGTATGGGACGTGGCCAGCAACCTCCAGAAGCTGACAACTCCCAGCGGCAACACCCACGCACACGTGTACTCCGCATTGGGCCAGCTCACGAGTTATTCACCTCCAGCGCTTTCGTCTGGCGGGATCCTGGAGAGCCGATATACCTACAGCGCCGACAGGCAGCTCGAAGTGGAATATTTGCCCGAGGGCATAGCTGTTACCACGGTTCGTAACTCGGCGACGGGCCAGCTGCTCGGGAAGAAATTCCCGGGTGGTGGCTTCGACTACTCATACTACCCAACATCAGGTATCTGCGACGCGAACGCCGGCTGCGCGCGCGGCAAACTTAAAGAGGTCACCGGCACGCCCTCCAGCCCGTACGCCGTTGATCTCAGGCATGAGTATGATTCGTTCCTGCTTACAAAGCGCTCGTTCTGGAATAGCGGAGCAAGCCCCACGGCCATTGGGGAAGTCAGCTGGACGTACAATAACTTCTTTCAGGTCGCGTCCGAGCGAACGCAGTGGGGGTCGAGCGGCGCACTATACGATTTCGGCTTTGGTTATGACGGTGAAGGAGAGGTAACTTGCATACAAACTGGTGCGACGTCTTGCGTTCCGCAAAATTCATCAAGTGTGATGCTGCTAACCTGGCGCCCGGACTACCCGGCACTGACGGGCACAACGATTGGAGCGACCGCAAGCAACCCCATTGCTGACACCTACGGACAGAACCGGTTTGGGGAGCTCACTCGCTACGTGGCGAAACGCGGCACTGAAACTCTGCTCGATCTCAACTATGAGCCGGGCTCACCTGCGACCGAAAGAAATGGGGACGGCAGGGTGGTGAAGGTGGCGGAGACGCGTCTCGATGCGACGACGTCGAATTATCACTATTACTACGACAGTGTTGGGCGGCTTTTGAGCGTATTCAGTGGCGCCCCCACGGAAACCAAGATCGAAGAATATACGTACGATGCCAACGGCAACCGGCTTTCGGCTTGGACCCAGAGTCCCGCCTCCAACGTGGTGGCCGGGACGGTGGTGTACGATGCCCAGGATCGGCTGGTGAAGTATGGTAGTTCCACATTCACCTATACTGGGAACGGGGCCCTGAAGTCGAAGACGGACACGTCCACCGGCGCGAACACGCTCTACACCTATGACGCAGTGGGCAATCTCGTGGCTGTGTGCTTAGGTTGCGGTCTTGACGGTTCCGTTCTGCCTGGAGGGTCGCGGATAACCTATGCTGTGGATGGCCGCGGTCGTCGGGTCAAGCGCTTCAAAGACGGGGCACTAACGAACGAGTACATCTATCGCGATGATTTTGAAATCGCCGCAACGAAGGATGCCGCTGGCAACGTGGCAAGGTTCGTTTATGGCACAAAGGCAAACGTACCGGACCTGATGCTTGTGGGAGTAGATACGTACCGCATCATTTCGGACCGGCTGGGCAGTCCCCGCTATGTGGTAAAGGTTGGAACTGGCCCCGGGAGTGGCGCGGCCATGTCGATCCGGTATGATGCGTTTGGTAGAATGACAGAAACCGGGCTCCGCAATATTCCGTTTGGCTTCGCAGGTGGGCTCTATGATCCAGACACCCGCCTCATTCGGTTCGGAGCTCGTGACTACGACGCGGAGCTGGGTCGTTGGCTTGCGAAGGATCCGATTCGCTGGAATGGGGGGCAAGCCAACTTGTATGTGTACGCAAACAACGATCCGGTAAATCGGATCGATCCGACTGGTACATATGATTGGGAGTGCGCCGGACATGTATTGGCAGCAGCAAGTTCTTGCTCCGTATGTGAGGCTAGTTGCGTGGTATCCTTAGGTGAATGCAACGTTCTTATGTGTGGAACCTGCGTCGTCGAGTCGGCTTTGGCTGTGAAGACGTGCAAACCCGATGGTCCCCCCCTCCCTCACCCCCCTCCTGGGCCCGACGATGATACGCCTGGGCCCAACGACGGTGCCGAAGGCACGAGCGGTGAGGGAAATGGCAGCGGCGGGGGAGCGGGCAATAGGGGAGGGCCCAACTACCCGCACCATCCACCTGCTCCGGGTGGTCCGGGTGGTCCGGGTGGTCCGGGTGGTCCGGGTGGTCCGCCGTTTGCTCCCGGTGGTCCGAATGGAGACGGGTTAGTACCTGAGTGCAGGCAAGGCCCTTGAGTTCTTACGGTGAATTATGGCGAAACCACAGGGCAGATTTGCGTGGATCGGCCGCGCCTTTGATGAGCGCGTGGTGGTGCGCCGTCGTCCGAGTCGGGGCTCAGTACTCATTTCGTTTTTGCTGAGTGTGTGGTTGTGTGTCATGGCGCTAGCAACTTCCAGCTCGCGCAGTTTTACCTCCGGGGCACTGACCGGATTGCTCTTCAGCTCATCGCTTCATCGCTATCTGCAACGGCATAAAAAGCGCCTACTGAAGTACGCTGACGAGGATAGCCTGGACGGGCCGCAAGGGGCCAACGAGGTTTTTTCTCCAGATTCCACAAATGGGAAGTGAACGGCTATTTGGGTGATAGGGTGAAACCACCTATTGAGCGTTGGACCGCCGCGCACATCGCGCACCAAGGACATCCGCTCGTGCGCCCGGTGGCAGATTGGACCGACCGAACACCGGCAAATCATAGAGCGACGATATCCAACCCCCACCGCGAAGCGTACGGCTCGAAGTGATCACCGTCCTCGCGCAGTCAACGCAAGTCGCTCCATAGGGCCATTCCCAATCAAAGGTCCATTCCGAGAGATTCCCGTCTAAATCCGCCTGTCCCCACCTCCCATTACCCGCAGGTGACAAACCCGCACGCACGACGTCCGACGGGCGGCACAGCATGTCTCCGTTGCCGTAACAATGTAAGCCATCTACCGAGTGCCTATCTCTGGGATGATCCAGAATCGCGTAATTGTAGTGAATGGCAAATAGACAGGGCTATTCGAAATCAGAGCAAGAGAAGTGGCTGGCAAAATGGCGAGAGAGCGGTCTGTCAGCGGC
>JBBRRP010000151.1:0-14130 GCA_038246305.1 Polyangiales bacterium | reverse complement strand
TCGCACGAGCTCAAGACGCCACTCACGTCCATTCGGCTGTTTGCGGAAACTCTGGAACTCCGACGCGGTGATGTGGAGGCGGAGGACAAATGTATTCAAGGCCTCGGTCGAGAGAGCGCCCGGCTGCAGGGTCTCATCGATCGACTGCTCGATTGGGGCCGCATGGAGAGCGGCCGTCGCGAATACGTGATGCGCGAGACGGATCTCCGGACGGTGATGGAGGCGGCGCTCGAAGCGTTTGAGTCTGTCCGCGCGGGTCGTGAAGTCGAGCTCAACGTGGATTTGCCGCCTGACTCGATCACCGTAGACGCCGATCGGGGAGCGATCGAGGATGCGCTGTTTAATCTGCTCACGAATTCCTACAAGTACGGGGGCAGGCCGCCGAAGGTGGGCCTCAGCGTGAAGGTCGAAGGGCGCTTCGTGCGAATATCGGTTTCAGACAATGGTTTTGGGATACCGCACACGGAGCACCAACGCATCTTCCAAAAGTTTTACCGAGTTGATGATCGTCTCAGCCGTGAGCGGGAGGGATCAGGGCTTGGGCTGGCGATCGTCAAACACGTCATGAAGGCTCACCGTGGGCGAGTGGAGGTTCAAAGCTCCCCCGGGCAAGGCAGCGTTTTTTCATTGGTTTTCCCGTTGCGTGACGTTTAGGCTCACGGCGTGCCGCTTCCTTCCGCTCCAAGCCAAGTGCGCTGGCGAAATATTGTCAGCGGTGCGCGGATCTTGGTGGTGGAGGATGACGAAAGCATCGCGCTCGGCTTGCAGATGAATTTGGAAGCGGAAGGGTTCGAGGTAGAGGTAGCAATGGATGGCGAGCGCGGTCTCGAGTTGGCGGACAGCGGCAAGCATGATCTTTTGATATTGGACGTGATGTTGCCCAGGATGAATGGCTTTGAAGTGCTACGCGAGTTGCGAAATAGCGGGCATCTCTTGCCCGTGATCATGCTGAGCGCGCGTGGGGCCGAAATGGACAAGGTGATGGGCCTTGAATTGGGCGCCGAGGATTACATCACCAAGCCCTTTGGCCTCGCAGAGTTGCTCGCGCGCGTCCGAGCAGTTTTACGGCGAGATAATCTGCAGCGGCAGCGCGCAGAAGGCGTTCAACTGGCTGGTGATCTGCAGATCGATCCGGGCAGCCGGCAGGTGCATCGCGATTCGGGCTTGATCTCGCTCACCGCAACCGAGTTTGACGTGCTGTGGTGCCTGGTAGAAGCGAACGGCAACGTGCTCACTCGCGAAGATATTTTGTCCAAAGTTTGGGGGCCCGGTCACCACGGAACACTCCGCACGATTGATAACTTCATGCTTCAGTTGCGCAACAAGCTCGAACAGGATCCTGCCAACCCACGCCATCTTTTGACAGTTCGCGGGGCTGGCTATCGGTTTAAGGCCTGATTCTTCGAGCTTCGCGGGGGCTTACCCGCCCGAGCAGCGGTGCTAGGCTCGGCGCACTGTGGACCAAAACCTACTGCGCTCGTACTTCAGCACCGTCTATGAAATGCCCAGCGAGGGCGGCATTCTGCGAGTATCTCTTGAAGGAGAAACGAAAGACCCTCAAGCACTCCCGGCACTTCTCCGTGAGAATTTTGCGATCCTCACCGCTTACAATCCAAGGAGCATGTTGCTGCCCAGGCGCGTGAACGAAGCACGCCAGCAGGTCTTACGGGATCTCTTGGTATTGGGCTGCTATCGCGTGGAGCAGTGCGTGGGTTATGAGGAAGAGCCTGAGGGAGTCTGGCGGGAGCCCTGTTGGCTAGCGCATGGCATGCCACGCGAAGAAGCAATCCTGTATGGGCAGGCCTTCCGGCAAAATACGATCCTTTACTGCAGAGATTCCCGACCCGAGCTGATTGTGACCGACCCAACTTGCGACAACGTGGGCCAGACCTATTCAGGCAACTGGCACGTGCGGCAATGAAATCGACCCATCACTTCAAGGAAATGCATGCGCAATCAGTTTGACGACGACGAAGAGCCTCCGGCCAATCCAGCGGACGCAGTTGCACAAGCCGCGGAGATGTTCCAGAAGAATGCGGGAAAGCTCGCGCCCATCGTGGGCGCGCTCGCGTTAGCGATCGTCATCTGGCTCGGCACCTTCACCGTGGCGCCCGGGGAGCAAGCCGTGATTCGCACTTTTGGCCGAGAATCAGGCAAGCGAGGGCCGGGCTTGCATTTCGTTTTCCCGTTTATTCAGCGTTACGACAAGGTCAACGTTGAGAAGATCCAACAGGTGGAGGTCGGCTTTCGAGGTGAGGAGCGGGTGCCGATTGAAGCTTTAATGTTAACTGGTGACGAAAATATTGTTGAAGCGCAGATGATCGTGCAGTTCAAGATCAAGGATCCGAGTTTGTATTTGTTTCGGTTGGATGATGCCGAAGGCACACTGCGTTCAACCGCGGAAGTGTCGCTCCGGAGCATGGTGGGGCGAACCAGCATTGATGAAGTGATCACCACGGGCCGCGAAGATGTGCAGCGCGAGACGCAGCTTTTGATGCAGCGTTTGATGGATCAATATCAGAGTGGCATTCAGGTCACGGAAATCAAGCTGCAAGCAGTGGATGCCCCGGATGAAGTGCGCGATGCCTTTCACGATGTGGTTCGTGCGCGTGAAGAGAAAGAGAAGCTGATCAACCAAGCCCGCGGGTATCAGGAAGATTTGATCCCGAAGGCGCGTGGTGAGGCGAGAGAAATCGAGCGCCAGGCAGAAGGCTACAAGCAGGAGCGAGTGCTCAAGGCCAACGGTGACGCGGCTAAGTTCTCCGCCACCTTGGCTGAATACTCAAAAGCCGAGAAGGTCACGCGTCAGCGCATGTACTTGGAGTCGATGGAGCGCGTTCTCGGGAGCCTTAAAAACAAGGTGATCGTGGATCGGGAGCTCGGCCGCTCCACGTTGCCGCTCTTGCCGCTCGGTGCTCAAGGCTTGGCGTCGCTGCCGGCCGTGGGAGGTGCTAAGTGAGCCTGAAATCAATTGGCTGGGCGCTGCTGTTGGTGCTTGTTTTCCTGGGCTGGTCGAGCTTCTTCGTGGTCGATGAACGCGAGCTTTCGATCGTTGTTGAGTTCGGTGAATGGAAGCGCAGCGTTGAACACCCCGGCCTGCAATTCAAATTGCCCTGGCAGACGGTGTACACCGTCGAGAGCCGCGTCTTAAGCAGCGATACTCCCCCGGCGGAGTACCTCACGCTCGATAAGAAGCGCTTGGTGGCGGACCCAGTAACCCGCTGGAAAATAACGGATCCTTTGCAGTTCTACCAACGGGTGAACGACGAAGTGGGAGCCAAGGCGAGGATCGACGCGATCGTGAACAGTGAGATGCGCCGTGAATTTGCGGGGCGCAATTTCGGTGAAATCATCGGTAACGCGCGCGAGCCATTGATGCTCAGGGTAACGGAAGAAGCTCGCAAGCAGACTCGAACCTTTGGCATCCACGTGGTGGACATTCGCATCAAGCGCGCCGATCTTCCCAAAGAGGTTCAAGAGAGCGTCTTTCAGCGGATGCGCGCTGAGCGCGATCGCGTGGCGAAGCGTTATCGCTCGGAAGGTTCTGAAGAAGCCTCTAAGATCCGAGCCGATACGGACAAGGAAAAGACGATCTTGCTGGCGGGCGCGTATGAGGCGTCGCAGCGCTTGCGCGGGGATGGGGACGCCGAAAGCATCAAGATCTACGCGAACGCCTTCAATGTGGACCCCGAATTCTACGCTTTCATGCGCAGCCTCGAAACCTACGAGAAAGCTATCGGCACTGACACCAGTATGGTGCTTTCCACCGGTTCCGAGTTTTTCCGCTACTTCAACCAACAACAAAAATAGTCGGTATACTGGGCATCCGTGGGCATTTTTGCACGCCTCAGTGTCCTTGTGTTGCTCGGCTGCCTGACGGGCCTTTGGTGCTCGTCCAGGGTTGCGGTGCGTCTTGGAATGGACCTCGGAGCCCAGCTGGGTAGCTCGGTGGAGAGCGCACGCGAGCTGCTTCGAAGCGATGACTCTCCCCTGGACGAACCTGGCGACCTCGGTGCCGTCGAAATGGGTCAGGCCGAAGTGGAAGGAGTTTCCGCCAAGAAGGTCAAACGTCGGGTTCGTGAACCAGCTAACGTTCCAGCTCCTAAGAAGCTGGAAGCAACGTTTCAGGTACCGGCTTCGAAGGTTCTGGCATTGGCGAATGAGGGCAGGCGTCCTGTGGGCCAGCCTGTTCAGGCTTCGTCGCGCCATCCCTCTGGAATCCTTGTTTCTGGCTTAGCTGGGCTTGGCCTGCCGTTGAACAACGGAGATGTGTTGACGCACGTTGCCGGTCAACACGTGCGAACTGTTGGGGACGTTGTGGGGATCGTGTTGGCACTCCGGGGGCGCAAAGCGCCAATGATTTTCGGAATATTTTGGCGCGAAGGCAAACCGTTTGGGGTTTCAGTGGAGCAGCCGTATCTCGCACAGCAATAGCCTTCGGGCGTGTCAGCTAGGCGCCCTGCTAGGCCCCCTTTCGCTTCTTAAAAGATAGTAAGCATGCTTACTATCTTGTGTCCGACTTTGAGATAGGCTTGCGGACAAGTTTCGGAACCTTAGAGGGGAGGCTTGACGCCAAAGCCTTTCGGCATCCAAATAGGCGCTTCATGCCGCGCACCGTGAATTGTATTAAGTTGAGCCGTGAAGCAGAGGGCCTGGAGAAGCCGCCGTTCAAAGGGCCGATGGGCCAAAGGCTGTTTGAGAATGTCTCCAAGCAAGCGTGGAGTGCTTGGCTTGAGCACTCCAAGATGCTGATCAATGAATACCGTTTGGATCTCACCAGCGAGAACGGCCAAAAGGTGTGGATGACGGAGCTTGAGAAGTATTTCTGGGGCGAAGGCTCCGAGCTTCCACCGGAATTTAAGTCCGGCACCTAGTCGTGGCGGATCGGGGACGGTACTCTGCCGGACATCGAAGGAGGTGTTCCGAGTGCCAGAATCTGAAGCCAAGGGAGTAGGAACGGGCGTGGCCGCGGCGGCGCCCAGCATCAACGCGGCAGGCTGCTCCGAAGTGGGGAAGGTGCGCGAGCACAACGAGGACGCCTACCTGATAGCGACGTTGCAACGCTCCATGGCGGTCCACGATAGCAGCCTGTCTGATGCGGCGAATCGCTGGTTTGCGAGCAATGTGCTCGGCACGCTGTTGGTCGTGGCAGACGGCATGGGTGGCCACGATAAAGGCGATGTCGCTAGCCAAATGGCAGTGCGTACGATCGCAGACTATGCACTCAACGTGATGCCCTGGGTGACGCAACAGGCCAATCCGCCACCACAGGGGTTTCAAGGCACGCACGAGACGTTGACTGGCATTCGCACCCAGCTCGCGAATGCCGTGCTGACGGGGGACGCCAACATCCGGCAGGCCTCAAGCGGCACCCAGTCGACGCTTAAAATGGGGACGACACTCACTTTAGCTTATGTGATATGGCCGCGCTTATATGTGGTTCACGTGGGCGATAGCCGTTGTTATCTGTATCGCCTGGGGCAGCTTTCCCGCCTCACCAAAGACCACACGCTCGCTCAACAAATCATGGATCAAGGCTATCCAGGCTTGGATGCTTCTTCGCATTTGCACGATATGCTCTGGAATTCCCTCGGCGGCAGTGATGATCTGCCGAGCCCCCAAGCGTTGCGTTACGATCTCTATCAAGGAGATGTGCTGGTGCTGTGTTCGGATGGGCTCACTAAGCACGTGGACGAAGCACAGCTCTTGGCCACGCTGGCCACGCGAGCGGCCCCCAAGGATTTGTGTCGCAGCCTTGTCGATCAGGCCAACGCGGCGGGTGGTACTGACAACGTGACCGTCGTGATTGCGCAAGTAGAGCTTCGTTGATGTCTGCGCGCACCTTGTCGATCACCGACGAGCTTCACAGCTATCTGTTAACACACACGCTGCGCGAGCCGGCCATCTTAGCTCGTTTGCGGGAGGAAACGCAGGGCATGCCCAATGCTGGGATGCAGATCTCGCCAGAGCAGGGTCAATTCATGCGGCTTCTGATCGAGGTATTGGGCGCTCGCCACTGTCTGGAGGTGGGCGTATTCACCGGATATAGCGCCCTCAGCGTCGCTTTGGCCTTGCCGGCAGATGGCAAGCTGATTGCGTGCGATGTGAATGAAGCGTGGACCAACGTTGGGCGCCGCTATTGGGAGGAAGCTCGGGTTGCGCACAAGATTGAGCTGCGCTTGGCACCAGCCGCCGAAACGCTCGAGTCGCTCATCAGGGCCGGCCGAACGGGCACTTTCGATTTCGCCTTCATCGATGCCGATAAGGCCAATTACGGTGTCTATTACGAAAAGTGCCTGCAGCTGTTGCGCCCTGGCGGCTTGATTGCCATCGACAATGCACTCTGGGGCGGCAGGGTCGCGGAGCGGACTGATACGATGTCCGCAGATACGCGGGCCATCGCGACCTTAAATGATCAGGTGCGGGCTGATGAACGCGTCACGATGAGCATGCTCACGATTGGCGATGGCTTACTTTTGGCGCGCAAGCGCTGAGTCAAGTGGATCAGGATCCCCCAAGCAACACGCCTTCGCTGAGAGCCGAGGCGACGTCAGGCCTCCGCTATTTCGCTGCCCTTCTGGTCGTTGCCTTGGGGGCGGCTGTGTTTGCTGTCGCCTTTCGGTCCCTCTTGAGCGTCGCGTTCAGCGTGACATCTGGGGCACACGACGTCGTCTCCATGTTTCAGCGCCTGCCCCTCTGGGGCCGGCTGCTCCTTCCCACCGTTGGCGGGCTGCTTGCGGGTGGCGTTGGGCTTGCCATTGCGCGCGAAAGCCAACGACAAGGCGTTGGAGACGTCATGGAAGCGGTGGTCTTCGGACGTGTACACCTCTCCATGCGGACCACACTGCTCAAATCGATCGGTTCCTGGTTTGCGATCGTGTCTGGTGGTTCAATCGGTCGAGAGGGTCCACTGATCCAGTTTGGCGGAGCGCTCGGTGGTGTGGCCAGCCGGATCTTCGGAGTGAGCTACGACCGCAGTCGCGCGCTGATGGCCGCGGGGACAGCCGCCGGGTTCGCGGCGGCGTACAACACGCCACTCGCCGCGGTGCTCTTCGTGCTCGAGGTTGTCACCGGAGTCGTCGCCTTGGACGCCATTCTCAGCGCGGTCGTTGCCGCCGCGTTAGCGACCGCGTTGACAAGAGCCTTCGTCGGAGGTGGACCCATCTACGGGCAGCGCGTGTTCACCCTGTTGAGCTCCTCAGAGCTGTTCGCGTACGCGGCGCTCGGACTGGTCTCAGCTTTCGTGGCTCAAGCCTTCATGCGCCTGCTCACCGCTGGCGAGGCAGCCTTCGCAAAGTCTCGCCTCCCGCAACCTTGGCGCGCCGGGGCTGGCGGACTCATCGTCGGCGCTGTGGCCCTCTGGCTCCCTCAGGTCACTGGCAACGGCTATGAACCCCTGAACGCTATGCTGAACGGAGCGATTCCACTCGGGCTCGTCGTCTGGCTGCTAGTCGCGAAGTCCTTCACCACGACCGCCTCTGTTTCGTCCGGGAGTCCCGGCGGCGTTTTCACTCCCACGCTCTTTCTCGGTGCTTCGGTGGGCGTCTGTTTCCAACACGTGCTGGCCTTCGCCCTAGGTTCGGCTCCGCTCGGAGGGCCTGGTGCGTATGCGCTCGTCGGTATGGCAGCCACCACCGCGGCCACAACGCACGCGCCGCTCATGGCCGCCGTGCTGGTATTCGAGCTTTCTGGAGACTACGCGATCGTCCTTCCGCTGCTTCTTGCCACAGCAATCGCGACCTTCTTGTCCCGGGTCATGCGCGCCGACTCCATCTACGGCGCCGAGCTGCGCAAGCGCGGCTTAGCTTGGGAGCTCACACTGGAGGGCAGGCGTCTGCTCGCTGGGGAATCGCCCGAAATTCTTCCGGAGAACGGAGCACCCACGGACTTCGAGTCGGAGTCTCAAAAGAATGGCATGCCCTTGAAACCTGGTAGCGAGTAGCGTGCCTGATTGGTTCTAGGGCGAGCGACGAGGCGAGCGGCCCTTTTCGTTGCTGGGACGATAGTAAGCATGCTTACTATCGTCTTCAGTGCGATGAGGGCGCAGGAAGCTAGGCCTTCACAGAGGAATTGTCGACAAATCCCCGCTCAATTGCCGCCGCGAATGACGTAAAGGAATGCAGGGTACGTGACGGCGTTCGGCAGCGCTGAACCATCGGGGCTGAACACGGCCAGGCCTCCGCGCCAACCGACGCTCCCCATCATGCCCCACGGATCGGTGTAGCCGCTACCCGTGTCGTTGAAGGTTTTCCAACTTGTACCATTGTAGAAACCAGAAAAAATGCCGTAACCGCCCTGGCCGTTGAGCATTACCCGAAGCCAGATCGCCCAGAGCTTGGTCTCGCTGGGATCGACAGAAAGTGCCGCCCAGCCCCACGCCTGCTGGTTAACGGTTGGTTCAGGACTGGCAATCTTTGTTTCGTGACCAGTGGCGTCGATACGCTTGACGGTGATCCCAGTCGTATCATCGAAATAGGTATACCAAACGTAGTGTTCGCTTGGAATGGCGCTGCCCCACGTCGGGGTGCTTTGCGCATCCGAAGCAACCTGAATGGTGGTACCCGCGGCTGCAAAGTTGGATCCGGAGGGGATGTAACGCCAACGCTTGATGCCCGGCGTGGGCGGCACCATGTCTCCTGTGTTGGTCACGCCGCTGAACACATGCAGATCTTTGGACGTCGGGTTTTGCGCAAGGTCCATGTCCATGTTGTGCGCAGTATAGCTTCCGCTGTCTACGATGGTCACCGCTGGCGCAGCGACGTTAGTGCTGGCAACGCCTGCTAAATCCCCCCAATCGGTAAACGCTTTTGGCGCGAGGCCAGCCGCAAGCGTGCGTGCGACGACCACGCGGTTGCCGTTGCCGTTGAGCTCGATGAGCAGCCCATAAAACAGGACTGGGTTCCCGCTGCCGTCGACGCCGTCGATGATGTGCGCCCACTTGATGTAACCGCTTCGGTTGATAAGCGTGCCGTTCGCTTCGGCAGCATAGCCGTTGATATGTCCGGCCGCGTCGTGCGTGAGGGCGATTCGGCTGTATTCGACGCCTGCGCCGCCGTTTGCTTGACCCAAAAGATGGACCTTGCCGTTCACATCCTGACACACCGAATGTGGGGGATAGGTGCCGACGACGAGGTTGGCGGGAGGCTCGACCCAATGCCAGCTGGCTCCGGCATTGCCAGAAACATACAGCACGAGCGGCCCACTGTTGCCCAGCCAGATAAACCCACCCATGTCGCCCGCGCTGCCCGTAGTTCTGTCACGAAACAGTAACTTGGAGCTGCCCAAATAGGGAACTCCAGCCGGGGTACCGTTGTGCGCAACTACAGACAAACGTCCGCTATGAAAAAGGGCGGCGGGTGCCGTACCGCCGCTGCCGCCGGCGGGGCTCCCGCCCGTAGTGGAAGCGCCGCCCGTAGTGGAAGCGCCGCCCGTAGTGGAAGCGCCGCCCGTAGTGGAAGCGCCGCCGCTTCGGTTTCTCCACCTTCTAATAGAGGTAAGGTTGGTCGATGAACTACCTCCCTGCGAAAAGGCATTGCCGAATGCGGAGGCGTTCGGGCTCTCCTCCCCCGGTTTCTGGACGCCCTTTGGCGTTAACGAACACCCCAAGGGGACGCCCACGAAAACCAGTACGAACACGAGGATATACTTCAAAACAGCGCTCCTTTTGGGTGGAGTCAGACGTTCGCATGCTGTCAACGCATGGTTCGCACTGAAGCATGATTTAAAATGCTATCCCCTCGAGGCGCAAGTGAGACAAATTACCCCACTCAAAACTGACGTTGTTGATAACCCCATCGGTCTTTCATTCGTCGCTCGCCTCTTCTCTGCTGTCACCCTGCTGTCACCTGTGGCGCTTTAGTAATCGGCGCAAAGCGCCACGCTCCGCGGCTCCATTGAGCTGAAATCGATCAGTCGAAGTTTGTCGGGGTGGCGCGATTTGCAACGGAGTGCAAATTTCAGCGTGGCATGAGTCGTCGCGGGTTACGCTGTCCGCGCAAATGCTCCGTAAAAAATGGCTTGGCACGGCGGATGCTTCGTGCGGGGGAAGAGGGAACAAACCATGCCGACGGTTATTTGCGTAACCTGTTCGGACGTTCGCATGAGGTTATCCTGGTACCGGCCCCGCGAAGATTCTATCGGCGCTGACAGGCCCAAAAAATAAAGGTCTAGAATGACTGACGTCAATGAATCTGATGCCAAGCCGGACGCCATCCCGGCGCTTTCTCGAGGTTGCCGTGCGTTGGTGGCGGAGGATGACACCCAGATGCGAGAATTGGTGGTCGGGCTCCTTGAAATGGATGGCTTCAGCGTCACACAAGCCAAATCCGGGGATGAAATGATTCAGGTCCTCCAGCGGCAGAGCTTTGCTGAATTCCCGGGTGAACCTTTTGACATTATCGTTACCGACCTTCGCATGCCAGGGGCGTCTGGGCTCGAAGTGCTCAGTCGCTTGCGGATCGTTGGTTGCGCCATTCCGGCGATCCTGCTGACAGCATTTCCGGATGAAACGGTGAGGAGAGAAGCAGGGTTGCTCAACAGCATGGTGCTTGCGAAGCCATTTGCGCTTGAGTCGCTGCGCTACGCCGTCCACTTCTACACCAACCTGAGCCGCCGGCGCTCCGCTTCGAATTCAGGCAGCAAAGACACTGAGTCGTGAAATCACCGGGCACGCCTGGCTCGCAAGGATACGCAAGCGCAGTCGTCCAGTGCGGCTCGGTGGCAGAGCGATGATCCGTTGCGGGCCGATGGTGGTGCCGCGATGAACTTCCAGCCAGTGACCGTGCCAGACATCAATGGCGAAGGATTCGACACGTTGGCCGAGCGTGATGAGTTCATCCACACGAACGCCAGCGATGCGTTCTTCGGCTCCGAAATCGACGATGGCTGATGCCGTGGTGCGGGCGTCGCTAGGCGCCCACGCGGTGTTGGCATCGCCGTCAACCAGGTGGGAACCCGGGCAATCGGCACGGGCGTCATCGGTGGTAATCGTTTTTCCGAATGCGACATCGACTGTGGTGAAGGCGGCGACGCGTGCCTGGAAATCCACGAGTGCGGCCACATCTTCATTCGGAATGAGGCCACGCCGGTCAGGTGCGAGATTCAGCAGGAACGTGGCGCCACGGCCATAGGACGAGAGCCACAGCCCAAACAGCTCGGCGCCTGATTTTGGCTGTTCGGTGTGATGCCAGAACCAGCCCGGACGGATGCTGACATCGACTTCGACACCCCGCCAGATGGTGCCGTCGGCGTCGCCATGCGCGAGGCGCTCCATGTTATCGACGAGGCCCGGGGCAAAACCTTCGGGACGCACTTTTGCCCAGTGGGTAGTGCTGGTGACGCCGCGTTCGTTGCCGCACCAGCGAATGTCCGGACCCGCATCGGAAAACAGGACCGCGTTAGGTTGCAGGCGGCGGCATTCAGCCCACAGCTCGGGGAGTCGATAATAGGTGAGATTATCAATTTTGCGGGTCTCTTTTGCGCCACCGTACCAGCCATCGCCGCCATTGGCGCCATCAAACCAGAACTCAAACAATTCGCCATATCGGGTTAACAATTCGTGGACCTGAGCGTGGTAAACATCGACGTACGCCGGTGTGCCATAGGCAGGATGGTTGCGATCCCAGGGCGAGCAATACAGCCCCACTTCGAGGCCTCCGGCGCGGCACGCGGCAGCGAATTCGGCAACGACATCCCCGTGGCCTCCACGAAACGGCGAGGCCCCGATGTGGTGCGTCGTGGTTGCGGTTGGCCACAAGCAGAACCCATCGTGGTGCTTGGCTGTCAGGATCAAGCCCTTCAGGCCCCCAGCTTTAGCTGCTGCCACCCATTGATGGGCATCGAGGGATGTGGGATTGAAGGTAGCCGGATCTTCGTCACCGAATCCCCATTCACGATCGGTGAAGGTGTTCGTGGTGAAATGCAGGAAGCCATAAACGCCTCGTTGGTGCGCAGCAAGCTGACGAGCACTGGGTACAGGACCGTTCGGGATAGGCAGCGACATGGCGTATTCTCCGCGTTAATCGCAGCATACGGTCCGATTCCGGGATATTCTATACCGCCCGCGGATACAGGTGTCGAAGGGAGGACACACGTTGGTGTTGATGCCCCCCCGCTGCCGCGAACGGCGGCAGCCGCCCCCCCAAGCCTCGCCCCGTCGCTGCCGGGTCGCTGCGGGAGGGGCACGAGAGAGATACGGTTACGGGGCCGCGCGGCGGGCGCTAGGGGAGCGGCCCTTTTCGTTGCTCGGAAGATAGTAAGCATGGGGCCTTGCGCAATCGCAACGCTAGGTGTATGGGAGACCATATATGGCTTCCCAAGCAACTGCGCGCAGCGTTTCGGCCAAAAAGCCTGCGGTCGGTGCTGCCGCAACCGCTCCCAAGGAGCTGCGTGAGACACTCAACGCACTACGGCAAATCGTGCGCTCGCTGCGCGTGGGGTCGCGCACGGCCGAGCAGCAAGTTGGCCTCTCCGGCGCCCAGCTGTTCGTCCTGCAATGCTTAGCGCGGCGAAGCCCCTGTTCGGTGAACGAGCTGGCGGCTCGCACTGCCACGGACCAAAGCTCGGTGTCGGTCGTGGTGAGCCGACTGGTGGCAAGCGGTCACGTGAAGCGCACCACGTCGAAGACCGACCGGCGCAGCGTCGATCTTAGCCTGACACGCGTTGGACAAACGCTGCTCGAAAGTGCGCCCGAGGCGCCTCAAGACCGCCTCATTGCTGCCCTCATGCGGTTGTCCGAGAAGGAGCTGCAAACGCTATCGCGTCTGTTGGGCAAGGTGGTCGACTTTGCCGACGTCGCTGGTGCAGCGCCCAGTTTGTTCTTTGAAGAAAGCCCAGCGCTCGTGGTTCGGAGGGGCCGCTCCAACAGTGGCTGAGCACTTCGAGCTACCGCCGATGTCGAAAACGGGCCACTTGCCCGTGGCGCCTTCAATGGAGCTTGCGCGCGCGGCCGCTCACGTGCCGCAGGTGAGCGTGGTCATCGGGCCTCGCGTGCTCTTCATCAGCGCCCTTGCCATCGGCGTTGCGTTTGCGGCGGGCATCATCGCGCGGGTGCTCACAGCGGCCATCGCACTCGTCACCAACGCGGCCTTTTTGGGCCGAGTTTCGGTGCAGCCGGTGGCCCCGGCTGACGGTCACTTGGGTGCGCTGGTCGTTGCGGTGCCGGTGCTCGGCGGCATCGTGGTCGGCTTGATGGCGAGATACGGATCTAAAGCCATTCGCGGCCACGGCATTCCGGAGGCCATGGAGCAGGTGCTCACCAACGAGAGCCGCATTCCTCCGCGGCTGACGTTTCTTAAGCCGTTGTCGGCCGCCGTCGCTATCGGTACTGGTGGGCCTTTTGGCGCGGAGGGGCCGATCATCGCGACAGGCGGTGCGCTCGGTTCACTCGTCGGTCAGCTGTTGAAGACCTCATCGGCCGAACGCAAGGCGCTGTTGGCCGCGGGAGCAGCCGCCGGTATGGCAGCCACGTTCGGCAGCCCCGTTTCGGCCGTGTTGCTCGCGGTGGAGCTGCTGTTGTTCGAGTTTCGGGCGCGCTCGATCATTCCTGTCGCGCTTGCTAGCGCGACAGCAGCTGGCGTGCGCATGGCGTTGGTCGGATCTGCTCCGGTCTTTGCCATGCCACCGTTGGCTCAGCCGAGCGGGGGCGCGCTGACGTTCTACATTCTGCTGGGCGCCGTCATGGGCATCGTGGCAGCGGGCGTGACTCGCGCCGTCTACGCCGTGGAAGACTGCTTCGAAAAGCTGCCGATTCACTGGATGTGGTGGCCAGCGCTCGGCGGGATCGCGGTCGGTGGCATTGGTTACTTCGCGCCCCACACCATGGGTGTCGGCTACGACAATATCGAGCGCATGCTCTCAGGCTCCCTCACCGGTCAGGCGTTGGTAGCACTTTTCGTGCTGAAGTTCGTGTCGTGGGCCATTGCGCTCGGCAGCGGCACATCCGGCGGCACGTTAGCGCCGCTGTTCACCATTGGCGGCGGCTTGGGAGCGACGTTGGGCGCGATTGCCGCAGCCTTGCTGCCGCAGCTCGGCGTCGACGCGCGCATCGCAGGCCTGGTAGGTATGGCTGCGATCTTTGCTGGGGCCTCACGCGCGCTGTTGGCGTCCGTGGTGTTCGCCTTCGAAACGACC
>JBBRRP010000150.1:0-14480 GCA_038246305.1 Polyangiales bacterium | reverse complement strand
GGGTATAGTGGCGCTGGCGTCCGGGTCGGCGAGAGTCCGCGCCAATGCCGTCGGTGCGGCGCTTGGCGCATTGATTGGCGGTGCTGCTCTTTATGGTCAAGGAATGGCAACGCTCGCGCCGCCGTTTGGTTGGCCCGATTTCAACAGTTGGAAACGGGTGGGATTTGGAACACGGCACCTGGGCGATTGGTTGCTCGATGGTGAGTTGCTCGATCTGAATCGAGAACCCTGGCTGAGCTCCTTGATCTTGGGGGCAGTGCTCGTGCTCGCTTTGTTCTGGAAGAATCTGAATGCACGGCTTGGTCTGTGCGCGTTGTTAGCAACCTTAATTCTTGCGTGCGCAGGGCCTCTTCTGGACTCCAACACGATCACTCGGGTTATCTTGGAGTTTGCTCAACCCCTGCGTGCGCTGGGAGTCGTTCCGGTTGTGGTGAGTGTGGTGCTGATGCTAGCGCTCGAGGTTTCTGAACCGGCCATGCTCAAGATCGGCAGTCGTTTTAGTGGGTTTGGGGCTTGTTCGCGATTTTTTGGTTCAGCGATAGTGGCCGCATGGCTCCTGCCGTGTCTGTTGGATACGTGGGTGCGTTACGCTCCGGTGCGCTCGGAGCTCAGCACCGTCACCCGCACAGCGCCCTGTGGTTCCACAACACCGTCCGCCTTTTCCTCCGTTAGTGATGGGCTGTCAAAGGTTGCCGGAGCGAGATTGTGGGTTCCCCTGTCTATGGACGCCAAGTGTCGATGCGCGGGGACAGCGGGCTTTGAGATGCCAAGTCCCGCGCCCTTGGCCGCTTCGGGTGCCGTCGGGGCACACGTGGGAGTGCTGTGGCGCGCGTACCACGCGTTTGAGCCAGCTGCCGCAAATTCATGGGTTGAAGCGGATGCGCTTGGTGTCGGTTTCGTGTTGGCGTGCGATGCGTTACCCGAGCCGCATTACAAGAAGCTCGCGGGTGATGCCGAATTTGGTCTGTATGAAGTTCAGCCGAAGCCGTCAGTACTCGGTGTCGGCTGTATTTCCAGGGAATGGTCAGGCTCAGCTGCGGCGCTGAGGGAAAAATCGATGACGGCGCTGGCGAACAATCAGGCTTCCGTGCTGCTTAACCCACAGAGGCTGATTCGCCTGCGTTTCTCAGCCGCGCCGCTGCAGGAGACAGCTGCACTCCGCCCAACGTGCGACTCCGAAGCTGCGAGCACTCGAGTTCTCAGCCAGAAACCAGGAGAAATCGTCGGCGAGGTGTTGACGTCATCCCCGGTGGTCGTGGTGGCGCATGTGAGCGCCTTTCCCTCGTGGAAGGTCGTCGTTGATGGCAAGCCAGTGGAGTGGTTTCAGGTGGCTCCTGGCTTTGTGGCCGTCGAGGTGAGCCCGGGTCGACATCGTTTGGAGTTTCGGGGTGGAACGCTTCCAGGCTACGGCTGGGCGCTGGGCGCTGGTGGCGCGTTCTTAGCAGGCCTTGTTTTCCTGGAGCAACATACGCGCTCGCGTCGGGGTTAACTGGAATTTGCGGGTTGGGGTGTCAGTGTTGAGGATGCCGGCGACTGGTAAATTCGGTGAGCACGCTCGCCACAGTGTCGGGTTGTTCTTCTTGTGGGGAGTGGCCAGTGTCCAGCAGTCGGAGACCCGAACCGTGGATTTGCCGAGCCAAGCGTTGGCCGAGTTCGCAGGGATACACACGATCCTCCCGGCCCCACATGACCAGCGTTGGCGTAACAATCCGCGCAATGTCCGCCACAATCGGTCGTGTATCCACGGTGGCGCGTAGCGTTGCTAAGGTCGAACTGCGCCCAGCAGGAGAATTGAAATTATCGTAGTAGGCGTTAATGCGTCCCGGATCAGGCTTAAAATGCCGACCTACGAGACGATCTTCATAAAACGCTCGGAACGCTGAACGGCCAAGCAGCTGCTTGAAAACAAGGCTCCCCACAAACGGCACCCGCCCTAGCCAGCGATAGAGGTCCGGAGCAACCGGGTAACAAAGTGTGTCGATTAAAACGAGTGCAGAGACGAGCTCTGGATGCTTGGCCGCAAGGCGCAGAGCGATGGCGCCACCCAGACCGTGCCCGACAACCGCAGTGCGTCCCAGCTCAAGCCCTCCATAAAGATCGCACAACACCTCCGCGAACGCATCCACCGTGTACTCAAATCGGGCCAGGGGTGGCTTTTCGCTTTCTCCAAATCCAGGCAGGTCAATAGCGACGACTCGCCGCTCGGGAAGCATGCGGTTCATCACGTTCTCCCAAGTTCGAGCGTCCTCAAACAGACCATGGATGAACAGCACCGCCCGCCCATTCCCGCCTTCAATGACGCGAAGGCGGGTGCTCTTGACCGTCACGTCGCGGCGTAGCCAATTCTCCATCGTCGGGCCGGACCCTAGCACAGTCGCTGGGACGCCTAGCCGTTCGAGGATCTTGGGCGGCATGGACGGTGAATCAGCTCCATGGACGATTCATCAGAGAGGACATAAAATGTCATACTGCTGCGTCCATCCTTGGTCCATCGCGCTAATTACGTGTGATCGCAAAACTTCCTGTGAAAACAGTTTTGAGGGCTCCACTGAGTAGAATATATTCACGCTTACCCCAGCCGACGGTTTCTGTCGCTGAGTGGATGGACTCATGTCTCCCATGATTAGTGAATCGCTCCTCCTACAGATTGAACATACGTTCCCTAAGGGGATCAGTTCATCAGAAATCTTGGACGTTTTCGCCAGCCATGGCGTCCAGCTGAGTGAGGCCACGCTTCGCAAGTACGTTCAGCTCGGTCTCCTACCCCGAAGCACCCGGGTGGGCCAAAAAGGGAAACACCTCGGGTCCAAGGGCATTTATCCGGTCGGGGTCGTTCGGCAGATCGTTCGCGTGAAGCAGATGATGGCCGATAGCTACACGATTGAGCAGATTCAGCGTGAGTTCCTCTTCATGCGCGGCGAGTTGGAGCAGCTTTCAGTAACGCTTGAAAGCGTCTTCGGAAAGCTGGACGGCGTCATGCGGGAACGGCGTGAAGAGTCGACAGTTCGAGTAGTGGCTCGCGAGGTTGGGGAAGCCAAGTCGATCAGTAAAGACTTGATACAGCGCTTGTCCGCGATTGAGAAGCGATTGACCTCAAGGACCAACGTACAGTCAGTAGCGATTTCTTGAAGCAAAAACGGGCGACGACCGAGGAAGACTGAGCAGAGGCACCATGGAAGAGAAGTTAAACGCGATGCAGAATCTAAACATGGATGGTCAGGGGAGTACGGCGCTCGCGTTGGAGCCGAAGCCGATCACGCGTGAGCAGCGTCGTTCGCGACGCAAGCGCGACGTGCGAGCTCGCACGATCAGCGTCAAGCGCATGACCAAGCGCGAGCTAGAAATCGGTCGTTTGCTCTACCCAGAAGCCGAATTTCAGCGGCCTAAGGCACGTGAAGAATGCACAGGCGGTCCTCGGCCCTGTCCGTTTGTTTCGTGCAAACATCATCTCTACATTGACGTTTCGGCCCGGACCGGCGCCATCAAGTTAAACTTTCCGGATTTGGAGGTTTGGGAAATGGGCGAATCTTGTGCACTAGACATTGCAGATCGCGGCGGCACGACCTTGGAAGACGTGGGCGCCATCATGAATCTCACCCGAGAGCGTATTCGCCAGGTTGAGGTCAAAGCTTTAGCAAAGCTTGAAGCATTGCAGGACATGCTCGCCTTGCGCGACTACGTGGACGAGGGACCGATCGGCAAGCGTCGCTTACCCCGCCTGACCCCCGCAGATCTCACAGAAACTGATGAAGAAGTCGAAGAAGTGCGTGCTTAGCCCAAAGCAGCGAGCCTAAAGCGTCCCACCAAAGCAGCCATTCAAAGCAGGTAACGCAAGGCGGCTAGCCTAACGCCTTGCGGGCACAACCTGCTTCGGTCAACCCTTCACTCGCCGGCACGCTCGAACGATCGAAGCGTGCCGTGCGAGTTTTGTGCTGACGGTGCAAGTGCGTGATCGAGCGGTGCAAAAGCGGCGAGGGCATAAACGAGCCGATCAGACGAGTGAATCAAGGGGAAGGTGCCCTTTCGTTCACGGGGAGATAGTAAGCATGCTTACTATCTTTGTGTTTGAGAAATGGCTCACCATTCCTGCACGCATTCACGAACCACTGGCGCTCAAGTGTTTGACGGAATGCCAGTCCGTGCACTCCTGCGCCAGCGGTGATCGAGCTGACGCTGCAAAGTGCATGATCGAGCCGACGGTGCGAGTGAATCGAGGGGAAAGTGCCTTTTCGTTCATGGAGATAGTAAGCATGCTTACTATCTTGTATTCGATTTGAAGAGCCTCTCGTCCTTGCTGGGGTTCGAGGGTTGGCGTGTTGGGTGTTGGGTGTGGCGTGCGGTGTGTGGCGTGTGGCGCTAGCCTCGCAGTTGGGCGACGGCGCGGAGGAAGTTCTCGCCTAGGATTTTTTGGATGCGTTCGGGAGGATGTCCGCGGGTGAGCAATTCCTCGACTAAACGGGGCAATTCTAGGCAGGTGCGCATGTGTTTGGGGGTGATGATGGCGCCGTCCCAATCGCTGCCGAGGGCGACGTGGTCTTCGCCTGCGATGTTGATGGTGTGGTCAATGTGGTTGGCGATGGTTTTGACGCTCACGTTCCAGAAGGGGCGCCCCAAGTATGGGCAATGGTACATAATGCCGATGACTCCTCCGGTGTCTGCGATGGCGCGCAGTTGAGAGTCGTCGAGATTTCGCCAATGCGGGTAAACGCCGGATACTCCCGTGTGGGTGACGAGCACGGGATGCTGTTTTGCGTGAACGTCTAGGGCTTGCCAGAAGGCCGTGGGGTGGAGGTGGGCGAGATCGAGGAAGATGCGGGCGGCATCGAGTGCTTCGATGAATGCGCTGCCGCGGTTGCCGAGGCCGGAGCTGGTTTTGAACGGGTGTGCGGTGCTGCTGCCGCCGATGCGCGAAGCGGTGAGGTGCACCAAGGTGACGCGTAAGAGGAGCCCGGGCGGGATGCGTTCGATGGCACCGAGATCGTGGTCGAGGGCATTGCCGCCTTGCACGCCGAGAAAGACAGCGTGCCGCCCTACTGCGCGCGCTGCTCGGTACTCGCGAGCAGTCCGGACGAGGCAAAAATGACGCGATTGTGCCTCGAAAAGGGCTTGGATTTCTCGCAGATTGGAGAACAAGGCCGCTTCGCGTTCCACGCCATCGCGCAGAGGATTGGTGGTGATGACCCACGTCGTGCCGGTGATGCCAGCTTCGAGGAGCCTCGGCAAATCAACCTGCCCTAAGAAGTAACCTGCGAACGGGCCTGGGCCGTGTCGACGTTCTGGGCGATAACCTATGAGGCGTTGCCAGATGAAAGTATCGACGTGAAGGTCGATGACCTCACTCTGAGTATAGAGCTGAGCCGCCTCCGAAGAGACGCCGAAACGCTTTGCAAATGCGGTCGAGTCCCCGCGATAATCAATAAAATCGAGCATGGTTGGTCAGAGAGTGCGGGCAATCTTGAACCCGCACTCTCCGCCCACTCCTTGCGTGGGCGACTACAGGCCCTTGGGGACTGCGTCGAGATCCACTTCGCCGAGCGCGTAGCGAATGAGCGCGCTGCGGTTAGCCTTGGTGAGGCCACGTGCTTTGAGCGTATCCACCATGGTGTCCAGACGGTTCAGATCATCGGTATACATTGAGATACAGATGACCTTGTAATGCGTTGGCTTGTCGCCGCGGCTATCGGCCGTGTGAATCATGGCGTTCTGTGAGCCGGTTGCTCCGAAAAACTCGGGGGAAACGGCGGTGTCGTTGGTGAGAATTTTTGCGGTTGCTTGGTCATCTCTTGTCATCCCGCACCTCGCTTTTCTGGGATGGGCGGCGCGCTTAATGCGCCGGGTGTGGAATTGGTTATGGAAGCTGCGCCTCACGGAATCTCATCTTTTCGCGAGCTTGGCCAAGTTTCGGCGCACAGTTTCTTTGGGTGCGGGTCTGATTTCAATAAGCGAGCCTGTTCAGTGACGGAAATGCCGGACAGACGTGAAAATCATAGTCAGGCCGAGCGCATCCGCTGCGGCGATCACGTCGTCGTCCTTCTTGCTGCCGCCGGGTTGCACCACGGCAGTGACGCCGGCGTTGGCCGCCGCTTGAAGCCCATCAGGGAAGGGGAAGAAGGCATCGGAGCCAAGCGCCGCGCCCTTCGCGAGCTCGCCGGCACGGGTGCACGCTTGCTCAACGGCCGTGACACGCGCCGTTTGCCCGCCGCCGATCCCGACCGTCGCGTAGCCGCTACCACTTGGGCGTACGAGCACGATAGCGTTGCTTTTCACGTGCTTGGTGACGCTCCAGGCAAACTCCAGCGCATCTAGCTCGGCGGGCGTGGGTTGGCGTTTCGTGACGACGCGTCCGCCTCGCACTTCACCGGGGCCCGTGGCGTCGCGCGCCTGGAGCACGAAGCCGCCACTCACACGCTTGGCGACCATGCCTTTGATATCTGCAGCTAACCAAACGCCAGTTTTTAAGAGCCGAAGCGCCTTCTTTTCGCGCAATTTCTCGAGCGCTTCCGGAAGAAAATCGGGAGCGACCACGCATTCTAGAAAGGTCTCTGCCAAGAGTGCTGCAGTAGCGACATCCACCGGCCGATTGAGCGCCACGATGCCGCCGAATGCGCTCATGGCGTCCGCTTCGCGCGCTGCCAAGTACGCCTCGTTGAGCGATTCTGCCGAGGCCACTCCGCACGGACTGGCGTGCTTGATGATCACGGCGGCAGGTGACTGAAACTCGCGCACCGCTTCGAGCGCTGCGTCGGCATCCACCAGATTGTTGAAACTGAGTTCTTTGGCACCCG
This sequence comes from Polyangiales bacterium, assembly GCA_038246305.1. Classification (GTDB taxonomy): domain Bacteria; phylum Myxococcota_A; class Polyangia; order Polyangiales; family Polyangiaceae; genus JBBRRP01. The sequence continues at coordinate 7,695 of JBBRRP010000150.1, read as the reverse complement.
TGCCGAGGCTTTCGGCCATTGCCAGGCTCCCGGCCGGAGCATTGCGTTCGCGATAAAAAGCGCCAGATTGATGGGGGTTTTCCCCGTAACGCAATCCGTACGATTTTTCGAGAACGATGGAAAGATGGCGAGGATAGCCGTCTTCTTCACCCAAGCCATTGAACCACGCGCCAATCGCGGCATCGTACGCCGCCGTGTGTGCGAAGACTTTAGCGGCGAGAAGCTGGCGACGTTCGCGACTGACTTCACCTGAGCTTTCAAGCTCCGAAAGGACGGGAGCGTAATCGACAGGATCGCAAATCACAGTGACGCGAGCGTGATTCTTCGCGGCTGATCTCAGCATGCTAGGGCCGCCAATGTCGATATTCTCGATCAGCTCCTCAAAGTTGGAGTTGCCCTTGTTGAGCGTTTCCTCAAACGGATAGAGATTCACCACCACAAGATCAATGGGCTTGGCCCCGATGCGTTCAAGATCGGCATCATCCACGCCCGCGCGTGAGAGCAATGCGCCGTGAACCCGTGGGTGCAGAGTTTTTACACGCCCATCCATCACTTCCGGTGAGCCCGTGTAGGCTTCCACCGTTTCAACGGGGATCCCTGCCGCTTGCAACGCTTTGTACGTACCCCCCGTGGAAAGCAGGGCGACTCCGCGATCGGCGAGGGCACGGGCAAAGTCGATGAGGCCAGTTTTATCGGAGACAGAGAGCAAAGCACGACGGATCATGCCGAGCGGGTATCGCTATCGGAATCGCACGTCAACTGAGGTGCTTTGAGGCGAGTGCGTTGGTCGGGAGGGAGGGGCATGTCACCCTGCCGGCTCGCCTCGCTCCCCCTCCAAAGTCGCCCAGAATTCGGATAAATCCGCGGGAAGGGGCGCGTGGAGGTCGAGCATTTCGCCGCTCACCGCGTGCCGCAAGCGATAGTGGGCGGCGTGGAGCGCGTGGCGCGGTAATACCAGGAGGGCTCGATCCTCGGCGGTGAGTTCGCCATCGGCCGCGCGAGCGAGCAAACGCTCATCGGGGCCGTATAGTTTGTCGCCCACGATCGGGCAGCCAATGCTGGCCAAATGGATCCGGATTTGGTGCTGTCTGCCCGTGTACAAGTGGCAGCTGACCAAAGCGTGTTCGGCTCGCGTTTCGAGCACTGAAATCCCAGTGCGAGCAGACAGGCCTCCGCTTTGCGCGAGACGCATTTTGACGCGCAGGGAGTTGTCGGTGTCCACCTCGAGCGCTTGATCGATCAGCGGCACTTGAGGGATCCCGCGCGTGATCGCGAGGTAGTTCTTCTGGAAGTTTTCGCTGGCGAGATCGGCGGTGTCTTCGGCTTGGGCCGCAAGGATAGAACGATCTTCGATTTGTCGCTTGAAGCGTCGATCGGAATCGGGGCTTTTTCCGAGTAGTAAGAGACCACTCGTTTCTTTGTCCAGGCGGTGGATCAGCGAGAGAAATTGACCCGGGCGCGCCACACTAAGGCGCTTCAGCACCGTGTTGTTGTGGTGTCGAGCGGTCGGGTGCACTGCCATGAGCGCGGGTTTGTCGATCACCAGCAGGTGTTCATCTTCGAAGATGATGCTGAATTCGAACGGGGATTCGTCTTCGTTGAGCGAGGGGCGCCAGAGCACCACTTCGTCGTCAGTTCGCACTCGGTCGCTCGGTTTGAGGCGCCGTCCACTCGCAGAAAAGCAGGTTCGCGCCACGATGTCGTGCGCGCGGGTGCGGCTCGTGTTGCGTAACTGCGATTGCACGAAAACATCCAAGCGCATGCCCGCAGACTCGGCTGGAACTCGAAACACGCGCACCGTGGCGTCCGCTTCGACTTCCTCGGGGCGGAGTGGGCCTGGGGGACCCAAGCTTGGGTCCGGAGGGTCGCCCCGAAACGCGGTCAAGGCGCGAGGACTCGCTGAATTTCCGTGCCAACGCCCCGATCGGTGAAAAGCTCGAGCAAGAGCGCGTGACGCCGGCGACCATCGATAATGTGCACCTTCTTCACGCCCTCATTCACGGCTTCGAGCGCGCAGCGCACTTTGGGAACCATGCCGCCATTGATAACGCCCTCTTCAATTAACTTCTCGGCGGTTTGCGCGGGCAGGGAACTCAAGAGGGTGCCCTGATTGTCCTTCACGCCTTCGACGTCTGTCATTAACACGAGCTTGGCGGCTTTGATGGCAGAAGCGATGCTACCAGCGGCCGTATCGGCGTTGACGTTGAGGGCGTGCCCGTCGCGATCCACGGCGATCGGCGCCACCACAGGAATAAAACCATTGGCCATCAAATCAGAAATCAGCACAGGATTGACCGATTCAATTTCTCCCACACGGCCCAGATCTACCAGGGATTCGACGCCATCGGCAGTCTTATTGCTCACAGGTGCCGCACGTCGCGCACGGAGAAAGCGATCGTCTTTGCCACTCAATCCAACCGCTCTGCCACCATGCTTGCAAATCAAGGCGACGATCTCTTTGTTCACCAGGCCGCCCAACACCATCTCCACGACGTCCATCGTGTCCTCGTCGGTGACTCGCAGGCCGCCGCTGAATACGGGCTTGATCCCGACGCGTTTCAGCATGGTGTCGATCTGCGGTCCTCCTCCGTGCACAACCACCACCCGGATCCCGACGAAGCGCAGCAGGCAAACATCTCGTGCAAAGCTCGCTTTCAGCTCATCGTCCACCATGGCATGGCCGCCATACTTCACGACCAGGATTTGCTGCTGGAAGCGCTGAATGTATGGGAGCGCCTCGTGCAAAACGGCCGCTTTGGCCACCAATTCGTCCATGGGCGCGGAGGCTAGTCGTCTTCGGGGCCCCTGAACAAGATGTTGTGTGCTAGACGGGTCGCCGATGGAGATCCTGATAGTTACCCCTGAGTTGAGCCCGTTTGCGCGGGGATCTGATGCTGGCGATACCGTTGCCGCTCTGGCCAAGCACCTTCGGCAGTTGGGCCATGAGGTCACCGTGCTGTTGCCGCGATTCCCAGGGCTCGAGGAGCAGGGTCTGCTGTTGGCTCGGCGGCTCTCGCCGCTCGTCTTGCGGAGTGGCACTGAAGTGGGCGTACTGGATGGCAGGCTGCCCTCGGGAGTGAAGCTCGTGGCGGTGGATGCTCAACACTATTTCGAACGCGGTGGCGTGTATGGAAACGAGCAAGGGGAATTTACGGACAACGCCCAACGCTTTGGCTTGCTTGGGCAAGCTGCAGTGGCGCTGATGCTTCAGCACCAGGGGCAAGGCGCTCGTTTTGATGTCGTGCACCTCAACGATTGGCCCGGCGCTTTGGTTCCGCTTCTGATGCGCAACGAGAGCGCGCTCAGCGTCCCCACGGTGCTGACCATCCACGACGTGCGGCGCCAGGGTGCCTTCCCGATATCCGAGTTGCAGGGCCTTGGAGTCGCGGAGCGCGACGCCGAGAGCTTACAGCTGGGCGAACAGTTGAATGTTCTGAAGAGCGGTCTGCTCTTGGCCGACGCGGTGACGACGGTTTCAGATGCCTACGCAGAGGCTTTTTCAAAGGCTGAAGTGAGTGGGCCCTTGGCCACGTTCGTGGCGGAAAGCAAGGGCGTGTTGGGTATCAACAATGGCGTTGATTATGCAGTTTTCAATCCAGCGGCGGATCCCCTGATCGTGAGCCGGTACGATGCCGAAGATACTGCGAACAAGCAGCGAAACAAGAACGCGCTATTGTTAGAGCAGAAGCTAGAGCTGCAGCCGCGACGCCCACTGATTGCGCTGTTGATCGACCCGGCCGCGAAGGAAAACCTGGCACTGCTTGTGGCGGCCTTGCCGTCGATTCTTAAGCACGATGTTTCGTTGGTGGTAGCCTCGACTGCAACGACGGGAGAGCTCGAATTGCTGGAAGAAGTCGCAAAATGGGTGGCGCGTTTTCCCAGTGTTTGCGCGCTGATGCAGCTCGCGGACGAAGGCGCGAAACGGCGCTTGCTAGCGGCCGCCGATATCTATTTGAGTGTTGATACGACGTTCGCCTCTTCCATGCTTCCGGTGATCGCGCAGCGCTACGGTGCCGTTCCGGTATGCTTGGGCACTGAGCGAACTCAAGATCAGGTGGTGGACGCGGACGTTGAGTTGAGCACGGGGACGGGCTTCCTGTATGACGAAGCCAATGCGCTATCGCTCATGGGGGCGTTGGAGCGAGGGCTTTTGGCCTATGGAAGCCCCGGTTGGTCGGGGCTCCTCCGGCGCGTGATGCGTTTGGACATCAGTTGGGATCGACCGGTGCGGCGCTACCTGCAGATCTTTCGTCAAACGCTGGCGGCTCAAACAGAACGGGTGTAGCGCTCGCGAGCGACTGCCGCATTTAAGCTCGAAAACCAAAGCAATTTCAGTAGAATTAGCCCGACGAACAGCAGCTGCTGCAGGCACCAGGTTGCGAAGGTGTGGTCGCGCAAGAGCGCAAAAGTGCCAGCTCCCATGAGCCCAGTTAGCAACAGAGCGACACCAGCCAAAACAACCCAAATTGCAAGTAGCTTGAATGGTTCTCTGCGCACCACATTCCCTCCTGCGCCAATGAGTCGCGGGATGGAAAGATTGCCAGAGCGTTCAACGAGCAGCACGCGAACCAGATCCTGAAGGCAACCCACCAAAGCCAGCAGGCAGCCCGCAACCGCAAGGACTGCGAGCGAAAGCGCGTTGGCTTGCCGAATGTCCCAGCCCAGGGGGGCCGAGCGCTGTGCTAGCAGCCAGGCCGTAAGGATCACGGCGCCTTGAACCAACAACGTGAGGATCCGCAGCACAGAAAATTCAAACCAATGCCCGCACGCCCGCGAAAATATTGAACCGCGCTCGCCCGTTTCGGAAACCACCGCCACGATGAGTCCGGCAATTGGGATCAGCCCGATGAAAGTGGTGACCAACCCAAGTGCGACGGTCGGAAGAACGAGACTTCGCACGGGCGCAGAACCGAGGCGCAACATCTCCAAGAGATACGCTCCGCCCTCGCGCATGAGCACGAGTTCTCCGTCGGCGAACCTTCCGACGCCCTGGGCGCAAATTTCAGAAAACCACGGCAAACTAAGCAATAATCCAGCCACCAGGCTTGAGGCCCAGAATCCAAAAACTGCGGCGGCGCAGCGCTCTGCGCGTGTCACGGCAGCACTCCAAGCACGATGAGCTGCGCGATAGCGAGCAACAGATCCAGCAGCCTCCGCGGAGACTTTGGGGCAAGCGCCCGCGCATTGTTGAACAGATCCTGATCGAGTGGGATTTTGAGATCGGGATCGATTTCCACCGAGGACAATTCAGACGCGCCTTGGTAGTCGATGACAAAAGAGTCGGCTGCTCCATCTAAGTGACGCCGCTCCGTTTTGCCGTTTTCCAAATGCAGCGCAACATCGAACGGAAGCTTGAGATTGCCGCGACGAATCACGACGGCTTGCCCTATCCATAGTTTTGACATTGCTTCATTGGCGGGAGGATGCGCAGAAGCTTGCGCTGTACCTTCGGTCCAGAAACCCTGAGCCGCGGGCTTGTGCCGGCTGGCGATGTTTTCCACTCTTAAGTCGATGAACCCGCGCTCAAAAAGAGCGGTGCGCAAAAACTGGCCAGCATTGACTCCTAAACTTTGCTCGATACTGCTGATAAAGTCAGCAGGTGTTGGATGCTCAAAACGAAAACGTGCGGTGTAACTGCGTAACGCTGCAGCCAATTTTGCCTTGCCCCAGGTTCGTTCAAGCGTTAATAGAGTGGTGGCTGTTCTTGAATAAACGAGGCCGCCGAGGGCTTGAAAGCCCGTGAATTGACGGGCCGGCTGACCAATATTCTCATCGCCCGCGTAGAGTGCCGCGTTGGCTCGGTGCAGCGCCGCCACCGACACATCGAGCCCAACGCCGCTGAATGCAGAGCCTGCGCCAAACAGGGCTTGCATGACACCTGTCTCGGCATAGCTGGTCAGGCCTTCGTCGAGAAAGGGCGATTCCGATTCGTTGGAAGCCAAGAGCCCATAAAACCACTGGTGTAAGAGCTCGTGCACCGTGACGGCTTCGATGCCACGGCTCCCAAGATAAGGCTCAAACCAAAGGCCGCCCGTGGTGATCAGTCCCGGATACTCCATGCCTCCGGCGTCAGCGCCCGCTTCAGGAGGGTGGACAACAGTGAGCGTGTCGTAGGGGTACGGTCCGTACAGTTCGCTGGCGTAGGGAAGGGCCAAACGAAGGGCCGCGAGTGAACGAACGGCGTTAGCCTGTTGCCATGGAGGAAACAGCAGCCGTATGCTGACTGGTCCAATCTTTTCGGAAAGCTCCTGAAATCCATCCCAGGCCGTGAAAGCGAAATCATGTGCTCGCCTCAAGACAAAGTGAGTCGTGCGGATGCCTTTCTGAGTTTTTTCCTCCATGCGTTTGCCGGAGGCGCCGAGCGTAAAGCTCGACGGTGCGGAGATCTGTACGTCGTAATTGCCAAAATCTGCGTAGAACTCAGAATTGGGGTGAAACGCGAAGTGCGCAAAGTCGCCGTTCGGTTCGAGCTTGGCGAGCTTGGGGAACCATTGGCCTGCAAAGTGAAAGCTGCCCGCGTAGCCCGTACGTTCCAAGATAGGCGGCAAATGCGAGGTGAATTCGATATTCAGATCGACGCTATCGCCCGGCAGGATCGGCGCTGGCAAGGGCACTGAAATATCGGTGGCGTCGTCCGGATCGCCGGGGCTATGCGGCGAGCTTTTTAGCCACAGGTTTTCAGCTCCGTAATTAGCGGATTGGAGGCGATGTACCTCGATATAGCCATATTCTCGCAGCGTTTGCCCGCTTCGTCCGAGAGCAAATGGGTTTCGAAGAAAAAGCGAGCGGTTGTTTTTGAAGGCGTTCAGGTAGAGGTGAAACCAAAGCTCGGTGAGTGGGCGAGTGCTCTGGTTCGTGAAATGAATCACGCCTTTCGAGCACAGCGTGTGCTGCTGCACATCCAGTGCGACCTCTAGCGTGTAGGAAGCGGAGCTCTGCGCTCGGACTGAATGGCAGCTGAGCATGGCGCAGACCAGGCTGAGCATGACTAACCAAAGCTGCGCGCGACGACGACCCTGCACTCGACTGGCTTAGCGTTTCGGGGCGAGTTGGAGCAAGGGCGACGCCAACCTGAGCTCCGCTGGTTCTAGGAAACAGAGATGATCTGCTGTTCGTGTAGGCCGTGGAGCAGACGTAGTGCTTCAAGCTTGGGCATTCCGCTCACGTCGAGGAGCTGTTCGAGGGTCAGCTGGCCATCCACTAAGGAAAGTAGAAACCCTGAGCGATGGTCTAAGGAAAGCCACCGCACCTGGGCTGCCGCCACCTGAACGCTTACCACTTGCGAGAGGGACCCCAAACGAGCAGTGTACATTTGGGTTAGCACATTTTCGCAGTGTGCCGAGTAGCGCCGTGCTTCTGGGTCATCAGGCTTGGCCTCCAAAATGCCAGTCGCGAGCGCTAAGGCACCCGTGAAATCACCCATGGCCATCTTGTCCTTCAGCATGCGCATGGAATCGCCGCTGTCGGCCGCCGCGGGTGCTGCTCGGACGGGCTCCGTTGTCGGCTTGCTCGCGACAAGGCTTGGGCTGCGAACTGCGTGCAGATCAGCGAACTCTAGTGCTGAGCTGCCCGGACTATCCAAGAAATCAATTTGCACGCCCGTCAATGCAGGCGCAGGTTCGATGAGCGGCGGGGGAAGCGTCGATGCGAGAGCACGCCGACTCGCGCTCCAACTAGAATCAATCCCATCCAATT
>JBBRRP010000149.1:0-14494 GCA_038246305.1 Polyangiales bacterium | reverse complement strand
GCTGGCTCTTGAGCTCAGCAGTCGGTCGTGCTCAGCGCTCTTTGGCCATCGGTGTCCTGGTGAGCAGGGGGCAGCGCCTCCTCGGTCAACTGGCCTGGCATTTCCTCTACCTCATTTCGCCAGTTCGATTGTCTTATGCTCCGACGGCGCAGCCAGTCACCAGTGTGAACTCGGAACCGCCCAAAGTTCCTGTAGTAACTTGTTCAGTTTATGAAAACGAGGGTTGACAACATGAATGAATGAATGAATGAATGAATGAATGAATGAATGAATGAATGAATCATTAGGACGATGGGGCGTTTTAGTTGGGTGCGGGCTCATATTGGGGGGTTGCTCTGGAGGCGGGGAGGCGGGGGCAGAAGCGGCTGAGACATCTCCGCCGACGCCGATGTATGAGGATGTGTGGGTGGACCGGGCATGATCCAGCGCCCAGTCGCCGAGAGCAAACTTGCTCCGCTGACCGGCGCCTCTGACGACCCGCAGCTCGTTGCAGCCGTTAAGCTTGTTGGGGCCAGTCGCTACGTCCCTGTGGGAACCCGTGATACGGTCCTGCTAGCAAAAGATCTTGAACGAGGGATGCGTACTGGCCAGGCTGTGATCGGCTTAGTCACCACTCAGGGTCACTATCTACTGGTTGCGGATAGCGAAAAGCTGGGGGCTGGATCGCCGCCGCCTGAGGGAGCGCTTCCAGGGACAGATGCGGCGCCCGCTGATCGAAAACTTCTGGGGTGGAGCAATGCGTCTGACTCCAGATCCATTCGTACGGGGGCGTCGGTGCCAATCCAGCAGGGCCTCATTTCGACTTCCGGTGGAAGCTGTTCAGGCGAAGCGATCGGTAGGAGACTTGTACGGACGGCCGCCCACTGTGTGATCCAAAACTCCGCGGCTGGAGGCAGTCCGATAGGCAGCGTGAGCTACTTTCAGGCTGTGAGTGGTAACGTTGCACGCGCCTTTGATGCCACGTCCTCTTTCTTTTATGGAGGACAATACCTCTCGAAGGGTTGTGGCACGAGCGTGGGTACTGACACCTTTGCCGGTTTCAGGGCAAATCGCGACTCCTGCATACTCGATGACTGGGCGATCCTCATTCTGAGCACCGACTGGTACTCCGAAGCGGGGGGAACGTCTTGGTACGGGTTTACCGCGCCACTCGCGGCGGGCAATTTGAATAACGTGCTTATCAGTGGAGGGTACCCTGGGTGCGACGACTTCCTCAACGCCAACGGGACGAACAATGACAACGCATTATTGGAGGATCCCGCTAATTGTAGAACGAACCCCAACGCATATTGGCAAACAATGAACACCGTGGATTCCAACTGCAAAATTGGAGCGTGGATCGCGGCCGACTTCTCCACTTTTAGGAGTGGCTGCGACCTGAGCCCTGGCGATTCTGGAGGCCCGGCTTTGAATGGTAGTGGGCAAGTGATTGCCAATTGGTCTTGGCAAGACTGTGCGCAGTGCACGTCGACTGACAATTTCCCCAACCGATATTTAGCCACGAACACTTGGTTGTACAACTTCCAGGTCCAGCTACGCAACGACTACCCTTGAAACGGACGGCACGATAATTATGACTTCATTTCTTTCTCGCGTAGTTGTTAGCCGAGCGGTGTGCATCGTTCCCTTTTTCATCGCTTGCGGTACGGGCGGGGGCGTTACGCCCGGGGGAGTTGCGGCCGAATCGTCGCAAAACGTCCAAAAAGTCTCGCCCGCCGCCTCCCTGATCACCGCCATTTGCAACAGAGAAGCAGGGCCCGGGTTCTTCCCCAAGCCCGACCCCAATTGCGTCAATGTCGGGACCTGCGGAGTAAGTTGCAGAAAAACGCAAGACGATCTCATGGCGTGTGATCGACAGTCGCAATGCCTAGTGCTGACGGGTACCGAGTTGGCTGACAGCTCCGAAGGCCGTGCCATCGCGGAAATCTGCAGCAGAGAGGCGGGCCCTGGAATCGCGCTAGCTCCCCACCGGGACTGTGCTGCCGCCGCGTGTGGCAAGGCATGCACGCTTGCGGACGCACCGCGCACTCATTCTGTGTGTGACCGACAGCACCAGTGTCTTGCCCTACCCTAGGTCTGGGCTGGGGGGAGCATAAGACGAGCAGACCGGCGACCAGGCTTGCTCGGGGGAGTTAGGCTCGGGGATCTGCGAGCAGAACTGCGGGGGGTTGTTAGGCTTCCTTGCATTCCGCCCGTGCACTAGCCCCGGGCCGGGCGTATCGCCATACTGTTTGGGTTTGTGGGTTCCGAAAAATTAGGCGCCCGCACAGGCCATCCCTTTGGCCCAAGGAGCCGCATGGTACCCGCCGATCGCCCCAGCCTTCACGACATCTATTCTGTCTCGAACTCTCCGGAAGATATTGCCCAACGGCCCGAACGCCTTGAGCTGCTACACCGCATCGGGCTTGCCCTTTCGGCTGAACAAAACAAAGACCGTTTGATTGAGATGATCTTGCTGGAGGCGAAGCAGCTGTGTAACGCCGATGGCGGCACGCTCTATCTCAAGAGCGAAAAAGATGAGCTCCGTTTCGCCATCTTGCGCAACGATTCGCTCGGTCTGGCGCTCGGTGGCACCACCGGCAAGCCCATCAACTTACCGCCGATCCCGATGAAGGATCCCCTGACAGGCGCGCCCAATCACAAGAACGTCGCCAGCTACGCGGGCTCGGTTCGTACCTCGGTGAATATTCCGGATGCCTACGACGCGGACGGCTTTGATTTCTCCGGAACCAAGGCGTTCGATCAACGCAACGGCTATCGCTCCCAATCCTTCCTCACCATCCCGCTCACCAACCATCAAGGCCTTTTGATCGGCGTTCTCCAACTCTTGAACGCGAGAGATCGCACCACCCACGCGGTGGTTCCCTTCCCGCTCGATGATCAGATGATCGTGGAATCTCTCGCCTCTCAGGCTGGGATCGCGCTCGATAATCAGCTGCTCCTGGACGGACAGAAGGCGCTGCTAGAATCTTTCATCAAGATGATAGCTGCAGCGATCGATGCCAAGAGCCCGTACACGGGCGACCATTGTGAGCGCGTGCCTGTCCTTGCCGAAATGATCGCGCAGTCCCTGTGCGAGGCGAAAACCGGCACGTTTGCGGATTTTAAGCTGAGCGAGGAAGATTGGTACGAGCTCCGCATCGCGGCTTGGCTGCATGATTGCGGGAAAGTCGTGACGCCGGTGCACGTGATGGACAAGGCCACCAAGCTTGAAACTATTTTTGATCGCATCGAAATCATTCGTGCTCGCTTTGAGGTGCTCAAAAGGGACGCAAAAATCCGTTATCTTGAGCGAGTGGCAGGTGGCAATTCGGAGGCGTCTCTAGCCAAAAACAGCTACGAAGGCGAGTTGCGAACGCTCACGGAAGACTTGGCTTTTCTCGAACTGGCCAACCGCGGCGGTGAATTCCTCTCACCCGAGAAGCAGGCGCGCATCCGAGATATCGCCCAGACGACCCTTTCGATGGGCGAACATACCGTACCGCTACTCTCCAAGGACGAAGTTGTTAATCTGCAAGTTTCACGCGGAACCCTCACACCCGACGAGCGTCTCATTATCAACGGCCACATGGTCCAAACAATCAAGATGCTCAATGCATTGCCCTTTCCTAGGAATCTGACGCGCGTGCCAGAGTACGCCGGCGGCCATCATGAGAAGATGGACGGCACCGGCTATCCAAAGGGGATTTTTGCAGGAGAAATGTCGATACCGGCACGCATGCTGGCCATCGCTGATGTCTTCGAGGCGTTGACCGCAGCCGATCGCCCTTACAAACCGGCCAAAACGCTCAGCGAAGCCATGCGCATCATGGGTTTCATGAAACAGGACAATCACCTCGATCCGGAGCTCTTCGATCACTTTGTTACGTCGGGCGTGTACCGTACTTACGCGGAGCGCTATCTCGCACCGCACTTGATCGATTTCGTCGATGAGGCGGCACTTCTGGCACTGAAGCCAAAACCCTATTCGCTGCCGGAAGTCGTCGTGCGCCGTGAACGCTGGGATAGCTTTCTGCCGCCCTACAACACACCACGCCCCAACTAAAGACTGGCAAAAACCCGTGTGGTTGGCAAAAGGTCCAGCTTCGGGCTATGGCCGAGCAAGCATGTTTCAAACTGTCAAAGCCGCTCCACCCGATCCCATTCTCGGCCTCACCGACGCGTACAACCAGGATCCCAACCCCAACAAGATCAACTTGGGTGTGGGCGTTTATAAAGATGACGCCGGCAAGACCCCAACGTTTGGTGCGATTCGCAAAGCCGAGCAGCTCTTAGCCTCCAAAGATCCGTCCAAGAGCTACCTGCCAATTCAAGGCTCTCCGGCCTACGCCAACGCGGTCCAGACATTGGTTCTCGGCAAGGCTTCAGCCGCTGTCGCTGAAGGTCGCGTCAAGACAGCGCACTGCCCCGGCGGAACGGGCGCCCTGCGTGTTGCAGGGGACTTCCTTCACCAATCGTTTCCCGAGGCCAAGCTATGGGTGAGCAAGCCCACCTGGGTGAATCATTTCGGTGTGTTTCGCGCCGCAGGAATGCAGGTTGAAGAGTACGATTATTATGATCCGAGCACACATGGTCTCGACTTTGCCGGCCTGCAAGCGAGCATCAGCCAAGCCAAACCGGGTGATGTTTTCCTCCTGCACGGCTGTTGCCACAATCCCACTGGCGTCGATCCAAGCCTCGAGGAGTGGCGCGTTCTCAGCGACTTGCTCAAAGCCAAAGGGATCCTGCCGCTGTTCGATCTCGCCTACCAAGGCCTGGGCGACGGGCTTGAGGCAGATGCACAAGCAGTGCGCACCTTCGTGGAGGGCGGACACGAGCTCTTGATTGCGAGTTCGTTCTCCAAGAATTTTGGCCTCTATAACCAACGCGTCGGTGCGCTCTCGCTGGTCACCCACAGCGCCCAAGAAGCTGAGAACGCATTCAGCCAAATCAAAAGCACGATTCGCTCTAACTACTCGAATCCACCGGCACACGGCGGTGCATTAATCACCACCGTACTTGAAGATGAAACGCTCACTCGTGAGTGGCGGGTGGAGCTCGATGGGATGCGCGAGCGAATTCGCCAGATGCGGACAGAGTTTGTGGCGAAGCTGCGAGGGCTCGGCGTTAGCCAGGATTTCAGCTTCATCGCCAAGCAGCGCGGCATGTTCTCGTTCTCCGGACTGACACCGGAGCAAGTCCAAGCGCTTCGCGATCGCTATGCGATTTACGCGGTGAGCTCGGGGCGAATTAATGTTGCCGGCATCACCAGCCAAAACATCGATCCTCTGTGTAACGCCATCGCCGACGTGCTGAAGCGCTGAGGCTCCCAAGCTGAGGCTCCGAAAGTGGCCGCGCAGCACGACTGTCAGGTGAACTGCCCTTTTCGCTCGTTGCAAGATAGTAAGCATGCTTACTATCTTGTCTTCGACTTTGAGATAGGTCACCGACAAGTGAGCGATCACTTGGGCCTTGCATAAACAGAGAATCCCGAAGCGAACGGCAATTCGTCTCCAGTTCGCCTGAGCTTTTGCAGTGTTCGCCCCTCTTTGCTATGCGTGCCCGCCATGTTTTTGGCGGCCATAATAGCGGTAGGGCAGGTGGCGTTGGCCGCGCTGGTCACGCTGTTGCCTAGCCATTCCAGATTGGCTGCCTTGCTCCGGACGTTCGCTTGGACTGCCGCGCTCGCGGTGGCGCTCTTTAGTCTCGTTCCTGAAGCCTTCGCGGTTCTCGGCTGGCTCGCGGTTGGCCTCGTGGGCGCCGCAATGTTTGCCCCGATGCTGCTTGAACGGCTCTCCGCCGCAAAGCTGGGCCGCCCGGGTCGAGTGGGTCTCGAACTGGCCTTCGCTGGAGTCCTCGTGCACCGCGTCGCCGATGGCGTCGGGCTTGGGGCCTTCGCGCGAATCGATAGCTTGAGAGCGGATGTATTGATCGCGTTGAGTGCTCACGCGATCGCTGTGGAATCCGTTGTGATTCTCAAATGCCGCACGGTTCTGGGAGCACGCTCGGCTTGGTGGCGTGCGTGCTGGCTCGCGCTAGCTGGCATCTTTGGCGTAGTCGTATGGAGCCAGGTTAACACCATCAATTCAGATCCGACGCCCTATGTCGCTGCGTTAACTGCAGGTGTACTGCTCCACGTGGCTGCTCACGATGTGCGTCACCCAGCAGCTGGTCGCGAGGTCTCTCGTTGGGCGCACTTGATCGCTGCGCTGCTCGGAGTGCTCGTCACCCAATTGCCCAATGAGCATGAAGCCCACGTCCCAATGAGCGCCGGGTACTTCCTCTTGGCAGCGTTGATTGTTTTGGCGCCCATAGCTCTTCTTAGCTGGCGCAAACATCATCCAATGCGTTCTCACACACCCCACTGACCGAAATCCGCTAGAGCCGAGCCGAGCCGAGCCGAGCCGAGCCGAGCCGAGCGCCGATCATCATCCGTAAGGCCGGGGCCCACGCTTCCCCACGCCCCCGCGACAAGCACCCTGGAAATCCCGGGCTTCCGAGAGTTTGTCCAGCATTCGCCATTCTAGGGAGGCTAAAAAACGCCTCCCAAAAAAAGAACCGAGGGGGAAGACGGCGATTGCTGCTAGCTTGGAAGGTTAGAGCGCATGGCACTCCAAGAAGGTGATCTCGTCCAGGGCAAGTATCGCGTTATCCGAATCATCGGTGAGGGCGGTATGGGGGCTGTGTTTGAAGGTGAGAACCTTCGTATCAATCGCCGCGTTGCGATCAAAGTGCTCCACGCGGCACTCGCGACGAATAAGGAAGTTGTTCAACGCTTTGAGCGCGAGGCGCAAGCCGCCGGCCGAATCGGGAACGACCATATTCTTGAAGTTTTAGACCTCGGTGATCTGCCCGATGGGGACTTCTTCATGGTGATGGAGTTCCTCGAGGGAGAGCCCTTGAGTGATCGCATCCGCCGGCTGGGCCGGATGACACCTGAGCAGGTGGCTCCGCTGATGACGCAGGTACTGACAGGCCTTCAAGCTGCGCACGCGGCCGGCATCATCCACCGTGACCTTAAGCCCGATAATATCTTTGTTCTGAAGGAAAAGGCGGGGCAGAAAGATTTCGTCAAGATCATCGATTTCGGAATTTCAAAATTCCAACCGCTCGGCGGAGAAATGAAGATGACGCGCACGGGCTCCGTGATGGGCACGCCCTATTATATGTCACCGGAGCAGGCCAGCGGCAGCTCCGAAGCGGATCATCGAAGCGACGTGTATGCGGTCGGCGTCATGATGTACGAAGCGGTCACAGGCAAAGTGCCGTTCGAAGCTTCTACATTCAATCAGCTGCTCTTCAAGATTGTTTTGGATGAGGTTCCGAAACCCGAAACGGTCGTGCCTGACTTGGATCCTGGCTTTGCAAGCTTGATCCATAAAGCCATGGCCCGCGACAAAGAGGCGCGTTTTCAAGATTGCATCTCGCTCCGCAACGCACTTCTCGAATGGCAGAAGACGGGCGCGGCCGTGTCCCTTCCGCCACCTGGTGGAACCGAAGCTCATTTGGGCCGAACCCGTGAAGCGTTTGGCTCACACAGCGACGCTGTGCCGGTCGGAACTCCTGCCGGCGGCGTACCGCTCGGCAACGCCAGTCAGCCGTCGGTAGTGATCGCACCTGACGCGATGAGCAGCACCACAGGCGCGGGCACGTGGTCGACAGAGGAGCAGCTCAGCATTCCCAAGAAGCGCAATTCGGGGCTGCTCTACGGAGGCGTCGCGGCAGCCTGCTTGCTCGTTGGGGGAGGCGCTATCTTCGCCCTCTCATCAGGCAAGAAGCCTGAAGCGGCAGCGGTAGCAGCGAGCGTCAAAGCGCCGGGGCCGAGTGTGCCCGCAGGTCAGCCGCCTGCAGCGAAGCCTGCCGAACCCCCTCCGCCCAGCGTGGAGCCGGTCGCAGCCGAGTCTGCTAAACCGGCAGAAGCCCCGAAGGTTGAGCCCGTTGCCGCTTCCATCAAGCCCGTTGCTTCCGAGCCCGCTTCTCACTCCAAGCCGGCAGCTAAACCTGCTGCAAAACCCAGCGCTAAGCCTGGCGCCAAGCGTTCCGACACACCCGATTTCGGTTATTGAGCGTCAGCCCCGAATCTAGCGCGACGACTGGTGTTACCGCGTTTCGAAGTCTGATTCCGTGGCTTCCAAACAAAATGGTCGACGAGTTCTGCACCCGTGCTGCCGAGTGGATCGGCAGAGCCCAAGCAATATACGTCGATGGCCTCGTCATTCGCTCGCACTCTCAAACGCAGAAAATGCTTGAAGCCTGGGTGATCGAGGGCCGTGAACGCCTGCGTATTTTCTAACCCAAGGCGCGTCATCGCCGCCAGGTAAGCGCCAAAAATGAAGGTTCCGATGAGTACGGAGAGGGCCAAGGCCAAAAGCTCAGCCAGCCAAGCCGGACACATGGCTCCCCAAGTTAACATTGCCCACACGGTCGCGTGCGGGACGCCCGTGGCAATAAGCCCCGACACCGTTGCAATCCCGAGTACCCAGCCGCGCTTCTGGCTGCGGCGAATCCCACCTAAGAACGCCAACAAGACAATGCTGGCAATCGCACCCAGCACGCTAGCCAGCAGAGTGCGCGCCGGATCGGGCTCAAACAAGGCGCTCACAATCGGTCGGTGAATCAATAGAAAGACCATATGGGGCAAAACGCCGGACTGACCTCGCAAGATCTTCCAGGGAACCCGCCGCAATAGCAGCCGCGACTGTGCAACACTCGGCCACTCGACATCGGCAGGCACTGGTCGATCGCTCGAGAGCAGGGGTGGATGCAGAAAAGCACCTCCACCACCGGCGATCACGTGCTGACTCTCGCCCTCCTGCCAGCGTTCATAATGGTGAATATCACCGGAGAGCAGCAAGCAACGATCCCGGTTCGGATCAAGCGGAAGTGCTTGCAGCATTCCCGTCCCGGTTCGACTCAACTTGCCAAATGCGCGCACCGGGTCCGGCAACATTAAGAGCGTCGCTGACTGGTGCCTGCGGGACCAAACATCTGCAAAGAACCTGCGTTGCCTGAAATCAATGTGCTTCAGCTGACGATCGACCGCGAACCATTGCACCTCGGGAGTGAGCGGCAACGCAAAATAGCTCGCCCGCTGCACGGCTTCATATCCGATGAGAACGAGCGCCTTCGGCTTATCCACTTGCCCGCCCCGCACGAATTCACGCGCCCAATCGGCGGCTACGCCCAACGGGGGCCGCTCGATATTGAGTATCGAAGGCCTCACCTCGGGAGTGCTGTCTTCGTCAGAACGCCTCCGAAACATGCGCGCAAACCCGTCGAGCCCATCATACCAATCGTGGTTGCCCGGGATCCCCAAGAGCACGCGCGGTTTGCCGTCGTCAACTGCCTGAAGAACTCGATTAAATGGCACAATCACGCGATTGTTGATCTCGTCAACCGTGGCCACCGGGTAGGCAGTGTCTCCGCCAAACATCAAGATGTCCCCACGCGGTGCGACCAGATATTTTCCGGCATTTTCAGGATCCGGCAGCTCATACTTGGCAAAAATGAGCCGCGCCACGGCCTCGCTCACGGAACAATCGTCGCCGGTATCCGCGACGTAATCGATCCATAAATCACGATCGAGGCGCTCAACCAAGGAGTCTCCTTCGCTACGACTTCCGAGCGATTGAGCGACGCGTGCACAAAGACCATCGGGGCTATCGGCCCACATCCAGTCCCGCGAATCTACGTCTTCAGTCGCGATCGCACTCGCGAGAAAATGCTGAAGGTGGCCCCAAAAGTAAGTGATACCAAACCAGGCAACCCCCAAGGGCTTCACACGTCCGCGCCGAAAACGGCGGAGCACTCGCGAATGATCGACGGGTAAAGGGCGTTGGGAACTCGGTATCGACATAGGTTTGGCTGATGACTCCCTGGGCGAAGCCGAACCCAAACACTACGAAGAAAGCACGCAAGCGTCACCTAGCTGTTAGACGCTGGGGAGCCTCCCACCACGAAGACAGCTCGGCCCGTCCCCTCTCTCGCAAGCAACACCGCCAGAACCGGCCCCGGAAATGCCTGGAACGGCTCGGTCTGCGCTCGAACGTACGCCTCAGCCGCCCTGCCCGCTTGCCAGCACTTGGCGCAAGCCGGGCTCTCTACTACCAACGTGTGATGATTCAGCTCAAGAAGCTCAACAAGAGCTACAACATGGGCGATCATTCGCTACATGTGCTGAAGGATATTGAGCTCACCGTGAAGAGCGGTGAGTTCGTTTCGATCATGGGCTCATCGGGTTCAGGCAAGTCCACACTACTTAACGTCCTTGGGATTTTGGATGATTATGACTCCGGCGAATACCTCCTCGACGACAAGCTGGTGAAAGCGCTCAACGAGCGACAAGCTGCCCAGTACAGGAATCGATTTCTCGGGTTTGTGTTTCAATCCTTCAATCTTTTGCCCTTCAAAACGGCACTCGAAAATGTTGCCCTTCCCCTCTACTACCAAGGGGTGCCACGCAAAAAGCGCATGCAACTGGCGCGCGATTTCCTGGAGCGTGTGGGGTTAACTGACCGCGTCAATCACCTGCCCTCCGAGCTCTCAGGCGGACAACAGCAACGCGTGGCCATCGCACGGGCTCTGGTTGGGACTCCCAAGCTGATCCTGGCGGATGAGCCAACCGGTGCACTCGACACCGAAACGTCCTATCAGTTGATGGATCTCTTGCGTGAGGTCAACCAACAAGGGATCACGATTGTACTTGTGACTCACGAGACCGACATCGCCAACCGTACCGATCGTCTGATCCGCCTAAAAGACGGTCGCGTCGACAACTAGAAGGACGCTTCCGATGTCGTGGGACAGCTGGCAAGAAATCCTAGATACGGTGCGCCACAACAAGCTCCGGACAATCCTCACTGCGTTGAGCGTTGCTTGGGGCATCTTCATGCTAGTGATTCTGCTCGCGGCTGGCACGGGGCTTCGGAATGCGGCGCTCTACGACTTTCGAGACGACGCCATCAACTCGATCTTCATCCGCCCGAGAAAGACCAGCCTGCCCTTCATGGGCCGAGGCCCAGGGCGTGACGTCCGTTTAACGAATGCCGACTTCAACCTGCTCAAGCGGGATGTACCGGAGATCGACCACATCAGTGGCCGCTTTCAGCTTTGGGGAGAATTTGCGGTCAGCTATGAGAACCGTTCGGCTCGCTTCGACATCCGTGGTGTGCACCCCGACCACCAATTCTTGGAGAAAACCCAGATGATTCTCGGGCGCTTCGTGAACGACGAGGATGTCGCCGACCGCAAGAAAATCGCTGTGATTGGTGCTGACGTTTCTAAGTTTCTGTTTGAAACAACCAATCCTATCGGAAAGTTCATCAACGTGCGCGGGGCTTACTACCAGGTTGTCGGCGTTTACACGCGCCCAGGCCAGCAAGGCGAGATCGCCACCATTTTTCTTCCCATTAGCACAGCCCAGCTCGTCTACAGCGGTGGCGAACGCCTGCACGCACTTTCCTTCACCGTTAACACCACCGAGCTCGGCGCGAGTCAGCGTGTGGAACAAACAGTGAAGGACCTGCTGCGCGAGAAACACGACATTTCTCCGGATGATGATCGTGCACTCGCCGTGACGAACAATTTGGAAACCTACCGTAAGATCGCGGATATTTTCGATTGGTTGCAGCTTTTTGTTTGGTTAGTGGGAATTGGAACCTTATTCGCGGGCCTCGTCGGCGTGAGTAACATCATGCTCATCTCGGTGAAGGAACGCACCAAAGAAATTGGCGTTCGAAAGGCACTGGGGGCCGCACCGAGTGGCATCGTAGTCATGGTCATGAAAGAAGCGCTGCTCATCACGTCGCTGTCAGGCTATCTGGGGTTGGTGTGCGCGGTAGGTCTTGTGGAACTGGTGAATCGCACCCTGCCGGACAACAAGTATTTGAGGGAGCCCGAAGTGAACCTTCAAGTGGCGCTGATCGCGACCGGCATTGTCATCCTGGCGGGAGCGCTCGCTGGCTTCTTCCCAGCCAGAAACGCTGCGAAGATCAACGCGATCGTCGCCTTGAGGGACGGCTGAGTCATGTTCGATCGCGACAAATGGGGAGAAGTTTGGCAGACGCTCCGGCGCAACCGGCTGCGCACGCTGATGACCGCAAGTGGCGTATTTTGGGGCCTTTTTATGCTTGTCATCATGCTCGGCTTCGGCACCGGGCTCGAAGGAGGCGTTAAGAAGAATTTGCTCGGGTTCGCGAACAACGCCGTCTTCGTATGGGCACAGCGAACTCGCCTGGCGTACCACGGCTTTCAAGCTGGGCGGCGTGTGCGCTTTGAGACGGCAGACATCGCACGCCTCAAGCGCGAGCTGCCGGAGATCGATCAGTTAGCGCCCCGCATTCAGCTCGGGGGATATCGCGACGGCGCCAACGTGAACTTCAAGGAGAAGACCGGGAATTTTACCATCATGGGCGACTACCCGGCCGTGCGCAGTGTCGAAGGCATTTCGATCACGAGCGGGCGTTTCATCAACGAGCTCGATTTAGCTGAGAAGCGTAAGATTGCGATCATCGGAACCGATGTGCAGCGCATCTTGTTTGGAAATACTCCGCCATTGCGCGAGTACATCAAGATCAACTCGGTGTATTTCATGGTGGTCGGCACGTTCAAGCGCGACGCGGGTGGGGAACAAGCCGAGCAGCTCAAATCTACGATCTATCTCCCATTTTCCACGTTTCAGTACGCGTTCAACCAAGTGAATCGAGTGGGTTGGTTCGCCATGGCTCTAAAAGCCGACGCCAACGCGAAGGACGTCGAACAAAAGGCACGCCGGCTCCTAGCTCGCGTGCATCAGATCTCTCCCGTGGATGACCAGGGACTTGGCTCATATAACTCGGCAGAAGATTTCACCCGCGTGAACAATCTTTTTCTCGGGATCAGCTTCTTTATCTGGTTTGTCGGGTCAGTCACGCTGTTTGCGGGAATGCTCGGGGTGAGCAATATCATGCTCATTACTGTTCGCGAACGAACGCGCGAGTTTGGGATCCGTAAGGCGCTCGGGGCCACTCCGTTTTCTATTATCTCGCTGGTCGTCCAGGAAGCGCTCACGTTAACGGCCGTGGCTGGTTACGCGGGGCTGGTCTTCGCCGTGGCGGTATTGGAGGTTGCCGGGCGCCTGATCGGGGATTCTTCGGAGGCCTTCTCTGCTCCGACGGTGGATTTTAGGGTCGCCTTGATCGCGGTGGCGCTTCTCACCGTCGCCGGACTCTTCGCTGGTATCATGCCCGCCCAACGCGCGGCGCGCATCAATCCAGTATTGGCACTGAAAGCCGAATAGCTCCGGGTTACCGGCTCTTTTCGCCCATCAGCTTATCCCAGAGCGCGCTCTCAGCCGCCGCCGATCCCTTCCCCACACTGCTCGCACCGAGTGCCCGGACTTCGGCGTAGACCACTTCACTCGGGCCAGCCTGAATTTCAAACGCCACCAAGCCGTCGTTAGCCGGAACACGTAAGCAAACCATTTCGGGCTCAGCGTGCTGCCGGAGCAGGCGCTCCTGCGCCAAAGACAACTCTTGGGGACGGCCCATTCGCACCCAGGTTTCCCAAGCGCTTCCAGCACCGACGCGGATCCTTTCCAGAACCACCAGATGTTCGCCCGCCCCATGCGCGGGCACACTCAGCTGATGCTTGAGCTCGGGCTGTTCGGCTACCTCAAGCGGGCGATGATTGGCGGCGATGACATGCGTCGCCTCAGCCTCACGGGTCCCAAAAAGGGTGTGGCCTTTGGCAAGCGCTCCCCCAACGCCCCCGCCGCGTGCGAATTCCATGCGATTCCCCCGCAACCGACTGAGCAATCGGAACGCGTTATAAGAGGCCTTGGGAATACCGTGCACGGTGAGCAGCCCGTACGTGCAGGAAAATGGGCTGAGCGGGAATCCTGCTTCTTCAAACACATCACTCACCACCCAGAAGAAGAAGGAATCGGCGGCATCATCGAGCGCCAGACAATTTTCGACGATGAACGACGCGGCGAAGAGATTATCGTTAGTGGGGTTATCCAGCCACTGCACGGAAGTTCCGGCATCTGCAGACATCGCGTTCCACTCCGTCCAGTGCACTTCCAGCTCCGGATAAACGGACGCTTCGACTTCAACCTGGGCTTTGCGCACGGTGTGCTTGAAGAAGCTGCCGGGCGCGTGCGGGCTCGTGCCGGGTTCAGGGAACTCCACATACTCATCTTGGGGATAGAGATGAGTCGAAACGAAATCGACGGGCACGTCGTTCTTGCTGCAATAGTCGATAAAATCCGTGATCCAAGAGGCCTTACTCGTCGCAGGGCCACCAATGCGGAGCGCTGGGTCCACACGCCTCACTCCGTAGGCAGAAGCTCGATAGAGCTCGAAGTATTCCGCCTGTGTTCCGGACCAGAATCCCCCGAGATTAGGCTCATTCCAAACCTCAAAGTACCAAGAACGCACTTCTTGGATGCCATAGCGAGCTGCGCAATGGGCAGCAAATGCGTAGATGAAATCCTCCCATTCCTTGTAATCGTTCGGCGGGGTAACGTTCATCTGGT
>JBBRRP010000148.1:0-14563 GCA_038246305.1 Polyangiales bacterium | reverse complement strand
TAATGAAGGTGCGGGCTCGGATTCACATCAGAAAGCTTGGCTTCAACTAAGAACCACGGCTTTTTGTCGACCGTTACCAGAAAGTCTACCTCTCGCTTGTCGCGGTCTCGGACGTAGTGGAGCTTTGCAGCGTAGCCCTCGTGGTCTTCGAGGTGATGGCACAGCTTGAGCAGGTGAGAGGCGACAAGGTTTTCGAAGCGGGCACCCGGATCTTGCACAACGGACCAGTCCCACAGGTACGCTTTCGGTTCCTTTTTCAAGCTGCGCACTGTGCGCGCAACAAACGGTGGGATTCGGAACATGAAGTAAAAACGCTCCAGGATCTCTACCCAATGCGTGACCGCCCCATGCGTCACCTCGAGATCTTCTCTGAGCGCGTTGATCGAAAGCGGCGCCCCCACCTTGGTGGGAAGCATTTCAGTCAAAAGCTCCATTGCGGACAGGTCCCTGACGATCTCGAGTTCACGCACATCTTCTCGAAAGAAACGCTCTAAACGCTGCCGGTGCCAACGGCGTTGGGCGCGCGCCGTTCCAGCGTAGAAAGGCTCAGGAAATCCCCCGTGTTCCAAAAGCTGCTCCAGAAGTTTTTGGGAAGCCGCGCTTTCACTACCGATCGTCGGTGGCTGAAACGGAACCAGGTTGGGGAGTTCCCCGTTGAGTTCGCGCATGGAGAGCGGATGGAGCCGCCGATGATGGTATCGACCCTGAAGGGAGTCTCCTCCCTTGCGATAGACATCGAGGCGGGCACTTCCTGTCACTAGGTACGAGTACTCTTGGCGGTGTTTATCAAATTCGCCCTTGAGCCAACCCTTCCAAATTCGAAGCTTGTGAAGCTCATCGAGGACGATGAGTGCGGGTGACGGAGGCCGCACACCATCGAGGATCAATTGACGATCGCCTCGGTTGTCCCAGTTGTAGTAGACGCCTCGCTCCGTGCGCGCGAGTATCGCCTTCGCGACGGTCGTCTTCCCAACTTGGCGGGGCCCAGAAAGGAAGACCATTTTCTCCGCCAAGTCCTCGCGGATGGGCAGCTCCAGGGCACGAAAGACCACGCGACTAATTTAGCCCTAGAGAGAAAAAAGTCGCGACTAATTTAGCCCTAGGGAGAAAAAAGTCGCGACTAATTTGGCCCTAGGGAGAAAAAAGTCGCGTCAAAGAGCAGAGATTTCAACGGAGTTTACGTAGCTCTGACGTAGAGCACCAGGTTCGGCTACCTGGCCGACATGGGCGGCGCCCTTACTTCTTCTTCTCGAGCTCGCGCGCTTTCACTTCCTCTTTGACCTTCTCGAGGATGTTGCGCGGGCATTGGGCGTAGTGGCTGAACTCCATCGAGAACTGGCCGCGACCCGAGGTGCTGGAGCGCAGATCGCCGATGTAGCCAAACATTTCACTCAGAGGCACATCCGCCTTGATGCGCACGTTGATGGGCGTGGCTTCTTGGCTCTTCATGATGCCGCGGCGGCGGTTGATGTCGCCGATGACATCGCCCACGTTGTCGTCGGGCACGAACACGTCCACCTTCATGATGGGCTCTAAGAGCTCGGGCTTGGCCTTGGGCATTGTCTGCCGATACGCAGCTTTCGCGGCGGATTCGAACGCGATCTGCGAGGAGTCCACCGCGTGGTACCCGCCGTCGGTCAACGTGATCTTGAAATCGAGCACTGGGAATCCAACGAGCGGACCCTTCTCGACCAAGCTCTTGAAGCCTTTTTCAACCGCGGGAATAAACTCCTTCGGGATGTTGCCACCCGTGACTTTGGATTCGAAAACGAAGCCAGAACCCTGCGGCAGCGGTTCGATGATGTACTCGATCTTCGCGTACTGGCCCGAACCACCGGTCTGCTTTTTGTGGGTGTAGCTGTCTTCAACCAGTTCAGTGATCGTCTCGCGGTAAGCCACTTGCGGTTCACCAACGGTGGCTTCAACGCCGTGCGTACGGCGCAGAATATCCACCTTAATGTCCAGATGGAGCTCGCCCATGCCCTTCAGGATCGTTTCGCCGGACTCTTGATCCACTTCAACGTGGAAGGACGGATCCTCTGCCACCATCTTGCCGAGCGCGTTACTGAGCTTCTCCGCGTTGGTCTTGTCCTTCGGTGCGATCGCCACCGAGATAACTGGATCGGGGAACACCATCGGCTCCAGCGTGGCCGGGTTGTTCGGATCACACAGCGTGTGACCGGTGCGGACGTTCTTCAAGCCTACGAGCGCCACGATGTCACCGGCCTGAGCCGTGTCGATCATGGTGCGGTCGTTGGCGTGCATCTCCACCATTCGACCCACGCGCTCCTCTTTGCCGGTGAACGTGTTGAGAACGGTGTCGCCCTTAGAAATGGTTCCCGAATAGATGCGAGTGAATGTGAGGCTGCCAAAGCGATCATCCATGATCTTGAACGCCAGGCCACGAAAGGGAGCTTCGGCCGTGACGATAGCGAATTTCCCGGTTGGGTTGCCTTCGAGGTCTACCTCAGGCTGCGGCTGAACTTCGGTGGGGTTCGGTAGGTAATCCACCACGGCGTTGAGCACGTGCTGCACGCCTTTGTTCTTAAAGGAGGAGCCGCAATAGGTGGGAAAAAACGTTAGATTAATGGTGCCCTTGCGAATGCAGGCCTTGATGGTCGGGATATCAACCTCTTCGCCCGCCAGGTACTTTTCCATGGCTGCGTCGTCCTGCTCCACAGCAGTCTCGATCATCTCGCCGCGCCACTTCTCGACGTCCGCCGCCATGTCTGCAGGGACATCGGTGACCTTAAAGTTCTCGGGCAACCCCGAGTCATCCCAGACGTACGCCTTGCGCTCTAGGAGGTCGACGATCCCAATGAAGGCAGACTCAATGCCGATCGGCAGCACCATCACGAGCGCCTTGGCGCCTAGCACCGTCTTGATCTGCCCAACGACGCGGTAGAAGTCGGCACCCAAACGATCCAGCTTGTTGACGTAAATGATGCGCGCCACCTTCGCATCGTTCGCGTAACGCCAATTCGTTTCCGACTGGGGCTCCACACCGCCCGAGCCGCAGAACACACCGACGCCGCCGTCGAGCACTTTGAGCGAACGGTACACTTCGATCGTGAAATCCACGTGTCCAGGAGTGTCGATAATGTTGAAGCGATGCCCTGCCCAGAAGCAGGTGGTCGCAGCCGATTGAATCGTGATCCCGCGCTCTTGCTCTTGCACCATGAAGTCGGTCGTCGCTGCACCATCGTGCACCTCACCCATCTTATGGATCTTGCCAGTGAGCTTGAGAATGCGCTCGGTCGTCGTCGTCTTGCCTGCGTCGACGTGCGCGAAGATGCCAATATTGCGGTAGGTGGAGAGGTCCGTCATGACTTGCCGTGTTCTCGTTCGGGGATCAAAAGATTGCCGGGTGAAGGCGCGTTCTTGGTGGCGCTATTAGCCACACCTTCGCCCAGAGTCCAATCCCAAAGGTGGTTTCTCTTAACTATCAGGCAGCCTGGGGGCATTTTGCCGCATCAATCAATAGTGCGGCGGCGGGTCGTTCGCGGGTTGTTCGGCGTCGCCAGCGCCGTTCTTGAATTGCCCCTCCAAGTGATGCAGCCGGGCCAGAATCGCATCGATCTGCTTCTGCTGAGCGATGAGCGCATCGTTCAGATCTGAGACTAGCTTGTCTTGGTAGGCGAACTTCGTTTCCAAGATAACGAAACGGTGCTCTTCGTGCATGGCGGCACCTTACCTTAGGTTGTGGAGCCTAGGGGAGAGGCTCCCTGCCCTTATGCTCCAATCGCGATCGGTCGGAGCGTTGCCCGTTATTTGAAACGCCCTTCGAGCGCCACGGCTGCACACGCGATCATGGACGACTCACGGAGCAAGCGAAATGCGGTGTCGCGGTCGGTGCATTCCGGCACGTGTGCCAAGAGCACTCGTGCGAATTCCTTGGCACCCGAGTGGATCGCATCGTAGTGCGCACGCTGTTCTGGGCTGGCGACATGGTGTGAAAATACGTAGTCCGGATCAAAATCGCGGTAGGCCATGGTGCTCTCGTTGTGCCACGGCGAGCGCGCGAAGCCAAGCGCGTAGCGTGAAGAATCATCCCGATGCGGGCGTCGAGGCCACGGACTGCCGTTGGAGACCTAGGGGATCACGCAACTGCCATCGGTGCAAACAAAGCCTATTGCGCAGGTGTCGAGCGGTAGAGCGGTGACAAGGTCAGGCCCACACGTCAGCCGGTTCACACCCCGACAAAACACCGCCCCAGGATTCTTATCGAGACACGCGGGCACGATGAGCTGACAGGACCCCGCATTCCCACCTGGCCTCGTATCGCAGTTGTTAGCGCCAGAACGACGGTTCCCCCGCTCGGACCGCCACCACCTCTACAAATTAAGCCGCCGACGGGTCCAGCGTTCGGACTGCCCCCCTCCATACCAAGACCGCCGGTTGGTCCCTGCATGCCCCCTTTGATACCTAGGCTGCCAGCCGTTGCGCCAGTTTCTCCTGCGCCTGTACTGCCATCGAGTGGCTCAACGGATCCGGAGCAGCCCACGCAAACAGCGCGAAAAAATTATGTCGGGCGTGAATCGGGAGCGAATCGGGAAAAGCATCTGTTCGGTAACCTCGCCTTCTCCGCGCTGCGGGCCAGAACGCTTCAACCCTCGCCGAAAGGCGCCGTCACCGAATGATGTACTGGCAACGCCCAGCTGAGCACGGAATGCCATTGCAACACGCTGCCGTTAGGCAGGATTGGCCATACTCCGCACACACGGGTGCTCCACCGGTACCCGCGCCTGGGTCGCCACCTGCGCCCGAAGACGCACCGCCGGCTCCCCGAGCACCGCCCGTTCCAACGGGCGGAGGGACCTCGCGCACGCCGCAAACGCCGCGTGACGCGCCGATATCCAGCATACAAATCGTACCGGGGCAGCAATCAGCGTTGGCGGTGCAACCGCCGCCGCTGACTTGGCAAACTTCGGGAGTCGTGAGCTTGGTGCAAACGAGATCGCCGGCTGCGTTCGGCAAGCAGGAGAGGTTCTGGCCAGTGCAGCAATCGAGGCCCGTGGCGCAGGTTTCGCTTTCTTTGCGACATTCGCCGAGGCCGTTGCAGCGGGGAATTCCGAGCGCATCCAACTGGCAGAATTCCAGCTTCTTGTTGGTGTCGTTGCAACACTCCGCCGGGGCCGTGGAATTATCGCATTGGTAGTCTTTGAAGTGGCAGATATTGCCCTGCGGATTGCAACCCATGGGATTACGGCAGCGCCCAAACTCCGCGCCTGCATCCTTTTCGCAGGTGACATTGCCCGCACCCGGTAGACCGGTACCTGCGACGCCGCAGCAATCTCGATCCTCATGGCACAATTCACCGTCAATTCGGCAACCTTGTGCAGGCTGACAGATCGCAACACCTGTGGGTCCATAGGGGGCGCAGAGGCGGCTGCAGCATTCTCCGCAGCCATTGCACAGCTCGCCATGAACTTTGCCACAGCGGGTGGCGCCCGCCGCGGGCGGACTGCATGAACCGAGCGTGGCGCCGTTGGCGATGGTGCAGATGCCAGAACAGCAATCGGCATTTTTACCGCAAACATCGCTGCCTTGGACGCAGAAAGAAGCGCCGATTTGGCAAAGACCGCCATTGCACAGATTGGAACAGCAATCGCCGCCCGTCGTGCAGGCATTGCCGGCTGTCTTACACGACGTCGAAAGCGCCGTGCACTTGTTCGCATCGCAGCTGCCGCCGCAGCACTCCGCTCCTGTTTGGCAGGCTTGCCCATCTTGAATACAGGCGTTGGCGCTACAAGCACCGCCCGTACAGCTTAACGTGCAGCACTCAATCGAGCTGCCACACGGCGAGCCTGCGCCTTTGCATTCCATGAGCGAGGGGGCGCATTGCTGCGTCATGGGATTGCAAGAATTCGAGCAGCAATCGGCATTGCTCGTGCACTGTGCGCCGCTCACCTGGCAGTTGAGCATGGGTCCCGTGCCGGCGATGGATCCGGAGCCTCCTATTTGACCCGACAATCCCCCCACGCCTTTCGCACCTCCCCCCACGCCATTCGCGCCCCCCCCGACCCCGTTCGTCGCCATGCCCGAGGCACCCGCGAACGGCTGGCCCGCGCCCGCGCTTCCCTCTGTCCCTCCACCACAACCGCCTGCTGAGCCCAACGCCACGAGGCTAATAGCCACCAAAATATGAGAAACTTTCATAGGGAAACGCACCTTTTGGAAGCCATGACCGTTACCTGAGCTCCCGTAAAACCTGGAACTCCGACAACGGGACTTGCCTTGTTTTGATGAGGCCTACTGCGTGAGTGGGGGGCCCTCCTCGGAATTATGAGATACGGTGACGAAATATTGGAGGCGCTGTACCGGCTGAGTTCGTTCCTTCTGCTGCTGGCGCCGCTGGTGGCCTTGGCCCCGGGCTGCGATTCCGTGCTGTTGGTCGGGCGCGACCGCGAGGGAAGCAGAGGAGGCACTGACGCTCATGGGGTGTGTCAGCTCAGGCCTTGCGGAGCCTCGGTTTTGGCGTGCGGCGATTGTGTTGACAACGATGGGGATGGCTTGGTGGACGCTGAGGATCCGGATTGCTTGGGGCCCTGCCACGATTCGGAAGCGGCCTTTTTGGATGCCAAATCGATGCAAGCCAATCGCTGCACGGAGGATTGCTATTTTGACGGCGATTTGGGCGCCGGCAATGATAGTTGCAACTACGCACTGCAGTGCGATCCGCTCCGCGATCCCCTCAATTCTCAGGGAAAATGCGGCTACGATCCGGCTTTCATCCTGAAGGTGGAAGGTGTTTCGCAGACCTGCAGCGCCCTGCAAACGGCGCAGACGCCACAGTGCCTTCAAACGTGCCTGCCAATCACACCGAACGGTTGTGATTGTTTTGGCTGCTGTAAGTCGCCCCATCTCGACCACGCCGTGTGGATCGGCTCCGAAGATGCAACTGGGAACCCAACCTGCAACGCCGCCAACCTCGCAGATCCCAATCTGTGCCGGCCATGCACACAGGTTTCAAGCTGCCTCAATCCTTGTGAGGGGTGTGAGGTTTGTTTTGGCAGCGGTGCCCCAGCCAGTGGATGCACTGGCAGCGAATCCCGGTGCGCACAAGGCCAAGCGGCTTGTGGTCAGCCTGGCGAAATGGGTTGTCCCGGCGGAAGCTATTGCTTGAGCGGCTGCTGCGTCGACACGAGCGCCTCTAACCTGGGCAAGTGAGGTGAGCCCGAGAATTTGGCTCGAAAACGTGCCACCCGCGCCTGAGCTTCTGCATTTCGCCCGAGGCGCACCAACGCTTCCACCGCCAACACTTCGCGCTCTTGGCTGAGCACACCTCGCGAGAATTCACGTTGATGTTGCTCGCAGGCACGTAGGGTGGCACGAGGATCGGTGGTGAGTTGCGCGCGCGCCTGGGCGAGCAAGCGCGCTTCGGGGGCCAAGCTTCCTGCTTCATGCACAGGCTCAGCGACTGCTGAAGACGGGTGCACGAGTGGAAGCTTTGGCACAGCTGCCTCTGGAGTGCGCTCTTGGCTTAACTCCGGACCCCTCGCACTCGAAGGCATGGCGCCGGAAGGCACTGCACTCGAAGGCACCGCGCCCGAAGGCACCGCGCCCGAAGGCACTGCACTCGAAGGCACTGCACTCGAAGGCACCGCACTGCGGGCCCGCGACGCGATCGGAGCTTCTGAAACCTGTGTGGATCGAAAGGCCACCACCCCGCCGACCGTGGCCGCTACGATCCCACCCACGAGGACCCAGGGCACCAACAGCTTGCCGCTCAGGCCTGCCGCGCCAGAAACTGCCGTTTTCCCTGCGAGTGTGCCCGATCCAGAAATCGCCGTTTGCGCCACTGTGGAGCTCGGCACAACGGCTCCCAGGCTCGCTGCAGCACTTACAGTTAACAGCGGGGCGAGCCCCGAGCGCATTCTTGCTAGGCGATCTGCTCCGGGCAGAGCAGCTCGCGCCTCTTCCAGCCCCGCCACCAAGCTCTCGGGCAGGCCATGCGTCGCCGCGCCCCAACGAGGCGGATCTTGTTCGTGGCTCACGACGCGCCCCCATGAAACAGCTGCATCGCGCCGAGGATGACGTCGCGCGCCGCATGCAAGCGCGAATAGGCGGTCTGCAAGGGACAATCGAGTGCCTCAGCGACTTCCTTCATGCTGAGGCCCTCAATTTCGAAGAGCACGAAGACTTCCCGCTTGGCATCATCCAGCTGGTCCAAAGCATTTTCAAAGGCCCGAAGGGCGCGTGACCGTTGGAGCGTGACCTCTTGCGTGGGTGCACAGCTACCACCGGGTGGCGCTGCGCACGGCTCCTCGTAGCGCCGATGGGCGCGCTGGCGGTGATCTTTGGCAACTCGCACGCAGATCCCATAAAGCCAGGTGCGCACCGAAGAACGCCCCTCGAAATCCCCCAATTTACGGTGAACGACGACGAACACCTCCTGGCACACGTCTTCCACGTCCGCCTCGCGGACACCCAGGTGCAACAGCGCACGCACGGCAAACGCGGCGTACTCTTCGAATAGCTGGGAGGTGGTGAGGGCATCTGCGCTCGGCACGACACAGCTGCCTGAGGCTGCCTCATTCGCTGCATCGTCTAGAGTCTGTGGAGCCTGGGACGCCAAATTATTAGAACCAGGATACACCAAATCCGAAGAATGCGGACGCGCTCAACATTTTCCGCTGATAGAGGAGACGCGCCTCGCCCGAAGGAGCTTCGAACTCCAACTGGTAGCGCTGAAACGGCAGCCCAGCCGACACGTCACCGCCCAGGCTCAACCAATCGCTAGCCTGCCAGTGCGCGCCCGCGCTTGCAGCGACACCGCTTAGGTACTTAGTGCTACCAATGCTCTGGGTGTAACCAAAGCCGCGGGCGTGCACGCGGGCTACCTCGGGCCCAAGACAAAACGGAACCGTAATTCGGTCTGTTTCCCAGCTGGCACATCCTCCCAGAAACAGACTGGCGTAGCTAACAGCAAAGCCTCTTCCCAGCGTTTCACGCTGTTGCTCCAGGAACCAACTCCCTCTAGCAACGACGGAAAACATGCGCGGCGCATGGATCCAGACGTCTCCGCTCGGACCCAAACTGAGCTCGGGTTGGGACCCGAAGGCTGAGCCCAAGGCAAGACCCGTCTCCAAGCGCCAAGAATCTGACGGCGCCTGGAATGTGGCTTGCGCTTGCGGAACGGGGCTCGGCTCAACGCTCGCTGCCCGCTCTTGCAATAATAAGGAAAGGACCAGGCTAAGTGGTTCCGCCAACGAGGAGCATTCAGGAGCAGTGGAAGCCAATCGACGCACACCGGCCACAGCTCCTCCGCCGCCAACCATCGTGACCTCCGCGTTCCAACCGTTCTGGGTTCTTAAATAGCTGACCTGTGCATGCTTATTAGGATTCGCAACACTCGCCTCGGCATTTCCCGTGAGGGCTGCGACGCGCTTGCCTAACGCTTCAGCGTCCAGACAGCCCGGGCCCGTCTTCACAACTGACACAACCTCAATGGTAGGTGCAGGTGCCGACGACGGCTGGCTCAACCAAGGTGTAGGAAACATCATTCAAGCTAAGGGGCGCATAGATTAGCCTACCCAATCACTCCGGTGCTCCATTGATCCCGGCAAAACCGTCGAAATATTGACGCTCTCCCCAAAACGCCTGATATCGAATTGCCCGCGCTACCCCTTTTGCTCAGCCCGGGACGTGTCGTCCATTGGAAACGTGAACAGCATCATTGGTTTGATCGTCGTGTTTGGGTCGGTGATTGGAGGCTTCCTCCTTTCGCATGGCCCGCTTGCGGTGCTCTGGCAACCGAACGAGCTCATTGTGATCGGTGGCGCGGCGGTGGGCACGGCGGTTGTGTCGGCACCTGGGCGCCTCCTGATTCGAGTGCTGGCCGCACTCAAGAAGGCCTTCAAGCCCAGTATTCCGAAATCGTCGGACTACTTGGATCTCTTGGTGCTGATGCATCGGATGTTCCAGCTCATGCGCCGAGACGGCGTGTTAGCGATGGAAAACCATCTCGGCGACCCACACAAGAGCAGCCTCTTTTCCAAACACCCGAGCGTTCTTCACCACCACCACGCATTAACGTTCCTGCTTGAAGGTGTCAAACAGCTGGTGGACGGTTGCCCACCGGATGATGTGGGCTCGATGCTGGAAACTGACATCGAGACTATCCACGAAGAAGAGGTGGCCTCGATTGGCCTCTTGCGCACCACCGGCGACGCGCTCCCCGGGCTTGGCATTGTGGCGGCCGTGCTCGGCATTATCATCACGATGGCCCACTTAGATGGCGGCCCTGAAGAGATCGGCCATCACGTGGCCGCCGCGCTCGTGGGAACTTTTTTGGGCATCTTGCTCTGCTACGGATTAGTGGCTCCGCTCGCTGCCAGCCTAGATGTGCAAGCTGGCGCGGAAGGCCGCTACTTAAACTGCATAAAGGCTGGCCTGGTTGCCGCAGCGCGAGGTTCCAATGCTTCGGTGGCGCTCGAATTCGCACGCCGCACGATCTTCCCCGATGAGCGCCCCAGCCTAAAACAACTGGAAGATGCGATCAAGGCGATCAAAGACAAATGAGCGCCGGCAAGCAAGCAGAGCGGCCGCGGATTATCATCGTCAAGAAGAAGGGGCACGCTGCTCATCATGGCGGCGCGTGGAAGGTAGCTTACGCCGACTTCGTGACAGCCATGATGGCCTTCTTCATGGTGCTTTGGCTAGTATCGCAGACTGATAGCGAGACCAAGCAGGAGCTTTCAGCGTTCTTTAGAACTGGCGTTTTCTCGGGTGCACCAGCTCTCGTGATGGGTGGCTCTGGTGTTTCTGAGAAGGCCTATCTCGACACTGCTGGTCAAGGTGTGCAGAAGACGGAACGCGTCGGCTTCGAATTGGCTAGTAAAAATGTGAAGGGCGCCGTGCGCTCCATGACTCAAAGCATGGCGATGCTCAGCCAGAATGTTCGCGTGGACATCACCAAGGATGGCCTGTTGATCCAGATCCTGGATGGCGGGCAAGGCGCCATGTTTGATCGTTCCTCGTCCGCATTGAAACCGCCTGTGATTGAACTCTTGAAACAGCTCGCTCCGATTCTTGGGCAACTCCCCAACAAGCTACAGATCCACGGCCACACCGACTCCCGCCTGTTCGCTTCAGGCTCCGTTCGGGATAACTGGCAACTCTCGTTTGAACGCGCCGACAACGCGCGCAAAGTCCTCGCCGAAAACGGTATCCCAAGTTCTCAATTGGTCGGCGTCTTCGCGCACGCAGATTCCGATCCGCTCAACCGGAAAGATCGTTTCGCTCCGGAAAACAGGCGATTGGCGATTCTGGCCATTCGCGAGGGTCAAGAAGAAGTCGCCCAGCGCGGCTTCGATCCGTTGAACCCCGATAAGGTGGAAAACACAAAACCTGAAAGAGCGGCGCCCAGGGGCACAGCGAAGACTGAAGGCGGCGAAGCGCCCAAAGGCGAGCCGGCCGCCCAAGATGCCAAGGCACCCAAGCGACAGGAACCAACGCCTCCGTCGTCTACAGGAAGTGGTGGCGAATGAGCACCGCCTTCACGAGCTGCGTCAGCAGGGCGTAACACGCGAGCACGCCCAACAGCCACGGCCAGTAGCTGAGCGGCAAGGCCGTGAAGCCTAGGTAGCCTGCAACTGGTGTGTACGGCAAAAGGACACCCACGGCCGCCAAGAGGAGACTCATTGAGAGGAGCTGTGGGGAGGGGCGGCTTTGCAGCCAAGGGATCTTGTTCGTGCGAATGATGTTGATAATCAGCGTTTGCGTGAGCAAGCTTTCGACGAACCATCCCGTCTGAAAGAGGCTTTGGCTGTGGAGCGCCTGGGCGGGCGTCGACACATCGTTGCAATGAAAAACGCGCAGCATGATGAAAAACGTCGCGTAATCGAAGATTGAGGAACAAGGCCCGATGAACAGGATGTAGCGGGTGAGTTGCTTCATGTCCCAGGCGTGCGGCTCGCGAATGCGCTCTTCATCCACGCGATCCGTGGGGATCGCCGTCTGCCCCACATCATAAAGTAGATTATTGGCCAAGATCTGGATGGGCTTCATGGGCAGAAATGGCAGGAGCACACTCGCCCCGAGCACGCTGAACATATTGCCGAAGTTGCTGGAGGCTCCCATGCGCACGTAGTTCAAGATGTTCGCGAACACCCGACGGCCCTCCACCACGCCCTCCACGAGCACCAGCAATGATTTTTCGAGCAAGATGATATCCGCTGATTCCTTGGCAATGTCCACCGCCGTATCGACACTCACGCCCACATCAGCGGCGTGCAGGGCCGGAGCATCATTGATACCATCCCCCATGAATCCAACCGTCAACCCCTGGGCTTGCAGAGCGCGCACAATGCGCTCCTTGTGCGCCGGCGAGACGCGCGCAAACAGAACCGTGTCGTTAACTCGCGCGGCTAACTCTGCGTCTGAAAGACGCTCAAGCGCACTACCGAGGAGCACATCTTCCACAACCAACCCCACCTCGCGACACACCTTGCGAGCCACGAGCTCGTTGTCCCCAGTGATCACCTTGACTCGGACACCGAGCCCCGCCAGTGCTAAAATGGCGGCTCTCGCAGACTCTTTGGGTGGATCCAAGAACGCCACATACCCCTCAAGAATCAATTCGGACTCATCGCTTTTGCTGTAGGCAACTGCAGGATTTTTGGGGGTGACTTCCTTGGTGGCGATGGCTAGCACACGAAAGCCCTCGCTGCTCAAACGCTGATACTCCTGTCCCAATGTCTCGAGGTGCGGCTGATCCATCGGAAAGATCTGTCGATCCTGACGAAACCCCGAACACTTCTCGAAGACCGCTTCAGGAGCACCCTTGCAAATCATCCGATCAGCGCCCTCCGGAGTGCGCAAGACCACTGACAGCATCCGGCGTTCGAAATCAAAAGGGATCTCATCCACTTTTGCGAGATCGTGAGCGTGTTCTCCGCCGCGCATGAGCTCATGTTGCAAGACAGCATCGTCTAGGATGCTCTTTAGCCCCGTTTGGAAGTGACTGTTCAAATAAGCCAGCGTCAAGACCGCTTCATCGTCGCGCAGGGTGACGTCGCAATGCTTTTCCAACACTACCTTGTCCAACGTGAGCGTGCCCGTCTTGTCTGTACAGAGCACACTCATCGCTCCCAAATTTTGGATCGCCTGCAGCTCCTTCACGATCACACGCTTGGATCCCATCCGAACAGCGCCTTTCGAAAGGCACACCGTCACGATCATCGGAAGCATCTCCGGCGTTAAGCCAACAGCCACGGCGAGCGCAAAGAAGAACGCTTCCTGCCACGTTCCGCGGATGAGCCCGTTGGTCAGGAATACCAGCGGTGCCATCACGCTCATGAACCCCAGCATGAGCCACGTGAAATGAGCGATCCCGCGGTCAAAAGCGGTCTCACCACGCCGCGCACTCAACGAATCGGCGACCCCACCCAGATACGTACTTTCGCCGGTGGCCACCACCGCACAGCGAGCACTCCCGCTCGCAACGCTCGTGCCTAGGAATGCGGTGCCCGTCCAGGCGAGCGGCTCGACGTCAGCTTCGCTTTTCTCTTCGGCACACTTCTCAACAGGAAAGCTTTCTCCTGTGAGCGCGCCCTGCACCACGAACAAATTCTTGGCTGTGAGCACGCGAACATCGGCCGGCACCATGTCTCCAGCGCGCAAGTCAATCACATCTCCGGGCACTAGCTCACGCACCGAACACTCACGGCTACTCCCGGCCCGCAGCACTGTGGCATTCACAGAAATCAATGCCTTCAGTTTCTGTGCCGCAACTCCGGCCTTGCCTTCCTGCACCAGCTTGAGGCTCACGCTGAGTGCAATCATCAGCAGCATCACGCTGCCCGCGCGTGCGTCCGCGGTGGCATAGGAAACGCCAGCCAACACGCCAAGCAGGATCACCAACGGATCCCTGAGCGCCCGCACGAGGCGCTTGCCGAACCCCACCGTTTGATCCCGAGACAGGATATTCCGCCCGACCTCAGCGAGTCGACGGGAGGCTTCACTCTCGGTCAGCCCCTCAGAAGTCGTTTTCAGAAGTGCTAGAACCTCGCCCGCCGGCAGCCGGGAAGCCGCGAGCGCAGAGCCTGAAATGCGAAGCTTTTCGGGGGCGTGGTGGCTCTTAGCGAGCACCTTTTTAGGCAGAAGGCTCATCTGCCACAGACCATAGCGAGTTTAGCCTGGCTGGCGGTATCCAAACGTTAGCCCTAGGACCTGAGCCACGACTAAGATGCAGTTAACTTCGACCCACCCACCCACGCTCGACCTATGAACCCTATTCTCTCGATCCAGCCACTCGGCTTCCCCTGGAAGACACAGGACCCATTCCTGTTCTGCGTTTATCACCTCGATACTTATCCCGAAGGTAACGACCAAATGGGTCCGAACGCTTCGCTCCTGGGGCGTGAGCTTGGGATGGATTTTGATCCGAGGAAGGCCTGGCGCATGTATCACGGCCAAGAGATCCCAGGCTTTCCCTCGCACCCGCACCGTGGCTTTGAGACAGTGACGGTCGCGCGCCGCGGCTATATCGACCACGCGGATTCACTTGGCGCCACCGCTCGCTTTGGGCAGGGTGACACGCAGTGGATGACGGCGGGCC
>JBBRRP010000147.1:0-14726 GCA_038246305.1 Polyangiales bacterium | reverse complement strand
TCCGGTGGTGGCAAAGTTGTTGGGTACGATATTGCAAAACAATCCGAACTCATCAAACAGAACATTGGGTACATGACTCAGCGCTTCAGCCTGTATGAAGACCTGAGTGTGGAGGAGAATCTCAGATTCTACGCTGGGATTTATGGCGTCCCACGCGCGCGACGCCGGTTACGTGTTGAACAAGTGTTGGAACGCGCGGAACTTGGCGGCCGCAGGAAACAACTCGCGGGGACGCTCTCTGGAGGTTGGAAGCAGCGAGTGGCCCTAGCTAGCTCGACCATTCATGAGCCACCGCTTCTCTTTTTGGATGAGCCGACCGCCGGTGTCGATCCGGTGAGCCGGCGCGACTTTTGGCAACAGATTTACAAACTCTCAACGGAAGGCACGACGGTGCTGGTGACGACGCACTACATGGACGAAGCGGAGCGCTGCCATCGCTTGGCATTCATCTTTCGCGGCGAGCTTCTGGACACCGGAACCCCTGAGCAGATCGTGGAACGGCGTGCGCTCTCGGTGGCAGAGCTCGAGGTGGACAATGCCAAAGTTGCGGCCGAGGTGCTGCGCGCCGACAAGCGGGTCGAGGAGGTCGCTCATTATGGACACATGCTGCGGCTGGCTACCCGTGGTGGCGGGAACGCGGTGGCGCTCGCTCACGAACTGCTCGGCGCCCAGGCGTTGGTCGTGCGCTCAATCAGAGAGGCGCGTGCGAACGTGGAGGATGCGTTTGTCTCGATGGTCCGCGAAGACCAACAGCGCCAAACGGAAGGCGTCCCTTCGTGACGGGGCGAGTCTTCGTGATCGCGTGGAAGGAACTGCTTCAGTTGCGGCGCGATCGAATGACGCTCGCGATGATGGTGGTACTCCCCATCCTTCAGCTAACGCTGTTTGGATACGCCATCAACACGGATGTGAGGCATATCCCCACGGTGATTTACGATCAAGATCGCACGGCAGCCTCCCGAGATCTGGTGCAAAGTCTGCTCGTCACAGGTTTTTACGACCTCGCGGGCTCTGTTGAAAGCTACGATGACATCTCACGTGCCATGCGCACGGGAGCCGCTCGAGTGGCCCTCGTGATCCCGCCAAAATTCTCCTCGAAGCTGTCGCGCGGCGACGCGTTCAAGGTGCAGCTGGTGGTGGATGGCTCTGACCCGCAGATTGTTGCGAGCGCGACCAATACTGCCGCGTCTTTGGTGGGTGCGCGGTCGAGCGAAATGCTGCTGGCGAGGATAGCCAAGGGGGGAGGCGTTGCGCCGGAACCCATGACACTTGAAGTGGCGACGTGGTACAATCCCGATCTTCGCACTGCGGTCTACGTGGTTCCTGGTTTGATTGGGGTCATCCTGACGATGACGATGGTGATGCTCACGGCGATGGCGATTGCTCGCGAGCGAGAGAGGGGAACGCTGGAGCAGTTGATCGTCTCGCCCGTCAAGAAGCTAGAACTAGTGGTCGGAAAAATTTTGCCGTACGTCCTCATGGGCTACGTCCAAATGACGCTGATTCTGCTCGCGGGGCGTGTGATCTTTCGGGTGGCTTTTGCGGGCTCATTGCCGCTTTTGTATGCCATGGCATTTCTGTTTATCTCAGCCAATTTGGCGCTTGGTCTGTTTTTCTCAACGCTCGCCAAGACGCAACAGCAGGCGATGCAAATGTCGTTCTTCTTCATCCTGCCCAACATTCTGTTGAGCGGCTTCATGTTCCCGTTTGAATCGATGCCTAAGCCCGCCCAGATGCTGGCTCAGCTTTTGCCGCTCACACATTTTTTGCGCATCGTGCGCGGGATCACGCTCAAAGGGAGTCAGCTGAGCGAGTTGGCGCCGGAGATGTGGACGCTGCTCTTGATCCTCTCAGGTCTCGTGTTGCTCGCATCGTTACGTTTTTCGAAGAAGCTGGTGTGAATGGCGCGGCCGAAGAGTGACATCGAACCCCGCATTGTTCACGCAGCGAGCGTGCGCTTCGTGGAGCTGGGCGTGGAGGGTGCGTCTTTACGGCGCATTGCCGAGGATGCCGGCACCAGCATTGGCATGATTTATTACTATTTCCCGACGAAAGATGAGCTCTTTCTGGCGGTTGTCGAAGAGGCGTACGTGGTATTGCTGAGCGATCTTGAGGTGGCCTTACTTCCGAATGCACCCATTGAGGAGCGCCTCTTGCGGCTCTACACGCGCTTGGGTCAGGTGTCGGCGCGCGAGCTCGCGGTTCTCCGTTTGATTGCGCGTGAAGCTCTCGGCTCCTCTGCGCGCTTTGCCCGTCTGCTTGAGCGCTTTAAGCGCGGGCACATCCCGCTGATCCTGGCCACCATTCAAGATGGAATCACTGGCGGTGCACTTCGAAAAGATCTCCCATTGTTGGCGACGCTGCTCGGCACCGTGGCGCTAGGGACGCTGCCCCAGTTCATTCGAGCGGCCGCGTCCCAACACTTCCCTCCGTCGAGCGCCGGCGATATCGAGCAGTTTCCTAACTCACTCGTGGACATTCTGTTGAACGGGATTGCGTCGCCGGGAGCTTAGCGAATTTACGGGATCTGCGACTCCAGGCTAAGTCTGACGTCTGGGCGTGCACTGGCGGTAAAAGTACCGGCAAGGGTTGGGTCGGCTTTGGGGCGGGCAGGCTGGCAGATGGGTTACGCAAAGAAGGGTTAGTCTGATAGGGTCCCCGCCGAGCGTTACCCGAATGAGATCCGACATGATAGCGATGCGTCGAAATACTGGTCGTGTGTGCTTTGCCTTGGCGCAAAGTGTACTGTGCTTTAGCTTGTTTGCTTGCCAGGCGGGGGTGGCACCGAAGGCGGCGCCACCACAGGCTTCTTCCGAGTCCCAGCCTGCCGCGGTGACGTCGAGCCTTGAGCCGAAGGCAGCCCCCCCAACCAATTTGCTCCGCAATGGCAGCTTTGAGGGATCAGGCCGCTATTGGTCGGGCGCGACCGACGCCATGTTGGATACGAAAAACCCAGCATTTGGTCGCTACTCGCTGAAGCTCTCGGAAGATCGGACACCTGAGGACCAGCGCAAGAAGGGCGAAGGGCCGCGCACGAGTACCGACATTCGCGCTGGCTCTTTCTACCTGGAACGCGATCGCGAAGTCACTGTGAGCCTCTCGATTCGGGCGGAGACGAAGCAGGGCGTCATGGTTTGGCTTTACCCATCCAATCGGCAAACTGCTCAGAATCTGAAGTTGTTGTGGGATCATGATGCCGCAAAGTATTTTGAAGCGGGCCCCGCGTGGAAACGCGTGAGCTTCAAGGCCAAGTACAATATTCCTGTCGAAAAATGGTTCCAAAGCCACATTTTTATGCTGAATATCAGCGCCAAAGACGTTTGGATCGATGGCGTCAGCGTTTCTTATACCGACGGCGAAAAGAGCTATGAGCCGCGCGCTCGCGTCGAGGTGGCCGCCGATGCGCTGGGTCTGCCTGGTTATCGCTCAGAGAAGGGGAATCTCTTCGACTCGGGCGAAATTGTGAAAGTAAGAGGCTCGGTCAACAATCCTGGCAGCAAGCCCCAGAAAGTTAATCTGGAGTGGCAGCTTTATGATTACACCGGGACTTCGAAACACGGAGCGGCGGTGCGAAAGTCCTTCACGTTGGCGCCGGGTGCCACTGAAACTGCAACCGTTCCGATGCCGCTCGTGGGCCGTGGGCTGATATTGGCGCGCGTCTCAGCGCTCAGCGAAGATGGGGAACTGTTAGATAAGTCTGATTTTCCTTTCACGGTGCTAGCGTACCCACAAGCTAACACTGTTCAAGATCCGAATGAGCGCATTGGGATCGGTATGCGAGGCCCGCATACGCTCGCTTTGGCCCAAAAAATAGGGTTTCGGTGGACACGCTGGTACGGCAATGCGGGCTGGGGGAACGTGCAGCGAAAAGGGCCAAACGAGTGGGAATGGCCGGATGCTCAACTGAAGGACCTTGAGCAGCGTGGGGTCTTGCCCGTGTTCGTTCTCTATGAAGGCATCCCGGAATGGGCCAGGGATAAAAATGAGAATGGACTGCCCCGCGACATGAAGTGGGGCGTTAACGATCCGCGTTGGGATGATTTGAAGATCAAGACCAATTTTGACAAATACGTGGAGCGAGCCGTTGAACGTTATAAAGACAAGCCCTACGTTTGGGAGCTGTCGAATGAACCCGATCTTGGCGTGACTCTCACTCCCGATCTTCATTACCGGCTCGCGGTGCGCACCTCGAAGATCATCAAGCGCATCAAGCCCGATGCCATCTTCATGGTCAATTCCACGCTGGGCCGGCAAACAGAGTATTTTCAGCGGTTTTTTGAGCTGGGAGGCGCTCGCGATATCGATGTTTACACGTGGCACGATTACAATCCACGCAAGATCGGGGATGCGGGAAAGATTCGGCGTTTGCGTCAGATGATCGATGCCTACGGCGCGAACAAGGCCAAGATCTGGTTTGACGAGGGCTTCACGTTCGTGAACTCAGCCACCGACTATGCTGCACCCGAGGTCATACCCTCCGGCTCGGTCGAGGTTGCCAATTGGATGGTCACCGACTGGGCCGACATGTTCGCCGCGGGCATCGAGAAATGCATCGTATTTGCCATCGGCTATAACGACCACGGAAAGAGCCTCTGGGACTACGTCGGCTCAGGCACGGAGCTTTGGGATCCGGAAGGGCTGCCCACGGTGGGTGTTTCGATGTGGAACACAATGATTCATCACCTCGGCTTGAGCGACATCAAGGCCAGCTTTCACCCGGCCGGCGCCACCCTGCACGTGTTCGACGACCACAGGAACAAGCGCGGTGTGGTCGTGGCCTGGTCCAAAGACGAACGCACGTTAAAGGTCCCCATCCGCGGGCTGATGTTGGAAGACGTGACGGGCAATGCTTGGCCTGCGCCCAGCGAAGGAGCCAATTCGGTGGTGAAGCTTGAAAAGGGAGAACAGCCTCTTTATGTCTACACCAAGGACAATCAGTCGGCGCAGGTTCTCGCTGATGCGCTCAAAGGAATGCAACTATGAAGCGCCTAGTCATTGTGTGTGCTGCCATTTGTTTCTCGTGTAAGCCGAGCCAGCCTCCAGCCAGCGCGACACCGGTATCCATCGATCTCGAGATGCCTGCTGCAGCGCCTGCGGTAGCTGCCGTCTCCGTGGAAGTCACGCCCGCTGCCGCGGCTTCTGGAGCAGCGGCAGCCGCAACGGTTTCCACCTTTACGGCACCCGCAAGCTTGCCAGCGCCACCCGGGAAGCTCAGCTCTCACCTCTGCCAGGTTGAAGGCAAGCCGCTCACCCCCAGCGCTCTCGTGGGAGCGAACCAACGCAGTATTGCAGCGGATGGTAAGGGCGGGCTGTATCTGCCCGACGATGTGAGTGTTCGCCACTATCTCATTCAGGGGGAAGGGGAGGAATGCAAGCTCGTGGTCGACAAGAAATTTGGACGAAATGGGAGCGTCGAACTCAAGTTCCAGGTGTATCGGCTTTCCGTCGCGCCCGATGGGAGCGTGTTAGCTTGTGGTTGGAATGAGTGCGCCTTAATCTCAGGCAAGAAGATACTGCCAGCCTGCGATGCGCCATTTGGTCGCCGTAAACGCATTGCGGAGGAACCGGAAGACACCAGGAAAGCGACGAAGACAGAGCCTCACGGGATGCTCTCCCTAACGGCGTTTGGCGCGGTGGGCGGTGGTGTGAATCGCATGCGCACGTTGATGGGCGTAGAGATTGAGAATTCAGAATGCAAAGTGGAAGCGCATTGGATCTTGGACGATTTTGCGATTTCTGCGGTTGCTCGCTTCGAGGACACTTTTTACGTCACGGGTCGAAACGCGATGGGCGAGAGCAAGCTCATCATCCACGATCTCAAGAAGGGTCGCCTCGCTGAAATTCTGAGTGAGGAGCCGCCTTCAGAAAAGGCACTGTGTTGGGTGAGCAGCATGGTCCCCTGTGGGGCCGGGCTTTGCTTGCTGGACACCCAGTGCAATCGCGTCACCGTGATCGATCGTCAGGGAAGGTTCGTGAGCAGCCACCCGCTATCCGAGCTTCTCGGAACGGGCCCCGAGTTGCGGCCAACGGCGCTCGCACCAGCTTCGAGCTTCGAGCATTTCCTCCTGGCGCACGAACCCGGACCCAAGGGAGCCGTGCCCCAGGTCTATCGTATTATGAATCTGCCGGGACCGAGTTCGTCAGCTCACTGACGGCGCGCACGCCAAACGCATAACGGGCGACCCGCCAAGGTTGATCCAAAATGCTATGGCGCGGGCGCCCAAGTCGGGTTGCGATAGTCAGCGTCCGCGGGCGTGACCAAGCAAGGCGTGCTCCCTACGGCCCTCGAAATCACCGCAATCTGTGCAAGATTGTTCGCGGGATCGATTCGTTCATACGCGAGCACATCCAACGTGGCCCAGCTAGGCTTGGCTGCCCCAAAGGGATCTGGCGGTGTTACGCGCCTGCCTTCGCAGGGTGATGTAGCTGTGGCGAATGGGGTTGTCCAAATGGATGGCCCCCCTGCGCTGCAGCCCACCGAGTAGGCGACCTCGCGACCGTCGGGCGAGACAGCGGGCATTTTTATCAACGTAGTTGAATTCGTGACCACGGGTCGTATCACCAGATTATCAAGCCGAGCAGCGTTGATCTCGTTGTTTCGATCGAACAGAAGCTCCTCACCGTTCGCGCTGAACTCAGGCCAAAAATAGGCATTGAAATCATCGAGCCCGTGGGCAACGTGGCGCTCACCTGAGCCATCTACACCGACGACGTAAACCGACGGGCCACTATGAAACGCGATGAACTTGCCGTCGCGCGAGAAGCCGGATTGATCCGCCCCTCCCGGCCGCGAAGTGATCTGCTTAAGCTCGCCCGATGCCAAGTGCAGAAGATAGATCTGCGGAAGGCCTTTCATGTCGGAGGTGAACGCTAGCGATGCTCCGTCGGGTGAAAAGGTTGGCTCCGTTTCAGCGCTCGCAAAATCTGTGACGCGCACGCGCTCGCTTCCATCGGCGCGAGAAATGAAAAGGTCGCGGTTGAAACCCATAACATCCGAATCATACGCGATGCGCCGCGCGAGAATTTCGGCACTTACACCGCACTCTGGAGATGTCCCCGGCATTGGGATGACGTCTGTACCCGAAGGGGCGGGGAACGCATCCGGAGCGTTCACTTTTCCACCGGAGGCCGAGCTCACTTTTCCACCGGAGGCCGAGCTCACTCTTCCACCGGAGGCGCTGCCTGGGACGGGCTCCCCGGGGAAGTTCGATGTCCCACCCGAGCCGATGACGCCCGTTTTCGGGCCTCGCTCATTTTCAATACTGGTCGCACCGCCGCAGGCGATGGCGAAGAGCAAGCTGATTGTGGCGCAATTTCTGAGCTTCATGGTTCTAAGGTCCCTCCCAACGGTTTGGGCATGCACAGCGTATCACTCTCATTCAACGATCGCCGGCTGAAAACACAAACTAACCTCACGTCGCATCGGTCAGATGAGAGCTCCGGGGTCAAGGGATAACCCTCGTGTTCGATGGAATGTGCAACTGAAGCGCCTTCGGCGCAGCGGAGAGGTATTCACGAAAGAGCGCGCCAGGCTCCGTCGCGCACGTTTAACACGTAGCTATTGGTGTTCGGAACCAAGGTTTCCGTGCCATCGGCACGCTGCACGACCTTGCCACCTTCAACTCGGATCTCGTGCTCAGCATGGAGTCTTGCTCGGTGTCCGTGGAGCCCAAGGGGTTGATTCCCATGCGTTTCCAAACGCTCAATGCGAAAGCTCTGTGAGTGCAGCGAGTAAACGGGTGTCTCGTCGGGATGACGGGCGTAGCCGAGCGATCCAATGAGGTAGAGCTGGTCGCCGATCAGCGTCGCGGTGTGAAAGTCGGTTGGCGGGAATACCGATTCTGGATAGGCAAAAACGCGCACGCTCATCCGGTTCGTGAACAAAAACGTCATTG
This sequence comes from Polyangiales bacterium, assembly GCA_038246305.1. Classification (GTDB taxonomy): domain Bacteria; phylum Myxococcota_A; class Polyangia; order Polyangiales; family Polyangiaceae; genus JBBRRP01. The sequence goes on along the minus strand of JBBRRP010000147.1, from coordinate 6,831 downwards.
TAGATGTAGAAATCCGGGTCGTAGTGATCCTCGTGTTCGCCGGCAACCTGCACCCAACGTCCGTCACTCAGCAAAGTGATGGACTGCCCGAAACGCTGGGCGCACCACACTGGCCCTGCTTGAAACGATGAAGGACCTGAGAAGAACTGAGGGAAAGCTGCGCCGGATCAGCGCCACCTTCCAGAAGGCTCAAGACGATCACCCGCGACCGCGCATTGTAGAGGGGGGTCGTGTCGTTCCAGCGCGAGTCCACTTGAACCCTTCGCGCCAATAGGATCGCGACGCATTCCGCGTCATCCCATTCAACAGCGTGCCTGAGAGGTGTGCATTCGTTGGTACTCGTCTCTTCGGGATCGAATCCAAGATTCAGCAGCCAAGTAAGGAGCGATGGATGGTGGGAGCCGATAGCATAAAAGATCGCTGATTGGCCGTTGCAATCTCGGGCGTGGATATCCGCACCGTGCCTACGAAGACACTCGGCTTTGTCGAGGTCGCCAGCGTGCACCGCGATGATGAATGGGGTTCGCCCACGCTGGTCGCAGTCGTCGAGGGAAGGGCCGGTGGCGAGCCCACGCTCAACGTCTCCGAGTGTTCCCAATGCAACCATACGACTAAGCGGTGTTAAGTTCACCTTACCCACGTCACAGCCCGCGTCCAGCAGTAGCTGAACTGCGTCAAACCGCGCGTACCTTACGAGGTGTCCGAGTGCGGTCTCGTGGTACGTAGTCTCGCCATGAAGCGGTGCACCTCTGGCTAAGAGGAGCTTCAGAAGGTCGAGCAACTCTGGAGGACAGCATGCACAAGAGGAGTCAACCCGTGTGTATCAGGCGCGTTAACGTCCATTTGGGTGGCCGCGCGATGCTCTAAGAGACTTCGAACTCGGGCCAAATCTCCTCTTCGAATCAGAGCATTCAAGCTGAGCAGACGTTGCTCATTGGGTTCCATGCCCTTGTTGTACGACGGAATTTGCGCGGTGAGCCAGCCGGGCGCCGCGTCGACGCCAGTGCGCCGTGCCGGCAGGCAAGCTTGGGGAACAGAAGCTGGTCGCCGGAAGCCGGAGCGCCTCGTAAGGCCTGTCGCATACATTCACTACGCGCTTGGTCGGGAAGCCATGTGGCCTCGCTTTCAAGTTGAGGCCCGGTTCGGACACGCCTTGACATGTGCATCACATGCACTCATGTTTGGCACATGTCAGTCATGATCCAAATTCGAAATGTGCCCAGCGGAGTGCATCGAAAGCTCCGAGAGCGAGCGCTCGCCGCCGGCATGTCGCTGTCTGAGTTTTTGCTCCGCGAAGTAACCGCGGTGGCAACGCGTCCTACGCTGGAAGATGTGTTTGAACGCATCTCTCGACGTAGCCCGCCCCCCAAGAATCTGACGGATTCCGTAGCGGCAGTTCGATCCGAACGCGACGCCCGGAGATGATAGTTCTGGACGCCTCTTCCGCCGTTGATCTGCTGCTCGACATCAAGCCTTACTCTGTAAGGCTGCGACAGATCCTCAGGCGACACGAACGATCTCTGGCCGCCCCCCATCTCTTAGATGTCGAGGTGGCACAGGTGCTCCGGCGCTTCGTTCTCGCTCAATCCATTTCTCCGGATCGAGCTCGAGAGGCGCTTTCGGATCTTACCGCACTCCCCATTCAGCGCTTCCCGCATCTTCCTTTTCTGGGCCGTGCGTTCGACTTCCATCCGAATCTCACGATCTACGACGCCTTATACCTTGCCTTATCGGAGGCGCTTGGAGCGACGCTCGTGACTCGCGATCATGCCTTTGGAGCCGTTGGAGGCCACCGTGCAAAGGTAACTGTTGTCGGTTCGTGAGCAGGCACACGCGGTGGCAACTATCTCTGAAGAACGTTGCCCCGTGCTTGGTATCACGCCTTGAGTTGCGCGATGGGACCTGAGCTTCGCCCCGGAGACCCATACGTGGTCGTCGGAATGTCCATGGCGTTCGCGAGAGACGAGAACAAGTCGCCGTTGGAGGGAACCGCGGCATCTGCCGCGTACTCGGCGCGTCCATAGTCGCCCCAATCCAAATAGCGCCCGGTGTTGAAATATCCGCCAGCGCTTCCAGCTAACATCCACTTGAGGTTAGCGCAGCCGTGGCCATCCTGGGCAATCTCGCCTGCCCAAAGAATGACCGTGTGATCGAGCACGCTGCCGCCGTCCGATTCGGGCATTGAACTCAGGGCCGTGAGCAGTTGAGCGAACATCCTGGAATAGCCCAGGTGAAACTGCTTGATGACGCCCACTGCGGTCGGGTCGTTGCGGAGATCTCCGTCTACCTTGTGCACCAGATCGTGCAGATCCGTCGTGCCCAACATGCCTGGAGAATAGCCGCAGTCGGCGTTCGAGGGGGACCCCATCCAGAGTGAGGCCACCCGGGTCAGATCGCAGGCAAAACCCGCCTGGATCAGGCGAATCATAGCCTCGCAGCCATCGGCGAAACCGGCCGTTGCGGGCGGTGAGTTGGGCGCGCTGCAGGCGGCTCCACTGCCTGGAACTTGGGCTAGTCGGTTCTGCAAATCCTTGATGGCGGTTGCGTGCGCATCAAGTTTGGCTTTCTCTTCGCTGCCGAGTTGGTTGGCGACGGCCGTGAACTCACCCATCGCGACGTCCATCGCCGCCGAACGGCGGCGCGCCGTAGCCAGAGCCTCAGCACTTGGCCCGGAAGCGGAGGGCGCGCCTCCTCCCGGGAACAGGCGCTGGTAGGCACGCTCGGGCGAACTCTCCAGGGGCACCGCTGCTCCGGCAGCGGAGAAAAAGCACGCCGTTCCGTAGTAGTCGTCGCCAGCGGCAGCTAAATTCATTGACGGGATTTTTGTCGGAGAAGCCCCGCCATCCGTTAAGCCTGAGATAGTAAACAAAAACCACTTCTGGACGTCACGGTGAAGCCCGATACCGAGCGGCCATGTAAGTGCGCGAGTGCACGAGGAGTATTACGCGCGCCTAGCCAACGCCGATCTGCTGCGGCGCAACGATCTCGACGGTCGCGGATCGCTCTCACAGGAAGAGCTCTGTAAATTTGCGAGTTGGTTGATCGACCTGTGCATGGATCAGGTGCAATTCATGCGGAAGCTCCTGGAGCTTAGCCACTTCAAGGGGAGGATTTGCGATCTGTTGCAGTGGCTAGCCGCGCACCCTTGGGACATCGGAGTCGAAAGATCTGTAGTTAAACTGGAGGCGCTTGAAGCAGTGCACTACATTGCGTTGACTGGGTCGCTCGAACGTGCGCGCTTCCTCGCGATGACGGGCCTGCGTCCAAGAACGGCACGCCGCGTGCTGGCGAGCCTGCTTGATTTTGGTCTGCACGTGGGCCTTTTGCCACGAGCACCAGTCTCGTTCAACATTCCGGTGGCCAGCCTACGATTCTTGTTCCCGAAGCTTTGGCCCGAAGCGGAAGATCCGGGACCTGCTCGGTGAGAAGCAACGCCCCAAACCCTGGGCGGTCAGAAGGCTCCGAGACCGACCCCGTGGAGACCAACAGTGAATCCTGATGTCGCGCGACCCATCTTGAAAAAGTGGCGTGGCAGATCGCGAGCTGTTTTTCGAGTTCAGCTGCGGGACTCGACGGCTGTCTCGACAGCATGCGCACCAGCTCTCTCCAGAGCGCCTCAAAGCCAGCGGTCCTTCGGCCCGGCCTGGCACCGCGAATCTCTTGCGGAGGTTGTAACCGGCCGGGTTGAGCGGCATAAACGCGTGGAAGCACAAATCGGCGCAGGTTAGCTCCATCGCGCCACTTACAGGAGGTTCAGCATGTCCAATGATCCGTTTGAGGGGTTCAAGGCGAAGCAGCGCGAGATTTGGTCATTCTTCGCTCCATTGGAAGGGATGACCACGGTGGCGGCGGGGCACCTCGTGCGCTTTGCGGCGCTTCGACCCGAGCAGCGTGTGCTCGACGTCGGCTGTGGTACGGGAGTGGTTGCGATCAGCGCTGCGCGTTTGGGTGCCAAGGTCGTCGGTAGCGATCTGACACCTGCGCTGCTCGAGCGCGCCAAAGCGCACAGCAAGCTTGCGCAGCTCGACATCGAGTGGAAAGAAGCTGACGCCGAAGCGCTGCCCTTCCCAGACGCGAGCTTCGACGCCGTCGTGAGCCAGTTTGGGCACATGTTCGCGCCGCGCGCCGAAGTCGCCATCGCTGAAATGCTTCGCGTGCTGAAGCCCGGCGGTACTCTTGCATTTAGCACGTGGCCTCCCGAGCACTACGTGGGGCGGTTCTTCGCGCTCACCAGTCGCTACGCCCCAGCGCCACCGCCAGGTTTTTCACCGCCACCCCAATGGGGCGACGTGAATATCGTTAAGCAGCGGCTCGGTGAAGCCGTCGAGGACATTCGCTTCGATCGGGGCGTCATGCTGTTCCCGCTGCTCTCGTTGCGCCACCTCAACCAGATCATGGAAGAGACGGTAGGCCCAGCGCGTGCACTAGCGCAGTCCGGCGACGCCGCGACCCTCGAGAAATACCGCGCCGAGGTGCGCGAGCTTGCTTCGCAGTACTACGTCGACAACGTGCTCCAGCAGAGCTACCTGGTGACCCGCGCGATCAAGCGCTGACGGCCGTTGCCACAAACCTGCAATCGGGAGGCGGAACAAGCAGGAATGGCTGGCGTGCGAGATCTTGTTATGGGTGTTGCGGGAATGTGATTGGGTTGAATTTTCTGGAAACAGCGGCCACCCCGTAAATAACAGCCAGGCTAAAGATTGCGGAAAGGTCTCGTAGCAACCGTGAACGCTCATCGAACCCTGCAAGCACCGAGAAGATGGCTAACGGAATATGCGCAACAAAGCACACGAGGCTGTGCTGACCGATCTTCGATAAACGCGTGAGCAGGTGGCGATCGATCAGGCGCGCCGAGCGCACTCTTTGACTCGCCTGAGCCACGGCGCGAAACCCAGCGTAGAGCAACGTTAGTTCCGAAAGAGTGTACAGCACGCGGAGCGGTGCCCAAGTTTGCTTTGAGAATGCCCAGCGCCAGGTTGCCTCGGGGAGTTGAAGTCCGAGGCAAGCGAAGCTTGGACCTTGGAGCCGTACGAACACGAACAGCAGCGTGAAGGTGAGGAGTGCGAGCGTGAGGAGCGAGCGTTCGTGGGGCTTCAGCCATGCTGCTAAGCGTTCGCGCATGGCGCCGAGGAGAAGGCCAACGAAGAACGCGAACTGCCAGGCGGCCAGCGAGAACACTGGAGTGCCGGATCTCACATCCAGCCAAGGCAAGAGGTTCGGCTTGAATTGCGCACCACACCAGAGCAGCGCGGAAACCCCGAGCGCTAGCGGCCAGATTTTGCGCCGGATGGCCTCCAAAAAAAGCGGCGCCACGCCAAAAAAAGCCACAAAAAGCGGCAAAATATTCAAGAAAAGATCGCTCTGATAGCGCAAGCTTAAGACGGCTCCAAGCGTCGGCAGGAGACCACCAAACGCCTGAAGCCTTGGCAACCCCAGGTTGATTACCCACTCGTTGAGCGCCACAGCCACCAACATCAAGCTCACGTGAATCAGCCAGAGCTGGAGCGCGCGCCCGAGTACACTTGCGTAAACACGCCGAGGACCTTGGCTTCGAAGCTTCTGAACTCCGAGCATTCCTAGGGTGAAGCCTGAGATCGTGATGAACAGATCTCCGGCATCGACGTAGACGGGGCTGTTGATCAGTAACGAAATAGAAGACAGCCGAGCCGCATGCGTGAGTGTCATGCTCACGAGTGCGAAACCTCGCAACGTGTCTAAAGTCAGGTCGCGGGTGCGGGGAGGCACGCCTCTCTGCCCTTTCCGCCAATCGAGTGATGCAAATCAATCAGCGCTTGATGCACCTCGCGCATCAAGGCCTCGCTGCTGTTTTTGGGGCGCCCCTGGGTAAGAATCGGCATTCCCAGTTTGAGGCGAACATCCCCCGGAACAATGTCGAAACCGCCTGAGGGCAAGACTCTGCCGGAGCCTTCGATCGCGACAGGAATGATCGGCACACCCGCCTGCAACGCGAGCACGAAAGGTCCGCGTTTGAAGGGCAGGATGGAGCCATCTTTGGAACGCGTGCCTTCGGGAAACACCAGGATATTGGCGCCGTTGCGAATTCGCGCTGCTGCCTTGCTCAGACTCCGGAGGGCTTTGGTTCCCTTCGAACGATCGATGAAGATCATGCCCGTGGCCCACATGTACCAACCGAGAAAGGGTACATATTTCAGTACTTCCTTGGCCATGAACCTGAGATTGCTTGGGATCGAGTGGAAAGCGCAGGCGATATCCAGCATCGATTGGTGGTTCATGACGAAAATGTGTGGAGTGCTGAAGTCCACATCCGGGAGGGGCTCAGCGTAGTAGCGCGCGCCCGTTGCCCAAATCAGCGGGTACGCCCAGAAGCGGCGCGCCATCCAGAGCGGAACATCGCGATTCCAGGTTAGCAACGCGGCGAGCAACGCTAGCGTGATCCAGGTGGAGCACCAGAGGGCGAGGAACAGAGCCTGCGCAAGCTTCTTCAGGGGCCGCATTTTGGGGGGAACCTACACCAGCTGCCCCGCTTTTGGCGACTCAGCGCCAAGAAGCGGCTGATTTTGCCGCGTGTGCGGAGCGAAGCGAATCGGAAGTTAAGCGCGCAAGATCCGTAGGCCCGAAGCTCTCCGAGCATGTCAAAAATGTTGATAGAGCGGCTGTATGCGGATTGGACTCGGATTTGACCTAGAGAGTTACCGGTCGCACTCCTATCTGCGCGGGATTTCCAACTACTTGCGCGAACATCGGGGTTGGTCGACCCAACTTGTCGAGCCGAGGGACGAAAATATCGCGGAGTTTTTGAGCGGTAAGCCAGATGGCTTTCTGACCGCCACAGCCGACGACGTCTTGTTG
>JBBRRP010000146.1:0-14797 GCA_038246305.1 Polyangiales bacterium | reverse complement strand
TGCTCGGTCGAAGCTTACTGCCAGCACTGGAGGCGCGCGGTCATACAGTTAGGGCATTGTCGCGAACCGCACACGCAAGCATCGTGGCGACGGCCTCCGTTGAGCCAGTCGACTTCGATTTGCTCGCCTCTGATGCTGCAACTCGGCTTCTGGAGCTGTTGGACGGTTGTGACGTAGCGATTCACGCCGCCACCGCTATACCGAAGGAAATCTCAACGCCCGGAGCTTGGGATGCGAATACGCGGCTGCGCGTCGAGGGCACCGTTGCTTTGCTGTCCGCGTGTGCAAAGTGTCGCGTTCGTCGCTACCTTCAGCAGAGTATCACGATGGCTTACCCCGATTGTGGTGAACAGTGGGTCACCGAACCGACTGCGCTCGACTCGAGTGCTTCGCGAAGCAGCATCGCGGGACCAGTCCTCAGTATGGAGCAAGCGGTACGCTCCGTGCCGGTCCGTGAACTCGAGTGGTCTATCTTGAGGGGAGCATCCTTCATTGGCCCCGGCACATTCGAAAAGGCGCTCTTATCCCGCGTCAAAGCCAGAAATGCGCCTATCGTTAACGGCGGCGTAAACTACATTGCGCTCGTCCATGTGGAAGACATGGCGCAGGCGGTGGTGGCGGCGGTCGAGGGAGCGCGAGCTGGCAGCATCTACAACGTGAACGCGGAGCCGATTCGCCAACGCGATTACCTGAATGGCTTAGCGGAACGATTGGGCGCGTTACCGCCCCTAGAGGTGGACGGATTTCCGGTGCCGTCGTTTCGTTGCTCCACGGAGGCCATCGCGGCTGATCTCGGATGGCGCGCTACACACGGGATTTGGCCCGCCGCGACCCGCCGCGCCGAGCTTTCTCCCTAATGCTCACCCGTTTCCAGCACCTCGACATAGGCAACGTCCCACAGAACGCCATTCGCATCGGCATCCAAGTTATTCAGTTTTAGGATTGACCCCGTTGGCAAGCTCCGGGCGAAGGCTTTGCTGCGGTGCCATCCCTCGAGCGTGTCACCGACGAACAGCAGTTCGACTAACAGACTCGACCCTCGATATATGTAGGGTTGAACAGGAGAGTGATCGCGAGGTCCTATCTAACCCCGCCTGAATTCGTAACGAAAATGGTGAACGATGGTGAAGCCAAGATCTTCATGTCTACGCGGGATACTTTGATCCGAGCCACGATGGCCGGAGCGCTCTTGGCGTTGGGCGCGGTCTTCGCGGTATCCGTGACGGTGCAAACCGGTTCTCCTCTGATCGGGGCGATGCTTTTTCCGGTCGGCTTTTGCATCCTCTATCTGCTCGGCTTCGATCTGCTGACAGGCGTGTTCGTGCTGAGCCCGCTCGCGCTGATCGACAAACGGCCGGGGGTGACCATCGCTGGAGTTCTGCGGAACTGGGCCTTGGTCTTCTTGGGAAACTTCGCGGGAGCGCTGCTCGTGGCAATCATGATGGCATACGTGTTCACCTACGGTTTTACGTCCACCGCCGGGCCCGTGGGGGAAAAGATTGCGGGGATCGGTGTGGCACGCACGCTCGGCTACGCCTCCCACGGCGTTGGAGGCTGGTTTACCATCTTGGTGCGCGGGATGCTGTGCAACTGGATGGTCTCGACCGGCGTCGTCGGTGCAATGCTCTCGACCAACGTGAGCGGCAAGGTCATTGCGATGTGGATGCCGATCATGCTGTTCTTTTTCATGACTTTCGAGCACTCCGTCGTGAATATGTTTTTGTTCCCGTCGGCGTTGATCCTAGGCGGCAAGTTTTCCATCGCCGACTACTTCATTTGGAATGAAATCCCGACGGTTCTCGGGAATATGCTGGGTGGAATCGCCTTCACGGGATTGACCCTGTACACCACACATATGCGGACGGCGTCGAAACGCTCGCGCAAATCCGCTACCGCCGCGGCGCTAAGCCCGGCTGCCGGCGAATAGCAGAAGCTCTCGCGCAAATCGGCGGCAGCGTGATCGTGAAAAGCGCGGGCGCGATTGTTGAATCGCACTTGATCCGCGCCCGCGGAAAACCACCGCGGCCACCATCCGCGGGCGCCGCGGTCGCGGGATGCGCAAGCGAACCGAGTAAGGTCGGGGCTGGCTCGGTGGGGATAGGAAGCGGGGAGTGGCGGTTGCCGGCTGCTCTCGCGTTGCGCCCGCCCGTGCCTCAAGCCGTTCCATAGCTCCGTTTCCAGCCCCCGCCCGGCACGCATGCAGCGTGCGGATTTCAGGCACTACGCGCTCCTGTTCACTTCTCGACGAGAGCTATGGGACCTATCGATCGCGGTAGGGACGGACCGCGTCCGCCAATTCTTCCAGCGCGGGAGGTGGTGTCGACCGAGCGTTGACCTTGTAGCGACCGAGCACTTCGAGCACTAGTGACAAACTCCGAATCGACCGCTCCAGCGTTTCCTCGACGTACTCGTACTCTTCGGCTGATAGAGCACTCCCGTCCGTGGAGTCCTCGATCACTTCGCTGCTCCGAATTAAACGCTCAAGTGCCGAGGCATAGGCAACGGCGCGCGGCTTCACGCGACTCCCGGCACTGCGCGCGGGCGTCAGGCCGCGCGATTCGGTCTCCAACCGCTGCACACTCCAGCGCTCCCGATCCGCGGCCGCCAGCAGCCGACTTTGATCTTCCGCGCGGAGCCGGAGCACGACACGCAGGTGACTCGCGTCAAGGCACTTCCAACGGTTGACGACATTCAATCGCTCGCAAATCTCAAAGGTGGCGACGCAGCGATACAACGCCGAGGCGCTCATCGGCAACTGAGGGTGACTCGCTAAACTACGAAACGAGCTGGTTTTCGGGCCACGTGAGCGCCAGGCGTCCACGTCCCCCGCGTAGAAATAGTGAACAATCAAGCTTCCGACGCGAATGGCGTAGTCCAGCGTGCTCTGTCGTGCGATCTCATGCAGCTTCCTTACTACGAGACGCATCTCGTCGGGAGAAACGTCCTCCTCGCTCACCTCCAACTCTCTGGTCATTAGCACTCCTCCCCGTCCGTCCCATTGCCCGCGTGAATGAAGGAAGCACCTCATGATAACTGCAGCGTTAGGGCAGGTCAAGGCTGCCACTTCGCGAAACAGGTTTCAAGGGTCGCGATCGCGCCGACTCGCGACCCTTGCAGCGCTCGGTGCTGTTTCCACGTGGCAACATCAGGCCTGTCGCACAACGCATAGCATCGCGCACAGCGGACATACCCGCGGCGGCTTCCGCCGATCCCGTCGCGCGGTAGCGGTCGCCAGACTTCGTTCGGTCGAGCAATGATTGGACGTTGCCCTTCAGATTCACTGCGTACTGTGGTCTGCCATCAACTCCCGCAGTCCCGTTGGGCACCGTTACCGCCAGTTGCACTGACTCTAGCGCTTTCACTACTTGGGAGAGCGGCGATGCAGGCTGAATTCCAGGTAATCCTGGAGTGGCTCCTAGCACCTGAAAAGCACGACCTAAGCACCACGTGGGACGGATGCCGAGTGGGATCCTTCTGGTAGGCATCCTCAGAACAACTAGGCGTGACCATCACTGGGCGTTGACTTGGTATGAAACGGAGTGCACCCGGGGAACTCGACGGGCTTGATAGCGCGGAACAGTCCCCGACTTCATCTCAGAGGTCTGTTAAGACCCTACTTACCGTAACAGCGAGCGCCGCACCCAGTACCCCCTGCGCCACACACCAACAAAAACCTGCTTTGATGTTCCCACCTTTTTTGTTCCATGAATCAGTCTTTCATTAGCCATAAAAAAAGACTCCACGCAAGTTGAAAACAGCCAAGCCATATGATTTCGCAAATTCGGATTAACCCTTGAAACAACGGGGTGTCATGACGACAGCAATCCGAAGTCGCGTATGTGAGTTTGTTCATTTGCTCCAGCTCGATCTGGCTGAACTGAAGCACACGGGACCTCGTAAACGCTCGGCGGAGCGGATTCTGCGTGGCTGCACCGGAAGGGCTTCGTCGGGCCGCGCGCTGCGGGACACGAGGATCGCTGGTCTGCCGCGCCCAAAACCCGTTGTGTCCAAAAAAGCATCGCGTGCGCCTCAAGCGGCCAACCGGGTGTAGAAGTGAGCAACCCACCGAGACGAGCGCGGCGTTGGATGGTGTCGGAGGTCGCGTTATCGTTGCCTGGCTCCGGCTTTGGGTGAATGAGCTCAGCTCCGCATGGGGTCGCGGTGACTGCTCCTTGAGCTTCGGTGACGTGGTGAGCTGGGTCAGAGTGCTGTCGGCTAGGTGGCCTGCTCTTTGGTTTCTGTTTCTGTCCGTTGGTCTCCGGCAACGCGCCCGCATTGCGGTTTCAGACGTCGCCGAAGTCACGATCGGAGGCTGGGACAAGGCCGGCGAGGGCGAGCTGTTGGCCGTGGTCCAGGGCGCCGCCAACGTGCGGCTCGCGTTTCGGACGCCCGCGAACGTTCGCCCCGACGCTCATCGAGACTTTCGGAGAGTGGCCAACGCTCCTCTACTCAAGAGTCGACGGTGAAGAGCACCGATGTCGATAGTCGTTGTCCGGGCCGGCTTTACGCGGGTGCCCACGCCGGGACGGACATCACCCCTGCGCTGAGCGCCAGCCTGGGTCCAGAGGTCAGCCATGACAACGCAGAACGCTGGCATGGCAAGATCCGCCAGGATGGCCTCTTGGGGCGCACGGAACTCTTAGGCGCGCTACGCGTTGGCTACCAGCTCGGCCTCACAGAACTGAGTGTTTCGCTCCGTGTGCCCCTGTGGCGGCGGCTACTCGAAGGCAGCGAACCCGCGGGTGACTTTCAGAATCCGGCGATTATTTCGTTCGCGGTGACTCAGTCAGCTTCAGATTAACCCCTACTCAACGAGCCTTCAACACGCGCTCCGCCTGGGCCTCAGCGATATGTTGCGCGATGCTGGCTCGCTCTCGGACAACAAAATCGCCCACCGCACGTGCGAGCACCGGATGCACCAAATAGTGCAAAGAATCTGTAGCTGTTGGCTCAAAGCCTCGAGCTAACTTGTGCTCCCCACCGGCTCCGGGCTCAAACACTTTCAGCCCCCGCGCGATGCAATCTTCAATGCCCGAATAGAAGCAAACCTCGAAATGGAGAAACGGCCGCTCCGCACGTGCTCCCCAATACCGCCCAAATAAGGCATCTTTGCCGAGAAAATTGAACGCACCACCGATCGGCTCGCCCTTCTCCCAGGCCATCACGATATGCAGCTGCTCCGGCATTTGTTCACACACCGCTAGGAAAAGCTCGCGTGAGAGGTAGTGCCGACCGTAATAGTGCTTGCTCACGGTATCGGCGTAAAACTCGTACATCGCGTGGGCGACCTGCTCGGTGATGCTCGGGCCCGTGTGGATCTTGAGTTCAATCCCGGCCTCACGCACCTCACGGCGTTCACGTCGGATTTGGTGTCGGCGCTTCGCGCTAAAGCGGGATAAGAAATCATCAAAGTTCTTGTACCCCGCGTTGAGCCAATGGAATTGCAGACCCTGGCGATGCAAGAGACCTCCCTGCACGAGCCCCTCACGCTGTGTGCGGTTCGGGAAAAGAACGTGCGCAGAAGAACACTGCAACGGCTCCACGAGGCCCCGCAACCCCTCCGCGAACATGGCCAAGAGCAACGCTTCATCCACGCCCGTCCGCACCAACAGCCGCCGACCGGAAGCTGGAGTGAACGGCACTGCGACTAAGAGCTTCGGATAATACGCCACCCCCAAACGTTGCTGGGAAAGCTCGGCCCAACTGTAATCGAAAACGAATTCGCCTTCGCTGTTCCCCTTCAAATAGGCTGGCGCCGCAGCTACCAGCACGCCCTCCTCCCAAATCGAAATGTGCGACGGCTGCCAGCCTCTTTCGGGTGCCACGCACTTCGTTTTCTCGAGCAGCGAAAGCCACCTGTAAGATAAAAAGGGCGGATCCGCGTCGGCCAGCAGCGAATCCCACGCGGCTTGGCCGATCTCATCGATGCTCCCGTGTGTCCTCAATTCAAAGGCCATCTTGTGCCGCCAACCTCAAAGAAGCCTTCTAAACTGATACAGCACCAGCTCAACCAGGCGCTCAGCCAACGAACGAAGCTTGAATGCCTGAGGATCAATTTCCGTGCAGCTCTCAAGATCCTTCAGAAACGTGCCTTCCATTTTCTTTGCGAACGTTTCGTCCAGCACCGCAAGATTCACTTCCAGGTTGGTTCGGAACGACATGTGATCCAGATTGAAGGTGCCCACTGTGCTCCAGATGCCGTCCACCACGGCCGTCTTCGAGTGCAAGACGCTTGGCAACCATTCGAAGATGCGCACGCCGTTCCGCATCAAGCCCGCAAACGTTCTCTGGCCTGCGTATTTGGCAATCGGCACGTCGCTGTGTTTGGGGACAATCACCCGCACGTCAATCCCGCGACGAGCTGCCCTGGTCAGGGCCCGACGCACCCCACGATCCGGGATGAAATAGGCATTTTTCAGCCATACCCGCAGCTTGGCGCCCCGGATCTGCTCCAGGTAGGCGCGCATGATTTGGGTGCGCCTACGGGGCCCATCTTGCGCCAACACCCGCACCAGCATCGACTCAGAAACAGCACCCACGTCACTGCAAGCGGGGTGCGGCGAGTGTCGGCCCTCTTCGCGTCGGTAGATCGCCCAGAAACACCCAGCCAGCGCGCCCACCGCTGCGCCCTCCACTTTCACGGTGTCGTCCCGCCACCCATACCCACCCTCTGCCTTCGGCAAGGAGTGCTTCGAGAGGTTCAAGCCACCCGTGAATCCCACACGAGCGTCGACCACTAAAATTTTTCTGTGGTCACGGCGACTCAAACGGCTCCAAGCAAAGCGCTGCCGCCAAGGAGCGATCGGGCCGAACTCCACCACCTCAACACCCGCCGCGCGCAGCTGCTCGAACAGGACCCCGTCGGTGTCCCAGGAGCCCAGGCCGTCATACAGCACGGTGACCCGAACGCCGCGCGCAGCAGCTGCGCACAAGTGTTCGCAAAATCGCCACCCCACCACGTCGCTCGCGAACCAGTACATCTCGAGCAAGATCTGGTGCTCCGCCGCATCGATCGCCGCGATCATCGCGTCGAAGGCTAGCGCCGCGTCGGAAAGCAACTCAGCCCGCGTGCCGCCCAGGAACGCCCCCGAATCTCGCGCGGACCTCCAGGGAAAGCGAAGTGTGAGGGCCATGGTTCCGAACAGCAGCGTCATACCGCCAAAGGGGCATTCGCGCTCAGGATTGTTCGTACGCACCCGGCCCGAACGCCTCATCGCTGGCCAAGCCGCCTTCGACGTGGTTTGGTTTCGGAGTATTCATGGCTCTTCGACATCTCGCCCAGTGTTTGGCGCTCGCGCTTGCGGCTTCTCCCCTTCTTGGTTGTGAACCGGATCGGCCTGTGCAGTACCCCAACGCGGGACCGCCTCCCGGTTACAACGCGGTACCTCAACCGGGTTACGCTCCGCAGCCCGGTTATCCTCCGCACCCAGGCTACGCGCCCACGCCGGGTTACGCACCGCAGCCGAACTACCCGCCAGCGGCCGCCCCTCCGCCCGGCCCGACCTGGCAAGCGCCAGCCCCTTTGCCGCCCTCTTTTCCACCCCCGGCCGCTCCAGCACCACAGGTTTCTAACGACCCAATCAACAACTTGGACATGGCCTTCTTTCACGCCCGCGCCCAAGCCATCATCACGGAATTGATCGCGGCACTCCCCGAAGCCAAACGCAGTCGCGTGAATGGGATCCCGCTCCTCTTCGACGATAACCTGGCGGAGGTGAACGCATTTGCGGCCTGCTCTAAGGGGCAAGCGACCATGGTGATCACTGGCGGCATCTTGGATATCGAGGCGAATCTTGCGCAGGCGGCGGCCACAGATGAAGTCTTTGGAACGCATAAGCTCGCGGACTACATTCAATTAGTCGCCCGCACACTGAGCGACGAGCACCCGCCGGCGCGGCCCGCGCCGGGCTTTTATTCGCCGGTTCAAGCGCTGGATCCGAGGAAGATTGAGCGCCAACACCAACTCCTCGACGAACAGATCGCCTTCGTTCTGGGCCACGAGCTGGGGCACCATTATCTCGGACACTTGCCCTGCACGGCTCAAGGCATTGGCGTCACAGCGGCAGAGCTTTCCCACATCCTTTCCTCGCAGGTCCCGGTCTTCAATCAACCGAATGAATACGCCGCGGATGTTGCCGGGACCGTGAATGTGCTGGACGCCGGCGCGCGCAGCACAGGTTATCACTGGACGGAAAACGGCGCGCTCCTCACGATGAAATTCTTCGCCGGTCTCAGTGGTGGTGGTCCGCGCAATATTCTGCTCGATTTTGAGCGCTCGCATCCGCCTTCCGAGGTGCGTGTGCCCGTGATTCAGACGACCGCCAACGCACTACGCGCCGGGATCCGTCCCTTTTTCTGAATGCAAAAGACTGAGAAGCCCACCAAGCGCAAGCTGCGGAAGGCGCGCCTCGCAGGCGATAATCCCACGTCTCCATTGTTGGTGTTCGCGGCTTGCCTCGCGGCGGCACTCTCCAGTTTGCCCAGTTTGGCGCGCGCGACGGTCCAAGCTTTTGGTTCGGAACTGAAGATTGCCTTGGCGTCTAACGGGGACCCCGCGTCAATCACCGCCAACTTGCCGAGCCGGCTTTCGGAAAACATCCTGTTGCTTACGGTACCGCTTTTGCTCGTGTGTTTCGTCAGTGCGTTGTTACTGGGTCTGGTGCAAACGGAGGGGCAGCTGAGTTGGAAACGCCTCGGATTTGATCTGGGAAGATTGAAGCCGGGCTCAGGCCTGATGGGCATGTTTTCAGGTGAAAGATGGGGGAGTGTGCTGCGCGGCGGGATCGCTGCAGGCGCGGTTTTTTACGCCACGTTCTCAGTGCTCCAGCACCAAGCGCTCAATATTGTGGGTGCGCTCGGCAGTGTTAGCGCGGCGTTGAATGTGCTCGGAACCTTGGCCTACGAGCTGGCGTGGGCCGCGGCCGGGATCGCTCTGTGTTTAGGTGCCTTAGACTTTCTATTCCAACACAGAGCGTGGCTACGCCGCCACCGCATGAGCCGCGCGGAAATTCAACGAGAAGCTCGCGACACTGAAGCTGATCCTGAGCTCCGCGCACAGCGACGTCGCACGCACGCGCAGGAAACTAAGAAGCCGACCCACTACGGCAACCAAGCTTGAATCACACCGCGGCGACCGTTCACGAGCCACTCCGGCTCCTCAAGGCTCAGCTGCTCGGCCGCACCCGGCGGCAGGCCCACGATCAGCTCTGACTTCAGGGTTCGCAGCGCAACCAGCGGTGCCGGAAAATAGTCTACAACATCCGAGAACCGCGTCGTGTGCGGCCAATGCGCATCCGAGCACAGTCTTCGGTAGTTGGCGTCGCCTTTCAGAATCACAAGTTCACAGCCGCGAAACCGCCCAGCGAGATTTTCCGGCAGCTGAGGATAATGCCAAGGCGAGGTGTAGAAGAGATCCGTCACCGCTTCGAGCTGCCCTGCATCTAAGGCCGCATCCAGCGCCTTCGCGAGGGCCTGAAGAGCCCCAGGCGTTTGCTCCAAATAAGCGAGAGTGCCGATAAAATCCTCACGAGTCGCGTCGGAAACGAACGTTGGTTGGGACTTCAAGTGAAGCTCCACGTGTTTGCCAAGGCTTAACAATTCGCGCACCAGAGCCAAGTCCATCAACAGCTCGGTCCCGGCGTTGTCAGCGATCAACGCGATTTTTCTGGCGCTGGCAGTCAATCGTTGGACCACAATGCCAGTATCATCGATCAGCAGATCGGAAGCCGCGTTGCCCTGATACGCTCCGAGCGCCGTGGCAACGTTGTAACTCAAGTCGACGCGATTGCCCCACAGGCTGGCAAGGAGCAGCTGGCGCATACGCGCCTCGGGCTCATCCGCTAACCCCTCCAATACTTTGGAAAGGCGGCCTAAGCCTTCACTCGGCGTGAGTTCAGTTTGCTTGGCCTGAGCGTACGGATCAACCCGAGCCAAAGGCCCTTCACCGAAGTACCCCGTAGCATGCAACACTCTCCGATAGAACAGCGCCTCAGCGAAAAACCACGGCAAATTAAGCCACATCTTCCCAAGGTGCGGCCGGGTTGCTTCAGCAAATAGCTCGCTGTCAGCACCTGCATCCGCAAACTCCGTGACCCCACCCGAAGTGAGCTCGTGATGCAAAGCATCCAAGCGCTCCGCGATACCTGGCGGCAGAGGTTCAAGCCCGCGCCGCACACTGCGCAGGATCTCCGGTATTCGCACACTCAGCGTACGTTGCGCGAAGGAGCCGACCTCACCGGTGTGCAGACTCTTCAGTACGATAGAAAATCTCGGTCCATGACCTGAACGGCGTAGCTACCAGTGGAGGCGCCCTCGGGGCGCGCACTGCTGAGAAGGTACGCTAGGTAGTCGTGCTTCCACAAGCTGCAACAACCCCCAGTTCCCAAATCAAACAAGCACGTTGCCTCGCCGGCTGCGTTAATGGCGATCGACGCACCCCCAGGACCCGTCGGCGTGAGGCAATAGTCGGTGGCTCGGAGGGTCAGCTCGAACCCACCCAAAAGGCTTTTGTCGATCGGCACACCCGGGTTATCAATAGCTGCGTACAAAAGGCGCCCATCCTTCGCAAGAATGGTCCAGACGGCGAGCGGATCGTTCTCAGCTGGCACAACCTTCCCAGCCATCGTGACTTCATCTCCGGCTTTCGCAGTAACGATTGGCGTTCGCTCCGTCACGACATTCAGAGCAAAGACGTACCCGCATGGAGTCTTCGCAACCCCAGGCGCTGGCTCGGCGATGCTCCCCTGAAACAGGATTTCGCGAGAGGTTTTGGGATCGGCGGCGCCCGGATCAAGGACCACCTTTTCCAACACAAAACGGTAGCGATATTCGTACCCAAACAGCGCCTGCTGCGTGATCACACACCTAGGAAGTGGACCGTCGTAAGCGTCCGGGTATTGATTCATCGTGGCCTGTGGCATGAACGGCCCCTGCTGTTGGGCATCGACGCCTGTTGGACAGGGAAGGTCGGGAAAGAGTTGCAGCGAGAAGCCGCTGCGAAACGACGCCGAACACGCCGTTCCCATGTTTGCGGGGGCGGGTGCGCGTGGGCTGCCACCCGTTGCCGCTCCGCCACCAACTCCCGCTCCACCGCTGCCCCTGCTTCCGCCCGTTGGCCCCGCGTTGCTCACCACCGGGTTCTCACTTCGAACTTGGCCACAAGCTTGACCAGCAAGACTCGCCGCTACAAGCGTCAGAACTGCCAGCCTTCGCCGTGTTGCTTTACTCAACGGCATGGGCACGCCCGCGTTTCAATACTCAACGAAGGCCCGGTCCATGATCTGGAAGAAGTAACCACCTGGCTGTCCATTGTACGCTCCGAAAACGCCAAGGGCGTAGGCAAGGTACTCATGGCCCCAGAGCGTGCAGCAACCTCCGACCTCCGTGTCGAACAAGCAGGAAGGTTGCCCCGCCGCTTCGATGTGCAGCGTGACCCACGGAGGTCCAGAGCGCAAACAAAGCGCCGACGTACCCGTCGTTAGATTCAAACCACCAAGGACCGTGCTGTCAACTGATCCACCATCGTTCTGGACAGCCGCGTACAAAAGCCGCCCGTCCTTCGAATGAATGGCCCAGGCGGCTAAATACTGGTCGTTCGCAAGTGGCACAACCTGCCCTGCCATGGTGAGCTCATCGCCGGCTTTCGCCGTAACAAGGGGCGTTCGCTCCGTCTGGACATTCAGCGCAAATACGTACCCGCAGGGAGTCTTCTCAACCCCAGGCGCTGGATCCGCGATGCTCCCTTGAAACACGATTCCGTGAGAGATTTTGGGATCGAAGGGGCCCGGCCCAAGGACTACCTTTTCCAACACAAAACGGTAGCGATATTCGTACCCAGAAAGCGCCTGCTGCGTGATCACACACCTAGGAAGTGGACCGTCGTAAGTGTCCGGGTATTGATTCATCGTGGCCTGTGGCATGAACGGCCCCAGGCGCATTTGCGCGTCATTCGGACAGGGTTGGTCGGGAAAGATTTGTAGCGATGTACCGCTTCGCAGCGACGCCGAACACGCCGTTCCCGTGTTTGCGGGGGCGGGTGCGCGTTGGCTGCCACCCGTTGCCGCTCCACCACCCACTGCCGCTCCACCACTACCCCCGCTTCCGCCCATTGGCCCCGAGGTACTCACCACCGGGTTCTCACTTCGAACTTGGCCACAAGCTTGACCAGCAACACTGGCCCCTACCAGTGCCGCCTGTGCCAACCTTCGCCATGTTGCTTTACTCAACGGCATAGGCACGCCCGCTGGTTGGCTCCACTCGAAAATCGCGGCCTTCGATCATTCCTTTCGAACGCAGATGCTCGATCCTCTTCTTGGCGAATTCGGCCTGCCAGGCGGTACGCCGCACCGAGTCGCCGCGAAAGAAGTCGCCAGCCTCAGCCTGCCGGGCCTCGCGCGCCGACCTGAGGGCAGACTCGCCTGCCCCGGCACAGTTGCCGCCGGGCAAGGGGCAGCTAAAGTCGAACGTCGACGTGTCACCGCCAAAGTCGACGTTCACTTTGGTGCCCCACTCGTTGACGTCACAGTCGCATCCGGCCGCGCCTAGCGCGCAGGCTGGTTGCTTGGGTGAAATGAGCGACTGAGGGCCGCCGGGCACGCACCCCGCAGTACAAGGGGAGGCGCAGCCACTTGGCTGAACGGCGCTGCACGTACCATTTGAGTAGCCGAAGCCTCGCAGGTTCGTCGCCGCACCCCAACCGCCCATCTGATACCTGTAATTCATGACACTCGAGTGAATGCAGCTGTTAGCCGAAACTGGCGGATTGCTGTTGTTCCCATTGTGGACCAGTCCAAGATTGTGCCCGAGCTCATGTATAAATGTCCCCCTCTGCTGGGCAGGAGTTCCCAAAACTCCGACTACGGCACCGCCGCCAAGGGTTATGAGTACGTCAGGACCCAAAATTTCAGCAAGCCCGCTCGCGGTTTGGTTCTTGCAGAGCTGCGCCGCATTCTTAAAAACCTGCTGATGCCCCAAAATGACGTAATGATAGTAGGGCGCACGGATCGGGCTGAAGAAAGAAGGGTCGTTCTTGAACGTGTAGAAGTAGGCGGCCCCCCCGACGCCGGTAAGCGGTGCTTGGCACGCCGGGTCGGTTGTGATCGGCGACTCGGTGATGCTCTGGCCTATTTCCATGTGCGGACGAATAAGCTTTCCAGTCCAAGCATTGTCCGTATAGAAAATGCTTGTCATGTCAGCCTGAAACGTCGTCCAGCTGCCGGCTGTTTGAGGATTGTGGTTGTGCCCCGCAGCGGTCATGTAATCCACCTCCACGAACAAATCTTTCACCAACGGATCCGCACCAACGTTAGCATCGTTCGTCCCACCAGCCCACGGAAAGACGACTGCGCTGTCGAACCCCACAAGGCTCGTTGGAAGGGCACCGACCAATTCCGCGTAGTCTCCAATGCCATCGCCATCGGTATCCGTAAGGTTAGGATTGGTTCCCAAAGCCGTTTCGATCGCGTTACCAACGCCATCACCCGTCACTGTCATCGGTTGTACTTGAAATAACCTCACTCGACCAAACCTGTATTTTTGTTCCACCCACGCCACTGTACGTCCCAGCGACAATTGCGCAGGACGACAAAAAGGGGCAATTCATTGTCACGTTAAAAATGGAAGATAGCTGAATCGGCCCGGAATCGTCGTCAAAGTAAGAAGTTCCGCCAATCGTGGTGTTGAACGCGTAGAGCACCGTGTCCACAATGCCGCCCCCCACACCAGGGCGCAGGCCGACGGCTTTGAAGGTTCGAGCGCCCGTGATGTTGGAAAAACTGTACCGAAAACCGCCAACATTGATCGGTTCTGTAATCTGAGTGGGATTGCTAGTTCTCCAAACCGCGAGCGTTACGGCAGCCGGAGAATTCTGCCAGTAGGACGAGATTACTAATGTGTAGTCCTTCGCGACCGGTCCATTCGTGAAATTGATAAACGAGCAGACCGAGGTTCCAAAATCGTCATTGTACGCGCGGGTTATCCGCGCGCCACCAAGATTTGGTGTGCCGTCTATGAAGTACATCACGGTATCCTCCCCGGGATCGCAGGCGGATGTCTGCAGCGTAATCTGCTCGTTCGGCGCCAGCGAGTAGCCCCGACGAAACAGGTTGGAGGTGGTTCCCGGACTTGACGCCTCGCTAACCGCAGCTTGCGCGGGCGATCCGACTAGCAGCACGAGCGCAAACAGTGCGGCCTTCCAAAGTAGCGTTTTCATTGTCCCAAAATCTCCCTCTTTTTGGCCGCGTACGCCGCGACATCTGCCGGTTTGCTCATATCGTAGTGAGCCATTTCGCGTACCAGCGCCGCATCCTGTGCAGCTTGTGCCGAAGTTCGAGCCGGCAACGCAACCGCCGTCGTATCGGGCGTGGGGGCGGCTAGCATACTGCCTTCAAGAGCCATGCGCGCCTTAGATTTCCGCTCAATCGCGCCTTCAATCTCGGCGTAAGCCACAGGGTCCTTTACATCGCCACGCGCCAATATCGCCTTTTGCTGATCGATGTCAGCACCCATAGCCTGCATATCTGCCAGCCGCTTCACGGCCAATCTCTCCGGCGTTTCCGCCTTGAGCGCTTGCGTTGCAACGGCTACAGCTTCCGGCTTTTCTTTAGGCTCACCCACTCGTTGCAAATTGCAGCCTGCACTAAACAATCCAAAAGCAACCCACCACCCCAGAGGAACACACTTAAAACGCATAAAATACTCCTATAGATCTGAGTGCGTCCACGCGCAGAACTTTTATGCCAGCGCCGCAGCCACTATTATCTGCGAAACGGACCACGCCCCGCCGCTGCATGTTTACGGG
>JBBRRP010000145.1:0-14938 GCA_038246305.1 Polyangiales bacterium | reverse complement strand
TTTCACTCACCCCTTGCCCCGCGGCTTTTGGCTCGATGCCGTGATGAAGACAGTGCATTCGGGTGGTGCACAGAAGGACATTTTTCCCTCGCTTCACACCGCGGCGCCGACCTTCCTGACGCTTTTCTCATTCCGCTACCGCCGCTTGGCGCCGTATCGTTACACCTGGCCTGTCGTGGCGTTCTTTAACGTAAACATCG
Source organism: Polyangiales bacterium (assembly GCA_038246305.1). Lineage (GTDB taxonomy): Bacteria > Myxococcota_A > Polyangia > Polyangiales > Polyangiaceae > JBBRRP01. The sequence continues at coordinate 14,738 of JBBRRP010000145.1, read as the reverse complement.
TGCTGGCCACTCTGTACCTGCGCTGGCATTGGCTGATCGACGTCATCGCGGGTCTTAGCTTGGCGCTGCTTGCTCTCAGGCTGAGCATTTGGGCCACGGAACGCGAACTCGTGCGGCGTGCACGGCTAGGGCTCGGGGAAACCTGGTGCGAACTCCGGCGTCCCCGCCCTCAAGCTTGAAAAGGCTTTATTTTTCGAAAACCTGCGCCGCTGCAACACCCTGGCCCGACGACACCGTCAACACTACCTTAACGACCGCCGCCATGGGGAATGCCCACTTGAAACAGTTGGGTTTATCCCCAATGACCGCATTGGGGCCGGTTGTCTGGTCCGTCGCCAGCACGGGCGCTGGTAAGCCAGGGATGCCAATCGTCGGTAGAACCTGCAAATCGACGTTCTGAATCGGCGGCATGCCGATGCCCACGATCGTGTAGCATTTGCCGGGGTTCATCATGACCTGCGCTTCTAGCGTCTGGCCCTGTTGAAACTGGCCGACGAGTGGCGACCCGACAGCCTTAGCTCCGGAAGGTGCGTGGCTTTGGCCGAGCGGGATGAGGAGCTGCGTGGCTGTCTGCGTCATGGCGCCATCCGCGGGCACCGCCGAGGGACCAGTGGTGGCAGTTGCAAGCGGAAATGGCGCCTGCGCTGTGCCTGTCGCGGTGGGTGCTGGCGCCGTCGACGTTGCTGTACTGGGAGCGAGAGCGGCTTGCCCTTGGCATGTCTGGCCATTGAAAAATTGGCCTGGCGCGCACTGCTGCGGAGGCGGCTGACCGGTATTCGCCGGGGGCTCATCCTTTCCACAGGCCGAAACCAACGCCACTGACAACAAAACTCCGACAACCTCAAACCGCATGCTGAAACCTTTCGCTAGGTGGCGCACCTCGCGTGCTGCATCACGAGGCGCAGCATAACCTGGTGTCTCCAAAAACAAACCGGGGGGCCTCAAAAGGGGGCCGGAGAAGAGCATCGGCTTAGTGGCCGGAAGGCGCCGCGCAAAAGCCTTCGTAGTCGATGTATTTGGTGATCGTCGGATTCTCGCCGCATGCCGGGCACGCCTTGTCGCGGCGGAGCTTGAGCGTTCGAAACGTCATCCCCATCGAATCGTACGTGAGCAGCCGACCAACCAGCAGATTCCCGCGCCCAATAATGAGCTTGATCGCCTCGGTAGCCTGAAGCGTTCCGACGATGCCTGGCAGAATACCGAGCACGCCTGCCTCCGCGCAGGAAGGTGCCAAGTGAGCGGGCGGCGGTTCGGGATAGAGGCAGCGATAACAGGGCCCAACCCACGGCATGAACGTCGTGACCTGGCCCTCGAAACGAAAGATTGAACCGTGGATAACCGGCAGCTTATGGAACAAGGAAGCATCGTTAACCAGATAGCGCGTCGGAAAATTGTCGCAGCCGTCAATGATAGCGTCCCAACCTGCACCAAAAATTCGGTCCACGTTGTCGCTGAGCAAGCGCTCCTTGTACTTAACGACGTTGACGTCAGGATTGAGATCTTTGAGCGCAATTTCGGCGCTGTCCACCTTCGCCATCCCAATTCTGGACGTGGCGTGCACAATCTGGCGCTGCAAATTCGAAGCATCCACGGTGTCAGCATCCACCAGACCGATCGTTCCAACGCCCGCGGCTGCAAGATAAACGGCGGCCGGAGCTCCGAGCCCACCGGCGCCCAACAACAGTACTTTGGACTTCAGCAGCTTGACCTGCCCTGCCTCACCCACCTCCGGCAGCAGGATGTGGCGCGAGTAGCGATCCAGCTGAGCCTCAGTTAAGCGCGCAGGCTCCTCAACCGGGTATTTCAGATCCTTCCAGCGCACGAAGCCAGGATTGGCACCCCAGACATTGGTATATCCGAGCTCCTGCAGCGTCTTGGCCGCAAACGCGCTCCGCGTCCCACCCGCACAGTAAATGACAATCTCAGCATTACGATCCGGAAGCTTCTGCTCGACTTGCATCTCAAGATAGCTGCGTGGGACGTGCACCGCCCCGGGGATGTAACCCGCACGGAATTCATCGCTCTCGCGCACGTCGAGCAGGGTGATTGGGTCCTTCTTATCTAGCCGGCCCTTCAGCACCTCCAACGACATGAGGCGGACGCTTGAGCGGACGTCAGAGAAGAGATCGCTATATGTTTTGGCCATGGTTTTCCGAAACTCGCCTTTTCCGATGTAACAATCCTAAAGCCACTATTGCGCCCAAGCGGGCCTCGTCAAGTCGTCCGCAGCTTGGGCCCCTATCGCCCGCCAGATTTAGTGCGGTGTGGGTGGGCCCTCAAAGATGGTTGGCGAAAGCCTTGGCTCGCGAGCCTACGCGCGGGCCAGTTCGGAACCGCTTGAACCCAGAGTAAGCCCTCCTGCTATCCTCCTTCATTTCTCGGCCGGAGATCTCGAGACACATGTCAAGTTCCAATCGATTAGGCGAACTTCTAGTTCGCGAGAAGCTGATCAGCCTGCAGCAACTGCGAAAGGCTCAAGAAGAGGAGAAGAAGTCCGGACAGAATCTTGGCTACACGCTCTCGCGCCTGGGATTCATCTCCGACGGCGAGATCACCAACTTCTTAAGCAGCCAGTATCGGCTGCCCGCAGTGAATCTCGACGACACTGAGATCGAGGTCGAGGTGTTGAAGCTAGTGAGCCGAGAGGTTTGCGAGAAGCACAAGGTGATGCCGATCGCCCGCGTCGGCTCTTCCCTGCGCGTCGCCATGAGCGACCCGACGAACCTCGCAGCCCTGGACGACATCAAGTTCTTAACAGGCTACAACGTGGACCCCGTTGTCGCGAGCGAGACGGCTATTCACGGCGCCATTGAGCGAAATTACGCGTCTGGCCCGAACTACGAACAGGTGATGGCCGAGTTCGATATCGGCGACGAAGATATCGACTGGACCACGGACGAAGAAGAGGTCAACGCGCTGGAGTTGGAGCGCGCGAGCGAAGATGCGCCCGTTGTGCGTCTGGTGAATTTGTTGCTTCTGAACGCGATTCGAAAAGGTGCCAGCGACGTTCACATTGAGCCCTACGAGAAACGCCTGCGCGTGCGTTATCGCATTGATGGTGTCCTCCACGAAGAGATGACACCGCCCATGAAGCTCAAGAACGCGATCGTGAGCCGCATCAAGATCATGAGCCAGCTCGACATTGCGGAAAGGCGCTTGCCTCAAGATGGCCGCATCAAGTTGAAGCTGGGCAAGGGTCGCGAGATGGACTTTCGCGTTTCAATTTTGCCCACGATGTGGGGGGAAAAGGTCGTGCTCCGCCTGCTCGATAAGGGCAATTTGCAGGTGGATATGGCCAAGCTCGGCTTTGATCCCAAGGCCGCTTCTGATTTCCAATGGGCGATCCATCAACCCTGGGGCATGGTGCTCGTGACGGGACCTACCGGCTCAGGGAAAACGACCACGCTCTACTCGGCGCTCACCGAACTCAACGTCCCTGACACCAACATCAGCACTGCGGAAGATCCGGTCGAGTACAATCTGCATGGCATCAATCAGGTGCAGATGCACGACGAGATCGGCCTGAACTTCGCCATGGCCCTGCGTGCTTTCCTACGCCAAGATCCGGATGTGATCATGGTGGGCGAGGTGCGTGACTTTGAGACCGCTGAAATCGCGGTGAAGGCTTCATTGACGGGCCACATGGTGCTCTCGACACTGCATACGAATGACGCGCCGGCCACCATTTCACGTCTGCTCAACATGGGCGTCGAGCCGTTTCTCATCACTGCCAGCGTGAATCTGGTGTTAGCACAGAGGTTGGCTCGCCGCATTTGTGTTGAGTGCAAGGAACAGATCTCGGTCGATCCCCAGGTGTTGTTTGACCTCGGAGCGACACCGGAACAGGCAACACCGGGCAAAATTTACAAGGGGAAAGGCTGCGATAAGTGCAATTCGAGTGGCTACAAGGGCCGCGTGGCGCTGTACGAAGTGATGCGTTTCAACGACAGCTTGAAGGAATTGGTGCTGCAGGGGGCTTCCACCGCAGAGCTGAAAGCCGCCGCCATCAAAGCCGGCATGGTCACACTGCGTATGAGCGGCATCAGCAAGGTGATCGACGGTGTCACCACCCCCGAGGAAATTTTACGCGTCACGATGTCAGACTGAATTTCACAACCTCTGAATGCCAAAGCTATGAGTGACGAATCCAGCCATGTCAATCTGCACCAGCTCCTGCGCGCGATGGTGGAAAAAGGCGCGAGCGACATGCACATCACCACCGGATCGCCGCCCCTTTTGCGGATCGATGGCGCCGTCATCCCGTTGAAGCTTCCGCCCCTCTCACCCGTTGAGACCAAACAGCTCTGCTACTCCATTCTGACCGAAGAACAGCGCGTCCAATTCGAGGAAAGGAGCGAATTGGATCTAGCTTTTGGTGTAAAGAGCTTAGCTCGCTTTCGCGCCAATATCTTCTTGCAGCGCGGAGCGGTGAGCGGCGCGTTCCGCACCATCCCCTTCAAAATCCTGACCTTCGATGAGCTCGGGCTGCCGCTCGTCGTCCAGAGCTTGGCGAAAAAGCCGCGTGGTTTGATTCTCGTGACGGGCCCAACAGGCTCAGGAAAGAGCACCACGCTGGCTTCAATCCTCGATTGGATCAACACCAACACGCGCCAGCACATCATGACGGTGGAGGATCCGATCGAATACCTGCATGCGCACAAGCGCTGTATCGTGAACCAACGCGAAGTGGGCTCGGATACCCACGCCTTCAAAGCCGCTTTGAAGAGCATCTTGCGTCAAGATCCCGATGTCGTTCTGGTGGGTGAGATGCGCGATCTCGAGACGATCGAAGCGGCGCTCACCGTTGCGGAAACGGGCCATCTGGTGTTCGCAACGCTCCACACCAACTCTGCGTTACAAAGCATCAACCGCATCGTGGATGTCTTTCCTCCCCATCAGCAGGCCCAGATCCGGGCGCAGCTTTCGTTTGTCTTGGAAGGCGTCATCAGCCAGCTGTTGTTACCGCGGGCAGGAGGCCCTGGGCGCGTTTTGGCAATGGAGATCCTGATCCCCAATCCCGCTATCCGGAATCTGATCCGCGAAGACAAAGTGCATCAGATTTACTCGCAGATGCAGGTGGGGCAGCTCAAGCATGGGATGCAGACACTTAACCAATCGCTGCATGCCCTCTACAGCCGGCGCTTGATCACGCTTGAGGAAGCGATGGGGCGCTCAAACGATATCGAAGAGCTCCGTAGCATGATTGATGGACGCCCGTCGCAGGCGCCGCGCTGATCCACAGCTCCCGAGATTCCAAAGAGGCAACGACTCCCCATGCGATACTCCTCAATCCTGCTCTTCACGGGGTTCCTCCTCCCCTACTTACCGAGCACTGCCTCCGCGGCAGATTCAGTCGCAGAGCCTGAGCCAGTCCAGCCGAGCAGTCCCCCTGCACCTCATGTAGCAGGCTTCGTCGAAGCGGCTTATCACGCCAACCCGGCCCAATTCGAGGCTGACAAAAGGGTACCGCTTCGGAGCTACGACGCATTCGGTGGGAATAACTTTATCCTGCACGCAGCCCATCTCTCCGTCACGCATGAAACGACCGCTGCGCTCGGAGCCGCTATCGAAATCGAAGCCGGTCAAGACGCTGGAGTGACGAGCGGCCTCCCTCAGGCCTCGGGCGCGCCAGAGCTCGCCTGGTTCGACGTTCAAGAGGCTTACTTGAGCTACCAAATGGCGGGGAAGTTCACCATAACCGCTGGAAAATTCGCAACCGACGAGGGCATCGAGCTGTTGGCGGGTCCCAAGGATCCCACGTTAACCCGTGGCTTCCTGTTCGGTTTCGCGGAACCGTTCACTCACGTAGGCGTGAAGGCGCGCTTCGCTCCCGAAGGGCCACTCGATGTTGCGGTTGGTGTGGTCAACGGTTGGGACGTCATGCTCGACAACAACGATTCGAAAACCGTGATCTTCCGACTCGGTGTCACGCCGAATCCGAAGTACGGCGTGGCACTGTCTGGAACGTACGGCGCCGAGCGTCCGCAAGGCACCGGCGCGGCTGGTGCCAATAGCGATCGGCGTCTTTCGCTCGATGTCACCGGCAGAGCGCGCCCGAGCCCCAGCTGGCTCCTCAATTTCCAGGCAAACTACGGCACCGAACCCAATGTGCCCGTGGATCTCGTCAAGGATCCGCGGCTCACGGTCGATGCGAACTGGCTCGGATTGGGTTTGCAACCCGTCTTCACGAAGCAGGATTTTTCCCTCGGATTTCGTTGGGAGTGGTTCAGCGATCCTGAGGGCGTGCGCGCGCTGGCCCCCGGCGCCTTCATGAATTTCACACTCACCCCTGGCTACGCAGTCACGCAAAACTTCGCCGTTCGCGCTGAGTTTCGCGTGGACACAGCCACTCGTCAGGTCTTGAGCAAGAACAAAACCACGCAAGAAACACTCGCCTTCGGGGCGCACTATCTCTTTTAGCGTTCAGTGAGCATCGTAGCTTCTGGGTAACGCCCCGCTCGTTCAACAAACTCCTTGGCAAAACGCTTGGCTCGCGGGTCTTCGGCAGCGAGCAGCGTATAGGCCGATAGTGCTTGGAACATGACCGGGCTCCCCGCGCCAAAGGGATGCAGTTTGACCATCGCCTTGCGCGCACGCATTCGAAATTCCTGCTTCGCATCCACGAAGGATTGTAGCCAAGCGCGCACGGGGAGGAGATCCGCTTCGCGTTCTTCGAGCAGTGTCGCGGCCACATTGAAGCTCCGAGTTTGGACCAGCGCATAGACATACTCGAGAAAGAGTCGCGGGCCGCTCCCACCCTCTGCCACCGCAGCCTGGAGCACACGCACCGCTTCTTCGCTCTTCCCTTGATACCGCAACAGCCGAGCACGCCGCACTTTGAGCCCGGGCGAGAGACCGAGCGGGAGCCGATCATCGAGCCATTTTTCTGCCAGATCTAGGTGATCAGCATCCAACGCTGCGTCGAGCGCAATCAACTGAGCAAAAGGTAAAGAAGAGCCTTCAAGGTCTACAAGCTGTTCGCGAGTCGGGTAACCGCGCCCAACCATGATCTCCGCTCCGGTCGCGAAGGCGGAAAACTCGGCGCTGCCTGGTGCGCCGCTTCGGGCGTCCTGCAGCAGACCACTGAGCGTGGCTGCGTTGAGCGATTCATACGCGTGCGCTGCGGCGACGAGCAGGCGTTCTTGCCCGGTGTCTGCGGATCCTAGGAGCGCGTTTTCGGCGGTGCCAATGTCGCCGACGCTCAATGCGGCACGCACCGCGAACGTGCGAGCGCCAGCATGAATCGGAAAGACCGGGGCCAATTTTTGGAAGATTTCGTGCACGACAGGCGGAACCCGACTTTCAAGCGCAACCTGACCGAGCATTACGCGCCCGCCCGGAGTCCTGGCAAACCGGACGCCTCTCGCTAAAGCTTCCAAGCCTCCTTTTCGGTCATTTTCGCCGAACCGCTGCCTTGCTTGTTCGATCATTGCCAGCGTTTCAAACACCGGCTCAAGCTCGCGGACGCTCTCCCGACCACTCAACGTTGGCTTCGCGTTTGCCGCGTCGTGCTTGAGCAAACGAGACAAGAGCAGAAATGCGGGGCGGCTTGGCGCACACTTAGCGAGCGACTCCAGGGCCAGCTTCGCCAATAGCGGACGATGTTCGAGAAACGCATAGCGAGCACTCAGCAGCTGAGCCACCACGAGTTCGGGCGCAAGCTGGAGCGCATCGGCGTAGCGATCTCCGGCTTGCTCAGCGCCTGCAGTTTCGAATGCCACGGCCATGACCAGCTGAAAATACGGGTCCCCATGCGCCAACGCCTCGTTTTCGAGCAAGATTTGGAGAGCTCCGAGGACATCCTTCTCGTCCATAGCCGCAACGGCCGCCCCATAAGCCAGCACGACTGTTGACACGCCAAGCTCACGCCCTCGGAGCAGCGCATTCTGAATCCCTCGGGGCTTTTCACCAAGCAGACTCTTCAACACCAAACCGTTAATCCAAATCCGCGTTGTCTCTGTTCGCAAGGGATCCAGGCGGAAGGATTCTCGTAGGCGTTCGTCGAACCGAGCGAGTTCGATCGGCTCCGCCTGGATGAACGACTGAGAAATGGCGTCGTTCACCTGAGTGGCCAGGAGAACACGCCGTCCTTTGACGAATTGCCCGTAGCCGAATGTCGCGCTGAACGCCAAGAGCAGCGTGAGCACGCCAAATGTCAGTGCCTTCCAAGTCCAAGCGGAGCTTTCCGGCGGGTGCTCCCAAACCATCGGCTGCTCGGGACCGTCAAACAGACCAGCCCGAGTGGCGACGGCCAACGCACGTTCGGCGCCCCTAATGCCAGCGCTAGGGCTCGGTCTCGGCGGCCGAAGGCCCTTCGGGACGGGTTTGGGCTCCGCATCATTGCCGTCCCCTGCCTCACGCGCTACGTAGGCCGCGGCCTGTTGATAGAACTGCCTGCTTTCCAAGGAGGCATCACCCAATTGAAATGCCCGCTCGAACGCCTTCTGACTCCTCTGAGCATCGCCTCTGCGCAGAAGGATCTCGCCCATCCGCGCAAAGGGCTCCGAGCGTTTGGGATCAGCGCGGCTGACTTGAACGTAAAACGACTGCGCCTCCACCAGCTTACCAAGCCCCAGGTACATGGCACCCACTGCTGAAAGCACGTCAGGATCCTTTGAGAATCGCTCTGTGGCCATCGCCGCAAGCTTCCGGATCGCGGCGCGGTCAGGAGTACGCACCAAAGCGCGAGCGAGCTCGCACATCTCCGCCGCATTCGGGTTTTCCGGAAATTCTACGGTCGACAGCTCGCTCAATGCCAAAAGCTCTCCTCAGTGCTCCGTTGCGTACAGCGGCACACGAGGGGGCCCAGTTTACTCTGCCCAACCATTCTCTTTGCCCCAACCCCAAAGCCCGCGGGAAAACACCCGCCCTTAGAAGCGAGATCTCACATGTGTGGAGTGTTTGGAATCTTTGGCCACGCGGAAGCCGCAAATCTAACTTACCTCGGGCTACATGCACTCCAACACCGGGGGCAAGAGAGCGCGGGCATCGCCACCACGGATGGCTCACAGCTTTCAGTTCATCGGGGCATGGGACATGTGGTGGATGTTTTCCCACCCGAACAGCTTAAAAAAATGCGCGGTAGCGCTGCCATCGGGCACGTTCGCTACTCAACGGCGGGTGGTTCCCACATTCAAAATGCCCAGCCGATTGCCGTGGACTATTCGCGTGGCTCGATCGCGATCGGGCACAACGGAAACCTAACGAACGCCGAAGCATTACGCGAAAAGCTTGAAGAACGCGGCTCGATCTTCCGAAGCGGCGCGGACACTGAAGTGATCGTGCACCTGATCGCGATGAGCACCGAGGGCAGCGTCGCTGACCGGATCGCCAACGCCTTGAGCCAGGTGGAAGGCGCTTATTCGCTCCTCTGCTTAACAGAAACCGCCATGATCGCGGTGCGCGATCCGATGGGGATCCGGCCGCTCTGCATTGGGCGTCTACCCGGTCGCGAGCATCCGCATATCGTGGCGAGTGAGCCCACCAGCTTCGATCTGATCGACGCAGAATTTGTGCGCGAGGTCGAACCCGGAGAAATGGTGGTATTCGACGAGTCCGGAATGAAAAGCATTCGGCCCTTTGCCGCAGCAGCCCGCAAAGCGTGCATTTTTGAATACGTCTATTTTGCCCGACCTGATTCCAATCTTGGAGGGATCAGCGTTTACGAGGCCCGGAAGAACCTCGGGCGCGCTCTCGCGCGCGAACATCAAGTCGATGCTGATATCGTGATCCCCGTTCCGGATTCAGGCGTGCCCGCCACGATTGGCTTTGCTGAAGTGTCGGGGCTTCCGTTCGAACTCGGCCTGGTGCGGAGCCACTATGTGGGACGAACCTTCATTGAGCCCCAAGATAGCATTCGACACTTCGGAGTGCGATTGAAGCTCAATCCAGTCGCAGACGCCCTCCGCGGCAAACGAATCGTGGTCGTCGACGACAGCATCATCCGAGGCACCACGAGTCGCAAGATTGTGAAAATGCTCCGCGACGCAGGTGCCAGCGAAGTGCACATGCGCATTTCGAGCCCGCCCACTGAGTGGCCCTGTTACTACGGGATCGACACGCCCACTCGCAAGGAGCTGATCGCCTCCAATCACACGACCGACGAGATCAATCAATATATCACCAGCGACTCTCTCGCATACCTCTCCCTAGAGGGAATGCTGGGTGCTGTGCTCAAGGCCGCCCCGTCTGTGGAAGCCCAACGCGAGGGCGCCCCGCGCCTCACTCGCGCCAGCTTTTGCCATGCCTGCTTCAGCGGCGAGTATCCGATCAACTTCGAAAAACACCCGCGTCCGCGGCAATTGCGCCTGCTCGATACCTAATATCGAGCGCTCCTCGTACGCCCATCGTACCCCCGTCGTACCGCCCGTCGGGCACGTCGCGTGAAGCTCAGCTAGGATTACCGGGTTGATATGCTGGAACAGCTTCCCGACCGAGTCTCCATCTATGAGGTCTCTCCGCGCGATGGGTTGCAGAACGAACGCCATCCGGTGCCGCTTGCTGGAAAGCTGGAGCTCATCGCCGCGCTACTCCGAGCCGGGCTCACCCGCATTGAGATCACCAGCTTCGTTTCACCACGCTGGATCCCACAGCTCGCCGACTCGGCCGAGCTTGCTCAGCAGTGTCAACCACCTCCCGGCGTAGCCTTCAGCGCTTTGTGTCCGAATTCCAAAGGTCTCGAACGCGCCATTCAGGCGGGCATGCAGGAAGTGGCGGTATTTTTGTCAGCCAGTGAAACCCACAACCGAAAGAATACCAATAAGACGATTGAGCAAGCGCTTTCCACTTACCAAGAGGTGATCGAAGTAGCGAAGAGCCATGAGGTGAAGGTCCGAGGCTACGTTTCAACGGTGTGGGGTTGTCCGTATGAAGGGGAGGTAGATCCGAAGCGCGCTCTCGCAATCGCTCTCAGGCTGCTTGAGCTCGGCTGCTACGAGGTTTCGCTGGGAGATACGATCGGCGTCGGAACGCCGCTCCAAACGCAACAGATCTGTCAATTGATGCTCGCAGAAATTCCTGCTGCTCAATTGGCGCTCCATTTACACGACACACGAGGAACCGCGCTCAGCAACGCGCTGGTCGGACTCGAAATGGGGTTGCGTACTTTCGATACGTCGATCGCAGGCGTGGGTGGCTGCCCGTACGCGCCGGGCGCCGCCGGCAATCTCGCGACGGAAGATCTCGTGTACATGCTGCAGGGCATGGGCATTCAGACCGGCATTGATTTGACACGCTTGATCGAAGCCGGGAACGTCGCTGAGTCGGTGATCGGCCGCCGCCTGCCAGGGAAAGTGCACCTCGCGGGGCTGGCCCAGCGGCGCAGTATTCCGCCGCCGCACAGTTAGCATAGTGCTTGCGTCCACCTGCAACTCGACGTATCTCCTCGCCGTGGAACCGCGTCTAAAATGAAACTTCAGATTTTACCTGATGAAACCTGGTGGGGCGGAGCGGTCAGCGATGCGCCGGAGATGCCCTACACCGAGGCTTCTCATTTCTCGCGTTCCCTCATTGGGAGCACCCGCGGCAATCAAGCCCAGCCCTTCTTGCTGTCGAACCTTGGACGCTACATCTACAGCGACGAACCTTTCGGATTCGAATTTCTTGGCGGAAACCTGCACCTCTCAGGGCCACAGGAATTTACTGTGGAACACCCAGGGCACACACTTCAGGCTGCGTTCGTTGCCGCGCAGGCTCGGCATTTTCCGGCGAGCGGCCAAATTCCCCACGCATCGCTATTTAGGCAAGCGCAGTTCAACACCTGGATCGAACTCACGTATCATCACAATCAGAAAGATATCGAAGCTTACGCCCAGGCTATCCTCGCCAAAGGCTACTCGCCAGGGATCTTGATGATCGACGACACCTGGCAGGAGGCTTACGGTGTTTGGCGGTTTCACGCGGGTCGATTTCCGGACCCAAAAGGGATGCTGCAACGCCTGCATGCCATGGGCTTTCAGGTGATGCTCTGGGTCGTGCCGTACGTGAGTCCAGATAGCGCAGAGTACCGTGAACTGGCTACACAGGGTGCCTTGATTGTTGAAGACCGTGGAGCTGAAGTGGCGCCCTGTTTTCGCAACAAACCAGCACTGTTCCGCTGGTGGAACGGCGTGTCTGCGCTGCTTGATCTGACCCACCCAAGCGCGCTCCGTTGGCTAAAAGCGGAGCTGGCACGGCTCGAGACTGACTACGGAATTGACGGCTTCAAGTTCGACGCGGGCGATGCCGACGCCATGGAGCACTCACTCTGGCCCAATCTGAAATACCACCTGCCTTCCAATGGAAACGATCAAAGCGAACGTTTCGCACAATTCGGCGTTCAGTATCCGCTCAACGAGTATCGTGCCTGCTGGAAGGCCGGCGGCCTACCGCTAGCCCAGCGCCTCAAAGACAAAGACCACACGTGGGACGCGCTCCGCACGCTGCTTCCATCGGGCTTAGCCCAAGGACTCATGGGCTACCCCTTCACTTGCCCGGACATGATCGGCGGCGGAGAATATCGAAGTTTTGAATCTGCCGAGAGCATCGATCAAGAGCTCGTCGTGCGCTCCGCGCAGGCCAGCGCGCTGTTCCCGATGATGCAATTTTCGGCTGCGCCCTGGCGGGTTCTCGACGAAGAACACCAAGCCTATTGTCTGAGCGCCGCTCAACTCCACGCTGATTTCTCTGATGAAATCCTGGCCCTCGCAGCGAACGCAGCGCGCACCGGGGAGCCTATTTTGAGGCATTTGGAGTACGTTTTCCCGAGGCAAGGTCTTGCCTCAGTCAGCGATCAGTTTCTTCTCGGTGACAACGTCTTGGTCGCTCCGGTGTTAACTGCGGGTGCTACGGGGCGGACGGTGGTGTTTCCGCTAGGAAAGTGGCGCGACGTTGACGGTGAAGTGATCGAAGGGCCCTGCAAGCTAATGATCGCGGCGCCGCTGGCTCGTCTGCCTTGGTTTCGCCGGGTTTGCCCGGCAACTGTCGCCGGGCAGACTTCCACCGCAACCGCTATGAACGTTAAAACCGATGAACGTTAGCGTCGAAAGGCTGCGTGTGGTTGGAACGTACGGCCTTAATAATTGCGACAAATAATCAGCCATGCTTGGCGCGCAGGAGTGCCCAGAGAGCCATTAGACCCATTCCCATAACAATCACCCAAAAAAGAATCGCCGCGCTGGCTACGATGAGAGCTACGGCCAGGCCGAGGCGGCTCCTCGCGACTCCAGACCGGACAACAGGCCCCGCGTGGCGCCGGAGCAGAACTAAGTTTTTCGTGTTGGAACGAAAGAAGAAGTCGAACACGTCGCCGAGGAGCGGTATGCTCCCGAAGGCGGTGTCCAGCATCACGTTAAGCAGCATGCGGATGAGCACACGCACGGGGACCTGCCTCCGCGCGGCTTCGCCGATCATTGCCAACGATGCGATTGCTGAAAGCCAATCCCCGAGGCCCGGCAACAAGAACCCCAAGACGGCATCGAGCCCGAAACGACGATTGGTGCCAGGGACCACCCAGACGCTTTCCGAAAGCTTCACCCATTGCTCCACCCACTGGGGCACCGTCGGCTCAGTACGCTGAAAAACTTCTTCGGGATCTCCCCTCGCCATCAGCGCTTCAGAACCCAGGCGAGCGCGGGAAAGATGTGTTGGTCGCGCAGCGCGGCATTGTTGAGGTCGGCGTCAGTTTTCGCAAAGGTGGTGAAGAAGATCCGCCCAGCTCCTTCGGTGCGGTACCACGACGCAGCTACTTCTTTCTGACCATTGCCGGACCATTTGCACTTCACGACAACCACAGTGTCCGGCGCCAGATAGTCCGTGTTGTCCGTATCACCGGTGTAACTGAAGGTGTCGGGGAGTGCGGCGTTAGTTGTGTGGGCTCCAACCTTGGCGCAGCTGCTCTCGCCACCGAAATAGCCATCTCCCCCACGACCGCCCAACAACTTGTTGTAACCCGAAGGGTCGGCCGCCGGTAGGTTGGTGTACGTCACCGACGCGCAGTGCGTACCCAGCAAGCCGCCCCCCGCCTGCACGAACCTCTGCAGTGCCTGTGTCTCTATTAACCCAGAATTCCCGGAGCCGAAGACTTCACCACAGGTATTGATCATGGCCACGGCCGCAAACCGCTTCAGATTAACATCTGTGAAGACCGCTGGATCTTCGGAGCGTTCAACGGAGAACTGCCAAGATTCGAGCTGGGTTTGCAAGATGGTCAACTGCTGGCTGAGATTGGGAACCGAACCGATACTGCTATATGAATAAAGCAGCACGCGGGCCGGCAAACTTGAGCTCTGCCCCGCTGAGCTGTTTCCACCTGCTCCGCCCCCGTTCAATGCCGCTCCGCCTTGCGCACTTTGACCGCCGAGAGCGGCCATAGCGCTGCCTCCGGTGTTCGCCGTGCCCCCGGTGGCACCTCCAAGCAGGGGTGCACTTCCGCCGGAGTGAGTGCCGCCCGCACTCGTTGTAGCACCGTTCGCCGTACTATCGGGCGCGTTGGTCGCTGAGCTGCAGCTCAGCGAAAAAAGAGAAAGCAACATAAGGCATGGTGAGAAGCGCAGTGGGCTCATCTAGGCGGATGCTAGCAGCACACGCCGCCGGCCGCGAAGTTACCCTGTGGGGCGCGAAAAGCAGTCGTAGCGACCCGTCCGGTTGCCACGAGGCTAGCGAGGTTCGACTCTGGTGCGCGACCGAAGTACTCACCTCCCGACCGCCGGCGGAGCAACATTATCCCGCCGGATTTTGGGGACCCAACACCCGTATTATTT
>JBBRRP010000144.1:0-14966 GCA_038246305.1 Polyangiales bacterium | reverse complement strand
TGCCCCGGCTGCAACGCCACCAGCTCCCGCCTTTCCGCCGAGTGAACTAGCTCCGCCAGATTTGCTGCTCGTCCCGCCCGCTCTGGCGCCGCCGCTAACAGTTCCACCGGCTGAACCGTTCGGGCCAGACTGATCGTCAGAACAACCCCACGCAAGCACAAGGCCCGCGGCGGCTGCGGAGAGGAACAACAAGCGGTAAGGAGTTTTCATGGGTGGGTCTCGGCGCCGATTGTGTCCGCCGTGCGGAAGAATGGCAATCAGGGAGGTCAAAAGGGGGGGATTGAGGCTCGCTGCGCGATCCCTTGGTCGTTTCGTGGCGGGACGGTCTTCACGTTTCTCTAGGTGGTGCCCTGCTCCGCTAGTCCTGCCTGGACAAATTTAGAAAGTAAGCATGCTTACTTTCTCTCTCGCCAAATAGTGACACCACAGTTTGAACACCACACTATGCAGAAATAACCACACCGTTGAGTGTGCGGCTTTGGCAATCACACCCATTCTGCGCACAGCAGTTCGGCCTGCGCGAGCACGGTCTTGACCGCTTCTTCTTGCAAATCGGGCGGGTAGCCGTGTTTGTTCAGGATGCGTTTCACCATCACCTTGATCTTGGCCCGTGCGCTTTCGCGGAGGTTCCAGTCGATGGTGACGCTCTTCTTGACCTGCGTGATCAACTCGGCGGCAATGACCTTGAGCTTGTCGTCCCCCATGGCCTGCACGGCGCTGTCGTTGGCGGCCAGAGCGTCGTAGAACGCTATTTCGTCATTCGTAAGGCCGAGCTGCTCGCCGCGTTTGGTGGCGACGTCGAGATCCTTGGCCAGCTTGATGAGCTCTTCTATGACCTGCATCGTTGAGATGGCGCGGTTGTGGTAGCCGTTCAGAGTTTTCTTGAGTTTCTCGGAAAACACCTGGCTTTGCACAAGGTTGTGCTTGGAACGAACCTTGAGTTCGTCCCGGAGCAGCTTCTCCAAAAGCTCGGCGGCCACATTCTTATGCTTGAGGCCCCGCACTTCAGCGAGAAACTGATCGCTCAGGATGCCGATGTCCGGCTTGGATAGGCCCGCGGCGGTGAAAACGTCGATCACCTGGCCTTCGGTGGTGATGGCACGGCTCACCAGCTGCCGTATCGCAGCGTCGATCTGCTCGGGCGTCTTTCGATTGGTGCTGCTCTGTTTATTCAGCGCGGCTTGAAGAGCTTGGAAGAACGAAACATCGTCCCGGATCTCCGTGGCCTCATCACTTGCCGCACACAGGGCGAAGGCGCGGGAGAGCTCGGCCACCACCTGCCCCCAGCGTTTCTTTCCGTCCTCCTGCTGCAGAATGTGTTCCTGGCCAGCGGGGATAAGCGACAGGCGTTCGATGGGCGTTCCGGTGGTCCATTTGTCCCAGTCGAACCCGTGCATCACATCGCACGCAACGCCGTGTTTCTCGAGCATCACCGCTATGGCTTGCGCAGTGTCGAAGGTTGGATCGCCCCGGCCTCCGCTCTCCGTATACACAGCTAAAGCCTGCTTCAGTTGGTCGGCGAGCCCGAGGTAATCCACCACGAGGCCGCCGGGCTTGTCGCGAAAGACGCGGTTCACTCGCGCGATGGCCTGCATGAGGCCGTGGCCTTGCATCGGCTTGTCAGCGTACATGGTGTGCAGGCAGGGCGCGTCGAAACCTGTGAGCCACATATCGCGCACGATCACGATGCGAAATGGATCTTTGGCATCTTTGAAGCGATTCGCTAGCGTCCGGCGCTTGTGCTTACTCCGAATGTGCGGCTGCCAATCCGGGCCGTCGTCGGCGCTGCCCGTCATCACTACTTTCACTACGCAGGCTTTCCCCTGCTCGGTTTCGGCGTCGTCCTCCTTGGCGCTGGCCCAGTCGGGGCGGAGAGCGATGAGTGCATTATAAAGATCCACGGCGATGCGCCGACTCATGCAGACGATCATTGCCTTGCCGTCCATCGCTTCGACGCGCTTTTCAAAGTGCGCAACCATGTCGGCGGCCACCAGCGCGATGCGTTTCGGATCCCCCACCAGCGCCTCCAACGCGGCCCACTTCGTCTTCAGCTTCTCCTTCTTCGTGAGCTCCTCACCTTCGGTGATTTCCTCGAACTCAGCATCCAGCTTGGGCAACTCGGCCGCATTCAAGCTGAGCTTAGAAATACGGCTCTCGTAATAGATCGGCACCGTGGCTTTGTCGGCAACGGCGCGCTGGATGTCGTAAATGGAAATGTAATCGCCGAACACGGCGCGGGTGTTCGCATCTGTCTTCTCGATCGGCGTGCCCGTGAACCCGATGAACGAGGCATTCGGCAAGGCATCCCGTAGGTTGCTAGCGAAGCCGTAGGACATTTCGCCAGTCTTTTCATTCACTTTGCCGCCAAACCCGTACTGGCTGCGGTGCGCTTCATCGGCGATAACGACAATATTCTGGCGCGCGCTCAACTCGGGCATGGGCTCGCCCTTTTCTGGCATGAACTTGTGGATGGTGGTGAACACCACGCCGCCACTCGCCCGCTTTAGCAGCTCGCGCAAATCCTCGCGCCCGCTTGCTTGTACAGGGGTTTGGCCCAAAAGATCCGCACAGCGCTGAAACTGACCAAAAAGCTGGTCGTCCAGATCGTTGCGATCGGTGAGCACCACGAGCGTCGGATTCTGCATGGTGGGATGCCGCACCACGCGTGCAGCAAAGAAGAGCATGGAGAAACTTTTGCCGCTACCCTGCGTGTGCCAAACCACACCCGCCCGTCGGTCCCCCGGTTTGCCCCCGCGCATGCGCCCGGTCCAGTAGCTGCCTACATTGTCGCGCAGCAAGCCTTTTGGCTCGGCCATGCCGCTGGCCCGCACCGTCTCCTCCACAGCCGCATTCACGGCATGAAATTGATGGTAACCCGCGATGATCTTATGCAGGGATCCCGAATCCGTATCTTCCTCGAAAACGATAAAATGCTGCAGTAAATCAAGGAAGCGTTGCCGCTCAAAGGCCCCGCGCACCAGCACCTCCAGCTCCAGAGCGGTCTTCGGCGCATCGCCCTCGCCATCGATCGTGCGCCAGACCTTGAACCATTCTTGATTCGCCGTCACCGACCCCATGCGTGCCTGCAGCCCATCGCTCGCGACTAGCGCCGCATTGTAGTGCAAGAGCGAGGTGATCTCCGCTTTGTAAGTTTGTAGCTGCGCGTACGCAGTCCAGATCGTTGCGTCCTCATCCGCGGGGTTCTTCAACTCGATGAGCCCGAGCGGCAGGCCGTTGAGAAAGACGACAATGTCGGGGCGCCGGTTGTGCTGACCTTCGATCACGGTGAACTGATTCACCGCGAGCCAGTCGTTGGCGGGAGCATGGCCGAAATTCACCAGCCGTACATGATCCCCAGCGATGCTGCCATCGGCACGCGGGTACTCTACCGGCACGCCATCGCGCAGCATGCGGTGAAACGCACGGTTCGTCTGCGTGAGCGAAGGCGTTCCCACACGCAACACTTTTCGCAAAGCCTCTTCGCGCGCCTCCTCAGGTATCACTGGGTTCAGGTGCCGGATGGCCTCCCGCAAGCGCCCCACCAGCACCACGTCACCGAACGTTTCCCGCTCCGCCGCGGGTTCACCCGGCGCAAGCGCGGGCCCATGTTCAATCGCGTAGCCCAGCTCCGCCAGCCATTCGAGAGCGGCCTCTTCAACGATGGACTCGGTGAGCGTCATGGAGGGATTGGATGGATGGAGTGATCGGGAATTAGACAGAATTGGGCGCGCCGAGGCTAGGCGGGCGTTTAATTGGGCCTAATTGTCCGCTGAATTGCCTGATTTGCGGCTGATCCACGGAGCGGGCTAAACGGCGGGTGCGCCAACGCAGGTTCAAACCGGCGAGCTGCGAGAACTCGCCCGCGCTCCTCGGCAAGCTGGGCAAGCAAACGCAGGAGACAATACGTCCGTGCTCCGCCCCGGCCGCCTTGGGTGGACCAGCCCGCCCCCTTGAGGAACGGGTTCAGTTCCTTTTTTCGTCAGCGTGAGTTGTAAAGGGATTCTTTACAACTGAATCGTGTCTTAAGGGTCGCCCGGCGAGGAGCCTATCTTGTCGTCGCGATCAACGTGAACTTGTGGAGGCTCGCCGCTATCGGGGGCATTGAAAAAGAAGCGGTAGGCTCCGCTACACAGGACCGTAGGCATGCCTGCGAATGCTAGGGGAAGAGGCCGGAAGGGCCAAGGAGTCAGGTTGGCCACTACGCCGCTACTTGCCACTTTGCCAAAATCGGTGCTGGCCATCGCGCGCGGGCGACATGCGTTGTCTCGACATGCTCGATCGATGTCGCGACGCCGGCTAGTATGCTCGCAAGAACTGGGAAGCGTTGACTCGATTTCTCGGAAATTCCCTGATTCCGCCTGGTAACAATCGGTCGGAACGAGCTCTCAGAGTCGTCGCCCTCGGCAGAAAAGAACTTCCTGTTTGTCGGCAAACGCGGAGACTGGCACGAACCTCGCGAATCTCTACACGGTGCTCGCTACCTGCGAAGCCAATGGCGTTAATCCGCAAGCCTATCTTACCGACATTCCAACCAAGCTCGACTCCACGCCGGCCAGCCAAATCGACGAGCTTCTTCTCGAAAACTGGCGTCCGCCTCCAGTTCCAGGCTGAACTCACCCACCTCAATTTCGGGGAGTCGTCTGGGCGGCGCCTAGTCATCCAGTGCGATCCAAGTCGCGAACCGCGATCATGTCGCGAGCGCGGGTTGGTCGTACGTCGTTCGTTGTCAGTTCGACTAGAGCCTGCGTTTCACCGGACGCGAGCACGAACTCCACGTCGAGGCCGTCGGGTTCGTAGGTCTCGACCACTGCGCCTACGTCTCCGCGACGTAGGCCGTGTTCAGGAAGGTCGCGGTCGAGCACGACGGTATCGAGTAAGGCAAAGTTCACGGCTTGTCTCCAGGAATGGCAGTCACGAATTTAGGAACATCCTCGCCGTGGCGCACGATCCAAACCGTCACGATGGAGACGGAGGCGCCGGAGGGTCCGACAAGGGTAGCAGCAATTTCGAACTTGTTGCCGAAGCGGCTGAATTTGCCTTCGAGTACCTGACCTTGCGCGGCGACGGTGGCCAGCTCCGTGCACAGCAACTCCCAGGAGTCTTGGGAATAGCCAAACTGCGCAAAGTAGGCAGCCTTGAAGCGGCCGACGGGGTGAGTCGGAGACAGCAGGTAGTTCCTGACCTTCTCCGGTTCGACCACAGCGCGGTCGCCGTTCGGAAGTTTCATGGGTGGCTGGCAGCTTATTTGCAATCGGGGCCCCGAGCAAGGCCGAGAGAACGGACGCGTGGGAGCCGAGCGTTGCGCTGCGGCGAGGGCGGTCAGAACTTGCGGAACCAGTGGAAGCACGTCCTCTAGTCGGTTGGAGCGAGCGCTCAGTACAACGACTGCGAAGGGTAGATCGGCAAGGTGTTGCTGGTAGGCGAGATTGCTGTCGATCGTGATGAATGCGTCAACAAGTCCGGATGCGGCACGCAAGAGTTCTGGAGACACTCATCAAGCAGAACGCGCATGCTGCGTCACAGCCTCGCCCGCGATGCGGAGGATTGCCCCGACTTGCTCGCGGGCAACCGTCGGAAAATCTTCCAAGAAGTCGTCGATCCGATCACCCGCCTGCAGGTAGCTCAAGAGGGTGGCCACCGGGACACGCGTGCCGGTGAAGCACGCGGCTCCGGAGAGCACGTAGGGGTCAGTTGTCACTGGGTTCTCGTGATCAGCCATGCGGCACCAAGGCCATATTGTAGTGCGAAAGCGACAGGCGGGCGAGGGTCGATGCCGACGGAGACACAACCTCCCCACGAACCAACGCGAAAGCGCCCCACGACGGGGAGCTCGGATCGACGGCCACAGCTTGGGGTGACTCTACTGGCGGCCGCAGGGAGTACATGGCCTTTGGCTCGGTACTTGCGGTTGCAGAGGGTTGCCTTGTGTGTATACTTAGGCGTATGCCCCGCATGCAGGTCTACTTGCCGGACGACCTTTACAAATTGGTGAAGAAAGGCCGCCTTCCCGCTTCTGAATTGTTGCAGGATGCCGTGCGGGCTGAGGTTCGCAAGCGCGAGCTCCTTCGTGAGGCGGATCGGTACGTCGTCGCCCTTGCTTCCGAGATCGGGGAACCGTCAGCGCGTCAGCGAGCTCGCGCCTCTGCCGTGGTCGAACGCATTGTCCAGCGGCGGCCCCGCAAGACGGGGTAGGTTGCGTGTTAGTCCTTGATTCTGGCGGCGTTACTTACTTGGCCGGGCGATCCAAGCAAAATCTTGCTTTGCTCTCCGCCCTACGCGAAGCCGGCCTCTGGCCACCGCATGTTCCGTCGGTCGTCCTCGTTGAGTGTCTCCGAGGCCACCCTGGACGCGACGCCATTGAGAACAAGTTCCTGAAGACGTGCGACATCACCCCGACCATCTCCGAATCCCTCGCCTGTCGTGCCGCACTCCTCCGAAGGCTTGCCCGTCGTGGGTCGGCGGTCGATGCGCTCGTGGTTGCCTCGGCTGAACCGGGCGGAACCGTGATCACCACTGACCCAGAGGATCTTGAAGCGCTGGCGGCCTACGCGCAAGACGTCGACGTCGTCGCTGTTTGATAGCCGCGCTATCGCCGTCCAACAAAGCGTTGCAGCCCAGATCTTCTTGCGAACAGCCGCAACGAACTCCGAAACCCGACGGGCGCGACAAGTTTCCCGAAGCTTATGGCTTCGCCGCCTTGGATTTCTTCGGCCTTGGCAACTTCTTCAGTTCTTCTACTGCCTTCTCAAACTCCGCATCCACGCGCTGCGGTTGCGAATCCAGCAGCGCCCGATACCGAGCGTACTCCTGCTCAGCCTTTTCTTTGGCGGCTTCGGCTGAAATCTTCCCGCCATGGTCCAACAGCTGGCGCCCGGAGATTTTTAGAAACTCATCGAGCTTGGTGATCCAATCCTGCATCGTCATCGGCTTGCGCCCAAACGCCTGCAATTCCGCGTATTCGAGGTAGAGGTTCACGATGCGGTTCAACACCTGAAGCTCATCTTCGGTGAGGTAGTTTTTGCCCACGGCCACATCATCCTTGCGTACGATCCCGCCAGCGCGCGTGGTTTGTAGACCCATGAATGGCTTGGATGCATCAGCCCGCTCCGCGATGACCTCAGCGGCGGTTTGACCGTGTGCGGCCCAGTGCATTTTGTTTTGCACGGCTGCAAAGAACCGATGCGATTGCTCTGCGTCCGGCGTGTAGTCCACACTGGTGGCGTAAATATCGAGCACCTTCTGGTAAAAGCGCCGCTCCGAGGACCGAATGTCCCGGATGCGCTCCAGCAGCTCATCGAAGTAATCCTTCTGGCCCTTGCCGGGCGGATTCTTGAGCCGCTCATCGTCCATGGTGAAGCCCTTCACCAGGTATTCATTCAAACGGCCTATGGCCCACTGGCGGAACTGGGTGCCGCGATGGCTGCGAACGCGGAAGGCAACAGCGAGGATGGCATCGAGGTTGTAGTGCTCAATTTCGCGCGCTACCTCCCGGCTGCCCTCCAATCGAACCATTCGGACTTTCCGAATAGTTGCTTCAGCCGGCAGTTCGGCCTCCGCGTAAATGCGTTTCAGGTGCTCATTTACTGTGGGAACTGTGATTTGAAACAGGTCTGCGATGAGCGCTTGGGTTAGCCAGATCGTTTCATTTTCGAAACGGCACTGGATGCGCGTGCGGCCATCCTCTGTCTGGTAGAGGATGATTTCGGAGGTGGGCCTCGCTTCTGCGGTCATGGGTAGAAGCTTTTTGGAGAATGTTTGGCGGCATAGCCCAGCACCCCGAACCCTTGGATGGTACCGTCTTCGACGATGGATCCGTGGAGGAACATGCGGCAATGCCCAGAAGCGTTAGGCCCGCTCATACGGGTAAACGTTCTTAAAGTTCCTGTTGAAATAGGAACCCACAGAGCTAGCCGTTCGCAGGTTTTCAAATTCGTGTTCCGGAACGCCCTTGTAGGCGTATGTCAAGCCGTTCAGAAATTGGACGTAAACAGTTTGATCCTCGGAGGCGTAGCCGACCAGGGCGATGCTTGATGAATTGACTGGGTGCATCTCGGGTATTGGCATGTGATTTCCTCAGCCGAATGATTGGTTTCTCCAGTTGCGAATGCTGGTTTCGTATACGGCGATGTCCGGTTGTGCATTTGCCCAGAGCTTGGATGCAACTGGATCCGAACTCTTTACTGCGTTGTCCGCTTGGAAGAACTTCACACGAGATGGAATACGGACTGCCTCCCCGCTAACAATTGCTTCGCCCGTTCGCAAGCTTGAGAGCACGTCGGCCATTTCACGGAGTTCGTCCTGCATTGCCGAAGAAACATGTCCCTTATCGCGCGTATTTGTCATCCTCAGTGCGATGATCGTCCCGCACTGACTCAGCACGGTTTCGTCCAACTCCGAGGGTCGCTGGGTGACGAGCACCATCCCCACGCCATACTTTCGTCCCTCTTTGGCAATCGCCTGAACGGTCCGCGACGAAATCGAGTCTTCACCGGCTTTCAGGTAGGTGTGGGCTTCATCCAGAACTATGAGCAACGGCTGCTTCTTTCCTCCGACAAGCGTGTTTTGACCCCAGTAGAGCGCATCGTAGATGATCTTCAAAATGCAACCCGAGATCGCTTGCATGATCGCTGACGGAACTGCTGAAAGGTCGAGGATCGTGACAGGAAACCCCTGTCCAAACCAAGTTGAAAACAACTTGGGTAGATCATTCTGTATAGCGCCGTTCAATTGTGGCGTGTATCCAAATGGACGGAAAAGAAAGTCATAGCTTTGGTCGAGAAGCCGCGACCTCATTCCATCCAAGAAACCAAGAATGCCCTTTGCTTTGTTGTTCAAGAATGGGGCGCTGCTTCCCAGTCCGGCTGCGGGATACTGGTTCGACTTCAAGTTCTCCGCGTCGCCTGGGACTAGAGGCCCCTCTGGAGTTGCGCGGTCAGCTCTTAAGGTCGTCCTTTCAAAATCATCCAAATCGAACCACAGTTGTTTTATCGAAAACGGGATCGGACTGTCGGCCGTGATTGCCTCCGCGCGAAGCCCACCGATTCTAGCAGCAGACATCCGTTTTAGATCCAGCACTTTCGCTCGGATGTAATCTTCATTCTGGTCCGAGAGGCGCCCAGGGAATATTCCCATCAGCTCTTTGAATGGCAGCGCCCAAAAGGGAACGCAGAGTTCGTCCCCCCGATCAGTCTCATTCGCACCCACTCGAAGTACACGGCATTTTCCGCCCAGCGAACTGGCGTACTCACCGTGTGGATCAATCATGAGGATTCGCGCGCTCGGGAGCGACTTCTCGGCAATCGCCTTCACAACGATGCTGACAGCGTTCGACTTGCCGCTGCCGGTGGCGCCAAGAATCGCGCAATGTCGTGAAATTAGCTTGTCCATGTCCAGCTGTGCGGCAAGTCCTCCCGAAGCACTCTGATTCCCGATGACGATCGACGATTTGGCATCGTAGCCACCGTAGACAATTTGTAGGTCCTCGTTCGTGACGAGATGAACTTGGTCACCGGAAGTCGGCGACTGCAGGACTCCTCGCTCGAAGGACGAGCCGATCTGCTCGCCAACTAGGATCATCCTTAACCAACGATGCCCATCGACGATGGATGGATTCTCCTTGTAAGCCAGCAGCAGAGCGTCTGGCATCGCCAGAACGCCAGCCTGCGTGATGAGACCATACAGATTCGCATATCCCAACGGAATCTTGAGGAACGAGCCGATCTGACCGATTCGATAAACCGTGCCGTTGACGATGGGCATATTCGACGCGTAGTTGCTTGCCATCTTGATCGTAACGGAATTTCCGCTCACGCTCTCAACCTGACCTATGTGCGTAGGATTGTGTTTCATGGCAGTCAGCGCATTGTGGGTGGCACATCCAACGAGGATAAATCGTTGAGAAAGGCGGTGAGATGCCCAAAATCTGGGAGGAGGAAGCGCCCGTTCCCTGTCCAACTCGGATCGGCCCTTCGCTCGCTTGGCTCGCCCGGATCAACGGGTGTGTCCTCGCAAAAGTACTGGCTTACCCCGGTAGATCCGGTCGCCATCGGCTGATCTCTCAGCCGCCACCCTCCAAATCTTCCTCCGACAACTGCGTGGCGAAGGCCATAGACCGACATTTGGCCGCCTGTGTGGTGCGTCGCCAGTAGGCGCACGATGTTGCCCTCGTCAGCCAGACCAAACGCACTCTCTTCGCCCGCTGCTTGACCTTCGTCGTAGTACATCGCAATAACATGGGAGTTCGCTCCCCTTCTTAGCGACGTCACGATCCGTTCGTTGAGGTGCTCGTCATTGAACGAATATCCGCAAGTGAACAATACAGCGTCGTCCTGCTGGAGGAAGGCGCAAAGCCGATCGATAAGGCCGACGTAGGGCGGCTTCCTCGACGTGTGGTATTTGAGATGAGAAGGATAGATGAGGATGGAGTCGTCTGCGGCGCCCGGTTTTCGAATCACCGCCTTGTCTGAGTCGCGGTAAGTCCACCCAAGCGAACCGTGCATTTTCCAAAGCTTCACAAGGTGGGGGTATGCTCCGATATCTTCTACCGCCTCGGGGCAGAAGAACGGCTCAAATCCCCCCGAAAAGCCGTCAAAATAAGGTATGCCAGAACCTTCGAGCGCAATCTCGAACAGGTAGTCGTAGTTCGTCGTAAAGATTTCAGCAGGGAACCTCCGTCGCGCCTTCTGAACCCAATTGGCGAGACGGGCGTGAGCCAGGCCCTTTCGGTCCTGGACGCTCAGCCTATCATGCACCGAAACGAGTTTCACGACAGCGGCCTTTGCCCGTTTTGCCAACTCCGCGAAGCCAAACGAATCCAGTCCATTCAGCTTCCCACCACCGATCACTGCGCGTTTCCCTTCAATGCATGAAAGCAGGCTTTCGATATTGAAGGCCACCTTCGCAAGCTCGGTCTCAGTTTTAATTTCCCCTATGGCGCCGGCAAGCTCAGATGACTCCGCCCCGACTTCGGCGACAATGCGCCGCGTCATCTCTTCGATCGCCGGAACATACACATCCTTGCTCCCCGTCGCCAGCGACGTGCCAGCGCCAAACAGGAAGCCGATTCGCTTCTTGTCGGAAATCAGGATTTGCTGAATGCCTTGTATGTGCTCGCGCGGGTCGTGTGTGTTCACTTCGGTTGAGGTCTCCCTAATGGTTTAGTCGTGAGCTCTCCGCTTAGGAGCCTCGGCAGCAGGGTGTCGCGTAGGGTGGAGAGCGTTCGGGATTGTTCGAGGCTTCTCGTGCCCTGTTCGTCCCAAGGGCCGACAATCTCCGCGAAACGTGCTTGAAGTGCCGGAGGAGGCACCTGCATTGGCAGCGCGCCGAGGATCGACGTGTTCAAGTTCGGCATCGTCGCGCCCACCGCGTGCCGTACCACCCATGCGCGAGATTCCAAAGTTCCGAGATGCGAGGCTCCGAAGAACGGGTTGATGCCGCGCGGACCAAAACGCACGCGTAGGCAACCAGTGCCGCAGAGCCAACCATCCTCGGCGCACCGAATCAGCGAACGGCGCTCGACATCACCTCGCCGGCTGTAAACCACATCACCCGATTGCACGCGATAGACGCTTAGGCGCTCCGCATCTTGCCCTCGGATGCGGGCGACGGAACTAGTGTCAATGCGATTGTCCCGCAGGTCGCTCGGCATGATCGACGGAATGCCGTCGTCCACATAGTCCGAAGCGTGCAGTTGCGTTCCGAACGGGCCGGTTTGAATGTTGCCCCCTCCTTGCGTGCAAGCGTCACCGAGCGTTGTCGCTGTCCACCCCTGCGGGATAGGACCGAGCGTGGACTCATGGAACTTGTCTGGAAAAAGAGCCGCAGTGGCCGCATCGAGCCCCGTGGGTTTGCGGCCGTCGAGTTTGGCGCGGACGGGGTCGAAATCTACGAACCAGCTCTGGAACAGCGCGCGCGCCATTGCCTCGAGCGTTGCGTTCATCCGCCGGTTCAGCTCGATCTTGTCGTCGAGTGCTCCAAGCACTGCTGCAATGGCTTTTTGCTCGGGGAGGGGTGGGAGTCGGATAGGAAGATTTCGAATCTCTGTTAGATTGAGATTCGGCTGAGCCGACTGCGAAACCAAGTTGTTGAGAAAAAGATTATACGAAGGGTTGCGGAGAAAGTAGTCGATGAACCGAGGGTGAGCACGCGTTTGGTCAAGGCGGACGATTCCGACCGCCTGATTGGTGTTGGCGGGCAAAATATCCTTCGGCACTACCGCAGTTTTGCCAATGTAAATGCCCGCCATTGAGAAGAGAACGTCCCCCTCTTTGAGCTGCGACCGCTTGAGTGCAGTGTGCGTTTTCGCGTCGATTCTGGCAAACTTGGATGAATCAATCCATCCATCGAAAGTGACGGACTCCGACTTCACATAGTTGATGCCAGTATCGGTGAAACGAAAGCCTAACGACGTTGGGGTCGTTCCTTTGGTAATCACCTCAGACAAATCGCCGAGCCGGACGTCCTCCCATTCACCGGACATGACTTCCACTCCCCTTACGTTGCTGTCCCACCACACCCACGTCACAGGCCAATTCCGCCTCAATTTCCGCAATCGTCGGCAAACTCCCCCGCAATTCGTCCGGCAAAGAATCAGTAAGTTGCGTTTGCCAAGCCGCGACAGCGATGGATCGATCTAGTCCACGCAACGCGTACTCCGCAACCACCTTGTTCTTCTTCCGACAGAGCAGAAGGCCGATGGTTGGCTGATCGTCTCCGTGACGCAGCAGATCGTCCGCAAGGTAGAGATTGAGCTGCCCAACATCCCCAGGCGCAAACGCCCGCGCCTTTAGCTCAACAACAACGTAACGCCTAAGCCGCAGATGGTAGAAGAGCAGGTCTAACGGGTAATCCTCACCCCCCACTTCCAGCCGTACTTGCCGCCCAACAAACGCAAAGCCCGCACCTAACTCTAAGAGGAACTTCTGAACGTGATCGACCAGGGCCTGTTCCACCTCAGCTTCACGCCGGGGATCCGCGGTTCCCAGAAAATCGAAGAGGTACGGATCTTTGAATAGTTGAGTGGCCATGTCGGAGTCCGCCGGCGGCATCGTGCTAGCGAAATTGTTCTGAGCCTTGCCTGCGCGAAGGTGGAGCCCGCTTGCGATCTGCATTTCCAAAATGTTGCGGCTCCAGCCATGGGTGAGTGCTTCGCGGATGTAGAAATCACGCACGGCCGGGTCCTTGATTCGTTGCATGATTTGAAGCACATGCCCCCACGGCAATTGCGCAACGGGTTGTTGCGCAATTGGGCCCTCAGAGAATTCCCTGGCAAATACCTTCATGGCTAGCAGATTTCGAGACGAGAGACCGCTCATGTCCGGGAAGGCTTCCTTGAGGTCGGCTGCCAGGCGGTCGATGACCTTGGCACCCCACGCGGCTTCCTCTTGGCGGGCGAGGATGATCTTCCCAGTTTGCCAGTAGGCCTCGATGACGATCGGGTTGGCGGCAAGGATGGCGCGGACCCGGGCGTGGCTTAGGTGGCTTTTGATTTCCTGCAGCGTGTTGCCGTAGCTCTTAGGCAACGACGCGAGGGAAGGCGCCACAGGAAAAATCGCCCCCTCACGCACCCGCCCACGTGCAAGCCGTTCCTCTGACTGAACTTGAATTGCTTGCTTCCTAGCCCCCATACCCCAACCCTTTCAGATTCGCCTTGATTGCCTTCTCAAGTTTCGCAGATTCCGCAAACTGCCCTTGCAGCTCCGCCGCAAGCCGCGCCATTTTCTCTTCAAACGGCTCGCCGTCGTCTTCTACTTCTTCCGCGCCCACGTAGCGCCCCGGCGTTAGCACATGCCCATGCGCCGAGATTTCAGCCCTTGTCGCGGATTTGCAAAATCCCGCAATATCTTCGTATTTGCGCGAACCTTTTTCTCCGCGCCACGCGTGATACGTTGACGTGATCTTTTCAAGATCAGCATCTGTCAACTCGCGGTGCACGCGATCGATCAGCGTGCCCAGCTTGCGCGCGTCGATGAACAAAGTTTGCTTCCGGCGCTCGCGAAAACCACGTTTGGCGTCAGCGCCTTTGTTCTTTGCAAGGAACCATAAACACACCGGGATCTGCGTGCTGTAGAAAAGCTGCCCTGGCAGCGCCACCATGCAATCCACCAGATCCGCTTCAATTAAAGCCTTACGGATTTCCCCTTCGCCGGACTGGTTGGACGACATGCTTCCATTGGCCAACACAAACCCTGACATACCATGGGGCGCTAGGTGGTGGATGAAATGCTGCACCCACGCAAAGTTCGCATTGCCTTTGGGAGGAACGCCGAACTTCCAGCGCACATCGTCGTCCTTGCGGAACCAATCTGAATCGTTGAACGGCGGGTTCGCCAGAACGTAATCCGCACGCAGATCCGGATGCAGATCGCGTCGAAAAGTGTCCGCGTGCTCGGGGCCAAAATCAGCTTCGATCCCGCGCAAAGCCAGGTTCATCACTGCCAAGCGACGCGTGGTGGCTTGCTCTCCTGACCGTAGATGCTGATATCTCCCAGCTTGCCGCCGTGTGATTCAACGAACTTCTCGGATTGCACGAACATCCCACCTGAGCCGCAGGCGGGATCGTAAATGCGGCCTTTGTAGGGGGCCAGCATCTCAACCAGGCAGCGCACGACGCAGCTCGGAGTGTAGAATTGGCCGCCGTTTTTGCCCTCGGCGCTCGCGAAGCGGGTGAGAAAATATTCGTAAACACGGCCGAGCAGATCGACCGAACGATGCGTTTTTTTCCCCTCGCTGGCTGCCGTGAGTTCGATGGTGGCGATGACATCGATGAGTTCGCCGAGGCGCTGCTTGTCGAGGCCGGGGCGCGCGTAGTCTTTGGGGAGAACCCCTTTGAGGCGAGGGTTGTCGCGCTCGATGGCGACCATGGCATCGTCCACCAGCTTGCCGATGGTGGCCTGCTTGGCGTTAGCCTGGAGGTGAGGCCAACGGCCTTCCTTGGGCACCCAGAAGACGTTCTCCGCCTTGTATTC
>JBBRRP010000143.1:0-15079 GCA_038246305.1 Polyangiales bacterium | reverse complement strand
GCGAAGGCGAAGGCGAAGGCGCATGCGAAGGCGAAGGCGCAGGCGAAGGCGAAGGCGAAGTCGAAGGCGTCATCTTAACACAGTTGCGGTTGGTGTGGGAGGTGGAAAGCGGGTATCGAAGGTGCGCAGTTAATCAAACGCCGTGAGTGGACGAGGAGGGACTCGCGATCAGGCACGCACGCAATCACGCAACGGGCGAGTGGGTGAGGCTCTCAGCGTACATGCGCTTAGCGGAGGCTCTCGTCTGGCTCGCATGGGGTCACTCTCCGCGCCTGGAAAAGTCGCGGCCGCGGGGTCCAGCCCAGCTTACAAAGTCGGCCTTGAGTCTCGTCGTGCAGAGCCAAAGTGCCATTCCGTCGACGTGCTTTGACAGATCAGCTAGCCTTTGCCCCAAGATGTCGCGCCCGTGCACTCTGATCCTGATTCTTGCGGCTGCCTTTGCCGCGACGTTGCCGTTGTCCGCCAGAGGTCAATCCGCCACCCTGCCCGTAGTGGTCCGGAACTTCCCGCATGACCGCGCCGCCTTCACCGAAGGCTTGCTGCTGTTCGAGGGGAAGCTATTTGAAAGCACGGGACTGGAAGGCCATTCGACGCTCCAGCGCACAGAAATTGCAACTGGCAAGATTGAGAAGAAGATTGATCTCGACCCAGCTTTTTTTGGCGAAGGGCTCGCCCGCGTTGACCGACGCCTCTATCAGTTAACGTGGAAAAATGGGATAGCGATCGAGTACGATCTCGATACGTTTGTGGAGCGGCAAAGGTTCGTCTACGCCGGAGAAGGCTGGGGGCTCTGCTACGATGGTCAATCGCTGGTGATGAGCAACGGTACGGATCGGCTTTCGTTTCGCGACCCGGAAACTTTCGGGGAGATTCGAAGTCTCAAGGTGGTGAGTGGGGGACAGCCGCTGTTTAACATTAATGAGCTGGAGTGCGTGAAAGGGCAGATCTACGCGAATGTCTGGCAGACAGACCGGATCGTAGCCATCGATTCGGGCACCGGGAACGTTCTTTCCGAGTTCAACGCCGCGGGCCTCTTGACCCCCGCTGAGCGCCAGGGCGTGGATGTCTTGAATGGTATTGCCTACATTCCCGAGAGCGGCAATTTCTATATTACCGGGAAATATTGGCCCAAGCTGTTTGAGGTGACGCTTGGCGCGGCACAGAAACCTACGGTTGCGGCTCCGCCCAAAGTGGCTCCGCAGATTAAGCCAGGCTGTTCGCTGGGGCATGTTGGCAGCTCGGAAGGCTATTTTGCGTTTCCAGCGCTCCTGGCTTGCTGGGCAGCGCGCCGAAGGCTAAGCGCGCGCGCCCGCGCCCTTACGAGTTAACCTCTCGAGCACGGTGCGGGGACTCACGCGGAGCGCTCCGCTGTTGTTCTGGCCAGTGAGCAGCTTTTGAGCCCCGGCAAACGCGATCATGGCTGCGTTGTCGGTGCAGGCGCGTAAGGGTGGGATGAGCAGTGTGAGGCCGTGCTTCTTGGCCGCCAGCTCGGCCGCCTCGCGCAGGCCGCGATTGGCTGCCACGCCACCACACAACACGAGCGTCTTCACTCCCTCCTCGACAGCGGCTCGCACACTCTTGGAAATGAGGCTGGTGACCACGGCATTTTGGAAGGCGGCACACAGATCGCGTAGCCGGGGTTCATCGCCCGGTGCGCCATGCTGCTGCACATGGCGGGCCACCTCAGACTTCAATCCCGAGAAGCTAAACTCAAGGGAGGCCTTGCCCTTCATAGGGCGTGATAGGCTAACTGCTTCGGGATTGCCTTCGAAAGCCAGCTTGTCGATGATCGGGCCACCCGGGTAGCCGAGTCCCAGCAGCTTGGCCACTTTGTCGAAGGCTTCACCGGCAGCATCGTCGCGTGTGGCTCCCAGTTCGAAGATTTGGTGAGGCTCGAAACCTTCGACGCGATAGATGGCCGTGTGCCCTCCAGAGGCTAAAAGGCCGACAAATGGCAGGTTGGGTGAGAGGTGCCCCGAGCTTTTCGGGTACTCCAAATACGCCGCGAGCAGATGGCCCATCAAATGATCCACGGCGACCACCGGCTTGTCCAACGCCCACGCCAGACCTTGCGCAAACTGCAAGCCAACGAGCAAGGCACCGGTGAGGCCCGGCTGGCAGGTAACGGCGATGCCATCGAGCTCGGAGCGCGCTAGGCCCGCCTCCTCAAGCGCTTTCTCGACCACTGGCGAAATAGAGCGCAGGTGGTCGCGCGAGGCCAGCTCGGGCACTATCCCACCGTAGCGGCTGTGGAGCTGGATTTGCGTGTGCACGACATCCGAGAGCACACGCCCGTCGCTCTCGACGACCGCCGCCGCTGTTTCGTCGCAAGAGGTCTCGATACCTAGAATTCGCATCCTGGCTCAGTAGGCACAATTGCTGGCGGGCTTCTGGGTCAGCACGAAAACTCCGAATCCCGATTGATCCGAGGGCGGCGCCGTTTCTACTGTTTGAGGCTTTGGTTTGAAAACCCGCATTTCGAGGGAGCTATCTTGCATCAGCGAGAGCACACCGAGCAGGCTGCCTTGGCAGGTTGAATCCATCCAGAGCATCAGGTTCATGTCCCGGCCTTGGCCAAACTGAAGCTGGCTCAGCTGGTCATGCTGGAGGGGCCGAATCGCACGCAGCGGCGCGTGGTTGAAAAGTGGGAGGCCGGCTCCAGAACACAAACCAGAGGCACTATCACCCGTTGTTACGCTACCGGGCTCGGTGTCCAACGCTTGCAGGTTGAGTTCAATGCGTATGGGTAAAACAGGCGGAACGCCAGCTGGCAGCAGCCCTTCATGAAACGCGGGCGAGGATATCAGGCTGCCACAGTAGGCCTCGCCAGGCTTGATTTCGAAGCGGCTCAGATTCTGGCAGCCTAACAGCCACAAGCTAACAGTACACAATAACCAAGACGAGGTGCGCATAGGAGTCGCTTCAACGACCTTTTAGCAGACTCTGCGCCAGGTTCCGCACTTCTTCATCGGGATCCCGGCGCGCCGCCGCTCGGAGCAACAAAAGCGAGCCCGTCGGCTCAAGTGCGTTCAAAGCTTCCAGGCAGGCAGCGCGCACCAATGCGTAGCGATCTTCCGCGGCCGCGCTCTTTAAGGCACGGATAACGCCTGGGGTGGCGGGGGAACCCAGGAGCCTCAGAGTTTGAGCGGCGCGCAACCGGAGCGCCCACGAGGTTGCGTCCGAAAGCAGCCCCACGACGTCTGCTAGCCCCGCTTGGAGCTTACGCTCTCCAAGCACCGAGAGCGCCACCATGCGCACGCTCTCGCTGGGATCCGTCAGCGCCTTGATCACGGGAGCGAGGGCGCTGTCCTCGGCGTGCCTTCCAAGAAACTCAAGAGCGAGCTGCCGTGCATCGGTTGCTGGGTTTCCCGCGAGTGCTGAAAAAGGCTCTATGAGTGATCGCACCAATTCCTGGGTTTGGGAGTTGACTTGTAATTGGAGTTCGGGAGAGAGTTCCTCGTGAGTGCTGAGAAGGGGTAAGAAAAAGGTCGTGGCCCGGGTGCCGCCGAAGCTCGCCGCTACGGTTCGCGCTCCATCCAGTGAGGACTGTGCGTAAGTGGTGGCAACCTGGGTGAGAGCGGAACTGGCCCAAACGAAAGCGGTTGCAAGCTCGGTATTGGTGAAGGTCAAGGGCTCCAACCCGCGATCCAGAAGTTCGGCCACATCCACGTGTACGCCACCAGGCGGCGGCAATAACGCGGGCCAAATCGTGCGTCGAGTGGTCGCCAAGAGCACTGCAAGTTTCCCAGCCTCACGTGTCTTGGGATCCGGATCGAAAAGAGCGGGTGCTAAGACTGTTGGATCTGCTTTCTTTGACAATGAACCGAGCGCGATGAGCGCGCTTTGACGGAGCCGAGCGTCTGCGGACAAGACTAAGTCTCTTAGAACAGGCTCGCCGGTAGGGTCGCCGATTTGAGCGAGTGCGCGCGTTGCTGCGCTCTGCACCAAAGGTGCGGCCGTGGCCGATCGGCACAGCGACACGAGGAGCGGCACGGCTGCTCGGTACTTGAGCGAGCCCAGACCGAGCACCGCTAGCGCCCGAGCCGAGGGAGATTCTGAGCTGAGGAGTGCCAGCAAAAGCGGAGCGGTTGCGTTGTCGTGGAGCGTTGCCACGGCGAAAACGGCAGCGATGCTGACGGGATCCCCTTCCACGGGATTCGCACGGCCATCTCGATAAAGCAGCTGTTTGAAGCGTGGCAACAGGCCGATATCGTGGAGGGCCGCGGCGGCCAGCATAGCACGCGTGCGTAGATTCACGTCTGCGTCGCTGGTGGCAAATGTGACGAGCGACGGGCCCGCCCCCGGGTTGTGAATGTGGCTGAGGAGTTCTATAGCGAACTGCCGCTGTTTACCGTTTGGATCGTTGAGAGCGTCGAGCAAGGGCTTGATGGCGCGTTCACCGATCACAGAGAGCGCTTGCTCATTTTTGGCGCGCACTTCCGGGTTCGCGCTCGCCGAGCCTGAAATTAAGGGCGAAGCCAGGGCGCCGTAGATTTCGACGAGGAGCTCGCGATAGAGGGGATTGTTCGCGTGCCCGAGCGCGACCTGAAACAACTCGTGCTCTAAGTCCGGAAGCGTGCCTGCGCTCACATTGATTTCAGAACTCATGCGCACCGCGCGTGACACGAGCTCGCTATCGACAGCAGACCGCATCACACGGCGCATGAGGCGATCGGCTTCAGCTGTTTGCCCTTGGGCCATGAGTAAGTCTGTCAACTCGAAATACACCGGGAAAAGGCGGTCGTTTTTGGCGATCGCTTTGCGAAATGCTTCGATGGCTTTCTCGGGCAGGTTACGCTTCCGGTACATTTCGCCGAGGCGTCGGTGGCCTTCGGCGTCGTCCGGGTTCAGCTCAAGCGCACGAGCAGCATAGCGGAGTGCGTCCGCATCACGGTACAACGCCGTCGCATGTTCTGCCATGCGTTGGTAGGATTGGCGTGCGTTCGCGGGGTCCAGGATGACCAATTGCTCCAAGGCAAGGATCGCTTCCGCCAAGCGCCCCAACTTGACCAAAGTTTTTTCGAGCGCTGCCCAACTTTCCACGTCCCCCGGAGCCAAACGCACCAGCTGCCTTAGAGTTGCTTCTGCCTTTTCAGGCTGGCCGAGCTTGAGTTCGGCCTCTGCCAAGAGCTTGCCGGCTTCAAGATCGGGGGGCTTGTGTTCGAGTTGGAGGCGGAGCGCAGCGGGCCGGCGTGAGAGTGAGCGATCCAGACTCCAGAGCGTGACGATGTGTTGGCGGGCTTCATGTGCCAGGTGGGGTTCGGATGAGCGAAGCTTGAGTAGCCCAAACCAAACGCTACTGGCCTCTTCGTAATAAGCAGCGCGAGGCCCCGTGCTCGCTTGAGCGCCCGCGCGTTCCAGGGCGAGTGCGTAAGCGCGATCGACACTGCGGTCATTGGGCTTTAGTTTTCTAGCTTCGCGGTAGGCAGAGAGTGCGTCGGATGTGAGTTCGTGCTGCAGGTAAACATCCCCCAAAATCAACAAATTTGCCGCGCGATCCGTGCCGGCGCGTTCCACTTGCTTCCAGGTTTTGATCGCTCTGTTTTTGTCATCCGCCTCCCAATAGCGTCGCCCGAGTTCGACCAAGTGTGAAGGATCGCGCCCCGCCACCGCCGTGATCCTTTCCAGGATCTGGGTTGCGCGCGCGGAATCACCCAATCGTTCGTAAAAGTCAACGAGCGTCGTGAGGACTTGATCGTCGCCGAGAGCCCGCTGTTCAAGCTTTTGCAGTTCGGCCTGAGCGCGAGCGCGTTCGCCCTGTTGGAGTAAGGCCTCGACCATGCGAAATACGAACGCAGGATTCTTGGGTTCAGCGCTGATGAGTTTTTCGTATTCTGCGAGCACGCCTTTGAGATCGCCAGAAAGCTCGCGGAGCCCGATCAGCTTCAGGCGAATGCTGACATCTCGGGGCCGCTCAGAAGCCAATTGGGTATAGGTTTTTTGAGCAAGAGCGAGCTGGCCTGTTTCCTCATACAGTTCCGCCAGCAACTTCTTACGCTCAAAATCCGCGATCGGCCGCGCTTCCAGTTCATGGATCAATTCGGGCAGGCGATTTTGGTTACGATAGATGTCTGCCAGGGTCGTGGTGATCTCTGCAACAACCCCTGATTGGCCTGCTATCCCGAGCGCTCGGCGCAACTCAATCAGTGCTTCTTCGGGCTTTGCCGCCTTGGCCAGCGCGCGCCCAAGATCGCGAAGGGCCGGCAAAAGTGCACGATTATCGCCCGCCGCCGAACGTACCACCCGCCGGTACTCTTCGACGGCCCGGTCGTACTTCCCTCGATTGAAAAGCTCCCGAGCCAGTTCGGATTCAACAAACCCTGAACCGTGTGCAAGCTTCACCAATCCGCGGTGCTGCTCGCTCGCACAGGCGTAGTCTTCCAAATCGAGACACAGCGTGAGCAGTGTTCTCAGCGTCTGCTCACGGAGGCTCGCGTTCGTTAGATACTTGAGTGAAGCCTCGTAGCCTTGGCGGGCGCGCGCCAAATCTCCCTGCTCTTTGAAGAGATCAGCGAGCGCGAGTCTTGGGCCAGGTGCTTCGGGGCGTTTCAGAATGGCCTGCTCGTAAGTCGCCTGGGCTTCGGCTGCGTTGCCAGCCTGGCGAAAGATCCCGGCGAGTGCCACCAGAGCGCTCACACCTAGATCGCT
The DNA here is from genome assembly GCA_038246305.1 of Polyangiales bacterium. Classification (GTDB taxonomy): domain Bacteria; phylum Myxococcota_A; class Polyangia; order Polyangiales; family Polyangiaceae; genus JBBRRP01. The sequence goes on along the minus strand of JBBRRP010000143.1, from coordinate 8,431 downwards.
ATCGATGCGCGCGCGCGCTTCAAACTCGGCAACCAAGGCATCAATTTTGCCATCACGCTGACGATAAAGCTCACTCAAGCGTCGGATCGGAAATTGGGCCTCGGGTTGGCTCAATACAATGCCCGTGTAGCGCAGAATAAGAGCATCTGTGCTCTGTTCGGTGCCGTTTGCAGCCTTCGGGCCTGGTGCGTTGGGTTTGCTGCTCGCCGCGTCTGCGCTGACAGGGACACGCGCGCGTGGATTGTTGCGGTGTCTACCCGCGGGGTTAAATTGTGCCTGCGACTGTCCGTCCACCAAACAGATGGCCCCGACCAGCAAGCAGCGTCTGACGGAACCGAGCCTCACAGGGGATCAGCCTCCTTGCCTTCAATTGCCGATACACGGGCCTGGGCAGGATTGAGAAATACACGCAACGGCTGAGAACGCCTGGGTTGCGGCTTTGATGTCCCCGCCGAAGCAGCCCAGCACGCACATGAAATCAAAACCTTGGTTGCTATTGCAGGTGCTGAGCGTGCACACCGTACCCCTCACACACACGGCGTTCCCGAAACACTGCGATGCTGCTGGGCACTGATTCACGGCACACGTCAGGCACTGAACAGGCATCGGACCCCCGCCGCCGAACCCTCCTGCAGGTGCGCCGCCGCTTGGAAAACCCACGAAGCCGCCGCTTGGAAAACCCACGAAGCCACCGCTTGGAAAACCCACGAAGCCGCCGCTTGGAAAACCCACGAAGCCGCCGCTTGGAAAACCCACGAAGCCACCGCTCCCTCCAGTATCCCCTGCAGGTTGGCCACCGATCGCACTTCCACCACCCGTCGCAGCCGTACCGCCACTTCCGCCGGCACCGACGTGCCCCGCTGAACCTCCCGCTGGACTCCCACCGATCGCTCCGTCAACCTCGAACGCGTCTGTGCCGCTTCGCCCGCCGCATGCCAAGAATAGAAACCAACTGCAGAGGGCGCTTCCGAGCGCCCCCATTCGAACAGCTGTACGTCGTTTACGACCGCGAAGGGAGGGCCGGGTGCGGGGTGTTTTGAAGGCAGACATGTTTCGCATCGAAGTACTCACCTTTAGCATTCTTCGCGCGAAGGTGCATCGCGGGCAATTTCTGCGTCACTGGGGGCTGCGCTTCTAGAAGTGAAAGAGTTGCGCGCCTCCGCACATTGAAGGTTTGCGGCGAAGTGGGGGTAGTAAGGGGTAGCCCTCGGCATGGCTCGGAACTAACGTGCCGACCATGGAGCCGCGGAGCATCCGGGTGGGTCTCGTGCAGTCGCCGATTGTTGGTGATGTCGCCGAAATGCTAGCGAGAACTTGCGCTCACATACGTGCGGCGGCGGCGCGCGGCGCTCAGCTCGTCTGCCTGCAAGAACTCTTTGCCCAGCCGTACTTTTGCCAGGTGCAGGACCATCGTTACTTCGAGTGGGCCGAAGCACCGACGGGGCCCACTTGCACCCACATGTCTGGCATCGCCAAGGAGTGTGGCGTCACACTCGTGGTGCCGTTCTTTGAGAGGCGGGCCGCCGGCGTCTACCACAACACGTTAGTGGTGTTTGGGCCGAACGGTGAACAGCTCGGGCTGTATCGCAAGATGCACATTCCCGACGATCCGCAGTTCGAAGAAAAGTTCTATTTTAGCCCAGGAGATCTCGGTTTCATGAGCGTGCCCACGCCAGAGGTGCAGCTTGGGACGTTAATCTGTTGGGATCAATGGTATCCCGAGGCCGCGAGGCTCACGGCGCTCAAGGGTGCGGAGCTGCTCACCTATCCCACGGCGATTGGTTGGCTCGCCGAAGAGAAGGCCGAGCACGGTGCGGCGCAGCTGTCTGCATGGCAGACTATGCAGCGTTCGCATGCCATCGCCAACGGTGTGTTTGTGGTGGCCGTGAATCGTGTGGGCATCGAAACTCTCGCAGGGCAGAGCATTGAATTTTGGGGGCACTCGTTCGTGTGTGATCCCACCGGGAAGATTTTGGCCGAGGCAGGATTGGGTGAGGAAGTGTTGGTGGTGGAGTGTGATCTGACGGCGATCGAACGCACCCGGCAGATCTGGCCATTTTTTCGCGATCGCCGGCTGGACGCGTACGGTGGTCTCACCCAACGCTGGTCCAAAGAATGAAAAGAAGAGCGCGCTATCGCATGCCAGCTGAATGGGAGCCGCACGCGGCAACCTGGTTGGCTTGGCCGCATAATGCCTGGGATTTCCCTGGGAAACACGCGGCTATCCACTGGGCTTTCGCCGAGCTGATACGCTATCTGGCTGAAGCCGAACGCGTTCGAATCCTCGTGCAAGATGGCCCCACCAAGCGACAGGCCAGCTCGGTGCTCAGTCGAGCTCGCGTCAATCTTGAAGCCGTGGATTGGGTGCTGTGTCCTACGGACCGGTCCTGGACGCGCGATTCGCTGCCAAGCTTTGTGAATTCAAAGAGCATCAGCCGAGCTCAATCGCGGAAGTGTGCTGCAAGCCCGGTGAAGGCCAGGCTCGGTGTGAAACAGCCACGCGCTGCCGCCGTTAAGTGGCGATTCAATGGCTGGGCCCGTTACCCCAACCACCGCTTGGATGATGCTGCTGGCCAGTGGGTGGCCGAACACTTTAGTTCACGGCACTTGATGCCCACCACCAAGAACGGGGCTAGAGTCGTTTTGGAAGGCGGCTCGATCGATTGCGATGGCTTAGGCACCCTGCTCACCACCGAAAACTGCTTGGTGACTGGGAACCGTGCTCGTGGCGCAGGCCTGGGAAAGCTCGGCTACGAAGCGCTCTTTGCTGAGTTCTTGGGGATAGAGCGAACGATCTGGCTGCCGGATGGAATTGTTGGCGACGACACCTCCGGCCATGTCGATGATTTTTGTCGCTTCGTGAGCCCAGGCCGAGTGGTGATTTGCGAAGAACGGAATCGTCAAGACGCCAATTATCAACCGCTAAAACAGGCACGCAAGGTGCTCCAAGCTGCCAACGATGCGTCCGGGCAGCGGCTCGAGGTCATCGGACTGCCCATGCCACGCCCCATCTTTTTTGGGCGCTCGCGGTTGCCCGCTAGTTACGCGAATTTCTACATCAGCAATCGCGCTGTTCTGGTGCCCACGTTCAACGACGAAAATGATCGTGTGGCGCTTCGGATCTTGGAAGAGATATTTGGAGATCGCGCCGTGATTGGAATTCACGCTGCCGATTGGGTGCTCGGCCTTGGCACGCTTCATTGCAGCACGCAGCAGGAGCCTGAAGGCTGATGCGTCAGCTGGCTTGGATCTCGTTCGTGATCAGCTTGGGGGTGGCGTGTGGCTGCACCGAGCGGTCGACGCCTGTGCCCGTCGTCAATCAAAACCCTCAAGGGAAGAGCCTGCTCAAGCCCGATTGGGCCGCGCAACGTGAGCTACTCGATGCAGCTTACCAGCTGAAGCTCGATGCTCGAATTCCACTCGCATTTCGTGCTCTGCATCAGATGCTCACGGCAGGTGTTCAAGCGAATTTTCGTTCAGCATTGGAGAAGCACCGCCAAATTATCTACCTCGATCAAACTAAGTTGGCGGAGCTTCCCGAGTACGCTGAGCTCGGCCAAGCGAAGGCGGCACTCCAGAAATACCTGGAGGCGCTCACCCCATCGATCGTCAAGCCAAAAGAGGCCGTAGGCTCGAACCCAGCGTCGGAAACACCTTGGTTGGAGCCACTCGAGACTTCGTTTGAGCGTCTGCGTTCGGTCGCGGGCCTGCGCGCGGCTGAATTGCTGAGTCCCGAAGTGGCGCCGCGGATCGCTAAGGCACTCGTCAACATCTGCTTTCAGTCTACCGATCTGCTCGGCACCGCCGATGAAGTGTGTGCTCGAGCGCTCGCTCTCTTGGTGGTAGCCGAGAAGGTGTCTCCGGTTACGATGACCGAGCCGGCGGCGCTGCTTGCGTACACGTTGGGCTATGAAGCGGAGGCCCAGAAGCTTTCCGAAGCTCTCGAGCCGGACCATCCGTTGCGCGCATTTGTCACTCGGAATCAAGCCACGTTGCGGCGACTCAGCACGAGCCGTGAGCCAACCTTTGCCGAGCGCGTATTGTGGCTGATTCGCTTGAACGAATCTGGGAACGTTGACGAAGAGACGGCGTATCGTGCCCAGTATTTTCGCAGTGATCAGCTCACGGTATCGGTCTTGTGCGCTCGGATGCGTGCCCGAGCGGCCGCGCTCCAGCCGGAATTGGTCGACGCGCTACCGAGTCTGCTTCTTTTGGAAGCGACGGCCTTAACTCGGGCGCCCGATGCCTTGCGGCTTAGGTCTGGCATTCGTCGCTCAAGCGCGCGCCCTGAAGAGCTTGTGGAGAGCCAGCTGGCTATCGAGCGCTCGATGGTTCAAGGGCAAGGCGTCTATCTTGGGTACGAGAACGTCATCGAGCGCCTTTCCGCCCGCGCGGGCGCCGCAGATGCACTGTCTCCCGCGGCGACGCGTTCCTTCCTTTCTACTCTGATGTACACGGCGCTTCGCGTGCGCATCTCGTTGGCGTTGACCGAAGAAGGGCAAGCGGAACTTGTCGCATCCAGTTTGCGTGGCCAAAAGCTCGGAGGCTTTTCGGAGTTTTCCGGTTGGCTGGAGCTTGTGCTCGGACCAAAGCTCTTGAGCAAAGCGCCTGAGCAGATTGGCCGAGCGCAAAAGCTTCGCGAATTGGGCGGGTTCGCCTGGCAAAGTCTGTTCGAAACTCTTGGTGGCAGTGCTCGCTACGGAGCGCCCACTGAGTTTGCGCTAGCGAGGGCATTTTTTGCCCATCTTGATTCGCGACCGCAGTACCGTTGGCTGGCAGCGAATGGTGCCAATGTTTCACTTTCGGATCTCGCGTTGCGCGAGCGCCTGCTGGGTGCCGCTGTAACAGCCGCTCCGAATGCCGATCCTGAGTCGAGCCTGACTTACGCACGCTTCGTTCAGGATTCGAATCAGCTGCTCGCATTTTCAAAGGATTCAAGTTGGGGCCTGGCCTTGCGCGCGAGCGCAGTCGCAGAATTAAGCCAGACGGGCTCACCCAGCAGCGACGCGATGGCCCAACACTTTGCCAGCCTATTGAGCGCAACCGAAGACGACTGGGAAGCGCGCGCGGTTTACGTCAGCTTTTTGAAGAGTCAGCATGCGCTGGATTCGGCGTTGCTGGTCACGCGTGAGTGGCTGTACCCGAATCCCCGAAGTAACACCACGCACTTGATCTCAGCTCGCGCCGAGGCAGCCTCCATCCTGATGGAGCAGGGTAAGGCCGTCGAAGGTTGGAAGTTGGTCGAACCGATGATCGACACCTTGCAGAGCGATGCTTTGCAGGTTGGCTCCCAAATCCTGGTCCGTCTTAAAAACGTGGACCGAGCGGTGGCGTTAGCAGAGGCTGATCTCAAGCGGGAGCCGCGCGCCCCAGCGGCACGCGCGAATTATGTGGAGTTGCTGTGGCGCGCAGGTCGCTACGAGGCAGCGGCGAAGATGCTCACCGAGTCTGCGAGCGAGTTTGGAGAAACCGATTTTGGCGGCGAAATGAGCGAACGCTTCGCTCACGCGCTCGGAAGTGAACCGGAAGCGGCACGGCTCGCGTTCGATGCGCTTCGAGAATCCAAGCCGAGCTCGACGGTGTTGGCGCGTCTCGGCGGAGCCCTCAAAGGGAGCAACCCCGGGCTGGCTTTCGAGCTGCTGCAAAGCATCAAGGCCTCCGGCCCAGAACAGCTCGGCAACCTACTGAGCGCTTATGCGGCAAAAAAACAGGCGCAAGGCGAGAGCGCCGCGTTGGCCTGGATATCCGAGCGCGTTAACAAGAAGTCGCGCGAGGATTTGATTGAGCTGGCCTACACGCGGCACATCGACGAGCTCTTGTGGGGCTTCGCTGATCCCACGGATAAGCCCCAAGCAGAGCGTGATCTCATTTGGCTTTTTCGCGCCGCAGCACTCTTACGGGAGCGAAAGGATACAGATCCCAATTTCACCAAGGTGAAGCACTATTTCCAGGAGTCCGAAGCAGCAAGCCCAGGAAGTCTCTCACTCTCCTTTACCCTTGGCCGCTACCTGGTGGGCAAGCTCACACTCGAAACGCTTCTGCCCTTTGCCCACACGGCCCACAATGCCTGCCGCGTCGCCTACTACATGGGCGTTAAAGCTCAGGCCAACGACCAGCTCGAGGCTGCCCACACCTGGTATCGAATGGCGGCAGAAACCGGTCCGCTCGATCTAGCCGAACATCGCTTTGCGGTCGCCCAGCTGGAAGCCTGGCGTGACACAGGCAAAGCCCTGAAGTTCCAAGGCCACACGAACTAACGGCGCCCCTGCAAGTGCGGGCGCCCCACGGTTGCTCCCACGATAAACCCGTTGCGCCGGGCGCGATTCAAGGTTATTCGAGCCGCGCTCAAGCACGAGTGGCGGAATTGGCAGACGCGCCGGATTTAGGTTCCGGTACCGTGAGGTGTGAAGGTTCAAGTCCTTTCTCGTGCACATACTTGATATCATTGAGGATTGGGGGTCCTGCTCAGACCCATTCTTGACCAACTAGGTCAACAATTTCGACGTTATTTCGACGTTATTTTCTGACACGACCCCCGGAGGGGCAATCTGGGTACTCGGGATGCCTAGTTCGGGGATGTGTTGATCTAATCTGACAAGCCATCCCAGATCGTGTTCCCGGATTGTCGCGGCATCTCGGCGATACCGGGCCAGCATGACGGAAGAGCTGTGGCCCGTGCGACGAGTGACCCAGTCCTCCGTCTTTCCATTTGCCAACGCGAGCGTGACAAACGTGGCTCTCAGATCGTGAGCACGGATTGGGATCCTGTTTGCATCCCGTTGGTAGAGCTTTGGGCGATCCTGTCCCGCAAGAAGCAAACATTCCCTGAGCTTCAGGCCCGCATGGCCGGCCGAGAGAGGTTGCCCCGATCGACTCCTGCGATACATCGGCAAGGCTTCAGTCGGGAACACCCAGCGTGCTGAGGGACAGACGGTGCGCCAAAGTCTCAGAGCCTCGGCAGTACCCGGATCTAGTGGCCAGTTGCCACCGCGACCATTCTTGGTTTTGTCGAGATCAATGTGGCCTGCTCCTCCCGGGAGATCGAGCGTCAGGTTAGACCACTCCAACGTAACGGCGTTTTCGCGACGCAGGCCTTCCCTGGTGCAAAAACCAAAGAACAGACGCCAGACCAGCGGGACCTGGGTACATGCCAGGATCGCCGCTTCTTCGAGCGGGAATAGGTAGGCTCGCTCTTTTAGACGGTTTGCCTTGGGCAGCCATCCTTTGGCGGGGAAAGGGGAGCTTGGGAGCAAGCGGGCAGGGTAGACCGCGAGGTTCATCAGCCTGAGCATGCATTGAGCCACGTGCCGCACTGACCCTCTGGGCAAGGTTGGTTGGGCCAATACGTGGTCCGCCATGTCGAGCGAGAATTCATCCAGCGGCACGTCTCCGATCTCTTGGTTTTCAAACATTACGGAGTAAACATGCTTGGCTAGCCGCCTCGCGTTCTCCTCGTGATCGATCGATTGGACCCGACCCGGGTGCCGATTCGCCAGCTCATTTGAGGTCCAGAGATTCCCAAACTCCCTGACGGTCATGGTGGATGAGAGCTTGGTCGTTTCGGTGGGCCTGGTGGGTGCCAGTTGCTCCGTTCCCCCCACGATCCCGTCCACCAGTTGCAAAATGCCTGGCAGGTTCGCCTGGTCCATGGAGGCGGCGTGGCGACATATAGCGTCTGCCATGTTCATTTTCCCCGCCCGTTTGAGCTTCTGCCCAATGCTTGCGATCACGTGTCGTCGCACCTCCGCTTCTTCGGGTGAGCGACATGTCGACAGGGCAAAGTGGCGTCGCCGATCTAGCGTGATCGATAGGTAGAGGGATCCACTGACTGTGTAGATCGAACCCAGTGCTCGGCGACCCATCCGGCTCTAGCCCTTCTTGACGAGCCCAAGTTGGCGCCGAAGGTCGTGGAGACCATCCGGCTGTGGCTCTACAGGGAGCGGGGTAGCTTCGGTTTTGTGAAGACCGAGCATGGCCTCCCGCACGTCGCCCCAGCGGGCACAGATCCGTTTGCCGATCTTATTACTTCGAAACTTTTGGGCTCTGGCAAGCCGGAGGTACAGATCCCGCGGTGCTGGGCAGGATCGCTGATCTACGATTGAGTCGTCTAGGATCGGGTGGCCTTGGGGAGCGGGCTTTTTGGGCGGCTCGGTCGTGCCAAGTAGCCGCAGCTCTAGCTTGCTCAGTAGGTCCCGAACTGCTCTAAGCTCGTGTAGGACTGCGACAGTTGGAGGCTCAGCTAATTCCGGGGGCGAGAAACTCAGGATATCAGCTGCGGCTTGCACCTGAGAGGTAAGCCATCTACGGAGCACCTCTCCGCAGCGGGTGGGAAACTCTGATAAACAGCAAAGGGGCGAGATTTACGGAGTTTGAATTTAGAGGGTGAGGCCCGGTGACCAGCGGTGGGGAAGCAATTCTACGAGGCGACGGG
>JBBRRP010000142.1:0-15380 GCA_038246305.1 Polyangiales bacterium | reverse complement strand
TATCCGGGTGAGTCTCCTCGATCGGCGGTCGCCCGCCCCCCGTGCGCCGAACATTCACCACGTCTGTAGGATCAATGCCGGCACGCAACTCATCGCGGCCCGCACGAATCGTCGTACGCGACATGCCTGTTGCTTCCTCCAGAAAATCTCCGAGGCCGAACTGCCCCTCGAAATTATCACCCCAACACCACAAGCTACCATCATCCAGGACAGCGCAGGCGTGGTTGAACTTCAAGCTCAGCGCCTTCGCGCCTCGCGCCAGCAGCACTTGTCGCGGCAGCGGGCCCCCGATCAAATCGGAAGTGCCAAGTTGCCCGAAAGCACTATCACCCCAACACCACACTTGTCCGTCGCCGCGGAGCGCGCAACTGCTTCCAGTTCCAGCCGCCACCTCTTGCCAACGGCTGCCCAACCCCAACCGCTTCGGTGTGAGCTGAGCCGCCACATTGCCCCCCGCTTGCCCTTGGTCGTTCCGGCCCCAACAAAATAGATCTCCATCTCTTATCGCACACGCGTGTTCGTCGCCTGCTGCAACCCAGCGCACAGAAGCCACGCTAGGCGGAGGATCAGCTGGGAGAGCCGAAAGCACGACCCCCGCGTCGCTGCAAGCCGACCCGAGAGCACCCAATAGCCAACAGCAGCAAGGGGTAGAATCGCTGGAGCCTTCCTTTTCTCGCCTTCTCCAAGCGCCAGAGGCTACTAGAAGACCCGCCCCTGCGCTCGAAAAACTCAGGAGCCGGTGGCCCCCGAGTGACGCGAACCTGGCACAGCCACTGCCCCTCGATAGGACGCTCGGTTGTGCTCAATCAGCGACAGCACAAAGGGCAGGAGTCTGCCCAGATAGGCCGCGTCGTCTGCCAGCTCCTGCGGCGGGACATGGACAAAACCAACACTTGGGACGGCGGACTCCAGACAGCGATAGAGAGCAGAGTTGCACAGGAACTCCCCGGCGTCTTCGCTGAGGACCAGCGGAAACGCCAGATCCTTTGGGCGCTGAAACCGATAGCTGAGCCGCGAATTGATGACTTCGGGGCCGTCCATCTCAACCCATTCATTCTCTGCTCGGGCGCCACATTCATCCACACCGGAGCGTGCGTTGCGCGCGGCGCGCTCTAAGGTAATTTGGCCAGGCTTGCCCTCACCCAAACCCAACACCAAGCTTGGAGCAAAGGCCTTTAACTTGGGCATCAAGAGCTGCTCCACGCTGCCCCAAGTAACCGGCAACACCAAGGCCTCCAAGACTGCACCACGCGGCGCATTCTTCTCTAGGGCCTTTACGAGCGTCTGCGAGCCGTTCTGCAATCTGCCTTGGAACGGGGCGAAACCCACGACCAAGATGCGATCCAAATGGTTCAACAATTGGGGCGTCGCATCACTCATAGGTTAACTTCCCTTCACTTACAGTGGCGGCCTGGGTTGGCCGCCGAAGCGTGCATGCTAGCAGCACGCAATGATCCGGGCATGGCAACGGTTGCTAATTGGTGACCCAAGAGCGCGCCAACATGGACATATTTATCATACGAATGGACGCCCCCGTCCCCCGCGCCACAATCGGACTAGAGCTGATGAACCGCCAGGCCGTGAGCGCTCAACTCATTGAGCGCTGAGTTCTCGCCAATGAGCAGCGACGCGTCGAGAATGACAAACATCCCGCCGCCTTGTTTCATCAATCGCAATAAGGACCGCGCAACACTCTGGCTACGCGTTTGCCACAGGTGAGCGAACACATCAGGATAATTCTGACGTAACGAACCAGAGAGCGCATCAAATACTCCCGCAGCGTCGCCTGTTCGCCAGCGCTTGCTCGCCATCTTGAGTTCCTCGCCGAGCTTTGGGAGCTCCGCGAGCGTGCTCGTTAACAAGCGCTCCGCGAGCGCGGCATCGAGCGACTGAAAGAGCGCCACTTGGTCTTGAACACGATTCAGGGCACTGATGTTTTTGGGGTGTGCTTGCGCCAAAAAGTGCGCCTCGAGGCTCTGCTCCGGCAGAGCCCCTAGTTGATCGAGCTGACCGAGATTCATGTTCAACGCCACGAACCAAGGCCGAAATCCCTGAAGCGCATCGCGCGCAGCCGCCGAGCCCAGCACCTCGGCAAGGCGCACCCAAGTCCCCTCCCCGACGTGCTTCTCGAGGGTATCCGGCTCAGTATACCTTGCCGCGGCCACCAAGCCCTCGGCAGCAGCCTCGCGCTCCTGCTCCTCCACATTGATCTCGACGACCAAGCGGGTCGAGGCCTTGAACGCGTGCTCGATCTGCGGATCCAGAGGATACCAGTCTTTGCCGGCAACCGGGATCGACCCCAGCACATGCAACACACCGGCAGGGCCCTGCACGCGCCACAGGAGACCGTGAACCCTGGCGGGGTTGGGCTCAAGTTTCAGCGTTGGCCGTGGCTTTGGCCTGAGGGGCGCCACCGTGCCAGCAGGTGCCGCTCTGCCCGTGCAGGAAAGCAGCGCCAGCAATAACCACACTAGAGCGCTCTTGGGTGCCCAAAACGACCGGAGGCGAGCCTGACGGCTCAATCCACGTCTTCCCACTCATCGCCGTAATGGAATGTGACCTCGGTTCCGGGGCGAATGGTCTTGACCGCGAACACTTCAATACCGTCGACGTTCGCCGTGGGCTGAGAGGAATGGTTCATGAAGCGGAGCTCATTCCTGCCATGGACGCCGAGATACTTCCCGTTCTCCATCGGCACCCAAAGCACGTGCGTTCCGTCACGCAGAGTCACCTCTCCATCGTAAGTTCCAATCCGGGCACCCTTTCGAATGGTTGTCTTGGCGAATACGCCACGGCCATGAATCAGGCTTTCCCTCACTTCAATCAACTGCTGAAGTTTGGACTTCACGTTTCGTTTTTGTTTCTCGACCTCTGAATTCATCAAGGGCTTCCTATGCACTTTTGGGCGCGGCTTGTACAGAAACTTCTCGCGCTTGGCTAGATGTTTTGAAGCATCGGACCGCGTTAAGGCTCACGGTAAGTGTAGTGCCCAGAGACTTCTACGTTGGCCTCAAGCGCCATCGCCTCAGCGGGCGCTAAGCCCTTGGGATCTGGCTTGCCCGACCCTTTAAGTGAAACATCCAGCAATCTTAGACGCGTCACATCAAGCCACACATCGCCCTCGAGCTCCACCAACATGGCGCTGCCTGACTCACCCATCTCGAAGCCAAGCTTCAGCTTCGCTCTCACCGCAGCCACACCGGCGTGAGGCGCCAGCTCCTCAACGGTCGCCTCGGAATGTGTGATCTTCAGCGCTCGATGGACATGAAGGAGCTTCTTAAACATCTCACCGTCGACACTCACGCGCTCCCCCTTTTGGATCTTAGTTCCGTTCAAATGGGGTGCAGCGCGCGCCAGCGCGAGGAACCCCGCGGCTTCTCCCGCAATCGCTCGCTCTTCGACTTCAGGAGGCTTCGATCCGTTGCTCGCCCGGACCTCCGGCACCCCGTTCTTGACGGCGATCGAGTAACGCTTGCCATCTGTCTCAAAAGGCTGACTCTTGGAGTCTCCCAGGCTCGTGGCATCAACCTTGCTGTTTGAGTGCGAAATCTCGAACTGTGTGGGAAGTCCTTCTTTGCTGGCCTTCACCTCCAGGGAACTTGTGGCGCTTTGAGCGACGGACATTTCCATCTTGTGCCCGCTCGAACCCGGGAGCGGCATCTTCATAGCGATCAGAACCTGTGATTGCTCGGTCATGACCCAACCCGGCAGGAGCGGTTTCCACACGTACTCGGGCACGCCTACAGGTACAGCTGGAGTCTCGGGCTCCTTCACGGCGATAACAGCCACTGTTTCCGCTGCTTCTTCGCCCACCTTCTCCTCATTCGGTGCCACGACTGGCGGAGCCAGCGCTGTCAATTCTGCCTTCTTTTTTACAACCGGCTCAACTGGCGCCAGAGCTTCATCGTAAGGGATGCCACCGAGCGGCTTGCGGCTCGGAAGCTGGGAGCTGCACGCCATGACTCCGCACAGGATCAACAGTAGGCTGACGGATGCCGTCATTCCGCTGGGGATCTTCGTACGCACTGAGTAGGTCTCTGCAAGCGCGTGCACGCAGATGCAACCCTCCAATTGCCCCGCGTCCACAGCCTCAATCCAGGGAAGCGCTCGGGCATGATACGGATGCTCCGTCAGTGCAGCCGCGACGAGCACGGAAGTATCACGTGTGACGAGCATTGGCTTGCGATACCAAGTAGTCGACGCGCTCTTCGCGGTCTGCCCGATGGTCTAACGCGGCATCGGATAGGGGGCCGTTGTAAACAAGCCAGCGTCCTCGTGGTTCCATGTGAGGACCGAGCTGTTCCGTGTCGCTCGCCGGAACGTCACCAAACTCGCCGATGAGCTGCTCCGCCAACCGAAGGCGAAGAGGACGCGGCAAGGCACGAATAGCCTGGAGTACTTCACGAACCGTCACAGCATTCACATATATCACGGACGCCATCCTTTGTCCGCACCGCCCGAAGGCTTTCTTGATAAGTCGCACCACGGCGCCGACGAAACTCCTCCGAGCACAGGGCCGCTCTCTCGACCCAGCGATGCAAGACGACGCCCCCCAAGCTCTACTCCGATGAGCCCGGCCTCGCTGCGTGCTGTGCCGCCGCGACTCGTGGCGTAGCGGCCTCTGGTCACCCGGAAGACGCCCACGATGCGAAGACGGACAAGGACGCCAAGAAGAAGACGAAGGATGCGGCGAACCTTGTGAAGGAATTCCACAAAAAGCTCGCGACGACCCGCGTTCTCGATCCTGCGTGCGGCTCGGGGAACTTCCTCTATGTGACTCTCGATCTATTCAAGCGTCTGGAAGGCGAAGTGCTCGCGGCTCTTGAGGGGCTCAGTGAGAAACAGGAGCTGCTCCACATGGAGGGTGTGCGCGTAACGCCGCAGCAGTTCCTCGGCATCGAGGTAAAACGCTGGGCGAAGGAGATTGCCGAACTGGTGCTCTGGATCGGCTACCTGCAGTGGCACTTCCGGATCTACGGCAAGAACCTCCCCGTGCCGGAGCCTGTACTCCGCGATTCAAGAACATTGAGTGTCGCGATGCTGTCCTCACGTACGACGCGCAGGAGATGGTTCGAGACGAGAAGACGGGCAAGCCGATCACTCGTTGGGATGGGGAGACGATGAAGAAAAGTTCGGTTACGGGAGAAGATGTGCCGGACGAGGCTGCTCAAGTACCGCTCTACCATTACGTGAATCCGCGAAAAGCATCGTGGGCGGATGCGGACTTCGTTGTCGGCAACCCACCGTTCATCGGCGCTGGTTGACTGCGTACGTCGCTCGGTAGCGGCTATGCCGAGGCCGTACGGGCGACATGGGCGGAGGTGCCGGAGTCGGCGGATTTCGTCATGTACTGGTGGGAGCACGGCGCGCGTCTGCGTTTGTGAGCGTGCAACCACCGCCGATGTGAGGGACCAATGAGCCATTTTCTCGACCTTTTCTCCCCAGAAACCCACGCGATGTTCTCCGCTTCGGACCGCGCGGTTTCAGGCTTTCGCGTTCGCCATCGCAAGGCCGCCGAGCGAGTGAAGTGCGGCGACGTGTTGGTTGCTACCTCGCGCGCCTTTCCCGTTGGGTTGGGCTCCTCGAGGTGCCCGCTCCCGGCGCCTCTAAGCGCTAGGTCCCTCGTGAAGTTTCCACTTTCTACATCGTTTCCTCCTCACCCAAGCTTTGCCTGGCGCACTGGCAGTTCAATTGTCTTATGCCCCGCACCCTGTCTCGAAGGCCCCCCCGCAAGGGTTGCGAAGATTCGCGCGCTCAGGTAACGGAAGAGGAAGGTAATTAGCGGGCGGGGAGCCCGGAGAAAGGGCAGTTTATGATTTCGCTCAAGTTCCACGGGTTTCCAGTCTTTCGGGCGCTTCTCTTAGTGGTTGGAGTTGCAGCAGCCTGCGCTTCGAGTTGCTCTCAGCACTCCGATCTGGGTGAGAACGTACAGTCATTTCAACAGGCGTTATCCTCGACTAGCGGGCAGGCGGGCACACAGGTCGATCAGGTGGACCTCAAATTTCGATTACCCAACAGCGTGCCGCTCGAACAGGTTGTTCTCTCAGGCGAATCTTCGGTTTTTGTCAGGCGAGAAACGCAGGTTGCCGAGCCAAGTCGGGGAACATTCACGGTAAGTCTCGGCGGAGTTAGCACCGATGAAAAAGTTCGGCTGGGCAGCGTTGCGGCCCGGGGGACGGTGGTCATTGGCAACCAAGCCACGGTAACGGGTGACATTTTGAGTCCTGTCGCGCCACAGATCGGTGACGAAGCCCAAGTTCTCGGTAGCGTGCGAAAGGACAGCCTGTCGTCCGTGAGGCTGCTCACCTTGAAGGTATCCTTTCCCGTAGCGAGTATCCCCGATGTGGTGGTCAAGGCGGGGCAGTCGCGGGTTCTTGCTGCCGGCGCTTATTCGGCTGTTAAGGTGCGTTCAGGAGGCAAGGTAGCACTCGCGGCTGGGAGCTACTATTTAGGTACGCTCATTGTGGACGATGGCGGGGAGGTCACGGTGCCCGGTGGATCGACCCCAGTCACTCTCTACGTGAAGACGCTCTTGCGCTTGGAGGGCATGTTTGCCGGGGCCCCAAGCCCAGCGCCTGTTTTGCTTGCCTATCTAGGGAGCCAAGCTGTGAATATTGAGGGGCGCATCGCTGCGTCTGTGCTCGCCCCGAACGCTGCCGTGAGTCTCGATGCGCGTTGCTCGCTGACGGGCGCGGTTTTTGCCAAATCGCTCCTCGTGGACGACCTCGTGGTTCTTCGACATAAGGCTTTTTCATGGGGCGCGGTTCCTCTTGAACGCGGAGGAACCGGACTGATAGAGAACGCACCAACAAGCGACGTTTTTTCCTTTTCTTTCCCCTTTTTCTCCGGGTTTAAGCCCGGATCTTCGGCTGTGGTTGGGCGTTCACAGGTTCTATTGAACGCGAACTCCCGAATCGTTGGCGCTGGCCCAGGCCCTGTTTTGGTCTCGGGAGCCGGCGGAATCCGGTTCAGCGCTGGGGTTCAAGTATCTGGCGGTGTGAGCACGCTCGGTTCCATTGCTCAGTCTGAACTCGGCTCGGTCGACGGGAGCGTATCCCAGGGCTCGGGTGCCATTGGGCAACAAAAATGCACGACCATATTCTCGGGCGTGACACACGGGGATGTGCTTTTACGGTCAGGTCGCGCAAAAATTCTGTACCCTGAAGCCTACGGAAACGTCACGGTTGAAGGCGGTGCGAAGCTTTACCTCACGCAGGGCACTTACTACTTTGGCTCCCTGGCAATTGAGCCACAAGGCCAGCTCATCGTGGGAGATGGTTCCCTGAGCCTGATGGTGCAGTCGAGCCTCAGCATGCAAGGTCAGGTGCTCAAGTTGGGAGGCGGTAGGCCCGAGCTCTTTGTTGCGTATGCTGGTACGGGGACGGCCATAGTTGGCGGACAATTTGCGGGAACGCTCATTGCTGAAAATAGTCCAGTAACCGTGACTGCTGGTGCCAAAGTAACTGGTAACATTTCGGGCAGTTCCGTCACTCTTGGGGCCGGGGCGGTTGTGCAGCAAAGTCCAGTGGACGTTGGCCTCGTGTGCAATCTACCGCTTGCAGGCGGACGGGAACAGCGCAAGGAAACGGGCGCGCCGGACCTACGGGCCATCGACAGCCACAAGCCCGTGGAGAACAAACAGGGGCGCTTCACGCCAATAGCGCCGATCTGGTTCGCGATCCCATCTCGCCTCTTGGTTGCGGATGGGAATGCGGGAAACTACGACGCCACCCTTTCCTACCGGACAATGGCTGGCGTTCTTTCAACGTGCACTTATCGCGGTGGCGCGGCAACCTCGCACCCAATTACCCGACGGGATTTGGCAGCTGGGACGCAGTACAACTTCCAGAGCTGCACGCAAGGGCAAGCGCAGCTGAGCGCTCAACAGGGCTCTGATTTCACACTAACGATCCACGGAGACTCCCGGTTCGCTGTTGGCTCTGCCACCATCGTCCGCCTGTCTCTTCAAGAGGGCAAGTGTCAGGAATCGCTGGGTTCATTTATTCCGCCGGCAGAGGCAGTGAGCATGTTCGAGAACTTTAGCTGGTCGCGCACCCGTGCCGTGGCGGAGAACAATACTGATGGAACGCCCGCACTCTATTACGCGAACATCTATGTGAAAGACGAAAAAGAGAGGGACTTAATCGACGCGCTCTTTATTCACAGTCAGACCACACCTCTCTTTCAATCCGAGTACCCCGAAGATTTCGCCGGGCGCTGCGGCGGCGTTTCTCCTGGAGGGGATGGCTTGGGCGAGTGGGCCTTCGCGGTAATTCCGGGTGCCGTCTACAATCGCATCCGGCAGCTTGTCGTCGATCCGAGCATCAATGTTGAAGGCGGGGTTCGAACGCTTTTTGACGCGGTGGTTCTGCGTACCGTGCCGGCAATCGCGCGCAATTCTAACGGTTCGCTGAAGCTCGACACACTCCGCGCGGCCGGATTCCAGTGGCGTCTAAAAGGCGAAGTGATTCACGAGCTACCCGACACCGCTGCTTTGGGGGTTACGGAGTTGGGCGACGGTAGCGCCGTGGCGCTTGTCATCAACGCGTATGAATTTGTAAGGAACGTGGCGGAAGCCGTAACCCGCCAAGTAATCCAAGCGATCACATGGTTGGCGACGTTCTTGTTGCCGGATGTGCAGGTGAACATTGACTTCGATTTTATGAATCCGGACGCTCGCTTCAATGATCCCCAGGGGGTGCCAGACGTGCTCCGGACTCACTGGGGCCCCTTGGGCGGCGAAGAGCTAGCGCCAGAGGGTCTGCGGGTCGACCTCTATCAGCTGCTGGTCACCAACCCGCTGCTCGGCGTGCCTCCCATGCCAACACTTTACTCCCAAAAGATGAACCGGACCGGCCGCGTGCGCTTCGATATCGTCAAGAACATGCTGGGCGTCGCCCAGGCTGCTGGCGGTACCTTGTGTGTGTCCACTGAGAACTCAGCTGCCAGCATCCGGCGTCTCATTTTTCCGTACACTCATTGCTTTTTTACGAGGCCTGTCAATCTTCGTGATCCAAGTTCTGTGCTTGATGATCCCATCATCGCGGGTTTTTCGAAGAACACTGATTTGTCGCTGAAAGTGGGGAAAATGGAGCTCGCTTCGCTGGCGGAATTCACCGACACGCATCGGTACGCGCGCGACGTGCTTAACATCGACATTGGTCAGGCAAAAGTGCTGACGGAGCTGCTCGCCGATACGTTTAGCAGTGGCGCTCCGTGGGCACCCTGCATGAACGTCTCGGGCTTCTCGTCTCGCGACCTCGTCGACAGCGAAACGATTGTGGGAGCCTTGACGAGTTTCCGGGGACTCGTTGATACCACTCAGCTTGGGATCAGCGGGCTCACGGGGTTGGGATCGTCGGCACTCGCGGGCTCCGATATCATTCTGCCTAGTGGTACCTTCCTCGACGCTACGCGCGGGGTGGCCACGCACGAGTACGGCCACTTCGTTTTTTGTACCTTGCTTGCGCAGGGGACGTCAGCGCTGTCGCTCACAGGATCACCACGAAAGGAACTCTTCGAAAAGCTTTTCTTGCAGACCATCGCAGAAGGCGATCCTAGCCCGAGTGATGACGCGAGAACTATGAACGAGGGCTTCGCTGACTTCATTGCTGCGCAAGTGGTAGGCGGCACCAACTACTTTAGGACAACGGCCTCGATGTTTGGATCGATGAGTTTCTGCGACCGCACGGGCCCAAATCCCGCGCTCTGCCTCGACGAAAACCTGACTCCGGAAAACGGCGGGGCCACTTTCGCCCAAATTGGCCGATTCACGACAACCCTGCACGATGCCTTTGACGGGCACTATGCGAACGAGGATTTTACCATTAGCCCTCTCGCGCCGGCGAAATGGGTATTCTTGCCCAACAATGCGGATTTGCTCTCAGGACCCCGGGAGCGTTGCGAGATCGGCGGTGCGCTCTTGATTCCTGGCTCCTGTGTGGACAACGAAAAAGTTGGGCGAGCGGCGGTCCTCAACGGCCTCCTGGAGAAACCTGATGCCGCGTTGGGCTATGCCTTTGACTCCTATGGCAACCGGCAGGATGAACGCGTGGCCCTTTCCGGTGAGCGTATTCGAGGCGTGCTGGATCACTTCCTTCAACGCACCCACACGGGCTTTTCTGACCCGGGCGAACAAGCATTCGACCTAGAAATGACGAGCATGCGATCGGCCGTTGCAGAGACGATGAGAGATGCCGGAGCCACGTGGTGCGACGCGTGCCGCGTCCTAGCCCTACACGAGCCGGGTGGCCCGCTTTTTAGTGGCGCGATGGCGGAAGCTCCTTTTTGGGAAGCGTGCCTTCGTTCAGACTTCCTCTCGGGCCTCGGGCAGCCCCCGGAGGCCGCGCTCGTCATGGCGGAATCGACGTGCTCAGCGTGTGGCCCGCTTGAATTCCGCAGCGACGTGCAGTGCGGGAGCCGTGTGCCCACGCACGGGCCATGCGCGCCAGGAACGAACGGAACCACGGTCCATGAGTCCCGCTGTCTCGCCTGTCCTCTTGGCCAGCGT
This sequence comes from Polyangiales bacterium, assembly GCA_038246305.1. GTDB lineage: Bacteria > Myxococcota_A > Polyangia > Polyangiales > Polyangiaceae > JBBRRP01. Next base: position 4,870 of record JBBRRP010000142.1, on the reverse strand, counting down.
CGGGTTCCGGGGACGAACAGCTGTGCTCCGTGCGGACCTGGCGAGGTCGTCGACGGAGCAGGCAACTGCACGCGATGCCCAGTAGGTCTGGTCACGACGGATGGCCTCACCTGCACTGTGTGTCCGCTTGGCGCGTCACCCAACGCTGCTCAGAACTCCTGTGTCAGTTGCCCACCGGATTTTTCCATCACGCTTGCGCCCTCATGCAGCCCCGTGGTGGTCCAGGTACCTGCGTCTCATCCGGGAGACGCCTGTCCGGACCAAGCATGGATTGACGTCGACGGGGTGGCCGCGACCCTCGGTTGGGGGATTCAAGTTGGGCCAGTCCCAGGGCCATCAGCCGCACTGTGTCCACAAACGTCGGTCTCAACCCTAGCATTTGTACCGAGCAGTTCTCAAATTTTGGCCAACCTAACGGCTAGTGGGGTACCCTGCATCCCAAGCGGGGCCATAGATCTGTGTCAGGGGTTAGCGTTCCCCAATTGTAGCTACGACGCCGGGCTGAGTTCGATGCTGCCGAACGTTTCTGCGCGCATTAGGCTAACTTCGTCGCCTTCTTTGGCAACCACCGATTTTAGTTTGCAGATCTCCGTGCCGACAACCTCAAACTGCCCCCCCATTAGGTGAGATGCGCCTTGGTATGACCACGCTTTGCAAACTCGGTATTGTTGGAGCCTGCTGTGTCTTACTGTTGGGATGCAGCACGTGTGAGCAGGACAGCTGCCACGGGCTGGTGCCCGGCGGCAAATACCGAATTACACTGCACGAATCCCAGCCAACAGGCAGAGAGAATCAGTATCCGGCGTGTCAGGCGAATTTTGATCTTTCTCCGGGAAGTCAACTCATTGTGGGGGTGAATGGGTACTTTCAACCAACCAATCAGGCTGGCTGCTGCCAAGTTGCCACAAACATCGACCTTCCGCTGAGCAAACAGGGCTCCCTGAGCTTTGAGGACGGGGCAACCCGCGAGTCTCCCTTCGCAGTGGGAGGCGACCATGATGTGGTGAACGTCTCGAAGAACGTTGTAACTGATACGGGGTGCAAAGGGGCCTGGGCCCTCGCTGTGGTTACGGGCGGGCCGGTGAAATTGGTTGACAAGCCTTATGACCCGAAAGCGCCTATGGCGACTCTTTACAGGAGTTTCTATGTTCGTTCCGATTCGGACCCTCGGCAATGCACCCGATATCACACGGATTATTGCGTGGATGCCTGGGGCGTTGATATCCAAACGGTAACTTCGCCATGAGTCAGTACAACTTAACTTTTTAAGGAGCCTGCTATGTCTCGCCTTCGAACACCACCGTGTCTCCTCATGTTTGCGTCAGCCTTCCTCGCCCTTTCCCATTCCGCCACGGCCATCGGAGCGGAGCCTGCTTTGTTGGAGTCGGCGCCTGCAGAACAGCCTGGCATCGGCGCTGCAGTCTCAGTGAACGCACTTGGATTTGCCCTGTTCGGACCGGCGGTGAATCTGGAAGTGGGCAAGCAGCTCGTTGGTATCGCGCGTGCGAGGTTTTTCGGTTTGGGGCTTCTCAGTCACCAAATCTTTCCGGCTGATGGCGAAACGCTGAAGCTTGGCTCGATGGGCGGCGGCCTTGGAGCTCGTTACTACGTGAGTGATGATTTCAGGTACAGCGGAGCTTACGTTGGCATTCTCGGCGAATACCTGCAGTCGCAGATAGAAAACTCCGCGAAAATCAATGCCATTTCTAATTCAGTCATCGTCGGGGCAGAGGGTGGTTACCGCTTTACCTCGGGCCCCTGGTTTGTGGGATTGGGCGGTGAGCTTGGTTTCGCAATCGCCGCTGGCGGCCACTGCGAAAAAGGTGGCACAGAAATCGCCTGCGTTCTACTTAGCGATAAACGCAATCGCCCATACGGACAGGCAGTGGTCGATATTGGTGTCGCACTCTTCTAGACCACCGCGGCGCCACGCGTGGCTTTCATGGATAGCGAGCCTTGCGCTCTTCGCGTGTGCGGCGTGCACACAAGAATCTGTAGTGATGAGTCGGGGCCAAGGTTCGCGCTCCGTTCGTTGGCTCAAACTCCCGGGCGAAATAGTCGTTTCCGATGCTCGGACTGGCCGTCAAGGCCAGGTTATCTCGGCTCTCGAAGCCAGCCTGGTCGCATGGGGACTTGGCAAGCGTATCAGTGTTCGATCAGGAGGCAGGATCCGAGAGGGCGAGGATGGCGTGTGTGCTGTGATTCTCGCTGACACCGAACGTGAGAGCGCTGTTCCAGTGGACCATCGCGAACATGCTTTCACGCGCCTCTATACGCGCTCCGTGAAGGACACTCCCAACGACGAGATTGTCGAAGCTGACATCACGATAAGCCCTTACCTGCTGGCGGAAGGAACCCACTCAGGCGAGGGCGCCCTGCGCGCGCTGCTTCTGCATGAGATCGGACATTTTCTGGGTTTGGATCATCCGTGCGCCGAAACCGATGCGTTAACCCGAGACCCACGCAGGCGTCCAGTCTGTATCGAGTTGAGCTCCAAGGAACTCGCGATGCTTCCAGATCCTTTGGCCGCCAAACCGTTGAGATTCACACCAGCGCGGGCGGAGCTCCAACAAGTGGAATTACTCTACGGGAGTCATGGCGAGGTTCCGTGAAGCTCTAGGTGTCGTCTTTCTCGCCGCGCTGAGCGGTGTGCTCCTCTTCGTTTCGCTCGCTTGGTCCGCGGCTTGGCCCGTTGCGTTCGTGGCCTTGGTGCCACTGCTCTTTGCGCTGCGGAGAGTGTCCGTGCGCGGCGCTCTGGGCCTCGGCGCCGTGGCGGGTGCATCAGCGCATGTTCTTGGGCTTGCCTGGCTGCCCGTTCGCCTCGCGTCCGTGGTGCACGGATCGTTAATGTTAACCTGTGTGGTAATGCTGGTGCTCATCGTGTGGGAAAGCGGTGCGCTGGCGCTCAGCTGTGCTGTTTTTCGTTGGGCTCATCGAAGGGGATTGCCTGAGGGAATAGCCTGGGCCTTCTCGCTCGTGACGGGTGAGCTAGTGTATCCAAAAATAATTCCGATAACTCTTTCGGCGTCATTGCTGGGTGTGCCCTCTCTTTTAGCGATCATGGACCTAGTGGGTGCCGCAGGGCCGGTTGTGTTGATCGGCCTAACGAATGCGGCGTTGCTTTCCTTGGGTGAGGCACTCAGGAGTCGCAACCTCAGGGGCGCCCTTCCTCGTTGCGGGCTTGCGCTGGGTGTAGCGGCCTCGTTGGTTGGTTACGGGCTGCTTCGGCAGTATCAGGTTTCGAATCACGTCCGAAGCGCGGAGGTTGTTCGGATCCTCGTGGTTCAAGTGAAGAGTTCAGTGGACACCAAGCGCAACGAGCCCCAGAAGTTGCTTGCGGAGCAGGTCGCCCTTACCGAGCGAGGCCTCAAGGAGTTCGGTGGGGATCTGGTGATCTGGGCGGAAACAGCTATTTCACAGCCTGTTTCTGCGGTGGCGTCCGAGAATTTGGTCCGACGGCGATTCGGTGCTGGGCTGAGTGTCCCTGTGGTGGTGGGCGTGGCCCTTAACCACGGCACATGGCTCACGAATAGTGTGCTGCTGATTCCGCCGCTCACGGCTCCCGCCTGCAAAGCCTGCCGTTACGATAAGCAACTCTTAGTGCCGATCACAGAATGGCTTCCCGAGGGTCGTTTGGGTGCGTGGCTCCGCTCGCTCATGCCGCGCGCAGGAAAATTTCGCGTGGGCGACGATGCCGGCGAGATGGAACTCGTGGGAGGTCATCATGCCGCCCTTTTCATTTGCTATGAGATCCTTTTTCCCAGCTACGTGCAAAGCAAAATGAGTGAAAAAACGGAACTCATCGTCAACGCGTCCAGCGACGTTTGGTTTGCAGGCACGTTCGTCCCAGAGTTGCATCTCAGGCTGGCTCGATTGCGCGCCATCGAGCATCGGCGTTATTTGGTTCGCGCATCAAGCAATGGCGTGAGCGCCATCGTCAATCCATTCGGTGATGTGATGGCCCAGCTGCCCGAGGCTGTTAGCGGTGCGGCTAGCGCTAACGTCCGATGGCTGCACGAACGCACCGGATTTGAGCGCTGGGGCAACCTCCCCACGTGGCTGGCTGTCGCTTTTTTGGCGTGGTGTGCGCTGCGGAGATCACCCGCGGGCTCACACTGAGTGGGCAGGCACATAAGGCAATCGAACCGCCAAAATCAGTCGGAAGGAATATCAGGCGATCTAGCTGACGGCGAGCTGACCCCTGCTAAAACCGTCATTGAAGCTTACGGAGCGGCCAACGCCGCTTCAAATCGGCCCCATGCAGAGCTCAATAAAAGACTTCAGGCATGCTCAAATAGACCCCGGCGCCTCGGATTTCAGCGACGGGGTCGCTTTCGTCGTGGGCGTGGTTGTGCAGGGGAGACAAGTAAGCGGAGTGGTGGAGCTCAAAAGCCCACACGATGCCGGTACAAATAGATCTCCGCATCAACGGGCGAGTATCCGGAAGTACGCGTCGTTGGCTAGGGCGCGGAAAATCTCGGCATGCTCCCACCGATCAGGCACTTCAACGCGCACAACGCGTAGGCCTCGATCTGGCCTGCTCTTCCTTCCGACCCGTTTTGGCAGCTCGACTCGAGGTCGCTCCACGCCGCTGGGGGAGACACCGCAACCACGGGGTGCCCCCTAGTTTTCCTCACAGATTCACATCTCATTCATGCTGCACGGGTCACGTCAAATACAGTATATTCTCCCCGGCAGGATCAGTTTGTTCTGAAACGTGTTGAGGATACGAGCATAAGACAATCGAACTGGCGAAATGAGGTAGAGGAAATGCCAGGCCAGTTGACCGAGGAGGCGCTGCCCCCTGCTCACCAGGACACCGATGGCCAAAGAGCGCTGAGCACGACCGACTGCTGAGCTCAAGAGCCAG
>JBBRRP010000141.1:0-15655 GCA_038246305.1 Polyangiales bacterium | reverse complement strand
CTTCCGCAGAGCACCCTTGTCCTTCGGAGATGCTTTGACCAGCTCGTCCAGCCACTTTCGCGCTGTGTCTCGTTCACCGCGCTCCAGAAGCAGGTTAATCCAACGTAGAAGCAGGCCTGGGCGCTGCTCGGAATTGGCACGCCCAACGGCGATCTCGAGCGTCTTTGCCAACTCATCAGCGTAGGTTTGAGTGAGAGCCTGTGCTCTGTCCAAATCAGCAAGCGCGTCCAGATCGCGGCCAACCTGACTAAGAACGACACTGCGCATTCCCAGAAGTTCTGCCCGCTCAGGAGCGGCAACGATCAAGGGCTCGAGCACGGCGAGTGCCTCATCCTCCAGTTTGGCGATCCGATACGCTTCAATCAAAGCAAGCAGGAGCTGAACCTCGCCAGGTCGCTCGTCGTAAGCGCGACGAAGTACCCTCACCACGTCGTTTTGGTTGCCGCGCCTACGGTGTGCTTCGACGAGCTCAGCCAAGATCCTGCTGCTCATGGGGCAGGCTTCAAATCCAAGTTCCAGTGCCCGCAGTGCCAAATCATCCTGCCCGCGTTCGCTCCGCAGGCTGTGAAGCTGTTCGCAGAGGGCCTCAGCATGGGCGCCCCTTTCCGTTAATAGGAGGCCTTCGAGCGCCTCCGCCATCAGCTCCGTGTCACCCGTTGATTGCGAGAGCCGGAGTACTGCTCCAAGCGCAGGTGGGCTCCGGCGGTCAAAGCTCAGCACTGCTTGATACGCGGTTAGCGCATCTGAAGGGCGCGCTTGGCGCTCCAAGAGGTCTCCTAGACGCATCGACAAAGAGAGAATTGAAGTGAGATGTTCTCGACGTTTGGCGCTTTCCAGTTGAACGCTCAAAAGCTCAGTCAGTTCATCCAGTCGCCCAAGATGCTCGAGGACCTTCGAAAGCAGGAGGACAGCATCGACCTGGCGCGAATCTTCCTCCAAAATTTGTTTCAGACTCGCAATCGCCTCTTCTTCGTGGCCCGTCTTGCCCAATAATACATTGGCTTCTTCCAGCCGCAGCCGCGCTCGATCTTCGCGACTCTCCGCGAACGGGAGAGTGGCGCCAATCAAAGCCACGAGCCGTTCCGTATTTCCGAGCTCTCGGTGGGCAGCCAGAAGTGGCTCCCAAATCTCTCGGGCCTCGGGCGATGCCTGAAGGAGCACCTCGTAGTTACGTGCAGCACGTTCGAAGTCGCGTGCAGCAAGCGCGGATTCGGCCACAGCTCGACGCAGCCTGGAAGCTCGCTCCGCATCCTGGAACGGGATGGCCTTCTCACGCAACCCGAGCGCCTCTTGCCCTCGCCCCGAAGCGTCGCAAATCTTGGCCAAACGCAGCATCGCAAAGCCCACAAATTCTGGCTTCAACTCGCGCGTGTCCACACTGAGCGCCGTGCGCAGAATTGCCTCTGCCTGTTTGGCGTCGTTGCACTGAATAGCTAGCTTGTAGCCTTCACGCGCCGCGTCTTCATTCTGTGGTTCGAAACGCACGCGAGCTTCGAGCGCCAAGAGTAGCGCGCCGTTGTCGGAAGTATCCCGAGCTAATCGTTCAAGCAAACGCGCAGAGGTCAGGTCCGAACACTCGCGCTGGCCGCATTTTTCCAAAATCGCTAGCGCACGACCGGCATCAAGCGCAGTACTCAGGGCTCGCTCCAAAAGCGCTAGGCCTTCGCTTCGTGTCGCACTCTCCATGAGCTTGAGTTCGGCAAGTCGGTAGAAAGGTTCTGCATCCGCCATGACTTCACCCGAAGCCAGAGATGCCCTTACGCGCCGTTCCAGGATTCGTAGCTCCGCGTCCGGGTCTCCGAAGGCCTCGAAGGCGCGTCCCAGTGCCGACCATGCCACGAAGTCATTCGGGCTGCTTCGCTCCAGCTGTTCTTGGAGTGAGTGCGCCCGTCGCGTGAGCTCTGGCAGAGAAGCCTCGAGCTGGCCCGGGGTTTGAGAGAGGATTTCCGCCAGCTGAGCCAACGCGGTGATCGCCTCCGCGGGCACATTGGTTCGCTCCATGGTTGATCTGAGCGCTCTCACCAGCAGCTGGGGCTGCCCTCGTTCCTTCAACACACGCTCCAGCGCCTTGGCCTCCCGCAAATCCTCGGCGGCAGCTTCAAATGCGGACTCGACGAACTCCTGCGCACGCGTTGCGTCCTCGCGTTGTTCGGCAATCGCTGCGAGATCTAGCAGGCTTTCGACACGCGTCGGGCTCGTGGCTGAACTCTCGCGACCAATGATCAGCAGTAACCCGCGGTACTGACGCTCAGCACGATCCAGCTGTCCTTCCTCAAATGCGAGGCGAGCCAAGGCATACGAAACCTGTGGATGAGCTGGATCGATCTTGGAAGCTTTGTCGAGTTCCCCCAAAGCTTCCGCACGGCTTCCTGCTGCGAGATTGGCCTTCGCGAGCTGGAAGTGGACTAGCGCACGCTCCTTTGGCTTTCGCGTACCATACCTCTCGATCTGTTCACGGAGTACGGCAAGCGCAGGCTCATGCCGTCCCGCGAGCAGCAAGGCCTCAGAGAGTGCCAGGCGCACTTCGTAATCATCCGGTGAAATGGCGCAAGCGAGTTCGAGCAAGGGAACCGCGGCATCCGGCGATTTCCGCTCTTCAACATGCAGACGTGCGGCCTCTCGTAGGTACTGCAGGCGTGCTTGGGGCTTTTCAGCGCGCTCCGCCTCTTCGGAAAGGAGCGCTGCTAGGCGATCCCATTCGCGATCCTCGCGATAGAGGTCGGCGAGCCGTGCCCGAACGGCACCCGCATCGATGGCGCGAGCCGCTGCCTGTTCGAGTCGCGTGCGCGCGTCTCGCCTGCGCCCGCAGGCGACGTAGGCGTTCGCGAGTGCAAGTGCGCGGTTAGCCAGTGCTTCTCGCGGGGACTGTGCGGAGAGCCATTCTAGGACCTGAGCGGTCTCGGCGTGGGCTCCGCTTTCAGTGTAGAGCCGCCCCAATTCCACCAGGCTCGTCTCGCCACCCAGAGCTGCTCCGCGTTTGTAGTTCTTTTGGGCGCGCGCCTTATCTTTCAGCGTATTCTCAGCCAGTTCGCCGGCCCTGGCCCACAAGAGCGCGGCTCCAACTCGGTCGTTCGCTGCCTCCTTGCACACGGCTTGCTGTTCCCAGAGGCTCGTGACCTCAGCGTTTTCGCCCTGAGCTCCGAGCAAGCTGGCAAGTCGAGAAACGGAACCCGCAGCGATCTCATCAGCAGGGTCTTCCGCGAATAACTCGGTGAGGAGCTGCGTAGCGGCCTTAGGATTTTCAAGGCGGTCTGCAAACAGGCAAGCGGCCTCTTGTTTGAGCTGACGCCTTCGCGGTGCCTGAAATGGGAGCTTAGCTCCGTTCAGCAGTAGCTCGACGACGTACTTATGGTTGCCCTCTTCGAGGCCACGCTCTCGCAATTCATCGATGGCCCAATCGAGTGAACGGGCTGGGGCACTGGTCGCGTCGGCCTGTTGCTCAGCTGCGCTCTGCCATGCGTCCATCGCCAACTGCAGCAGTTTCTCAAGCAGACGCCGTGATAGTTCTCGATCAGCCCGGCTCGCGCCCGCCACTTCGCGTGCAGCTTGCCAATCCTCGCCAGTAACAAATGCGACCAGCGCGAGCTCGGGCTCCTGGGTGCGCTCGTGGTAAATCGCGCCTAAATGTCGATAGAGTTCGAGCTGTCTCGCTGCTTCGGTCTCGGCTTTCGCTTCGTCCAGCACGAGTTCGGCGACTTCGGCAAATCGCGCTTCCGCGAGCAAAAGGCGATGCAGCGCCGCGTAGTTCTCTGGATCCCTCCCGTACAAAGATCGAACACTGCGCCAGCTTTGGATAGCGCTGGTTCGGTCCGCGCACTTATCGGCATAAGTCAGAGCCACCCAGACCGCATCTCGCTTGGCGAGTACAGGGTCCCGGGCCAGCGCGATCCGCGCCAAGAGTGCTTCGATGAGTTCCGGATAGCGTTGAGTGGTGGAGAGCGCCTCCACCAACCCGTCAAGTGCAACCAGGTCCTTCGGCGAGAGTGTGAGACGCCCTCTCCAGTTATCAATGGAACGCCCCGCGTCGCTGAGCGTGTCAAACGCGAGTCGGGCAGCCATTCCGAGGGCATCAAGCTTGCGTTCCAGCTCCGTTTCGAGTGCCGCGAGTTTTTCGAGCACGAGGCAACGCTCCTCAGCGCGTCCCTGTGCCCCGAGCATTTCATCCAAGTGGCGTGCAGCCAAGAGCGCGGCGTCGGGTTCAGCAGAGGCCTCGGCCAACACCTCAGCGTAGAGTTCGATTGCCAGGTTGCTCTGTTGCAGCTTCTGGGCGGCGACTTCTGCCGCGAGTGATAGATGCACCACCCGAAGCGCTGAAGAACGCTGAGCGCGCCCCACGCCCACGAGCAACTGAACCTGCGCTTCCTGAGCGCCAAGGCGGTCCGCGAGTGACCCAAGAAGGTCCCGATCGCTCGTGTCCTCGGGGCACAGGCCCACAAGTTCCGAGACGTTCGGAAACGCGCCTGCTGCGTCGTCCAAGCGCTCAAGGCGCACTTGTACAAGTTTTCTGAGGCGCGGAATGCGCCCAACGTCCGAGGTGGCGGTCGCGACAAGAACTTCCAACATCTCGACCAATCGCTGATCGAGTCGCTGACTCTCAAAATGCAAAGCAAGCAACTCCGCGCTGGCCTCACGGATCCCGCGAGCTTCTTCGGCAATTTCATGCGAGGCGGGGAGCATGACAAGCCGTTCTAAAAGCGAGTAAGCGCTCTGCTCCTTCGCGTCATTGTCGAGGATCTGTCGCACATAGTCGAATGCGGCGGTTGGTTCACCGAGGTCCATGAACAGCCCTGAGATGCGCGCACGGAGCGTTTGCCCAAGGACGAGATCAGCCACCTGCAAACGATGCTCAAAAAGCAGAATAAGCGGCCGAAGCTGGTCATTTCGCTCGTACAAGCGCTCTAGGGCCAGCTCAACACGCGGATCCCTTGGAACCAACTCGTTCAGTTGTTCAAAGTAGCTGATGGCTCGCGTGGCATTCGCGGCGAAATCCTTAGCCGCCATCGCGGCTTCACGCAACAGCTCGGCACGCTCCACACTAACTTCTGAACCCTCCAACGCCCAATCGTAAAGCTGAAAGAGGTCTTCCCAGCGCCCATTGGAGTTAAACACCAGCTTAAGGCGATCAAAGGCCCAGAGGGCGGTCGGGCAGAGTTCGAGAACACGCCGCAAGAGGCCAATCACTCGTTCCGGATCGTCGAACCATTCTTCGTAAAAATTGACGATACGCTCACCCAGGGTCGCAGCCACTTCGGGTTTCAGTTGGCTCCCGATCGTTGCGGCGTAAGCTTCGGCAAGGGGCCCGGGATCGTTGAGCTTTTGAGCGCAACGCTCGGCCGCCTCCCAGAGCTCGTCGTCGATCTTCGCGTCTTTTGCGGCCGCAAGAGCGAGTTCGTAAAGCTTAGGGTCATCGTCAGGCCGAAGCTCGATCACTTTTTTGATCCAGCGTTTGCGCGCGTCTCGAAGCTCGACCATCCCCTCGCTCATCCCCAGCAAGACTCCCAAAACTTCACTGTGCGTCACGTCGTCTTCCGAAGATTCAGCCACACGCTCCAAGAGTTCGGCTGCTGCCACTTGGGTTTCTTTGAACGTGAGCGCCTTGTGCACGATCCGGAGGGCTTCTGTGTTCCGCGGTTGGGTGCTCAGGATTGAACTCACGAGTTCCAAAGCGGGAGTAGGCTTGCGCAGATGGTCAATGAAAAGCGTTGCCATTTCCAATTCAAGTACCACTCGCGGCTCACCGTCAGTGCGCTGCCGGAGTGTTTCTAAGGTGGTGAGTGCGCCCTTGAAGTCCCCCTGTTCGACTTTCAGTGCCGCGAGGTGTTGCATGGCGTCAACCCGCTCTGGATCGATGCCAAGCACACGTTGGTAGAGCTCAATGGCCTTGTCTGGCTGCCCAAATCGGTCTTGCTCGGTATCTGCCCAGTCGAGCAGAATGCCGACGGGCTCAGTCGCTCGCTCTGCACGCCAACCATAGAGCCAACGCTCATCTTCAACGGAAGCGCCCGTGCCAGTTTGTTCTAAAAATCGCTGAAAAGCTGCAACATTGGCAGGTGTGCCGTCAATTTTAAGCAGCTCGCGGTAGAGGAGTGCCGCTTCTTCGTAGTGAGAGGGTTCGCTGGAGAGCGCTCTAGCTTTTGACGCCATGAGGTGATGCCGTTGGGTGGGCTCTAGCTCGACGTCAAGCGCTTGATCAGCTAGCAACAAGTACGTTGAAAGAGCGCCTGCTTGGACCAAGCGTGGCTCCAAACCCAAGAGTGTGGGCAACCAATCCCGCACCGTTGTTGCCCCAAAGAGTGACGAAAGCGCGGAAGGGAGTCGTTCGTAGGCGCCATTCTTGGCGGAAAGTTCGATCAGCCGTTCCGCAGCAATTCGATGTTTTGGAGCAATTCCGAGCACGTATTCGTACATGCGCCGTGCCCGGCCGGTGTCAGCTGCGAGCCCTTCGCACAGCTCCGCGCCACGCATCAGCGCGTCGACCGCTGCACCCAGATCCTGCAGTTGCTCCGCGAGCACTTTGCCCAGACGTTCCAAGATATCGGCCTGGGTCGTCGCATCCGCAGCTCCGTGCAGGCGCTGTTCAAGCGCGCCACGCACCAGATCAGGACGGCCAAACTCGCGTGCCAACTGCTCGATGCGTTCCAGTACGGCATCGCCGACTTCGGAGGCCTCCATCAGTTCTTGGTAGTGTAAAAGCGCCTTGCCCGGATGCTTTTGTTGCTCGGCAACCCGCGCGAGGCGAAGAAGTGTTTTATGCTTCCTTTCGGCTGCCACGTGGGGAAGCAGCGCCTCCAGTTGCTCATAGGCGAGAGTCAAATCCTCGCTTTCCGAATAAAGCTCGATGAGGGCCTGATGGGCCGTGACGTCAGCGGGATCTTCTTCGATGGCCAGCCGCCAGGTCAAAATGGCAGCATCCCGGTCGCCGAGTTCTCGATGTTGGAGTGTGGCAACCGAATGCAGGAGTTCTTTTCTTCGTGAAGGTTCGCGTTCTTGCTCAAGCGCTGCTCGATACAGCACCATTCTGTCGCCTGGATTTCCTTGCTCAACGAGCAGCCTGTCGATGCGCTCCAAGACATCGCGCGACGCCGGATCAAACTCGAGCGCCCTTCTGTAGACTTCAACAGCGGCGTCTAGCTCGGAGGAATTGGCGAGTGCTTCGCCCGTGAGCCGGCAAAGCTCAAAGAGTTCTTCGCTTCGAACAGGGCGGCTCCCAAGTGCCTCTGAAAGCACCTGCGCCTTCGCCTGTGCGGAACCCACCACCTCAGCTAGGCGCATCACCCGTTCGAGCCAGGCATGGATCGCCTGCTCGTTTTCCACCGCGAGGTTTAGCCCTTGCCCCGCCAAATCGAGCGCTCGGTCAGGGTCGCCAAGATCGCTTTGTGCAAGTGTGAGCGCTTCGTAGAGGGCTTCAAAGCGCGCCGGGAGGTCCCCCTGCAGCTTTCCACGAATGCTCAGCACTTTCACGAGGCCTGCTGCCGACGATTCAGATCGATAGATCGGCTCCAAGATATCAGCGGCTTCGAGCGCCGCGCCCTCCGTGAAGAGGAGTCTTTCGAGCAGGACGCGGGATGCTCGGTGCGAAGAGTCGATCGAAAGTGCAGACCCAAGTGCGTTCAAGGCACCCCGAACGTCATTCAGTCTCACTTGACGCACCTGCGCTAATCGCGAAAAATAGTCCGGCTTCTGTTCATCATCAACACACGCCAGCAACTGCTCGAGCGTCTCGGCCAAGCGCGGCCATTCTTGGAGCTGTTCAAGGAGCGGCACGCTGCGCTCAAGCACCGGTTGCCACGGACCGTACTTGGCGAGGAGCTGTGCCCAAACCGAGAGGGCGATGGCCTGATCACGCTGATGGGCGGTTCGGAGTTCTGCCGCTGCGAACGCTAATTCGCGCGCTTTTTCTGGGTCGAGCGCTCGCTCTGCCCGCCAAACAAGCACATCAGCTTGCCCTTCCTTAGAGTCCAGCCTGAGATAGAGCGCCTCCAGCCGACCCAAAGCTTCATCTGTCCACTCGGAACCTAGAAGGGCGCGCCAGGCATCCAGCGCACGCTCTTCTGCAATGTTCTCGCCGTCGTAGAGTCGAGTCAGTCGGCGCGCTGCGGTTTGGCGCACCTGCGTGTCTGGCTCCAATTTTACAACTAGCTCCAGCGCCGCTCCGAGCCCTTTCGTATCTCCAGCTTCTCCGCAGAGCTCCACCAAGTGTCTTGCCGCGGAAAGCACGGCGGCCTCCCCTTGCCCGCCGTCGATGACTTGTTGAAATATGCCCTGAGCGCGGCGACTATCACCTGTTTTCAAGTAGAGCTTGCCCACATCGACGCCAATGCGGGCCCTGACTCCGGGCTCGCGGGTCGTCTGCAAAGCGCGCGCGAGAAGGAGCGCGGCCTCTTTGGGTTGGTCTAACTCAAGGCTCAGGCTCACATAGCGCTGACGCAAATCGTCATCGCCGGGACCCGCAGAAACCACCGGGGCCAGAAGCTCGAGCGCCCCAACTTTATCACCCAACGTGTCATGCCGAAGGATGGCTAAGCGCCTCTGAACATCGAGGCGGCGCGAACCTTTCACTAGCTTTAGCTCCATCGTGAGCATTGCGATCGCGCTTTCCGTATCTCCGGCACTTTCGTATGCGTCTGAGAGCGCTGCTGCCGCGCGCTGGGCTACGGCACGATTTTCGAGCAATACCTCAGTGGTCTTGAGGGCCCCGGGGTGCGTCGGTTCGACGCGCAAAATGGCCTCGAGGTGCGAGATAGCTTCTTTGGGCTCCTTCACCTGATGGATGTACAGATCGACCAATCGTTCGTGAATAGTTCTAGCCTCAACGGCAGTCGGCGCCTGCTCTGACACCAGCTTCTCTTCCAACAATTTCGCAGCATCTCGGTATTTGGCAGCGGCGATGTAACGATCAAACAAGGCCTCTTTGGCGTGCGGGCTCGTGGGCTCAGCCGAGACCCAAGCATGCAAGATCTTGAGGGCAAGCTCGTTAGCCAACGGACGATCCTGAACGAGCGATGCGGCACGCTTGAGGAGCGGCACCCTGTTCTGATCCTCCTTCTCCGCACGACTCGCCTCAAAGTAGAGGAGCGCCAGTTGCTCAGTCTTTTCAGCCTCACCTAACAAGCGTTCGAGGAGTCCAAAAGCTTCGGGATGACCGGGCGTCGCGGCAAGAGCAAGTTCTGCGTAACGGGTAGCGCCTTCAATATCGCCGAAAAGATCACCCACGAACGCGGCAGCGCGGAGAAACAAATAGGCTCGCTGCTCCGCCGCCAGGATCTTGATTCGCCTGTCGGAGGTGAGGCGTTCGTAGGCAAACGCCAATTCCGCAGACTTATCATCCCGAAGTGCCGCCTGATGCAGGCGCTCCCAAACCAACGTGGGCTGGTGTCCCTTAGCGACCGCCGTCACGAGCACGTCGAGTGCATCTTGAGGGTTCGCGAGACTGCTATCTAGCAGTTCGCCTAGGTCCTCGACCCGTTGGAGAAAAGCATCAGGACCTCGGACACGAGTAGGGGATGACATGAGATGGTACCGCACCCATCATGCGGCAGTCCCATCACGACAGTTAAGGTCGCACCGTTCGCCTCGTTGTGTCGGTCAATGTGTGTGCGCGTGGCTGCGAGAACTCGGCTCTAATCTTCGAGGGCACCGAAAAGCTGACGAAATCTGGCGAGATCCGCGTCAGAAACGTAGCCGCCCAAACCGACACGCATTGAGATGGTCACATCATCCCCCCAGGGCCACCAGAGTCCGTACGAAATTAACCGGCCACCTGGCTCAGATGAGTAGAGGATCTGATCGGATCGAATTCCGCCCGTCGTGTCGGCAATGTCGCGTACAGCTTGCGGAGCCACCGCGATATTCTTCGTGCTCCATTGTCCAACGAAAACGTCACGAATCGCTAACTGTGCATCATCGGTCAACTCAATCACAAACGACGACGCAACGCAGTTCAACCGCCCATCCCAACTCCAGCCACCCTTGGGCCACGCCGTGCGGAACCGACCCAAAGACTGAAACAGCAGTTCGGTGGTACTCGGCGTTGGGCTCATCGCCAAAACCATACCTCGAATTCCGTCTGACGGTCACCGCCCGATTGCCGATTGTCGATGTCAGATCTAGCGTTCCTGGATGCAGCCACCTTCCAACCAGCCCTCACCCAGCGCTTTTCGCCCTGTGCCGCGCACCGGCGTGATTTACGTAAGCACCGAAGCGGAGAAGGCAGGCTACCGGTCAGGGAGCCCCGACTGGTGCAATTTGGGTCAGGGCCAACCTGAAACGGGGACGCTGGCTGGCGCACCGCCACGAGTCGAAAGCGTTACGTGTTCCGTAGACGATCTCGAGTACGCGCCTGTGCCCGGGCTCTGGGAAGTGCGCGAAGCAGTTGCCGAACTCTACAACGACCTTTACCGAAAAGGCCTGCCGAGCAAGTACACACCCCACAATGTTTCGCTTTCGGGCGGCGGACGCGTTTCAATCATGCGCGCTTGCGCTGCGATCGGACAGATCAATCTTGGACATTTCTTGCCCGATTACACGGCCTATGAAGAGCTTCTGGGCGTGTTCCGACGCTTCACCCCAATCCCCATCCTATTGGAATCTGAGCGCGGTTACGACTTCTCGCTTGAGCAGTTGCGGCGTGAGATTTTGGGGCGCGGCCTCGGTGCGCTTCTCCTGTCGAACCCCTGCAATCCAACTGGAAAAGTGATCGCGGGCAACGAACTTGAAAGTTGGGTAGCAACAGCCCGGGAGTTGGATTGCAGCTTGCTTCTTGATGAATTTTATTCCCACTACATCTGGAAGGGTAATTCTGAGCTGGTGAGCGCCGCCGCCTACGTGGAAGACGTTGAGCGTGATCCAGTGGTTATGTTCGATGGTCTCACCAAGAACTGGCGCTATCCGGGCTGGCGAATGACGTGGACAATTGGACCCCGCAAAGTGATTGACGCAGTCGCCAGCGCAGGTTCCTTTTTGGACGGCGGTGGTTCACGCCCCATGCAACGCGCGGCGCTGTCTATCCTCAATGCCCGAGACACGCTCGCGGAAACTCACGCAATCGCTACCGCCTTCCGGCGAAAACGCGACCTGCTCATGGATGGGTTGCGTGGAATTGGAGTGCGATTTGAGCTCGAACCGCAGGGTACCTTTTATTGTTGGGGCAACCTTTCCGGACTGCCACCGGGCCTCAACACGGGCGAGGAGTTCTTTCGAAAGGCGCTTCAGAAGCAAGTGATCGTCGTGCCCGGTCAGTTCTTCGACGTCGATCCGGGGCAACGCCGCGTGGGACGCCCCTCCAGGTTCAAGCATCACGC
This sequence comes from Polyangiales bacterium, assembly GCA_038246305.1. Taxonomy (GTDB): domain Bacteria; phylum Myxococcota_A; class Polyangia; order Polyangiales; family Polyangiaceae; genus JBBRRP01. The sequence goes on along the minus strand of JBBRRP010000141.1, from coordinate 4,355 downwards.
CCGCTTCTCGTTTGGCCCCGAAGAGAGCACGTTGAAGCTCGCCATCGAGCGCCTACGCACCCTGATCCAGGAGCACAGTTAGCATCGAAGGTTCCGCCTTGGTGGGAACCTGAAGCCCCAGGAAGGACAGGGCTTCGGGCAGCTGATCGATATCAAACGCGGCAATCTTCAGCCGTACTCCCCCCGCGCCGCCGAGTGCTCGAATCGCGCCGCGGGCGTACGCTGAGTTCGTCAACCACGCAACTCTCAGCTCACACTCAGAGGCGAGTTGATAGAGCTGCGCTCGTTGCAACGCGTTCGGAGCCATGTCCCCTGTACTGGCCAGGAGGAACACGGTTGACGCGGCTTCGCCACGAACGGCGTGCAAGAAGTCGTGCCACTCGCGCCGCGAGATCGGGCCGTCACCGCCCGTCAGACACCAACACTCACCCACGCGCTCCGCAACAAAAGGCGCGTCGGCCGCTGCCGATGAAGTCGAAGCTCTATTGGCCGCCAGCATGCGCTAGCACTATTCAAGACAGCACGCCTCGATGCAACGCCAACCGACATCTTTTTGTCAGGTAAATGTTATCAACAATGCCGCAACAACCGCGTGCCTGTCGATAACTTGTGAGCTAACTGCGGGCGTGAGGAAAGCTTCCGAAACCAAGCGCTGCAAATGCTCTTCGCGCAGCACTGAACACAAATTCAGCGCCAATGCGTGGGCAGTCAGCTGCGGAGGGGCCCGAAACCCCCGATTTGTTCAGTTGTTGATTGCTTCTGGAGCGGAACGCGTGCGATAGAAAATAGTTCTACACGGGTGGTCAGTGATTTCCGGCAGCGTCGTTCCCCTTCCTCCACAGAATAGCCACAGCGTCCCAGGGCAAGTCCGGTGGCCTTTCACACCTAGGCTTCGTTTGTTCACTGAACAGATGGGCGTCGTGAGCGAACGTGCACGCCATGGGTACCGCGAGCAGGAGGTGCCCGTCGCCAGCCTCTGCTTTGATTACGCCGGCATCGTCGTCCGAAGCACCGATCCAGAGCGCCACCTCGGGATCGCCAATGGCACATCTGTCATGGCGCTTTCCCGCGACCGCGCTGCGGAGGCGGAGGCCCAGTGCATGCTTGAGGTGCATGGCGCTCTCGAAGCCGAGTGTCTCGAGGAATACATCCCCGCCGTGAATTCAGAGGCGGACTACGTGATCCAAGTGAATGGCAATGTGCATTCACTGTGTTCGTTCACAGCTTACGCATTAGGCGCATTGCGCGCTCAAGGTTGGAACGTTGAGATCGATGCGGGATACCCCTACGACGTCGTGAATCCTGATGTGCCTTGGTACGCAAAAGTCGAGACGGATCCGGAAGCCGAGACGCCGGATTGGTTCAGTCTGGAACTGGGTGTCGACATTGATGGCCATCGGATCAACATGTTGCCACCACTCTTGGATATGCTCGATGCGTGCGGCGAGCAGCTGACTCTTGATTCCCTCTTGCGCGTGCCCGCTCGCTTCCGTGCGGTGCCAGCCGGTGTGAACCGTTACGTCGTGATCCCACAGGATCGCTTGGAACGCCTGCTGGTGATCTTGATGGAAATGTACCGCGGCTCACGGACTGCCGACGAAAAGATCACGTGTCGCGATCTCCTCGGCGGAGCACTCTCAAAGCTCGACGAAGAGCTGACTCAAGGGGGCACAACCTTGCTCTGGGATGACGCGCCGGGGCTTCGCGCGAAGGGTCAAAAGCTTTCAGGCACCCCCCCAACGACAGTGCACCCCGTCAGCCTCAAAGCCACGCTCAGACCCTACCAAGAAGAGGGCGTACGCTGGCTCCAACACCTGCGCCAGCAGGATGCCGCTGGTGTTCTTGCCGACGACATGGGGCTCGGAAAGACACTGCAGACGATCACCCACCTCCTCCTAGAAAAGGAGAGCCGTCGCTCCCAGACTCCGACGCTCGTGGTGGCACCGACCAGCTTGCTCCACAACTGGGAGGCCGAGATCAAACGTTTCGCACCCGCGCTTCGGACTCGGATCTGGCACGGTAAGGCTCGCCACAAGAGCGGAGATCTCGTGAACCGAGCAGACGTCGTGATAACTACGTACGCGCTCCTGATTCGGGACCTGGAATGGTTCAAGCTTCAGCCGTTTTACTATTTGATTTTGGATGAGGCTCAAGCGATCAAAAATCGACGGAGCCAAGCGGCCAAGTCGGTGAGTCAGATACAATCCGAGTACCGCCTGTGCCTCACCGGAACACCCGTTGAGAACAATCTTGACGAGCTTTTCAGCCTTTTCAATTTTTTGATGCCCGGACTCCTAGGTAGCCCAGATCGCTTCCGATCGTATTTCCGCGAACCCATTGAACGCGAAAACAACGAATCCAGATTAACTGCACTTAGGGGAGCCGTGGGTCCCTTCATCCTCAGGCGTATGAAGGAGGAGGTCGCTCGCGATTTGCCACCGAAGACGGAGATGATTCGCCCGGTTGAGCTGCGCGAAGGCCAGCGAGATCTGTATGAAAGTGTGCGTGTGGCGGCTCACAGCGAAGTCAGAAAGGCGATCAAGGTGAAAGGCATTGGCGCCTCCACCGTGACCATCTTGGACGGGCTGATGAAGCTCCGCCAAATCTGCTGCGATCCACGCCTGGTGAACGTGGCGTCGGCCCGTGCGGTGCTCGGGTCCGCCAAGTACGAACTCTTCTTTGACCTGCTCGAAAAGCAACTGGCCGAGGGCCGGCGCGTGCTCGTGTTCTCGCAGTTCACGCGGATGCTGGCACTCTTGGCGGCAGGCTTAGTTGAACGCAACGTGAAGTATGCCCTGCTCACAGGTGCGACGGTGGACCGCCAAAAGCAAGTGAAAGCCTTCCAGGATGGGCAGATGAACGTCTTCCTGATCAGCTTGAAAGCGGGAGGTACGGGACTGAATTTAACCCGCGCCGACACAGTGATCCACTATGATCCGTGGTGGAACGCTGCGGCTCAATCTCAAGCTACAGACCGAGCGTACCGGATCGGGCAGACCTCGCCCGTATTCGTCCACAACCTGATCGTTTCCGGGAGTGTTGAAGAACGCATGGTGCACCTGCAACAGCGCAAACGCCACCTGGCCGAGACGATCCTGGGCGGAGGCCAAGAATCATCCAGCGCTTTCTCCCTCGAAGACGTCGAGGATCTCTTCGCGCCCTTGGCCGAGTGAGCTAAGCTCGCGAGGGCCGCTTCGAGGTTTTCCGTATGCCAAAGCTCTTTGCCTCTCGTTCCTTCTCGCTCGCTCTTGTCAGCTTGGCCGCGGGGTATTGGGGGGTGAGCTGTAGCGCTCCGCCATTCGGCGCCGAAGAAGAGGACTGCAGCGTGCTGGCGCAGAATCAGTATGCGAAAGCTCTCATGCAGGATGTTTACTTGTGGGCGGACACGGTGCCAGACATTGATCCGGCTAAGTTTTCTGGCCCGGGAGCAGTCGTGGCAGCGATGCGGAACCCGGAATTCGACCATTGGTCTGGAGTTTCGAGCGCGGCCCCACGCAGGGATTTTTTCGACAAAGGGGAGTTCTTTGGCGTTGGTTACCAGGCGATCTCCGATACTGCCGGTGCCATCCGTTTGTCCTTCGTGCACCCTGGTTCCCCCGCGGCGCTAGCTGGGATGAGCCGTGGTGACACGCTGCTTGAGATCAACGGGAAGACCATCGCTGAGATTGCGAGTGGAAACCTCTGGGGAACGATCGAAGGCCCCAATGAAAAGGGCTTCTCTCTCACCTACAAAGTTCGTCGCTCAACCGGTGAAGTCGTTGAGTTGGTGGTGCTCAAAGATACCGTGGTTGTCCGGACGGTAGCGGTAAATAGCGTGATTCAACAAGGCGAAGACAAGGTTGCCTATCTCTTGTTCACAGGATTTCTCGGCACTTCCGACAAAGATCTGCGGGAAGCGTTCGCGGAGCTTCGCCCGCTGGGCATCACGAAGCTCATTCTGGATCTCAGATATAACGGAGGCGGTTTCGTTTCCGTCGCGACGGATCTTGCCAGCTTGATCGTCGGACCGCCGGGGGTGGGCAAGCCGTTCTCAATTCTAGCGCACAATAAGAACCACGCCGCGGAGGACACGGTAACAGCCCTGCACGAAGAGCCCGAAGCACTCACAGGGATGCATCTGGTGGCGCTCACCGGGCCAGGAACAGCGTCTGCCAGCGAGCTCTTGCTCAACGGCCTGAAGCCGCTGATGGACGTGAAGCTTGTGGGCGCGAGCACGCATGGCAAGGCGGTAGGTGGCAGCGCTTGGACTCACTGCGAGCAGGCCATCTCCCCCATCACTTTCCGAACGTTGAACGGTGAGGGCACCGGAGATTACTTTGGCGGGCTTAAAGCAGATTGCGCGGTGCCCGATGACT
>JBBRRP010000140.1:0-15666 GCA_038246305.1 Polyangiales bacterium | reverse complement strand
GATGCTGGTGGCGCCGTACACGGACGCGCAGGTTCTGGCGAAGGGCAAGGTTACGGGGGGTATCTTTTCGAACGCCCTTCTTGTGGGTGCTTCCGCCACGATCAACTTTCGGCCCTTTGAGTGGGCGGGCCTCTTGGGAGATCTCACGGACACGGATGGTGACACTATCGACGATCGCCATGACGCTTGCGTTTTAAACCCCACGAAGTCGGCGCCGCTGCTCTGCGGTTGCGCGAAGACTGAGGCAGATAGCGACGGAGACGGCACGCCAGACTGCTTGGACGCCTGCCCCCATGATCCGAACAATACCTTGCCCGGTGCCTGCGGTTGCTCGAACGAGAAAAGCTTACAACCTGCGGGCACTCCATGCGTGGTGGAGGCCTGCAGCGCGAGCCGGCAAGAGGCAACCTGCGATGCTCAGGGCCAGTGCGGGGTACCCAATTGCGCTCCTGTTGCCGGAGGCATCTGCACCTACAAGACTTTCCGAGACAGCCTGTATTGGTTCTGTAGCGGCGCGAAAACCTGGGACGAGGCCAATAGCCTTTGTAACGCCGAGCCCGGCCGCGCTCTCGCCAAGGTGGATGATCGGATTGAAAATCTCTGGATTTCAGGTGTGAGTAAGCTGCCGACGTGGCTCGGTGGGAATGCACGCACTAACCCAGACGAATGGAACTGGGCGACGAATGGCGCGCCTCCAGGGGTTCCGTTTTGGGTTCACGGGCTGCCGGTTCCAGGCCGTTTCGAAAATTGGAGCGCCGAACGGCCACAATTCGAAGCCTGCATCGCGCTGGCCCCTGATGGCAGCTGGTCGGACGCGCCCTGCACCGAAACTCGAGGTTTTGTGTGCGAACAACCGCTCCGGCACCTTGGGCCGAGCCTGCCACCACTCGACAAGTGCAAGTTTTTTCCCGGGGTTGGGTGCGGGGAAAAGCCCCGCATGTTGCCCGATGAATCGACGTGTGTTGAGCCAGCGGTGGCGCAGCTGCCTAACTCGCCTGCAGAGATGAGGGATGCAGCGGCAGCATGTATCAGCGGGTGCCCGGTCGAGGGCGCTCCAGGCTGTGCCGCAGCTTGCTCCGGGTTTGCTGCGCCACCGCCAAAGGGCCAGCAATGTGATGCCTTCTCTGCGGAAGAACAAGCGCTTTGCGACGTAGTCTCACCGGATCCCGTAGCGCGGTGCTCGCCAGAAAATCCCGTCTGTCCCCCGGGCCTGACTTGCGGCCGCCGGACTGAATGCGCCGCGTTGGACGCTGCGCTCAAGCCGCTTCGGTGTTCCGTCCAAGCAGACTGCCCAAACGGCCAACCGTGCAGCAGCGCTTTGGGATTGTGCATCGATCCGACGTCCCATGAGGTCTGTGATTACAAGGACGGAGATCATTGTGTTGGCATATGTTCGACTTCGTTCGCGTGCGGGCAGATTGATCCGCTTTGCGCAAGCAAGAAGGATGGTGCAAACGTACTCCGCTGTTCCGACACCCTCCTCTGCTCCGATCCAGCACCCCCCATTAACACCGATCCCCGCACAGACCCCCAATCCAACCTCACACCGCAAATCTTCACGCCAGACACCTACTTCCCGAAACCCGTCGAGGCGCCTTCCGAGTACACGCCCGCCAAGCCGCCCGGTTGCGGCGGTCCGGGCGAACCTGCATGTGTTTTCGAAGGTGGAACCCATCCCTGGTGCAAGTACAGGGTTGCTGCTGAGGAAAAGCCCCCGCCGCGCTTGGTGTCAGACAAAGATCCCGCGTTCGGCGACAAGAAAGGGAGCAGCGGGAGCCTGGGCCCCATCAGCTTCGACTTTGACCCAAACCTTGAGCTCACCCACGACGTGGAGCCTTTACCGTTCGGGGATGCCAAATTCAAAGTGGGAGCTCAGGCCTCAGCATCGGCGGCTGTAGGTTTCAATCTTTTCGGAGTGAAGGGCAAAGTTACCATCTTGGATGCGCTGGCGCGGCTTGAGATGGATCGATGCGGGCTCGTGGCTGACGCGCACTTGCTGCTTCTTGGCAAGGATTTTCTGCCGACAATAATCGGAGAGGACGCAGCCAAGCAGCTCCAAGACGCGGACACAAGCCCGGAGGCTCGGAAGAAATGTGAGGTCGGGGTCGCCGAGTTCAGCCGCCTGGTAAACAGGGCTCAGAAGGCGCTCCGCGACGCGCAAGAGTTGATGCGCCAAGAAAAGGAGCTTGTCGCATCCGGCAAGCGGCTCTCACCGGATCTTTGTCAAAAACTGATCGGCGATGGCAAGGGGCTCCCGCCCAATTTTCCGAGCGAGGCAGCGCCGTTTACAGGGTGCGACCAGCTCTCCCCCGAGGACACGATCAACCTGTTCGTTCGCTACTACAAGCGTGAGGTTGGGCGGCTCATTACGGGCCAGGCGACTCTCCTGAGGGACGCCACTCCAGCTTTTCCCGAGTTGGCAATTTCTTTTGGGCAGGGCGTTCATAAGGAGTCCACCCAGGTAGGCCACTTTCAGTTCTTCGTAGGTCCGATCCCCATGGACCTAACGATTGACGTTTACATGCAGTTTGGCGTGACGGGAGCTCTTACGTTCTCGCTCACACCGCTGGCTCTGATAGATTCGTATTTTAATGGCGAAGCCGCATCGATTGCAGATGTTGATGCATCGTTCACACCTTCGGCTAGCTCAGGGGTCACCGTGTTCCTCGGTGCTGGGTTTGATTTCGGAGCGGTGAGCGCCAAGGTCGGGCTTTCGGGGGACGTCTCCTTGGGAGAAGTTCAGGTTCCAGTCTACGCCGGCGCAGGGCTCAGAGTGCAACCAGAGGTGGATGCGCGCGCCCTGCCAGGTGATCTAACGGACAAGATCAGCACCGCGGAGCTCATTTTCCCCCCGGGCATTCCGAAGAAGTATCGACTGGACGCCTATTACAAGATCGGCGCCTCGGCGATCATTGACAAGGTTCTGCAAGGGGAACTCGATGCCCGGTTGCGGATCAAGTTCGCTTTCTTCAGCAAAACATGGAGCAAGCGCATCGCGAAGTTTGACTCGCCGTTTCACATCGACCCAATCACTCTGATTGGCAACGGGGGGAGCCTCGCGTTCGCGGCAGATTTCAGTCCACTCGCCTCCATTCGCATGCCGCTGCCGTTCGTCGATTTCGAAGAACTACAGACCCCACCGCCGCTTCCCGCGCTCCCTTCGCCTCCACCGCCAGGCTCAGGTGGAAGCACGGGCGCAGGTGGTGCCACCGGAAGTGGCGGCAGCACGAGCAGTGGAGGCGGGTCTAGCAATACAGGCGGGCGACCTCCCGTGAGCTTGCAGGTAAGCGGGGACCCTCGCTACGTCAACTTCAGCTCGGCGCAGGCAGGGCAGCTCTTCTACGATGGTTACTGCGAGTGCAGCGCGGCGGGGCAAAGTTGCGGCTCCAAGAGCGAATGCTGTGGAGATAACCTGTGTGTGCTGGATGACAGTCTCGCCACACCTGCAAAGTCGTGCGCGGCTTGCGTGAAGCAAACGTCGACTTCAGTGGGTAAGGGGCAGCAATGCACGCAGACCTCCGAGTGTTGTCAGGGGGATCCGCAGGGGCGGCCGGTGCTCTGCTACCAGCTGAGCATCCTGGGTGGCCCAAATTACTGCCAGGCCTGTCGGGGGCAAGATGAGCCGATGGCGAACCCGGCCGGCAATGGGTCGGAGTGCTGCGCGGGGCTAACTAAGTTTATTGGGCCGGGCTCGGAGGCAAATATTCCAGTGTGCAGCTCGAAGAGATTGCTCGGGCAGAGCTGCAATCAGGCGTTCGAGTGTGCGTCCGTAACAGGGCGAACCGTCGAGTGTTCCCCCAATAAGGTGTGCGCTCTCGTAGCCATAATCCGATGAAACACTCAGAACCCCACAGCAGGAGCGGAAACCGATGGTTCAATCATTCTGGGTAATATTGGCCGCGATGATAGCATTCGGCTGTGGCGACACCGCTAGCCCGAATCCATCGTCGCAGGTTCCTGTCGTTCCGCCAGAGTCACCTGCTGGGGGCAGTCCGCCAATCGGCGTCGTTGCCGGTATGGGCGGGGCAAGCACTTTATCCGGCACCAGTGGTGGCGTGGGCGGGCAAGCAAGCCTTGGCTCGGGCATTGGAGGTTTGCCAAGCGGCGGCGAGCCCGGAAACGTGACTCCAACGAAGCTCGAGGAGCACGCTCTGGTTGTCACCCCCGTGGGTGGCTGCGCCCTTGATGTCAACGGAGCCATTCAGTGCTGGGGAGCAGCGTTTAAGGTCGGCGCCGTACCAAGTGGAAAATTCTCCGCGCTCGTCAACTATCAAGAAATCGTTTGCGGTATCCGAGACGATCGGGTCCTCCAGTGCTTTCTTGAGCCAACTGGCAGCGCCTACACCCTCCCCACCGCAGCCATAGAAGGTGTGTCAGCGGTCGGAGTGCATGGTACGCAAATCTACCGGTTGGACGAAGGCGGAAAGGTCGCTGAGAGCATAGCCCCTCCATTTTGGGTTTTCCCTGCACCGCCTCCCGAGAATGAGCGGTTTGCGCAGGTCACGGCGGGGTACGCATTCGGGTGCGGATTGCGAAGAAGTGACGGAAGCATTCTATGTTGGGATGGGAATGCCCCGGCTATTCCCGACACTGACTGCACGGGTACAGGCAACCTCTATGGTGAGCTAGCAGCGCCTTCCGGAACGTTCTTGGACATGAGCACCTACGACAGGACATCCTGCGCGGTGCGCAACACTGGGGAGCTAGCCTGTTGGGGTGCAGGCAAGGGCCCAAACGCACCGAAGACGTATCCCTGCGATGCGGCAGTCACGATTACCCATGCGGTGCCACCCCCAGGGAAGTTCAAGCGGGTCGCAATGGGGCTCGCCTACGGATGCGCGATCGCCGAGGACGGACATATCGAATGTTGGGGCGACGGGACTGCAGATACCTGCGTGGTTGGGTCCAGCGAATGTCGGCAAGCGAGGCCTCCCGCCGGAACGTATGAGCAAGTAGCCGTGGGTCTCGCCAATTCTTGCGCGATGACCGCTAATCGGAAGATAACCTGTTGGGGCTATCCGGGCCCTAACGGGGGAGATGGCAGGACTATGCCTCCGGTGGAGTTTCGGTGATGTCACAGCGCCTAGTCGCGGATCAGGGTTGCCGAGCCAACTGCAGCATTCTCGGCAGTTGGATACGCGCACGTCTGATCCGCGCGCGAGTCATCCTTGGTGCCGTCCGTTTGGATTTGAAGGAGGTGTCACTATGTGGACGCAAACTGGTCGTCGGGCGAAGGGCATCATTACCCTTGCGGGCGCCATGGCCGTCCTTGCATTCGCAGCGCACCGCTGGTCGCCCTTGGGGGAGCCCGTGACATCGATTAGGCTCGATTTCGTAGACAAGCAGCGCGCCAGATGGGGACTGACGGCCCCGGGGCATTACCACATTCTTGTGTCTTGCCACGAGTATCGCGCGGAGTGTTGGTTAACATTCCCAGCTCTCGGGGCAGGCCGCGCGAGATTTAGGGGGCATCCTTCCTCTACCGTGCACTGTGCAGGCACACCTTTGCTTTTCCGTTGGAGCGACTGGGATTTGCTTTCCATAAACGTACCGGACGTTCCTCCCAACTGTCGGGGGGAGATCATGCGCGAAGGCGTATCCGTGTACGAGAATTCTGCCTTATGGAAGGGCCCCTTGGTGGACAGTGGTGCCGCCCGTCCGGTTAGGCTTTCAATAGATGTTCAGAGCTGGTGACCGTAGGGAGATGTTGTGTCAATGAATCGACGAAGGGTCTTGCTTGCAGTTATGGTTTTCGGGTCCCTGTCCTGCTCCGTTGAAGGGGAGACGGGTAGCGTTATCCGAGCGCCTATCGTGAATGGTGTTCCATTGAGCGACGACGCCTCACGGCTTTCCCCCGCGGTGCGCCTTGAGTTCCGCGCGGGAGCGGGCTTGGGTAGTGGGACGTTGATATCTCCGAACACTGTGTTAACTGCGGCGCACGTTTTTGCCGGGGAAGACGTCCAGCAGATTTCGGTCGTTCGTGGTAACTCCGCGGTCGCGACTCGGATCGGAGCCACCAGCACATACACATATCCCGGCTGAATCCGCACGCCCGGAAGCCCACTGGTGCCAGCCGATTTAGGTATCGTGAAGCTCAACGGAATTCTTGGGAAAGAGGCGGAGTTCACTAACGACCTGCTGGACTGCGAATGCGAAAAGCCTCAACAGGTCCAATGCGTATCTGGGGTAGTCCAGACCGTTGATGGGCAAGGCGCTTTCATCGATGCAAAGGGCGATCCGTTTAACCTCGGCGTTTTCGACGTGCAAAGCGATCCCAAACTACGCGATGCCTATATGACCAGCCCCTGGGAAGTCTTGTATCGGCGTAGATATATTCCGTTGTTTCGATCACATCCCCCGGCGCCAACGGACGGGGACTCAGGAATGGGCTGCTTCAGTACTGCGACGGGGAAGCTAGTCGTTGTACATAGTGACGCCACAGGGGGCGACCACAGGGTTGAGCGGAACGCCGGAAATGGTAGCGAAATATGTAAATTTTGCGGCCGGATCAAAGCCTACCGACGTCTAGGACCACCCGTGATGATCCAACCCTTGGCGTTCGAGATCCAGGCCGACGGGGACGACAAACCAGACGTCGTGGCGTTGACTCAGGTCTTGGGGGAGACGTTCACGCTATCGATTGATCGGACCCTACTTGGTCCGCAGTCTTTTTCTGTTTCGATCCCCAACCCTCGTAGCTTCACAGCTGGTACCATCGGGAACTTCGCGGGTACCGGTGCATCGCTCGTCGTTGTCGAGGACGGAGCTATTCGAACGCTTGCGTTTAACCACGGCCCCAGCCCAAACGTTTCAGGTGCAAGCGCGTCGGATTATTTCATGATTGCATCCGCGAGAATTAACGGCGACTCTCGAGACGATCTGGTTGCTCAGCACAGAGACGGTAGCATAGATGTCTTCTTTGGAAGTCCGAACGGACTGGCGCTTGCTCAAAGCGTGAGGGCGATTCCTATGCGGCTGGATCATGACCGGTTGGCAGATTTCGTTTGGGTAAATGGGGGCGACCTAAATGTGTCAACGACCCTGCCGAATGCTGTGTATCGAGGCTCATTCTTTGCGAAGAGCCTCAAGGTGGGGCCGGGTACTTTGCTCGAATTCGCGCGCCCCAGGTGAGCCCGGTGCCTTCGTCGATGGCCTCCCTCAGCTTGCACAAGATCGGTGGCGTAAGCGTTGGGCTTGTCGCTCTCTGCCTGGCCTGCGGCTCGAGCCGCGACATCGACGAACAGAACTCCGAAGCGATGAACCTCGGAGGGACTGCTGCGAGCTCAGCAACTCAGCTTCACTGTGAGCCGCTCCCGGCCGGAACGGAGCAGCTCGTGAAGGGGGTGCGCATCTTTGAGCTAGCTGCGTTTCAAGGCGTCAAGGTTTCGCTCGTCAATCAGATGATGGAGGTAGGCCCGCGCAATGCAGAAATTGTGGCGAACCGGCCTGCGCTCTTTCGGGCTTACGTGGCTCCGGAGCCTGGGTGGGTTCCTAGAATTGTGCGGGCTAGGCTCACCCTGCAAAACACCGACGAGGCCGGCCGCGTTTCGGAAAGGGTCTTTCCGCGCACGGTTACCTTGCGTGATGCTTCTATCGAGCGCGACCTGGATTCAACCTACAATTTTGAAGTCCCCGCTGACGCCATCACTGGCAATACGCGCTACTCGGTCGCTTTTTCAGAGACGGAAGCTTGTCCGCCAGCGTCCACGGGCACTGTGGCTCGTTTTCCGAGCGAGGGGTTTTCTGAACTCCAGGCTCGGCCAATCGGGGGCGTGCATGTTCAGCTAGTTCCCCTGCGTTTTCTGGGGCCCACGGGCCCTTTGCTTCCGGATACGAGCGACTCGCAACTCAAGATTTACAAGGATGCGCTATTCAAATTGCTTCCTGTGGACGCGGTGGACATGAAAGTGCGAAGTGAGCCTGTAGATACGTCGGCGTCCACCATGACAGCTGTGCTCGATCAGCTAAGCGCGCTGAGAGCCGCAGAGAATTCAGCATCAGATGTGAGCTACTATGGGCTCGTGCGATTTACTGAGCGCGTTGAAGATTACTGTTCGCCGAGTTGCGTGCTCGGCGGAGCCGTTGACGGCGATCCGACCCATCCAACGGCTGGAACGGCGGTTGGCGTTGGCTACACGGGGGAGGCGTCAGCTGGGACGTTGGTTCACGAGTTAGGGCACGTATATGGCCGACCCCATGCGCCTTGTGGTGTTGAGGGTGACCCGGAATTTCCCTACCGTGGCGGGCTTATCGGAAGCTGGGGCTATGATCTTCTGAACCACGAAATCATCGATCCCATGAGCCACCACGATTTCATGGGCTACTGCGCTCCAGTTTGGGTCAGCGACTACACGTTTGCACATCTTCAGGCGTACCTGGCCCGCCTGAATGGCTACGACGCGGGGTTACCGGGACAAATGTTACAGACCCTCAAAATTCCCACGAGCTCTAGTTCCGCACGCCATGTGTGCTCGAACACTCTCAGTGCTAGAAAGTCATCCTTCCAATGAGAAGCCTCTGTTACGCCTGGCCACTTGTAACCAGCATTGCCTTGCTGTGCTCGGCCTGTGGTGTGGAGGAAATTCCGCCTCCCATGGCTCAGCTGCCGATGAACTGCGACGGCGCGGCGTTGCTTGCCACTTCTCCGCGCACAGCGCGTCAGGCCAAGAGCATGGGGTTCAGTGGAACGCCGGAGGCGTACACGGCGTTGTACGAGGTTGCGTGCGGGTCGGTAGCTGATTGCTCGCAGGCCTGCATCGCAAGTGGGGGGACCAAGGAGATGTGCGATGCCTCCGAGTGCCTGCCGAATGGTGTCACGGGCATGGCCTGCTTGCCCCCACCCGTTTGGAGCAACCTACAGGGCATCCAAGCTGACTCCACGCTGACCGACGACGCGGTACAGCTCGTGGCCGTGGATACGTTGTATCGAGACCAATTGCTCGTCTCTCAGTTTGGCCTTGAGGTGCCAGCGGACGCGGTGGTCCGTGGAATTCAACTGAGTGTCCGTCACGCGGGGGATGAGTCGATCGCGGATGATTCCGTCAAGCTGAGCAAAGCTGGGCGCGCCGTAGGGGCGGAGCGCGCCGCCGCTCAATCCTGGTCGAGCGAAGCGTTAACCTGGATGGATTACGGAGGTCCCGATGACCTTTGGGGAGAAGCTTGGACGCCGGCAGACCTGAATGGAGACGGCTTTGGGGTGGTCCAGTCAGTGCTCTACGGAAAGACAGTGGGGAATTCTCGCGCGTACGTGGACCAGGTACGGGTCACGGTTCATTATTCGCTGGGCGTGGAGTGTAACGTCAGACGTTGAGATTCCGGTGGACGTTGCCTATTCCGGTATCGCCTGGCCCGGTTTGGGCACTTTTTTGCCTCCAAGCTGAAAGAATACCTTCTCGGTTGGCTCAGAAGCCACCGTGAATCGCTGCGAAGAGGTACGAAAACCAGCCTTCATTGCTTTGCAGGTGTGCGTGCCAACTGAGAGTGTCACCGGTTCATCAGACACGGCAACCGGCTTTCCATCGCAGTATACAGAATCGCAACCTTTCGGCTCACATCGAAAGCGAACCCCTCCGAGTCGTTCAGGCGAAGGCTGCACGGCGTCAGGTTCCTGCTCGATGTGCGCCATGGATTCGATGGGTGCTTTCGGCTGTGGGCTGAGCGGCTGAGTGGCGAGCTTGGGCACTGGCGGTGTGTGAGCAGGCCCGGAGCCTGGTGGCTTTAGCGCCACCAGCCACACCATGAACGCAATTGCGCAGATCGACAGAAGGCCGCCTGCAGCGACTAGAAATACGAGCGAATTTTCCGCCACTGGGCGTGCTGTCGACGTGTCAGAGAAGCCGTCGGGAGCCAGGTTCGAAGCATTTGGCTCGCTCGGTAGAATGTTTTCTGAAACCTGCCGGGGCGCAGGATTCGTCTCCGTGTGACTGGTCGCCGGAGGTGGCGGCGTGAGCGAAGGCATCAGCAGAAGGGGTTGTGCACTCAGGAGTGCGACAGCTCGTTCCGGGACATCGAAGACGGAAGGCGGAATAACGGAGCTAGGAGTGTTCCTCGGGTTTGGCTTGGGCTCCGGTAGCAGGCGCGCCGGGGGGCGACTGGGTGCTAGCTTTCGGGTCGGAGGTGCCGGTGCCGGCCTTTTGGCGGGATGAGTGGAAACTCTGGCAACCGTAGGATTCAGGCTAGCGAACGCGCCAGCTTGGTCCAGCACGCTTTCAAAGCGAGCCTCCGGTCGAGACGCCAATGAGGTCTCGAACCACGCATTGAGATCTGGTGAGAATCTGTAACCAAGAGCGCGAGTTCGTTGCTCCATGGAGCCGAAGGGTTGTGCCAATTCTGCGCGGAGCGCTGTGAGGTTCACCGAGCCGGTACCGAAGCTCCGGAAGGGCGAGCCACCCGTGAGCGAAAAGAAGGCGAGTAGCCCTAGAACGTAGACATCCATGCTGGGGGAGGACGCCTGTTTCGCATCTATCCCTTCGGGGGCAGCCCATCTCGGCGTCATGGCCCATCCGGAGTACGCCGGTGTTGAGCATTGGAGGGCAGCGGTTCCAAAGTCGCTGACTTTGACGGCCCGTGTCTCTGGGCTAAAGAAAACGTTAGTCGGCTTTAGGTTTCGATGAACCATCCCTGAGGCGTGGGCCACTTCCAAACCGGAAGCTAAGCGTTGAAGCAGCTGCGTGACGACGGCGGGGCTCAGGCTGCCTTGATCACGAACCAACTGAAAAAGGGAGGGAGTTTCAACCTTTTCAGAAAGCGCGTAGCGTCGCTGAACGGAAGACTCATAGCCAAACGAAAGGGGGCGAACGCAAACTTGCGAAGGGAGTTGTGCGGCTGCGCGAGCGAGCTGCTCAAGGCCGCGCCATGCTTCTGGAAGGTAGCGCGCGTAGAAAAGCTTGATCACCGCACGCTTCAGTGTCTTAACATCCTCGACTTCAAAGACTTCCCCGAGGTCGCCACGTCCGATAGGCGATAGGACTCGCCACGCCCCCTGAAGAAGCTCCGGAGGGAGGGTTGAGTTACCCGCGACATTTTCTTCGACGAGCTCGGCGGACATGGTTCCTTCGTGCACAATTCGCTTCAACACGACAGAACGACTAGGAAACGCGAATGCTTAGACCCTCGGGGCGTTTCGCTAGGGTTTAAGTCCGATTTCGAACGAGCCGAGGAAGCGCGCCTGGTCGTCTTCACGCTTGCTGCCCGGGGATTCGAGGATCGAAACCTGGTAAAGCCGGGCATGGTCCAAGATGAAGTTGGCTCGGTAGCGGATGCCTTCGGGCAGTGCTGCTTCAATACTGCGACCTGTGTGTGCGTTCAGTGAAATTGCGGAAGAACTCACCAGCCTGCCGGCGTCTCCAAGTGCCCCCTCGACCGCAAGATCCAAAATAGAGTCCGGAGTGGCGTGGTCGACCACCGACTGTGGGTAGTCGTTGTAGGCCACGGTGTAGGTTTGGTTCCCTGCTTGCACCGTGACCAAATGCACGGTCAATGGGCCTTTGCTGCTCGGCGAGGTGAGATCCTCGGTGGTGGGAGCTCCGGGCAAGAGCACTTTGAAGTTGCCGTCTTTTGACCGAAATTCCTGCCAAGTCGCCGCGTGGCACGCGAGCGCCAGAGATGAGACGAGCAGCATCAGTGCGGTTACAGCTCCACGCCACACCCGTGTCGAACGGGGCCGAGTCCTGGAGTTGAGTCCGCGCATGTTTCTCAAGTAGCCGACGCGGTCCTTAAGTGGAACCATACGCGGGCGGAGGCATGGTGCTGGGCTGACCGGCGCGCACACGATCGTCGATCCAGCCGCGGTGGCGGCGCTCGTCCGCAAGATTTGCCTCAAGGATTCGACGGATCTCGCGCGGGAGCCCGGCAGTTTCGACGGCGTGCTCATAGGCTTCATTGGAATCGTCTTCGTTCGAGCGCATCGCGGCCAAGATTCCCTGATCGCCGACCACGTTGCCAAAGAAGACCCGCCCCTTAGCAACCAGTCCCATGAAATCACCCCGGCTTGGAGGCTGCCCGCCGAGCGACGTCATGAGTGCGCTGAGTTCCACAATATGTCGCTCGTGATCCTCAAGGAAGCTTTGGAGGGTTGAGCGAGCACCCTCGTTCGACAGCCTCTCGACGGCTGCGCGGTAGGCGGACAGCGCATCGTAGTCGGCCGAGATCAGCGACTTCAACAGGCCCGGCAACGCTTCATCACCGCTCATGGATTCGTTACTCTAGGGCGCGGCGCACCCGCCTGACCAGCCCGGCGCGAGGAACAGGCAAAATCTCACTGATCTTCGGCTTCTTTAGGCCCGAAGCTCGGGGCTCCCCGCCTGCCCACCGAGCCATCGCCCACAGCGGCCCTCGGGCGCGGGGAAATCCCAAAGATTGAAGAGAATCTGTAGTTGCGTTGCTCGAGGAGCGTCGCCCGTCCAAATCTCCGCGACGGCGGGCCCGTTCTGGGGGTTCCGCTTGCGGGCAAAGCGCGGTAAGGATCCGCTTCCGATGAGTGCCGACCAGCGTCCCACTATCCGTGGTTTTTTTGAGGAAGACACGCCGGTTCATAGCTTTAGGCCCACCGACGAGGGCAATGAAGGCGGCGAATCATCCCAGGTGTACCATCCTCCCGCGTCGCCTCCCGTCCCTCCGGCACACAGAACGATCGAAACCAAGCTCGTTCAGCTTTCGTCCGAGATCGACCCACGTCGCGCGTTGACGCAGAAGCTGCTGGTACGACGTCCGAGTCCATTCGCCCCGCCGAGGCTCGCAACTCAGAAGCGGGTGATCCCTCGATGGTCTATCGCACTTGTGGTGAGCCTCTTGGTCATCGCCGGCAGTTGGTTGGGATGGCAGCAGCGGACACCACTGCCGATGCGAGTCCCAATCGCCGCCGACTTACCGAAGCCAGCCACCCTGGATCGACGGGCTCCGGCAATGGCTGCCGCTCCAGAGCCTGAAGCGGCAGTGTCCCCCGAGGCTCAAAAAAACAGTAAGGTGAACTCCGGGCTAGACCATGTTCAACCGCACCGTGACTCAACAGCGCATGAAAGTGGGCACTCCGGTACAAGTGCGCCCCCTCACGCCCCAGGCGAAGGCCAGCGTCCGCGTGAGGTTTGGCTACAATGAAGCACTATGTGCTAGACCACGTCCGCAGTTTAACTGCTTGCCATTGATGCGTTCGCTCGGCTGCGTGCTTGCGGTGCTGGCTGTTGGTCTGCCGGTTCGTGCGCAGACGGATGACGCACGCGCGCGTGCATTGCAGCTCTTTCAGAAGGGGAATGAGGCCTTTGCAGCTGGCAATACGTTCGATGCTTACGACGCCTACGTGCGTGCCTTCAGCTTGAGCCCGAGCTTTGATATTGCGTGCAACCTGGGGCGTTCCGAATCTGAGATGGGGAAGCTGCGTGAAGGTGCGGGGCATCTCCGGTATTGCCTCAAGAATTTCCCAGCGAGCAGTCGCGCCGAGATGCGACAGGCGGAAGCGAAGTTTGGCCAGCTCCTCAGCAAGGTTGCAGGCCAGCTCGCACAGGTTGTGCTCAGCGTTGAGCAGGTTGGAGCACTGGTTTCAATCAATGGCGAAGAGTTGGGCGCAACGCCGCTTTCCGAAAGCGTTTTTCTGGACCCCGGGCCGACGAAACTGGTGGTGTCAAAGGTTGGCTACTCAGACGAGGCCTTTGAGTTTGTAGCGCAGGCAGGTAGTCGTCATGAAATGAACGTTAAGCTGACACCGTCTGGAGGTTCCAGCCAGCCAGCACGTTCGCCCACCGTGAAGAACGTGACGCCTGTGCTGGTCGCACCAAGGGACGGTTCTAGCGACTCGACGTACCGCGCACGGGGTAGCGACACTTCTCATTCGCCGGCCCTGCGCACAGCGCTGTTGATCGGTGGGAGTGCGGCGACCCTGACAGGGCTCAGCCTCGGGACCGTTTTAGCACTCCAAGCGGGCGATGAGCATGCAGCTTTTCGTTCACAGCGCGGTGTCGTCGAACGGGACTTGGGCGCTGCCGGGTGCATTGGCCAAATGGGAGTGCCGAGCTGTCTTGAATTGGAGGCGCATCGAGAATCAGCTGCCAAGAAGGAACGCTTGAGCCTGTTCGCGCTGGCGTCTGCTTCGGGTTTGGGGCTCGGAACAACAGCGCTCTGGTTTTTTTGGACTCCAGCCCGCGGCCTGCCCGAAATCTCGTTTCTCGGGGAGGCACGCGGCGGCCAGGTTGTCGTTCGGGGGGATTTTTAGGAGACGCTGCGCTCGTGGTTTTGCTATGGGAGTCCCATTCGGTGATGAGAGCTGTGGTTCAAAAAGCGTTCGGGTGGGCACTTGGCCTATTTTTGCTAAGTCTGTGCCAAGGAGTGCAAGCTGAGCCGTCGCCGCCAGAAATCGCCGTGGCTCGCCGTCTCTTTAAAGAGGCCTCGGCGCTCGAAGAACGCGGGCGCTGGGCTGAAGCCGCCCAAACTTTGCGTGAAGCCATCGCGATCAAGGATACGCCGGGGCTTAGATTTCATTTGGCCAACGCAGAGGTTGAACAGGGCCACCTAGTAGAGGCCGTTGTTGAATATGACAGGGCTGATGAGCTGATCGCCGCTGGCGAATCCGCACCCGACGTTGACAAGCTTCTGGCTACAGCTCGGGAGGATCTGAAAAAACGTGTTCCCACCGTGCACGTTGTCGGGCTCGCATCGGACGTGGGGGTTACGCTGACGATCGACGGGCGAAAGCTCGCCAGTTCACTTCTAGCCCACCCCATCCCACAGAATCCGGGGCGCCATAAGATTGTGGTGGAGTCCGAAGGGCATCAGCGGGCCGTATTTGAAGTTGATTTGATGGAAGGCGAGAGGCGTCAGATTCAAGTTAAGCTGACTAAAGAAGCCCCTAAAGCCCAAGTTAACCAGCGCGTCACCACGGAGTCGCTCACCACTGGTGACTTGCCTGCCTTGCCCGAGCCGCCACCCGCTCAACCAAGAGAGCATAAAGGGAGCGTCGCTCGCACCGTTGTCGTCATCTCCGAGGTGGTGATCACCGCGGCCGGCCTGGGTGTCGGTGCTGGTTTTCTACTGAACCAAAGTTCGATCGATAATCGCTCCGCGGCCCTGAACCGTGAGCTCAGTGAGATAGTCATGAGCGCGCCGCAAGATGCCAGCGTGTGCGAGATGCCCGCAGCTGCCGCAACGGCCGCGAAGTGCTCCGAATTTCGCCAGACCTTGGTGGATTCAAAGCAATCCCGGGATCTTGCGATTGCGGGTTTTGTGGGCGCTGGCGTTGGCGCGGTCGCGACGGTGATCACGCTGATCGCTTGGGACAGTTCCGGAACTGACGCGTCGGCCTCAACGGCGCGTTCCGGTTGGCAAGCGACGCTAAGTCCGCTCGGCGCGGATGGGTTTCGCGCAACGCTCCAGACGCGCTGGTGAGTGCCCGCAGCTTGGGTTAACGCCGGCACAGGTCGTGATCCGGTTGGTGTTTAGGAGGAGTCAGATGCCCCTCTCGCCGTGCTCGCGCGAAGCGCGACTCGCTCGGCGGTCTCCCCTTGCCAGTCGCTGCGCTCTGGCGGGGAGACGGAGCGCGTAGACTGCGAGGCGTAAGCCATCTACGGACCACCTCTCCGCAGCGGCTGGAAACTCAGATAAACTGCAAGGGGCGAGATTTACGGAGTTGGAATTTAGAGGGTGAGGCCCGGGGACCAGCGGTGTGGGAGCAATTCGGTG
>JBBRRP010000139.1:0-15910 GCA_038246305.1 Polyangiales bacterium | reverse complement strand
ATGCCGGTGGGCAAGGAGACACTCGGTCGCATTCTCAATGTGATCGGTAAGCCCGTGGATGAGCGCGGTCCCGTCAATGCGACGACATCGTGGCCGATTCACCGCCCTGCTCCCGCGTTCGTTGATCAGAGTACCAATGTAGAGATCTTCGAGACCGGCATTAAGGTTGTTGACCTGCTGGCCCCGTACCGCAAAGGCGGAAAAATTGGGCTGTTTGGCGGTGCGGGCGTGGGCAAAACAGTGCTCATCATGGAGCTCATCAACAACGTCGCCAAGGCGCACGGTGGTGTGAGCTGCTTTGCAGGCGTTGGCGAGCGCACGCGCGAAGGCAACGACCTGTATTATGAAATGGCAGAGTCGAAACTTGAGAGCGGCGGTTCCGTTTTGAGTAAGACTGCCCTCGTTTACGGCCAGATGAATGAGCCCCCGGGTGCACGTGCTCGAGTCGCGTTGAGTGCTCTCACGGTTGCGGAGTACTTCCGCGATGAGCAAGGCCAAGACGTTCTTCTGTTCGTGGACAATATGTTTCGCTTCACTCAAGCAGGCAGCGAAGTGTCCGCTCTGCTGGGCCGCATGCCGAGCGCTGTGGGTTACCAGCCAACTTTGGCTACGGAAATGGGCGCACTCCAAGAGCGCATCACCTCCACTACCAAAGGCAGCATCACCAGCGTGCAGGCGATTTACGTGCCTGCCGACGATCTCACGGATCCGGCCCCCGCCACGACCTTCGCTCACTTGGATGCGACGACGGTGCTCTCCCGAGCGATTTCGGAGCTTGGCATCTACCCTGCCGTGGACCCGTTGGACTCCACCAGCACGATGCTGTCGCCCCAGATTGTGGGCGACGAACACTACGCAGTAGCCCGCCAAGTTCAGCAGATCCTGCAGCGCTACAAAGATCTGCAAGACATCATCGCGATCTTGGGCATGGACGAATTGAGCGAGGACGATCGCCTGATCGTTTCGCGCGCCCGAAAGATCCAGCGTTTCTTGTCGCAGCCCTTCTTTGTAGCCTCGCAGTTTACAGGTCTTGAAGGGCGTTACGTACCACTCAAAGAAACCATCATCGGGTTCAAGTCGATCCTCTCCGGTGAACTCGATGATCTGCCGGAACAGGCATTTTACCTGGTCGGCAACATCGAAGATGCCAAGGCCAAAGCCGCGAAGCTTAAGCAGCAGGCTGCCTAAGAAAGTCCGAAGGGCTCAGCATGGCCGATAGTATCAAGCTTCAAATCGTCACCCCGGAAGGCATCAAGTTGACGGCCGATGTGAGCCAGCTCACCGCACCCAGTGTGGATGGGGAGTTTGGCGTTTTGCCCGGGCATCGTCCGCTTTTAGCTGCCCTTCGCACGGGTATCGTGAGTTACTCCGTCGGCGGCGTGGAGCGGCGCGTTGCGGTTGGTGCCGGGTTTGTCGAGGTTGCCTCTGACGTTGCGCGCCTGCTCACGGACAACTTCATGACCAAAGAAGAGGTCGATCCTGTGCGCGCGCGACTGGAGCTGAAAGAGGCGGATCAGGCTCTGGATAACTACGGTGGCGACCCGAAGGAAGCGGCCTACTCTGAATTGGTTCGCCGGGAGCTTTGGGCGGCGACTCAATTGGAGCTTTATGGAGATCCACCTCCCCCCACAATTCGCTCGATGGAGCACGAGTTCGTCGCGAGCACGGAAAATTACCGGAATCTTGCGGGGGATCCCGACGCGCCCGAAGTTTGAACCGAGGACATTTGCCCGACGGGAAGCCTCTGCCGACCCTGCCGCGTCCGGGTAACCCACGAGCGGTGCTCGAATCCCACGGGCTGCAAGCCAAGCGCCAGTTCGGCCAGAATTTCCTGAGCGATCCAGAAATTTGCCGTCGCATCGCGTTGGCGGCAACGGGCCCGGAGAAGGCTGGCACCGTGCTTGAAATTGGTGCGGGCCTCGGAGCGCTCACTCGCCCGCTCTTAGAGCACTCCGATCGGGTGATCGCACTTGAGAAAGATCGCGAGCTCATCCCGCTGTTGGCGCAGGCCTTCGCCTCTGAGATCGAAGAGGGCAGGCTAACGTTAGAAGAAGCAGATGTGCGCGACGTGGACCTCAAACTCAAGCTGATGGATGTTGCCGGTCCGCGTGTCGTGGCTGGGAATCTGCCCTATCTGATCACGGGCCCCATCCTTCGTGCTTTGTGTGCCCTCGGGCGCACGATCGATCGCGCTGCCATCATGGTGCAGCTGGAGGTGGCAGATCGCCTGGCTGCTCCACCGGGAAGCGAAGCGTATGGCGCACTCAGCGTGTTCGTGCAGGCACAGTTTGGCGTGCAGCGTGCGTTCATCATACGGAAGGGTGCTTTCTACCCGAGCCCAAAGGTCGATTCCGCCGTGGTGGTGCTACTGCCGCTAGTGACCCCAGTTACCGAAGAAACGCCTGGTTTTCAGCGAGTTGTTCAAGCCGCCTTCCAACAACGTCGCAAGAAATTGCGCACGGCCTGGCGGGAGTTGGTACCTTCGAGCGAAGCGTTGGCGCAAGCCGCGGAGCGCGCAGAGATCGATCTGAACCTCCGAGGCGAAGTGCTCTCAGTCAATCAGTTTGCTCGGATGGCCCAGGAAATCAGACAATGAGATGCAGCCTTTGGATGGTGGGGGTGTTGGCGCTTTCAGCCTGTGAAAAGGCCGCTCAGCCCCGTGCTGCGCTTGGCGTGTTTTACGGAGGGCAGATCCAAGAGCTCAGGCGCGTTGCGCTCTCAGCGGAACCCGGGAAGGAGCGCTACGGGTTTCAGGTGGCGCTGGGCAGCCACGCGACGCACGTGAACTGGGAAATAGCTCGGCCGGCGCGCTTTTTCGCGGGGAAATGGGTGCCAGCGCAAGCTGAAGTGGGGGAGGAAGAACTCCGAGCGGGTGAAAACACGTTCAGCAAGGTTTTTTCGTTTGAACCAGGGGCACCTACGGGCATTTGGAATTTCAGGGTATTAGTCGATCGTCGTTTGGTGCTCGATCGTGCGATCGAGGTCTACGAACCCTTGCAGAAGACACGCGGTTCAAAGAATCGTGGGTGAAGGTCCGTCGGGCGAATCAGCGCTCGGCCGCGTAAAGAATCTTTCGACCCGGATCCCCAAGCGTCGAAGTTCTCGTTCGCCCCGCTCTTGGGCCAGCTCTGCACGCAACTTAACGGCCTCGTTCGCGGCTCCGCCGGTTAAACTCAAGCTTTCCCCAACGCTCTCGGCGGTTCGCATGGATACCCACCGCACCTGGGTGGCACGCCCTCTTTGCCGCGCTAACGCCAAGCTCATCTCCGGCCTGGTCAGTGGGTCTGGAGGCTCAGACCAAACGAACGTGAGGCTCGCTCGTGGAGCCTCCGTACGCACGCGGCGAAGTGCTTCGAGGAGCTGAAGATCAGTGTGCTTTCGTTCTGGCTCAAGGCGTGCCGGAGAGCCGATGCCGTAGAGGCTGAGGTAGCGGCGCAGGCTCTTATCGCGGGCGTTGCGCGAAAAAGGCTCTGCACGCTTAAAGGGGGCTCGCGCTCTCAACCTGTCCGCGCGACGGGCAATCTTATCGATATCGCGAGAGCGGAGTAATAAAGTGCCCTCGGGATCGAGTGGCCTCATGTGTTCCAGGGCGCGTGCTGCGGCGTCTTGCTCATCCCAGTCACTGCGGTCGGCGTCGATGGTGGCTGTCTGTAACGCTAAGGCACTTTGGATTTTGCTGAGTTGTGCGGCACCGCGCATTGGGGGAAGCCACGCAAGCGGGCGAGCGGCCAGGATGCCGAGGCCTACTTGGTCGCCGAACCGAGTGTAATACCTTGCCACTTGCGCGATCTCATCAATGGCTCGGTCAAGCGGAGCCATGCCCGGAGCGCCCGCCCAGAGCTCGACGGAAGCATCCAACAACAACCAAACGACATCACGCTCTTCGCGTTCGAAATCGCGCACCATCAGCTTTCCGCGGTGCGCCGTCGCTTTCCAGGCAATGCGCTTGAACGGATCTCCGGGTCGAAGCTCGCGAATTTCCCGCAAATCAGTGCCATCCCCAGAAAAAGGGCCCGCCATCCCATCACGCGCTACGCGTCGGCTTCTTCCGCCCTTGGCGGAGCGCTGCGACACACCAAAGGCTTTCGGCATGACCTCGATACCAAAAGGATTGGCGAACGTCAGTGGAACCTCGAAGAGTCCCGGGCTGCCCTGAACTTCTAAAGATAACCCGTGAATGCCATGACGGCCAACGCGAGGTGTCTCGATGCGCACCGTCACGTTCAAACGACCCAACGCTGGCACTTCACCCGAAGCTGGCTCCAGGCTCACCACGAGATTCGGCGAAGCAATTGCTCGTAACTCCACGTAGCGTGCGGCGCGTGTGTCCCGATTCCGAATTTCAGCTTCTAGCTCGACAAGCTCACCGCGCCCCACCGTGACGGCACGCTCTTCACCGCGCCACAGCATTTCAAATCCCGCCGCTCGGATCCGTGAGACTCCCACCCGCGTCACGGCCCGGGCGATCGCCAGGCCGGCCAGCAATGACCCGCCGAATGCCACCACGGGACCGAGCTGCAGCAACAATCCCACCAGAATCGTGGCGATAGCAGCCACGGCAAGATCCACACTCGCTCGGGTCGGGTGAACTTGCACTGCCCCATTGAACGCCGAGCTAGCCTGCAGCTCAAGCCGTTTGTCTGACGTGAAGCCGCATATTTGGCTAGAGTGGGCTGATTGATGCACTTCAGATTTCTTGCGCCATGAGAAGAAAGCTTGGGTTCATCCCAGTGCTTGGGTTCCTCGCGGCGCCTTGTTGGGTCAACGCTGCGCGAGCCAGCGAGCCAGCGGCCATCGAATATTCTGATTTAGAGAAACGCACGCTCCAGACCGTGCTCCGCTCCACTAAAGCCAAACTGGATCCCAAACCCATCGGCAAGCGGATTGGTCACGTGCGTGTGGTGGTCCAAGAAGTGTTTGACGAATTCGACCCCGTGCCAGATTTCGTCAACGTTTTTCATGCAACTTCCAAAGAGTCCGTCATCACCCGGGATCTCTTGTTCGCTGAGAAAGAACTCTTCGATCCCAGCAGGCTCGATGAGTCCGCGCGAAATCTGCGGGCCCTCCGCCAGCTTTCCCTGGTCTTGATTGTGCCCATCAAGTCTCGGATTGCCGGCGAAGTGGACATCTTGGTGATCGTTCGAGACGTCTGGAGTTTGAGGCTCAACTCGGATTTTCAGTTTGAAGGGGCACACCTCCGCTATCTGTTGCTGAATCCGAGCGAAGAGAATCTACTGGGAACCCACACCAACGTAGGTGGGTTGTTTGTACTCACACAAACCAACTATTCTACGGGCATGGTGTTTGGTTACCCGCGGATCGCGGGCTCGCATGTAGCGGGTTCAGTCAACGCCAACCTGGTTTTCAATCGCCAAACCAATCAACGAGAGGGTTCGTTCGGGAGCATGTTTGTCGGACGGCCCCTGTATTCCACGGACACGCCTTGGGCCTGGGCGGCCGGCTTCCAATGGCGCAAAGATATTTTTCGCGCGTACGAAGGTGGGCACCCCGCGCTCGTGGATCTTCCGAGCACTGATGCCATTGAGCAGGTGCCGTGGCGCTACCGGACTTTCACGCTGGCTTCGGGTGCGGAAGTGCTCAGATCTTATGGTCGAAGCTTGAAGCTCGATCTTTCTTTTGGAGCTGAGGCGAACACGTCGACATATCATTCGTTTGATCTCGCCGGCCTAGCACCGAAAGCCGCTCAGGAGTTTGTCGAACGAGCGATTCCGCACGGCACTTCGCGCATCAGTCCTGTGTTTCAGGTGCGAAGTTACGTCAACCGGTTCGCTCCCTTCTTGGAGATCGATTCGCTCGGGTTGCAGGAGGATTACCGCCTGGGCCCAGAAGCGTTGGTGAGAGTTTTTCCGGCGGCAGAAGCGTTCGGTTCGAGCCGTGACTTGTTGGGATTGTTCGCAGGCGTT
The DNA here is from genome assembly GCA_038246305.1 of Polyangiales bacterium. Lineage (GTDB taxonomy): Bacteria > Myxococcota_A > Polyangia > Polyangiales > Polyangiaceae > JBBRRP01. Next base: position 9,986 of record JBBRRP010000139.1, on the reverse strand, counting down.
TCCTATACCGAAAAGCTCGGCGATGGGCTCGCCCGTGCCGTTGCCAGCACACGCCTGGAACTCGCTTCGCGTTCTCGAAACGACGCTGCTTACGAGATCAGCACTCACGTAGCGAGCCCGCATGTGCTCGGGGGTCGCTTGCATCATGCGGGGCTCCTGACGCTGCGCCCACTCAATTATTCGAATCGTGGTATCGCGATCGGCGGCGACAATCGGTTGCGCGGTTTTCCTTCGGGCGCGTTGGTAGGGACACAGGCGGCCACGAGCAACCTGGAGTTCCGGACACGCTCGGTGGATATCCTTTCGGCACAGGTCGGAGCGGCCGCGTTCTACGACGTCGGTGCAGTATCCGGTGGTCTAGCCGGCGTGCAGCATGGACAATCTCTGGGTGCGGGGGTGCGTGCGCTCTTCCCGCAGCTCGATCGTTTGGTACTGAGGTTTGATTGGGCCTTCCCACTCGGTGACCGCCGCTACCCCTCGCTGCCGGGTGCGCTGTTTGTTTCGTTTGGACAAGCGTTTTCGGTTCCGGGGCTCAGTTCGCCGAGCCTGGTGGGTGGTTTTTTTTGAGGGGTGTACGCCCCATGATGGGTTCAACTCGGACATCAGTGAGCCCTAGCCGCACAACTCCGTGGCGAAGGCTGGACGGTCAGTACCATTTAAGTTTAGTTTAGTGCTCGTTCGTATCCCAAGGGTCACCAGTTCCGATGAAAGCGCATGAAATGTCCGACGTCCTGACAGATGTTCTCGAAACCGTTCGCGTGAAGGCGGCCTGCCACGGCCGGTTTGAGCTTGGCGCACCGTGGGGCGTACACCTGCCCGAGGCAGAGGGCGCGCAGTTCCACGTCGTCCTTGAAGGCAGCTGCCATTTAACGGTTGTCGCAACGGGCGAAGAGTTAACTCTTGAACGTGGAGATCTGGTAACACTGCCCCACGGGCACGAACACATCGTGCGCGATAGCGTAGGAACGGAGCCTCGCCCTTTCAGTGCTCTCATGGCGGATTGTCCGTGCTCTGGCCAAACGTATCGCTCAAACGAAGGTGAGTCGCGGAGCACTCTGCTTTCAGGATGCATCAAATTTGAAGAACGGCGGCATAATCCGCTGCTCCTCGCGCTGCCCTCCGTGGTCACGCTGAGAGGCGGCAATGGGCGCACAGTAGCTTGGCTTGAAACGACGCTGCAGTTCATGGGGTGTGAAGCTGCATCTCAAAGGCCAGGTTCGGCGACCGTGGTGAGCCGGCTTGCGGACGTGCTGTTCATCCAAATTGTGCGTGGCCATTTGGCGGAGCTTTCGCCCAACCAAACAGGCTGGTTGGCAGCGTTGAACGATGTGCAAATTGGCGCGGCGCTGGCGCTCGTTCACGCCGATCCGCAAGCAAGCTGGACGGTCGCTAGTCTAGCGGCGAAAGTCGCGATGTCCCGCTCTGCCTTTGCCGCGCGCTTCGTACAACTCGTTGGGGAGCCGCCCCTGCAATACGTCACCCGTTGGCGCATGCAAAAAGCCTCCGGCATTCTTCGTGACGGCCACGCGTCGCTCGCCCAAGTTGCCGAACGAGTTGGCTACGAAAGTGAGGCGGCCTTCAGCAAGGCTTTCAAGCGAGCCGTGGGCAGCACCCCCGGCGCTTACCGCCGCTCATTCCGCGAGCCCGGAAGATTCGACTCCATACAGGCCGCCTGAAGTCCGAGGACATACCCTAGGCTTGCCTTGCTCGCCAACGTCGTCTACCAACTTCCCTGGGTATGGCGCTAACTAAGTTCGTTCGAAACGTCGACGATTTGAGCGACGATGGCGGTTATAAGTTTCGCTTCAATTGCGATCGCTGCAATGACGGTGTGGAAAGTCAGTACATCAGTTCGTCGGCCAATCTGTTGAAGACAGGGTTGCAGGTTTTCCAGATGTTTCGGTTCTTTGGCTCCAGTTCAGCGGTCGACGGTATCGATCGGGGGCTTCGAGGCAAGGAGCGGGACAGCGCGTACGAGAAGGCGGTGAATGAGGCCACGGCCCACTTCCACAAGTGCTCTCATTGCGGCAATTGGACGTGCGACCATTGTTGGAATGAGATTGCAGGTCTGTGTGAAGGCTGTGCACCTGATGCCGACGAAGCCGCCGCGAAAGCAGCTGCTGAGAATCGTGTTCAGCATCGGCTTTCTGAGGTCGCTGCCTCGCAGGCAACCGCCGTCGCGATGGTGACTTGCCCCGTCTGCGGAAAAGAGTCTGGTGGAGGCAAGTTTTGTATGAGTTGTGGTGGAGCCACCACTGCTAAGGTTGCGTGCAAGAAATGCAACGCGCCGCTTCTGGCTACTGCTCGTTTCTGTGGCGAGTGTGGAACTTCGGCGTGAGCGAAGTCGAGGCGCTATGAAATGTTCGGTCTGCTCCGTGTCATGGTCTGAGCCTTCTCAGAGTTGCCCTCAATGTCACTATGATCACGCAGCTCCTGGGGCCATGGATTCAGTTGCAATTCTGCGCGCCCGAGCTGCTTTTCAAGACCGAACCCTTGCTTACAACCCTGATGGACGAGTGACGCGCAAAGACAAGCTGCTGCCCTGGGCCGGGGTGCTCCTTGGGTTCGTTATCTTCGTCTTTTGGCTTCGGGCTTGCTCGAGCAGTGGTTGGCGGCTTTGGTGAAGAACTGGAGCATCACGTACAGCATCAAGGCCCGGTCGCAGTGTCGCTCGGGCGACTTGCGCCTTTTCCATGCGCGAGACTCTGTGCTACAAGCAGAACTGTGCCTGACAAAGTCTTGAAATCCCGCGGTGATCGCCGCGATCTGTCCTCTTACACGCCGCAGGAGGTAGCGCACCACCTTTCAGTGCCGCTGTCCACCGTGCGGGCGTGGTCCGTTGGGCAGAAGTATCGTGGCCGGCACGGCGAGAAGCGTGATTTCGAGCGCCTGATCGTTCCCGCTGAGACGAGTCCGCTGTCGCTTTCATTCTGGAACTTGGCGGAGCTGTATGTGCTCGCCTCGCTCCGTCGGCACCACGAAGTACCAATGCACAACGTGCGGGCTGCGTTGCTCTACTCGGCACGCAAGCTCAGCTCCAAGCGTCCGCTCATCGACGAAGTTTTCTATACTGATGGGGTCAGTATTTTCGTTGAGAAGTATGCAAAGCTCATCGATGCTTCGAACGATGGCCAGGCAGCCATCAAAGCCGTTCTTAAGGATTCGTTGGCGCGGGTGGAGCGAGGAGTCGACGGACACGTCATTCGCCTGTTCCCGTGGCTTCAGGATCCCAAAGAGCCACACCACGTGGAGATCAATTCCGAGCGAGGTTTTGGCCGCTTGGTGCTCGCAGGCACCAATATTCCAACGGAAGTGATCGCACAGCGTTTCAATGGCGGCGAAGATATCGATGTACTGGCCGCTGATTACGATCTGAGCGAGAAACAGATCCAGTACGCGCTCAGGTGGGAGCGTTGTGCCCCGCAGGCCGCCTGAGTTAGAGGTCGTCTTCTTCGTAGACCGTTGCTTGGGTCAACACACTGTACCTGAAGCGCTGCAGAGGGCTGGAGCGCACGTGGAACTCCATGGCGCGCATTTTCGCGATGACGCAGCCGACACAGACATCCTGAAGTTCGCGGGTGCGAAGCGTTGGGTCTTCTTGAGCAAAGACACGAGAGTGCGCCGCCGCAAGGCGGAGTTCCACGCCCTTTCAGAGGCGAAGGTCGCGGCGTTCATCGTCACGTCTGGCAACGCTAGCGGTGAAGCCCTGGCTTCCGCGCTAGTTGTCGCGCTAGATCGCATGACGAGGCTCTGCACCACCCACACGCGACCGATTATTGGGACCGTGAGTTTGACTGGCACTGTGTCGGTGCTACGTGGCACGCGGAAGGGCTCGGTGCGGCGCTAAGGGATTTGGCAAATCCGCAACCAGGCATGGGAAACCGTCAGGCCCGCCAAATTTCCTGCAGGGGTCATCACCTTGGGTCCCTACTCCTTCCCCTCCCGCCATTCACTCGGTGTCGCCCCGTAGCGCTCCTGAAAACTTCGAGCGAGCACCGAGGCATTGGCGTATCCCACCTGTTTGCTGATCTCTAGCACTGACAGACTGGTGTGACGCAATAGGCGCTCCGCCTCATTCAGTCGCATGTCGCGCAAGGCTTTGCCGGGACTTTCACCTCGAAGCACACGATAAAGGCGCGCGAATTGTGCCCGCCCAAGGTCCGTAGCACGCGCAAAGTCGTTCACGTCGAAACCTCGGTGGAGATTCATCTGAGCTGCTGACTCCGCTCGACGAACTCGCGTCTCGGGATCGATGCGCGGCGCACCACCTTCAGTGCGGGCGGCTTCATACGCCACCCAAGCGAGCAAGAGACCCTCAAGCTCGCGATTCGCTGATAGAACATCGTAGGGATGACCGGTTTTCCAAAGGCGAATGATGGGCTCAATGCTGGCAGCGAATTTCTGTTCGAGTTTCTTCGGCACACAGACGGGTAGTTCCACTCCGTAAACGTCAGCTATCGGCGGTTGCAAAAGGTGCTCTCGGCCTTTGAGATCAGATTCGTGGGAGTAGGTGTTTCGGTGTTCGTCTCGCCGTGAGTTGAAGATGAGGTCGAAGTGAAAGTAAGCCGGACGATTGCCATCCTTTGAACCAATTCTTTCCGCAAGCACCCCTGGTTGGATAAGGTACGCACTCCCTTCAGGGATCGCATAGTGTTCTCCCGCTACGACGATCTGCTCAGCGCCATCTAAGCTGACCACCAACAAGTAGTGAGCGAGTACGCGTTGTGCGATCCCCCACGAGCTACGTCGATCGGTGTCGCCCGTGTGGATCCAAACTCCATAAGACGATGTGAGCGCTAGCATTTTGGCGTTTCCGGCTGAGGTAACAGAGTAGCAGATTGGTGCCTGATCATCCCCGAAAGACCGACGAAATGCGCGGACATTTCTACAAGGTGATCAGAAAAGACGAGTCCGATCAAAAGTGTTGGCTGGCGGCTGTTTGACGTTGAGATGCCAGTTCAAGGCTTTGGAGGCAAAGGCCCAATCGTTACATTCCGGTACTCGACTTCGGCGCCTTCTGCTTGGAGTGCGATCTTTCCGTGATCTGCGCTGCAGTTGGATCCGTCGTTAACTAGGACGCCATTGACCCACGCCGTGATGCCGCGCCCTCGGGCTTCGATGACCATGCTGTTCTATTCCAGTATTCGACCTGTTGGATATGAAGATATTTTTCAGTTTCCCAAGCTCTTGGAGAAACATGTGGGCGTTAGCCCCATTCGGATTCGGCGACCCACGGGGTGAGCCCAGCGAGCGGGAGGCGCAACGCGATGGAGGAGAAGAAGTCACATGCGGCGGTGAAGTCCTGACATGGGTCTATGCGTGAGCATAAGACATTCGTACTGACAATCGCCAAGGTGGCCGCCGTATGTGCCGCCGGATGTTGAAGGTTTTCATGGAATCAGCTGTGCGGGTCGAAGCCACCGAACAATCTGAGAGTCTTTCTATCGCAGTACTCACAAGCTCACCGTCCCGGTTGTTAGCGGAGGCGTCCGCGGAGCTCGTGATCGTATGCGGTGGGAAGGGGGTATTGGAGAGCGAAGGCAAAAGTCTCCCGCTGGTGCGCGGCGACGTGATCTTCATGCCGAGAGGCGCCGATCGGGTTGTGAGGTCGACGTCAGACTTCCGGGCCCTGAGCATCACCTTCGATGAGAACGCCTTTCTGATACCGGAGCGGGAGCTCCTACGCGTCCCAGGATTTGCGGCGTTCTTTGTGTACGAGCCGAAGGCTCGGGTGCGTTTGGGGCTAGACGTGCAACTTCGATTGCGCGCGGAGTCGTGCACAAGGGTGCAGGTCGGCTTCTTGCGATTGAAGGACGAGCTTGAAATACCGAACAAGTCGAGTGACGTCCTCTGTAAGTCGATGTTCACGAGCGCAGTTCTGGACCTAGCTGATCGATACGCGAACAGCGGAGAGCCTCGAGCGGTCGCACTGGTTCGTCTATCGCCAGCTTTGTGTTGGCTTGACGATCATTTTGATGAACCCGTCACCATGGAAGCGTTGGGTGAACTTTGCGGAATTTCCCAGAGAGTGTTACAGCGTTGTTTCCACAGGGCGTTTGGTATCACCCCCGTGACCTACCTCTTGGACTTGCGGATAGGTGCTGCGCAAAGCCTCCTTCGTACCACTGAGACGAGTATCAAGGCGATCGCGGCGGCAGTCGGAATCACCGATGCAAGCTATTTTTCAAGGCGCTTTCGCCTAAAAACAGGTCTTGAGCCGAAGGTGTACCGTGACCAACACCGGGCTCGTGGTGGCAACAGCTCTGCAGCTTTTGTGTGACGTATCGTAGAGCGAAGACGTTCGAACTGACAATCGATCGGCAGGAGGAGTAGTGCCAAGAGCCGAGCATGACGCCGACCGCGCTCTGAACCCAGCTCACCACGTCACCGAAGCTCAAGGAGTGGTGAACCCAACGCAAAGCGGAGCTCAAAATCTCACTTCACGCTCCCAATTGTTCCGCCCTGCAGCCAGGCGACGTGCTCGTGCTCAATGCTCACTGTCGCCACGGAGGCACCATCAACGCAAGTGGCCGCCGTCGGTGCGTGATCCACGACTAGTTCACGGCTGCCGAGCACCCTCAGCAGTGCGACTTCCCGGCCCTCGTCTCGCTTTCTACGAAGAAACGCTTAGAGCACGCGGAGCGCGCGCTGTTGCGACTGATCGAGTAGGCTGTGGTCCTTTAAGTGTGGGCCCTTGACGTTGTCTCTCTGAGGAGCCCGCCGAAATCTTGCTTTTCGGGCTTGGGTAGGCTCCCACTCAGCCAAATTGCCCGGGCGCTCGACGTGTGCCAAGCGCCGGGTTCGAACGGGATAAATTCCTAAAGTAGCAATCTTAGTTGGTGCCGCCAGTTCCAGGGGCTTGTTTTTCAAAGTCAGGAAACACAAGGGCTGAGCCAGGGACGATGTCGAGCCCTTCGGGCTTGCTGACGTCGTCGCCAGGCTTGGCCCACTTGACCATGGCGTGCGTGGTACCCTGACCTTCGCGGTGGTACCACTCGAAGAAGTACAGATTGCCAGCTGTAAGCATGAGCGGCATAGAGATCTGGTCTGGCTCCATAAAATCAGTCGCGAGCGTATAGTCAACCGTCATAGCCGTTGCTGCGCAGCCCGTTCCGTCCGCTTGGCACTTCTTAATATTCTCTTTAATCGGCGCACTCGTTTGGTCAGTACTCAAAAAGAATTGCACCTGGTTGTCGCCGGAAACGAGAAAACGGTACGCGCCGCTGGTTGGCGCCTTGATGAAGCCGCGGATACGTTCTCCGAAATCATGGTCCCAGTCTTTAATCACAGTTTCCTGTCCGGCGATGAAGCTGTGCGACTGCAACTCCGTCAGGCTGTCGGTGCCGCTCGGGTTCGTTAGCGAAATTTGATCGCGCAGTTTCGCGACGAAAGGGTCCCCGGCCGGTAAGCCTGACCACCACTCGCGGAGCACGCTTCCCGGAGCACCCGGCTTGGCATCGCCGATAGTTCTTGCCACGACTGGGCCGGGGTCGCTGGTGCCGCCGCCGCTGGAGCAGCCAACCAGGGCCGCCAGGCCGAGAGCTAGATAAACGCCTCGCCCAAGGATGGGCAGATTCTTCTTATTTGAAATAAGTAACGAACTCATGGGTAAACCTCCGAACTAAGTTGCTTAAAATGGCATTACAGATTAACGTCGAAAAAGCAAGTCAGCACGCTGGCCTGCGGGGGAGCATACTCACGCGAGTGAGATTTATGTGGGTCGGGTGATTGGGTATTATCAGGAGTATCGAGCGGCAGCGGAGCTCAGGTCAGGATCTCTTGAAGGATCCCAGGCGCATACTGCGGTTCTCCGTAGGCGGCCAGGTCAGCTTGGCTAACGCCCATGGAGAATGCGATGGCCTTGTAGAGTTCACCCGAGAAGCGTTCCTGCGCAACGATACGCTGCCCCTGCTTCAGCTTGCCTCCGAGGCTTCCGGCAAGCCAGAAAGGCATGTCCACCGTTCCGTGAGTATTCACATCGCCCGGTTTCACTGCGTAGCCGGGGCCCCAATCGTAGGCGCGCGTAAAATTTGGGGAACGGTAGTGATTGGAAAGTTCGCTGCTCCACACGACGGCGGTGTTGTCCAGCAAGGTGCCGTTGCCTTCTTTGACCGAATCGAGAGCCTTCAGGAAGTTTAGAACATTTTGCGCCCAGCCCTTATTGATCGCCCGGAACTTGTCTTGGTGGCACGACTGAGCCCCTTCTGCGCAACCGTCGAACCCTGCCGAACCTGCCATGCCACCCTCTTGCCAATGGCTGTGGACATGGTTGGGCTCGTAGGACCCAATACGGAACACCGCAATGCGCGTCTGCCCGCAGGCAAGTGCATGCGCCAAGAGCGTGCCCATTTGATCGGCAGTATCGCCGCTCAGTGCCGGCAAACTCGTGCAGTCTGCGAGCGCTGCCGTCATGCCTCCAACCTGGCTGGGATCGATATCAGCCCGAATCTGACTGAGCGCCTGAAGGTGCAAATCCAGTTTAGAGACTTCAGACGCTGGCGCCATCGCTCTCAGCTTCTCGACTTGAGTCTTAAGATAGTCGTTTAGGGCGAGCTCGTTGGCAGTCTGGGCAGCCATCCCGCTCACGCTCGGCATGGGGACATTAGGCAGGGGAGCATTCTTGAACAATGCATCCCGCACGGCCTTCACAGGATCTTGTGCTCCACCCCCGACAAATCCGTCGTTGCGTACGCCGGGGCCCAGCCAGCTGATCGGTAAGTCAGCAATATCGTCGGGTGGGTCCGTGCCCATGTAGACAGAATTTCCATTGGTCAACTTGTTGGCCAGGAAAATGTCAAAGGATTGGCCGCGATTTCCGGCTGTTGATTGAGTCCCCGAAGAGCGCCACGAGCTCAACATTGCACAGCGCCCCGCCGGGTGTTCCTCGCCTCCGTGCGGTGGGATCTGCAGACCATCCAGCACCGTGAACTTGCTCTTGAGCTCGTTGAACATGCTCATGTCGGCGCCGAGTGTGTAATTCGCTCCAAGCCCTGAGCTCGCGGCATTAGCATCGGCCCCATTGGGAGTGAAGATAAATACAAACCGCTGTGGAAAGGCTTGCGCTTCAGCCGTCTTCACAAAGAAGCGCAGCGTAGACGCCGCAAAAGTTGCCGTTCCGAGCGCGCCAAGGAATCTTCTGCGATGGGTCTTGATCAGCATTTTTGAGGACTCCTGCTAAGGGATCTTGGAAGGAACCAGGCTCAGTCGGCGCGAGGCGAAAGCGCCGTACGCACCAGTGAATCGCGCAAGAGATCGGTGAGCTTGAACCCATTGGCCGTCGCAGCATCCGAGATCGCCGACACCGTGCAGCTGTCGTTGCGTTGAGGGTTCGCTGGGGCGGCTGCGCTGCGGCGCGTGACGTATTCAAAGGCCTGGATGCTAACGCAGGTGTGAACGTAGGGCTCTGCCGCCATTTTTGTACCGAGATCAGCCATGTCCGTGAAGGTAAAGTCTCGGGGTGTCAGAGGAACAATGGCGTGAGCACCACTCGTGTCGATGGTGTTCATGCCATCGTCGAGTGTCCGAGGATTACCCACTTCATCGTAGCGCTCCATCGGATACGCTAGCGGATTGATACGCGTGTGGCGGCCGCCACAGCCGCCGAGCGCTTCAATCATTTCAAACTTCTGACGCTGCGATTGCCCAGGCACCGCATCGGGAAAACTGATACCCGGAGGCGGCGGTTGCTGCCCCTCACAGAAGAAAGCATTCACGAGAAACTTTCCGCGCTTTGGCAAATCCGTGTGCTCAGGAGCAGAAATGGAAGCAATGAATCCCGGCATCGCCATCACGCCGGGTCGCTTGAACATTTGGACGCTGGGATTTGTTGAGTCCTGCAACAAGGCGGACTCGACGTTGGCCGTGAGCAACGTCCGCAGATCACCGTTTCCAGGTGCTAGAAACTGCGTGTAGAACGTATCGTAGGTTTCCTTCTGCAGCTCTCCGAGGAACGCTCGCGTGAAGGTTGGATGCTTGATGGCGTCTTT
>JBBRRP010000138.1:0-16000 GCA_038246305.1 Polyangiales bacterium | reverse complement strand
CTACGCTTCGCCCGACACCTCGCGATGTAAGACGCAAGACTCGATACAACGACCTTTCGGTGTTTCCGCTGACGAGACTTCGACCGGGATCGTCTCCCGACCGGCACCCGCTGGTCAGCTGCAGCTTCGTGACGCACATCGAGGCTGAGCTTGCCACGATGCGGGTGTGAAAGGCCCCCCCAGAAAGTCCCACGCTGAGACGCTTGAACCAGGGTGGACAGGGAACGATCCTAGCGGCATGGTTCACGATTCCAATGCCTAACGGTCACCCGGCCAGCTAGGTCTGGACATCAGTCGCCATTCAGGTTTTGCTTGCGTGCTTCCCGCCCGCCCGTCACCCCCCAACGGGCCCAGACGAGCTGACACGGAGTTCCCCAACATGTCGCGTGCCCCGAAGTCCAAACGTTCCCCGCCCGTCGTTCTTTCACTGAGGCTGGAAGAAACCCTGCGTCAGCTTCCTGAAGCTGAGTTGACTGCCCTCGTTCAGCGAATCGGGATCTCCGTGGACGCGAACAAACGCATCGATGTGTCCTCCCAGGTGGCTCGCGCTCTGCTGATGCTGCCTGAGGCCCGGGATCCCAATCGTTTTCCTGGGCCCACGCGTGAGCTGCTTTACAGAATTGCCGAGGCGCGCGGAGTCCTTCAGGTGGCTTCGCTTCCGGCGGCGGTGGAGCCGCTTTCGCTGCGCGGAATCGTTTATGTGCGCGAGGCGAGTGACGGCGGGAAGCTATTGGTCCTCCCGATCGCGTTCATGATGCAGCTCAAGTCGTGGGAGGGCGAGGATCCGCGCGGCATGCGCGCGCTCTTAAGCCAGTCCCATCCTGACGTTGCGTCAAGTATTGCTTCTCATTATCTCGGCCGCACCGCCACGCCTCCGGTTGCGTTGTCGCTTGAAGCTGCCTGGGAAGTCGTCTCCGAACGCTCCAAGCTTGCAGAAGAAATAGAAAAGCTCGCGCCGATGGAACGGAAGCTGTTGCAGGCGATCGAACGCGTTGGCGGCGAGGTGGATACCGAAGAGCTGTTGGATCTCGAACGCGAGCCAATGCGCTTAAGAGGAGCGATGGGGGCCACGCCATCGCGTCGGGGTGTCGGCTTTGCGCTTGAGCGCCGAGGCTTCTTGATCCCCGTGCACCCCAATCGCCATCTCGTGCCCACTGAAGTGGCTGAGCTCGTGGGCACGGAGCGTCGCAACGAACGTGAAGCGCACCGGCGGGATATTCGGACATTTGTGCTGGGCGAGGATCACTCGCCCAGACGCGCTCGCTTTGCTGAAGATCCAGCGCCGTTGGCGCTTGCCATGGCACTTGTGGTGCGGGACCCAGGCGTGGAAGTGCGCGCAGGAGTCGGTACGCCGCGCTCGTTGATCGCCAAGTTTGCAACGCGTTTCGGTCGTTCTCCGGAAGATGTGGCAATGATTGCCGCTCTGAGCCGCGCGATTGGGTTGTGGGATCCTTCGGCGATCGGTGTTGCCTCGCCACCTGGCTCGTACGTGGTCGGAGAGCTGCAGCGTCAGCTATTTCGTGCTTGGGAGCTCGGTGGTGCCTGGGACGAAGCCCGTCCCGACGGCGAAGTCGTGCGCGCGCAGGGCGAAGCTCGTGAAGCGAGCGCGGTTGGCGTGATTCGTTCGATCGTGCTTGAGGCCCTGCGTGAATTGAGTGATGGGCGCTGGGCACCTTGGGAGGCCGTCGCCAGCTATGTTCGTTCCGACAGTCGGACTCCCGGACTCACGCGCTTGATCGAGCGCTGGGCGCAGCGCGCCGGCGTGGAAGCGCTGAGTCCTGCCGATATTGCTGCCGCCGTGGCGTTGCAGAGCTTGCACGTGCTGGGGATTGTGGATCTGGGTGATCCCGAGGGCGATTCCGATTTAGAGAATGTACCGCCCACGATTCGTATCACTCCGCGAGGCCGAGAGCTGTTGCGCGGAGAGTTCAGCTCGGAGGTTCCCGAACCTTGCAAATTCATCGATAACCAGAGTTTGCGCGTGGGGCGTTCAGCGACCGTCGGACAAGTGGTGGGGCTTTCGCCCTTCGTCGAGATCGGCCGTGTAACGGGCGCACTTGATCTCTCGATCAGTCCGCAGACCGTCTCGCAGGCGCTGAGTGCAGGGTTCGAAGGGGACGTGATTCTTGCGCGGCTTGAGGCTGTCTCCGCGCTGCCTGATCCGATCGCGCGGCTGTTGGCCCAGGCGACGGCTGTGTTGGGTCGCGCCGAGTTCGTGCCAACGGCAGGTTTCATCTGGGTGGAAGATCCAGAGATCCGTGAATTGCTCCGCAGTCGTCGGCAGACCTCAGATCTTTTCATTGATCCATCGCCACCCTCTGGGCTCTTGCTGGTGCAAGGCGTGGACATGGATCGTTTGGCGCGTCGGTGTCGTTCGTTGGGTGTCGAGCTCTACGTGGAAGGTGAGGTGCATCGCACGCGTTCGATCGCTCCTCCCGCCCGGGGTAGCGGTGCTCGGCGCTTGGATTCGGGCACGCTCAAGCCGCCGAGTTCGCGCCAGGTTTCTCGGGGTCAAGACCGAGCGAGCGGTCGTTCGTCGCAGAACATCCCCGCGGTCAAGCGGGGCGCCGATTCTGAGTGATCAGGCCTCCTCGCGTCGGCGGACCCAGGCTTCTGGGCTCTCGGCCTGCGAAACGCCCATGATCTGCCCGTCTTTCACGAAGATTTCCGCAGGGAGCGCGCGGCCGTTGTACTGGCTCGCCATCACAAATCCGTAAGCTCCTGCATCCCGCACCACAACGTGGCTTGGCGCCCTCTCACCAAAAGGGTGCACCCCAAAATCATCCGAACTCTCGCAAACTGGGCCAACCACCTTCCATTCAACCAGGCCGGGCAAGCCGGTGAGAGGTTCCACACGGTGCCTCGCACCATACAGCGCTGGGCGAATCAGGTCATTCATGCCCGCGTCAATCATCAGCCAACGTCGCCCACTGGCGTGCTTCTCGGAGAGCACCTGAGCCACCAGCACGCCAAAGGATCCCACAAGCGATCGGCCAGGCTCAGCAATCAGCTGCACATCAAGGCCAAATTCCTTCAGCAAGGCGCCAGCAGCTCGGATGTAGTCGCCGATCGGTGGGCAAGCAGCCTCGCCATAGTTGATGCCAAAGCCTCCACCAAAATCGCAGAAGCTGAGCGGACCTCGAGCTGACTGGCGAGCTTTGGCCACATCGCACACGATGCGCGCAGCCTCTAGGTAGGGTGCCGTTGACGTTAACATGGAACCTACATGCGTCGAAATGCCCACCGCTTGCAGGGTGACGGAATGGCGGTCGATGAGCTCAAACGCTGCGGGAACATCCGAAAGGGCAATTCCAAATTTCGCTGCGTCGTGCCCGGTTGCGATATGGGAGTGAGTTTCGAAGCGAACGTTGGGGTTGAGGCGCAACGACACCCGCGCGCTCGTGCCGAGCGCTTGAGCGCGTGCGCTCACCCGGCTGAGCTCCTCCACGCTTTCGACTTGCAGCGCCAAGATCCCACTCGAGATGGCGAGATCAATTTCTGTATCGCTTTTGGCCACACCGCTCATCACGATTCGTTCTTTTGGCACTTGGCAGGCGAGGGCCAACGCAAGCTCGCCACCGCTCACGACGTCAGCCCCGGCCCCTCTGCCTGTGATCGCCCGGATCACCGTCGCCGCTGAGTTGGCCTTCACGGCATAGGCGATGAAGCCACGCTGTGTGCCAAAGGCTTGAGCTGCTTCGGAGGCGGTCGTCGCCATGGCCCCGACGTCGTAGATGTATACAGGCGTTGTGACGTTTGCCTGACTCAACGCGTCTGCAACGCGCATCTCACCGAGAATTGCCTCTTGTTGCGCGTTGCGTCGAAAGCCTAAAGTCTTCGTTTCCAAGGTGGGCTTTCCTTACCAGCGGGAACCATCGGGTCAACCTTGTCGATCGCCGGGGCTAGTCATCGGGTTCAGCAAAAGCTAAGTTCTGCGCCGCCCATTCGTTATCCACGCGGAAATCCCAATCATCCCATGACTCGTCGTACAAAAATTGTTTGCACCCTTGGCCCCGCCGTCGACTCGCCCGAACAAATCGAGAAACTGATTCTTGCTGGAATGAACGTGGCGCGCTTGAATTACGCGCAGGGGAGTGTCACAGAACACGCGCGCAGAATCGTGATGGTGCGTGAGGTTTCCAAACGCCTCAATATTCCCGTGGCCATTCTTCAAGACTTGTGCGGCCCCAAGATCCGAAGTCTTCATCGCGACCCGATTGAGCTTGAGGTGGGTAGCACGCACATTTTGCTCGGTGCCCGCGATCCGGTTCGCGAAGCGGAGCTGAAGTCGCAAAATAACGTGATTGGCGTGGATTATGACCGCTTGAGCAAAGATCTGCTGGTGGGCAGCCATATCATGTTTGCGGATGGTCACTTGCAGATGCTCGTCACTCGCATTGAGGGTGAGGAGGTTCACTGTATCGTTGAACACGGGGGCACTTTGCGGCCGCGCGCTGGAGTGAACCTGCCGGCAGATAAGATCCAACTCCCCGCGCTCACGATTGAGGACCGCGCAGCCCTGAAGGATGGGCTCGCCAATGGCGTTGATTATGTCTCGCTGTCGTTTGTCCGGGAAGCCTCCGAGGTGCACGAGCTGCGTGAGCTTTGCATTAGTTTGGGTCGCCCTACGCCGGTGATTTCGAAAATTGAAACACCGAGCGCGATTCGAAACCTGGAAGCCATCGTGCGTGCCTCAGATGGCATTATGGTAGCGCGCGGAGATCTAGGCGTTGAGTTCCCACCAGAGGATGTGCCGGTTCTTCAGCGTCAGATTGTTGAAGCGTCCAGGAAATTCAGAAAACCGGTGATTGTGGCCACGGAAATGTTGCAATCGATGGTTCATTCCGCACGGCCAACTCGAGCCGAAACGAGTGACGTGGCGGCCGCGGTTTATGGTGGCGCCGATGCCGTGATGCTCTCCGCAGAGACTGCCATCGGCGCTTACCCCGATGGCGCCTGTGCGATCATGGCCCGCATCATCGAGGCCAGCGAACAGAGTGCCTATTTCGCTCCGCCGGCGGGCGATCTAGGCGGCCCCACTTCGGTCGCGATTGCGTACGCGGCACGCGAGATATCGAAGAGCGTCGGCGCCCGGCTGATCGTCGCTTTGACGGAATCGGGAGCCACCGCGCAGCTCGTTTCAAAGTCCCGCCCTGTCGTGCCAATCGTGGCTTACTCCGCCAACCCGGTCACGCTGAACCGGTTGGCTCTTTTGTGGGGCGTTGAGCCGGCACAGCTCGGGACCTCCGGTGGGGGACAGCTTCAAGCTACCGTCGATTTCATTACGGCTGATTTGAAAGAACGCCAGCAGCTGAAGAGCGGTGAGTCGTACGTTCTAACGTATGGCGTCAAAATGGGCATTGAGGGCTCCACCAACGCGCTCCGAGTTGAGACGTTGCCCTAGTGTCCGGGACTTATGAGGGATGAGCCTCGCGCCGCAAAGCCTACCTCAGGTCGACAAATATGAGCTAGTCGAGGAGTTGGGCCATGGGGGAATGGCGACCGTCTATCGTGCGCGCGATAGGCGGCTCGGGCGCGAAGTTGCCCTCAAGATTATTCATCGTCACCTACGCGAGAGCGTCGAGGTTTCCGCCCGTTTTGTGAGCGAAGCACGGGCCGTGGCAATGCTGCGCCACCCGAACATTGTCGAGGTCTACGACGTGTCTGACGAAAGCGAGTCAGAACGCTATCTCGTAGTGGAGCTCGTGGAGGGGACGACTCTTCGCGCGCTGCTGCAGGAGCGTGGGTATTTGCCGCCGGAAGTAGCGGCCGCAATTGGGATCCAAATTGCCGGTGCCCTTAGCCACGCGCACGAAAAGGGTGTGATTCACCGCGACGTTAAGCCCGAGAATATTTTGGTTCCTCGCGAATCCGGTGATGCCGGAGTTGGAAACGCTAAAGCTCACGTGGTGGTCAAGATGACGGATTTTGGCATCGCAAAATTGCTCGATGCCCAGGGCGTCACGTCCACTGGCCAGGTCCTCGGCTCACCGGCACATATGGCTCCCGAGCAGATCGAAGGGGCAGCTGTAGATGAGCGAGCGGACATTTTTGGATTAGGAGTGATGCTTTACGAGTGCATGACGGGGCGCTTGCCTTTCGAAGGTAACAATCCGGCGCAGGTGTTGCGTCGCGTGTTGGATGGATCTTTTGTTGCGGCAGACCGAGTGCGAGCAGCCGTGGGAGGGCCTTTTGCGCGCATCATAGGTAAAGCATTGGCTCATGATCCCGACGATCGATTTCGCCACGCGAGCGACCTTTCGAGCGCGTTGGCGGATGAGCTCAACCGCCTAACGATCGACGGCGAAGCGCTGCTCGCGCAATACGTGGAAAATCCCCAAGGTGTAGCAACAACCTACGCGGAGGAGGTGGTGCCAAAATTGGTGGCGGCTGCGCGCCAGGCGCGAAAGCTGAGGCGAGTGCGAAGCGCCGCCGATGATTTCAACCGAGCACTCGCGTATCACCCGGACGACAAGGAGCTCTTGGCCGAAGTTGCCCGGCTCGGACGCTTTCTGGGGCTGCGGGTGTGGGGTTTGCGCGCTGTATTTTCAATGCTGATCCTCTCGGTGATCGGAGTTGGGGCCTTTCGTATTTTGCAGCAACGCGAACTCACTGCGAACGAAACGGCTGCCCGCGCCTCGGGGTCGAGCATGAAGACTTCCGGCGCTCAGAAACAGCCCCCCATTTTGGGCGTTCAGAGGGTGGCAACACCAGAGGTGAACCCGGGAACGCGGCTGCCTGCCCCAAAAAACACCAGAACTGCGAGCATCACGGAGCGGGCCCGACTTGAGGGCACGCGCTTGGTTAAGATTGTGGTTTCTGGACCTCAGAATCCGATTGTTAAACTGGATTCAGAGGAGGTGGAATGGTTTGGTCGGCAGTTCAAGTTAACGGTGGGGCCGCACACGTTTGAGTTTTTGCCACCGAACGAAATCTGTTGTGAAGGGCCGGTTAAGATCACCAAGAATGTTGAGGCTGGAGCGGACCCCGAAAGTGAATTGATCGTGTCCGGCCGCATTGAGCTCCGCCCAGCCACACTCGCGCTTCGGGCCCCTCTCGGTGTGCAGGCAAGCTGTGGCCAGCTCGGCGAAATCGCGGCCTCCGAGGAAAGGAAATTAGCGATGGATAAGCCCGTCGTTGAAGGCCATTGCACGGTTTTTCCAGCGCAGGGCAGTACCCTCACGCCAAAACGCATTGACGTTACCCTCCGGGCTGGAGAACTCTTCGTCATCCCCTGGCCCTAACCTCCGGCCGGCGTCGGGCGGTTCCGCCGCGCTCAATGTTCCCACGTTCCCTCACACTTCTAACGGTTTTGGGAGTTGTCTCTCTGGGGTGGCCCTCAAAGGCGGTTGCTCAAAAATCGGAAACCACCGGGCGGGCTCAGGGCCAACCGGCGAGCGCTCTGCTCTCCGATGATGCGCGCGTCGAGAAGGCGATCACGCTCTACCAAAGTGGGGAGTATGGTCATTGTGCTTCGGAGCTCAGCGCTCTGCTGGATGGGGAGCCAACGCTTCGCATCCATGACGCGAGTGCACTTGAAAAGGGCCGGCTTTGGCTGGCGACTTGCCTGATCGGAGATGGGCAGCCCGCGAAGGCGGAAACGGTGTTGGAAGCAACGCTCCGCGCTCGGCCTGGCATGAGAGCTCCCGACCCTCTGACGTTTCCGCGTGCGTTAGTGGATCTTTTCATTCAAGCCCAGGATCGGCTCCGATTCATGCTGCAAGAAGATGAAGAGAAGCGGATTGCTGCAGCGAGGCAACAGACTGACCAAGCGCAGGTGGATGCCAGCCTGGAAAGCAAACGGGTTGAAAGGCTCGAACTTTTTGCGACCACGGAGCGTGTTGTTCACGAGAATCACCGCTTCATCGCGGCGCTGCCATTCGGGGTTGGGCAATTTCAGAACGGCAAAGATGGCTTGGGATGGGTGTTGCTGAGCAGCGAAATCGTGCTGAGTGGGGCCGCGCTCGTTTCGACGGTGGCATTTGTGAACCTCCAAACCAAAGGTGTGAACGCGCTGAATTCTCGTTCGAGCGCTACGGAGCAGGCATTTCTGAGTAGCCAAGTGAACCGCGACTTGCGCGCTTGGTACACGGTAGCGACGGTGAGCAGCTACGGGTTTGCCGCGGTGGCGCTCGGAGGTATTCTGGAATCCCAACTGAACTTCGTTCCGGAGGTGAGCTTCCCACGGCGTCGCGAGTTGCCAAAAAACCTGCGACGAAGCAAAGGCGAAGCTGCACGTCGCGCTCAGGCGACAGTGCTTCAGCTTTCACCCCGGTTGTTGGCGACGGAAACGCAGGTCTATGTCGGAGTTTCCGGCAAATTTTAGACCTTTTTCCAAGCCACAATATAAAATCCACCAAAGTCTTTGAGTGGAGAATCTGCGAGTGCTCTTTCGGCGTACCGCAGGAGCTGGCGTAAGCCAGGAATGCGCATCAGGTGTGCGCTGGGTGTGAGTATCCGAACCCCGCGCGCGGCAACGAGCTCGGTTCCTTGGGGGAGCAAACGCGCGACTGCTGCTGGCGAATCGAAGCGAGTCAGCACATCGCTCTCGCGTTTACCCTGCGCAATGCTTCGGGCAGGGAAGAGGCGCTTCACCCAACCGCGCAGACTGTTGGGGTTGTAGAATTCGGCGATCACATGGCCACCCGGGCGCACCACCCGCGTGAGCTCTCGGAGTGCGAGTTCAATCTCGCTGACGTGCGCGAGAACTTTGAAAGAGCACGCCACGTCAAAGCTTTGGTCGGCAAAGGGAAGGGCCGTCGCGCTCCCGAGGATCACGTCGAGCCCGCGTGCCCGCGCCTTTTCGAGCATGCCCGGAGAGAGGTCCAGGCCCTGAGCACTCTTGGCAAAGCGCCGGATCCGCACCAGAACGAGCCCCGTGCCACAGCCGACTTCGAGGACATCCTTGGCCTTGCCGAAACGTTCGACAAACTCGCTCTCCAATTCGTCTATAAGCTCGTGGTAACCCCCGGGGTCGTTCCCGCCCCGGGCTCGCTCGTAGTTTTTGCTGAATGCGTTGTAATAAGCGCGGTTCTCCGAGTCTTGGCCGGACGAGTCCATGCCGGCGGATGTAGTGCACTCTTGGGGCCAGCGGCAATTGGTGTCGGAGCCTGGTTTTTTCAGGTGGACGGGGGCTGCCCGGTCCGGCTATCGCGTGGGCTCGTCCCCGCACCTCCAGTGCTTGCAAGCGGAAAACCCCTCCGCTAGGCTCCGCCCCGGTGGAGCCCCCGGGCCGCTCGTAAGAGGGTCCTTTTTTTTTGCCATGAGTCCCATTGCCCACACTAAAATCAGCGGTCTTGATAGCGAGCGTCTCGTCGCGGCTATTGAGCCGGTGTTGCTTTCGCACGGTGTTGTTGGCGTCGAATTGCTCTGGAAAACAGATCGAAGTGGTCGTGTTCTGGAGCTCACGATTGAGCGACCCGATTCGAATGAACCCGGAGGCGGCGTGACCCTCGATCTGTGCGGTGAGATTTCGCGAGATGTGTCGGCTGTGCTCGATGTCAGTGACATGATCCCGTCAAGCTATTCGTTGTTGGTCGGCTCGCCCGGGTTGGAGCGTGCGCTGTACTCAGCCAAGGATTATGAGCGTTTTTGTGGCCGGCGCGCTCGCATCAAGTTGCTGGAGCCATTGGCGGGTCAGAGCGTCGTTCATGCCGAGCTTTTAGGTTTGGATGCGCAGGGTGACCCCAAGCTAGGCACCGAGTTTGGCGAGCACACGGTGCCTTTCAAAAATATTGACCAGGCACGGCTCGTGTTTGAGTGGTCTGGTTCCAAAGTGGCTGGCTCTGAAGGGAGCCGAAGAGCAAACGGAAGCGGCGGAAAACAGCCGTTTCGGCAAAAGAGGTAGAATAAGAGAATGGCAACGCAAGCAGCGGCCTTTGGCTTTGATTTAGGTTCAGTCGTCGAACAGGTGGCCCAGGAAAAGGGCATTAACAAGCAGGTTCTCATCGAGACGATGGAGGCCGCGATTCTGAAAGCGGCTCAAGCCGCCTTCGGTGCTGAGCGTGAGCTTGAAGCTCGGTTCAACCCGGATACAGGCAACATCGACCTCTTTCAGTACATGACGGTGGTCGAAGAGGTTGATATCGATGATCGCGAAATCGCAATTGATGTCGCTCGAAAGCACGGTCTGGACGCGGAAATAGGCGAAGAGTTGGGCTTTCAGGTGTTTTGGCACCCCCGCGACGCAGAGCGCGCAAAGCAGCAGGATCAGGAGTTTGGTGCGGTCCTCGATATGTCGCAGGCTCGCAGCACGTTTGGTCGCATCGCCGCCCAAACGGCGAAGCAGGTGTTGCTGCAGCGCGTTCGGGATGCAGAGCGTGACCTGATTTTTGAGGAGTTCAAAGATCGTCAGGGACAGCTTATTCGCGGAATTGTTCGGCGCTTCGAACGCGGCCACAACATCGTGGTAGACCTTGGCAAGACCGAGGGCGTTTTGCCGGGCCGCGAACAGACGCCCCGAGAAACGTATCGTCCAGGTGATCGAATCGTGGCGTACGTGAAGAACATCGATCGCGAGTCACGCGGGCCAATGATCATTTTGAGCCGTTCAGCTCCGCAGCTCGTTGAAAAGTTGTTTGAAGCTGAGGTTCCAGAAATTTACGAAGGCATTGTGCGGATCGTGGGAGTGGCTCGCGAGCCCGGTGCGCGCAGCAAGATCGCGGTCGCGAGCCGTGATTCGGATGTGGATCCGGTGGGTGCCTGTGTGGGCATTAAGGGTTCACGAGTCCAGGCTGTTGTGATGGAGCTTCGTGGCGAGAAGATCGACATCGTTCCGTACGATGAAGATCCGGCCCGGTACATCATCAACGCCATTCAACCGGCCGAAGTGAATAAAGTCATCTTGGATGAGAGTGGGCACCGGATGGAGTTAGTGGTGCCCGATGAGAAGCTATCGTTGGCCATTGGTCGCAAGGGTCAAAACGTGCGGCTCGCGTCGCAGCTCACGCGTTGGAAGCTCGACATCATCAGTGAGAGCAAGTTCAAGCAGATCGAGGACGAGGCCTTGGGCGCGTTCCGTGGCGTGGCAGGAGTCGGTGAAGATTTGGCGCGTGCCATGTATCGGCTTGGGTTTCGAGCACTTGAAGAGGTCGCCGAAGCAGGGGCGGAAGAGCTGGTGGCCATTCCGGAAGTGGGCGGCCTAGAAAAGGCTCAGGAGCTGCAGAAGAACGCCCTCGGTGAGATGGAGCGTTCGCGCATCGAACGTTTGTAGAAGGCCCGGCAGCAGAGCGTAGCGTTGAGTGAGCAAGATAAGCTTCGGCTAGTCCGAGGCATTGGCGTGAGAACGCTCCAGCTCCTGGATGATGCCGGCTACAAGACAGTCAGTCATGTTGCGAACGAAGATCCCGACAAGCTGGTACTTCAGTCAGGGATCAGCGCAGCCAAGGCGAAGGAAGTCTCCGAGGCTGCACGCGAGCTCATGAAAACCGACGGCGCGATCCTTGAACGGCGTTCGCCTCCACCTGCAGAGCTAGGTGCGCGAGCTGAATGAAGGAGCAGGTCTGAAACGGATGTTCGAAAGTACTGAAGGTGAAGTCCCGCTCGCGGACGCCGTGCGAGCTCCGCAGAAATCTCGGCCTAGCCGAAGCTGCATCGGATGTGGCGAACCGGTTGCCAGGAATGAGCACGAGGTCGTGCGCCTTGTGCTAGCTGATGATGGGGGAGCCCATGTGGACCTCCGGGGGCGCTCTTTTGGGCGCGGCGCGTGGGTCCACACCCACCAGGCATGCCTTGAGCGAGCCGCCAAAGTCGGACTTTCACGTAGTTTTCGAACTCACGTGGCGGCGAATGCGCTCGATCTTGTTCGAGCGCTCCAGGCTGCTACCCATCAGAGGGTTGAGGCGTTGTTGAGAACGGGAGCCCGCTCCCGAAAAATGGTGATGGGAGCTTCGGCGGTGGCTGATGCTTTCGAGCACAAGCGTGCGCATGCTGTGCTTATCGCGACGGACGCTCGTGCCGCGGCCTCGAGCCGAGAAGTGGCCCTGGCCGTCGTGGAAGGCCGTGCCCTCGTCTGGGGCACAAAAGATCAACTAGGCAAGATTGTCGGTCGAACCGAGGTGGGGGTGATCGCGGTGGTCGACAGGGAGCTAGCTTTGGGACTATTGCGCTGCTCCGCAGTTTTGCAGATGCCGGAACCCAACGTTCAAGAGAAGACGCACAAAAGGATAAAAAAGGTCGATGAGTAAGTTGCGCGTCTATGAAGTCGCCAAAGATTTGGGCCTCGAAAACAAGGCTCTCGTGGCGTTGTTCCAGTCGGTAGGAGTTGCGGATGTCCGCAACCACATGAGCGTTGTGGGGCTTGATTCGGTTGAACGAGTCAAAAGGCTGATAGAAAAACAGCACAGCTCTGAGAAATCTGTCGAAGAACGGATCCGGCCAACCGTTGTTAAACGCCGCGCTGCTCCCCGTCCCGCGGATGCAGAAGCACCAGCCCAAGCTAGCCCTGTAGTTCCAGCACCGGAACCCTCTCGACCGGCGGTGGTGGTGCGGCGCCCTGCGTCTGAAGTCGCCAACGCCCCTGTAGCGTCACCGGCGGTGGTTCAGCGCGCGCCAGCTGCGCCGGTTGTCGTCGCTCCCCGTGTCGCTGCGGTTCCCGTTGAGGCAGTTGCAACAACTGCTAAAGTTGCACCTGAACCTCAGGTTGCGGAAGCCGCCGTGGCTCCCGAAGTGAGCCGTGTTGCGGCGCCCGAAAAGAAACAGGTCGCCGTAGCGCCCGTTCAAGCAGAGTCGTCCCCGGTTGCAGAGCCACCACCTGCACCTCAGGTCGAAAAAGCAGCGCAGCCCGCGCCCCAGGCTACTCAGGTCGAAGTAGCAGCTGAAGCGCCACCCGAAGCGCCTCACGTCGCGCCTGCACCGCTCCCTGCTATTCCTCCGCCCGCATTGACACCTACTCAACGCCCTCCCGCCCCCAAGACGGGTATCGATGTCTGGGAAGGCCGTCCGGGTGTGCCGATGCCGCAGGTTCATCGCTCGGCGGGCCCCGTCGCACGTCGCGTTCAATACGACGCTAAAGCCGGCAATATTGGTGGTCGACCACGAGGTAACACCCCAATGATGGGGGGCGGCGGTATGGCGGGTGGCGCGCCGAGTGGGTCCGGTGGCGGCTCCCGAGGGCCCGCTCAGCGCGGCGGTGGGATGCGGCAACGCGGCTTGGGGTCCCTTGGGCGCAGCAAAGGAATGGGGCAGGCCGTTACCCAGGAACGCTCTGCGCATAAGAAAGTTGTGCGCGTTGAAGAGTCGGTGCTGCTGCAGACGCTAGCCGGCAAGATGCAGATCAAGGCGACCGAAGTCTTGATGAAGCTCATGCGCCTCGGCATGACAGGCGTGAACATTAACAGCACGCTGGATGCTGAGACAGCCAAGATTGTCGCCAACGAGTTTGGTTGGGAAGTTGAAGACGTCACCGTCAGCGAAGAAGATGCGATCGTAGCGGCGCAGGGGAGGGAAACGGTGGAAGAGGCCGGAGGCGTTCCGAGGCCGCCGGTCGTTACGGTGATGGGCCACGTTGATCACGGCAAAACGAGCCTTTTGGATAAGATTCGGCAGGCGACTGTCGCAGCCGGCGAAGCCGGTGGCATTACGCAACATATCGGCGCGTACACGGTCCAAACCAGGCATGGAACGGTGGCGTTTCTGGATACGCCTGGCCACGAAGCATTCACTGCGATGCGCGCACGCGGGGCCCAAGCCTCTGATATTGTGATTCTTGTGGTTGCGGCCGACGACGGCGTCATGCCGCAAACGCTTGAAGCAATCAGCCACGCTCGCGCGGCCAAGGTGCCGATCTTAGTCGCCGTGAACAAATGCGATAAGCCCGACGCTCAGCCCGAGCGCGTGCGTCGTGAGCTGAGCGACGTGGGTCTGCTGCCGGAAGAGTGGGGCGGCGATACGTTGTTCGCTGAGGTTTCTGCGATGACGGGCGCTGGCATCGAAGGCCTGTTAGATCAGGTCACGCTGCTTGCCGAAATGCTGGAGCTCAAGGCAAATCCAGATAAGCCGGCGTCGGGCGTCGTGATTGAGGCTCAGCTGGATCGAGGTCGTGGGCCCGTGGCAACGGTGCTGATCACCGACGGAACCTTGCGTCGCGGGGACGTGATCCTGGCGGGTGGAGCGTACGGAAAGACGCGCGCGATGCTGAATTCGGCTCGCGTTTCGGTGGATGAAGCTGGCCCGTCGACCCCCGTGGAGATCATCGGTTTGAATGATGTGCCGAGTGCCGGGGACCCTGTTTATGTCATTCGCGACATGAAGACGGCTCAGGCTTTGGCCGAGACGCGCAAGGTCAAAGATCGTCGCAGCCTCGGGCCAAGCATGGGCGGCCAGCGCATGTCGCTCGAAGAGCTTGCCAAGGCGATGTCAGAAACCGATCGGCTCGATCTCAAGGTGATCATCAAGGCGGACGTTCAAGGTTCTGTCGAAGCGCTCACCGAGGCCATTCAGAAGTTGGCGACACCAAAGGTGCGGGTCAGCGTCGTGCATGTGGGCGTGGGCGGAATCACCGAGGGTGATGTCAATCTGGCGATTGCTTCTGGCGCGATCATCATCGGCTTCAACGCACGTCCGGCTGGCAAAGCAAGCTCACTCGCACAGCAAGAGAAGATCGAGATCCGGCAGTACAGCATCATCTACAATGTCGTGGACGATATCCGGGCTGCGATGGAAGGGCTGCTCGCCCCCACATTGGTTGAGAAGATCATCGGACGTGCGGAAGTTCGCCAGACGTTCAGGATCACCAAGGCGGGTACCGTCGCAGGCTGCATGGTCGTCGATGGCATCATCAAACGAAATGCTGGAATGCGCCTCATTCGTGAGAAGGACGTCCTGTTTACCGGCAAAGCTACTACCCTGAAGCGCTTTAAGGACGACGTGCGTGACGTCAAAGAAGGCTTTGAGTGCGGCATCTCGCTGGATGGTTTCAATGACATTAACGTGGGCGACATCATCGAGGCCTTCGAGATGGAAGAGATCAAACAGACCCTCTAGGGCCGAGCGGGCAGTCGTCAGTGCATTGGGCCCCGTATGTTCGTAGGAGTTGCTCGTTACGTGGTGCAAATCCCAGGAGCTCAATCGCTTAAGGATAGAAGGCAGGTCGTGAAGAGCTTGAAGGAGCGCTTGCGGGCGCGCCTGGGCATTTCCGTTGCGGAAGTGGGCGATGTCGAGCGCTATCAGGTGGCGACACTGGGGCTTGCTGTCGTCGGGCGAGAATCCGGGCTTTGCCGTGAAGCGCTCTCGCGTGCCACAGCCCTCGTTGGCAACGCTAAAGACTCCATCTTGGCCGACTGTCGAACCGAGATTGTCTCCTTCGGGCAGGCGGGGAAGGGCCTGAGCGAAGGCCTGGAGACGCTGGATCCCCATGAACTCGGGCGCGTCTTAACCGGCCGCCGGTCGAAAGCTGAGGACTAGTGGCAGCCAGTCGACGCCCGTTGCGCGTGGCGGAATTGGTGAGAGCGTATTTGACCCAATGCCTGTTGCGCGACTTTAGTGATCGGCGCCTCTCGACCGTGATCATCACAGACGTGACACTGACCGACGATCTCGCGTTGGCAACAGTGCGCGTGCGCATGCTGAAAGACACGGGAGTCGCCAAAGAACGCGAAAATGTCGTCCGACAATTGAGCACGGCCGCCAATCGCCTGAAGCGCGGGCTTGGAGCGCACCTCGGATTACGCAAGGTGCCCGATCTTAGATTTTTCTACGATGATGGCTTCGACAAGGCGCACAGGGTCGAGGAGATCTTGAACGAGATTGCGAAAGAACGCCGGCCGAGCGAAGAGCCGCCCGAAGAGTGAACGTTAGCTGAGGATCGGGGATTCCCGTGCCACCGCCGGTTCATCTTTTGGGCCGCAACGCACCGCAAGTCGCAGCGGACTTCCCATGAGTGCGCAAGGAAAAAAGACGAAGGAAATGGGTGAGGTTTTATGCGGCAACAGTGACGGGAAGGCGCCGCTCTGAATCATAGAGCGTGCCACCTTGGAGCATAGCGAACAGTACGCGAATGAGG
>JBBRRP010000137.1:0-16164 GCA_038246305.1 Polyangiales bacterium | reverse complement strand
TCAGCTCAGTGCGGAGATCTATTTGCTCCGATGTCCTGCAGGCTCTTGAGCTCAGCAGTCGGTCGTGATCAGCGCTCTTTGGCCATCGGTGTCCTGGTGAGCAGGGGGCAGCGCCTCCTCGGTCAACTGGCCTGGCATTTCCTCTACCTCATTTCGCCAGTTCGATTGTCTTATGCTCCGATGGACATAGATGGGCTAGACAGCGGAGAGGTTCAAGCGCACGAGGGACGTGCGGCTCAGAGCGAGTTCATCGAGACTTCCGTTGCCTTGTCACCGTACAAAATGGTGGAGTGGCTCAGCCTGACACCTGCTGAACGGCTTCAAAGAAGCTGGGCCCTCCGAGAACGACTCGTTGACCCTCAGGCTGTTCATGATCGCAAACTTTTTCCGTCACCTTGAACAGCGTGGCGTTCGATACCTGCTGATCAGCGATCAAGCGACCATTCTGTACGGTCGCCGCGACTTTCTCAGAGGATATTGACATTTGGGTTGAGCCGGACGACGACAACTTGTCTAGGTTAGTTGATAGCCTGCGAGCGTGCGCTGCTGTTTACTACAAGCTAACTCCACCGGTCACACGGGAGTACGCTGAGCGCGGCCATGGCTTTCACTTTGTTATCCCGAGTTCGGATAAGGAACCGAGCACCTTCCTCGACATGATGGGTCACCCTCCACGCTTTACGTCATTCGTCGAAGCCGCTCAGTCGGGTCGAGTCTTTGAGAGATCAAGAAAACGCAGCGACCTGAGGACTATCCCATCATCTCAAGATTAGCGCTCGCGTTCCTCAGTGAAAAACCGAATCCAACCCCAGCAGAGTGTCTTTGGGCAATTGACAATGTGTTCGCTGTTGGCGAGCTACGACGTTTGATGCTGCGCTACCGTGCGAAGCTTGCCAATTTGATGCTTTCTCCCCTGTTGGCGCGGGCACTCGACGCCAGCCAATCTGAGTCTGATTGGCCGCCAGAGCTTGAGGACGAGATTGATTCTTGGCAGCAAGAGCGGGCCTCGCGAATCCGTCAAGCTGATCGCCGCTATTGGCGAACGGTGATCGAAGAGCTGCGGGAGCTTCGGAAAGATGGCTCGCTGATGGTTGAAGGGATGCCCGTTTAGATCCGGTTTTCGATAAGCCGGCTAGGCACCGAGCCGGGCTGCGACCACTTCGGCTGAGGCCACTGCCGCGTCGATCCCGGCGCCATGGAAGGCTGAGCCCGTCACGTGAAGGCTCAACGCTTGAAGTGCGCGATCGACTGCGGCTGCTTGGGTTTGGTATTCGGGTGTGAACAACGGTAGCGCTTCAGCCCAGCGCGAGACCCAGGCGCGCACAGGCTCACCGCTGACGGTGAGTACTTGCGCAATCGCAAGGCTGGCTTCGGATGCGAAACGGGAGTCGCTCCAGGTGGTGAGTGCATCGCCCACTGGACGGAAGAAAACGCGCAACAAGGCGTGATCTTGCGGGACACGGTCAGCAAATTTGTGCTCCACGAGGCTGAGCGCGCGGAGCCCCACGTTGGCGAAACTATCCGGGAAAATTAGGCCGCCTCCGCTCGGATAGTTTTGAAACTGCGCCGAGCGATACAGTAAATTGACGCTCACGT
Source organism: Polyangiales bacterium (assembly GCA_038246305.1). Lineage (GTDB taxonomy): Bacteria > Myxococcota_A > Polyangia > Polyangiales > Polyangiaceae > JBBRRP01. The sequence goes on along the minus strand of JBBRRP010000137.1, from coordinate 14,568 downwards.
TGGAGGTCAGTGGCGCGCTACACAGGGGTACACTTTCCGCCAGTGCAAGCGGCTCCAGAATTGAAGCTGCGATGCGTGCCGGCGTTGCCAGCACGACGGTGTTCGTGTGAAGGGATCTGCCGTTGTCGAGTTCGACAGCGAGAGCTTGGGCTTCGCGCCGGAGCGACTTCACCGGGGCGCCAAACTCAATCCGTTCCTCCCCAACGTGCTCCAGCAAGGCATCCGTCAATTGCCCCATGCCCTTCGCCAACGAGCGGATCCCCCGACCTAACTCCTCTTTCGGAACCTGAAATCCAAGGCTTCGCGCAGCTTCGCCGGGCGGCAACAAGACGAGGCCCGCGCCTTCGATCGAGTAAGTATCCGTTGTTAGCTGGTCAACCAAGGAGCCTTCGATGCCAAGCAGTTCGCAGAGTGCTGGCACGGAACGGCTGCGCGCCACAAAGCCCTCAGCGCCCAACTCAACGATCAGTTCGCCTTCTCGAAACGTGTGAATTTGGCCGCCCGCACGCGAGGAAGCTTCCAGCACCAACACTTCACGGCCCGCGCTGACCAGACGTGCCGCGACGGCAAGGCCTGAAAGGCCTGCTCCGATGATGATGACCGGTTCTTGGCGCACTGAAAACCTGAGGGATCCTCTGGGATTTCGTGGCGCTCCGCAAGTGGCACACCCGAGGGCCTAGATGGGTAGAAGGTTCTCGCAAGGTGTGTCGCGTCCCCTGGCGCGGGACTCGAAGCTCAAGGCTTTGGAGACAATGGCTCAATCGTGACGTTCCGGTACTCGACTTCGGCGCCTTCTGCTTGGAGTGCGATCTTTCCGTGATCGGCGGTGCAGTTGAATCCGTCGTTAACTAGAACACCATTGACCCAAGCCGTGATGCCGCGCCCTCGGGCTTCAATGACCATGCTGTTCCATTCGCCGGCTGGCTTCTCAGAGTCATCGGTCAGATTCAGGATGCGTCGTGCGTCGCTTTCGCTGCCACCGTACGCCTGCCCGACGTCGTGGGGACGCCTGGCGTCCATGTTGGGGACTTCGATGTTCTCCTGAATGCACCAGAAATCGCCCGCATCGCCGCTAAAGAGCTGCACTTCGATCGACTTGGGGAATTGACCGTAGAGCGCGCGTAAATCGGAGGCGTGTACCAGAACTCCGGCATTGCCCGGTGTGGCTGACCAACGCCATTCTAATTCAAGGTGATAGTCTCGATACGTTGCGTTGGTGAGCAGGTGCGAGTTGAACGTCCCCTGAGTCGCGATGACACCCCCGCGCACAACGAAACTATCCGGTGCCGTGGGTGTGTCGTCTTTTCCTGGTTCGTCCGCGGTCCAGCCGGTAAAATCAACGCCGTTGAAGAGCCTCGTCTTCGAGGTGGGTGTGATGCTGCCGTCCGCATTGGGAACCATACTTCCGCCGCCTGCTTGGCCAAGGCCCCCGCCGAAGCCGGCGCTAACAGTGCCTCCCGAACCGCCGCTGCTGACTGATGCTCCACCGGAGGCTAGGCTTCCGCCGCTGTTTCCAGGTGCACCGCCTGTGCTCGGACGCCCGCCGGTCGGGTTGGCTGGGTTGTTGGTGCCTCCACTAGCTCCACCAGCCGCTGGCGGCATAGCGGCGTCGTGGGAAGTCATCGAGGGGCTGGGGGAGGAGGGGTCCCGCGCTGCGCCTGGGTCCCCCGAGGAGCAACCCACGGCCATGAAGGTGATGAGGATCAAAGGTGGATTGAGGCGCGAGTGCAGCATAGCGAAGACCACTCCGTTGAGATGGATAGTCCGAATGTGACCCTCAGCAGCGTTGCTGATTCACATCATCGGGCCTGATTGGGTATGCGGGCGTCGCTTCCGATGGCGCCCAATATCACTACAGGTTGTCGCTTTATAGGCGAAATCGGTATGGCATCGCTTCGGAGTAACTTGTCATATCTTACGTTGTCGGTCCGAGTTCTGAGATTGGAACCAAGGAGTACCGGGTATTATCGCAACAAGAGAGCCTCACTATGTGGTATCTTCTCGTACGATGAAGACAATCTTCTCCGATCCACTTGACACATCGGAGCTCAAAATAGGCGCGATGGGGGTGCAGGAGCAGATGCTGCCAGGGCTGGTGCACCGTCCAGCTGGCACGCAGGATTATCTCTTTATGCTATTTTACGAGAGCGTCGAGCTGGATGTGACCGGCAACTTGGTGCCACCCAGAACGCTCATCCTGTGGGGACCCGAACACGCTCATCTTTACGGCAATCGCGAGCGGCGCTGGAAACACACTTGGATACACTGCGCTGGGACGGTTATTGCGCCTCTGATACGGGCGCTGAATTTGCCGCTCGGCGTCCCGATCTACGATGCGGATCCGGCGGTTGCAGAGCACTATTTTCTCGCACTTTACCGCGAGCTGACGGGGCCCCACTCACCGGACGTGGTGATCGCAAAAAATACGCTTGAGAGCTTCCTGCGTGAGGTGCGGCGTCGCCGTGAGGGGCGTCGCGTCGGTGCGCAACCGCCCGAGCGTCTGCTCAAGGTCAAGAATTACATCGAAGCCCATTCGGAAGAGCCCATTCGTTTGACCGACTTGGCAGAACGAGCGGCGTTGTCGCCCCAGTACTTGTGTAGCGTGTTTAAGCGCTATTTTGGGGTAACACCGATCGAACTTCTAATTCGTCAACGCATGCAGCGGGCTCAATATCTGCTGCAAGATGAGAATCTGAGCGTGGGGGAAGTCGGCGCACGCGTTGGATACGAAGACATTTTCCAGTTTTCCAAGCTCTTCAAGAAACATATGGGAGTTAGCCCCAGTCGGATCAGGCGATCGGCGGGGTGAGTCCGGCGAGGCGTAGCTGAAGCGGAGGTGAAGAAATCACATACGGTGCTGAAGCCTTGCCATGGGTCTGTGCGCCTCCGGCAGGCAGGCTATCGCGAGGCCTCGACTATGCGTATTCAGCAATCGTTCTGTTATCCCGTTTTTCAACCCGCTGGCATGTCCTTGCACGAGCTCTTGGGTGCCGCACGGCGCATTGGGTATCGCGCGTATGAGCTCTGGGATCGGGGTCCGGACTTCGACGAGCTGGTGGAGCTATCGCGCCGGCATGAGCTCACGATTGCCAGCATGAGTGGCCACGGAAATTTGGAGCGAGGTATTAACGATGAGCGAGAGCACCCGCGGATTCTGCAAGAGCTCAGCGAAAGCCTCCAGATTGCCGCGGCGACTGGCGTGCGTTCACTGATCTGCCTAAGTGGCAATCGAATTCCCGGGCAAGGGCCTGAAGAGGCGGCTCAGGCGTCTGCACGTGTGCTTTCCCGGGTAGCGCCGCTCGCGGAGCGGTTGGGGGTCAACTTGAATCTCGAGGTTCTTAACAGCAAAATCGATCACCCTGGTTACGAATGCGACAGCGTCGCCGGGACACGGCGGGTGCTTGAGCTGGTGAACAGCCCGAGCGTGCGGATGCTCTTTGACATCTATCATGTGCAGATCATGCAGGGTGATGTGATTCGAACCCTCCGAGAGAACATCGATTGGATTGGGCATTTCCATACAGCAGGTAATCCGGAGCGGCGCGATCTGGATGCTGAGCAAGAGCTGTATTATCCCGCGATTTGCCGAGCCATCGCCGCCACCGCGTATGCCGGGTTCGTGGGCCACGAGTTCAAGCCGCGCGTGCTGGGCCTGGAAGCCCTTGAGGCCAACTTCAAAGTTTGCGATCAAGCTTAGTTCGTGAATACGGGAGTCCGGTCTGAGTGATCGGAAGCTGTCTCCCCCGCCTGAGCGAAGGCGACGGGCCCGGGGGCGACCCGGGGGCGACACGGGGGCGACACGGGGAGACACGCCGAGCGACGCGTGTTTCGCGGCGTTGAGGCGAGAGGGGGCAGCAGAAGAAGCAAGCCTGGGCTAGGCTGCGCGCCCTCATGACCCGACAGCTATTAGTGACGAGCGCTCTGCCTTACGCCAACGGACACGTCCATATTGGACACATGGTGGAGTACCTGCAAACGGACATTTGGGTTCGATTTCAACGGCTCTTTGGCAATCGTTGCCATTATATTTGTGCTGACGACACGCACGGCACCAGCATCATGATTCGAGCCAAGCTGGAGGGGCGCAGCGAAGAGGCGCTGATTGCTGAAATGAGCCTGGCGCACCAAGCCGACTTTAAGGCTTTCCAGATTGAATTCGATCACTACGGCAGCACCAATTCTGCCTCCAATCGGGCGTTGTGCGGTGAATTTTGGCAAGCGCTGCGAGCGGAAGGCTTGGTGATCCAGAAGGAGGTGACGCAGCTTTATGACGCTCAGGCTGGGATTTTTCTGGCCGATCGGTTTGTGAAGGGCAACTGCCCGAGTTGCAATTCACCGGACCAATACGGGGACAATTGCGAGAAATGCAACGCGGCCTACAGCGCGGTGGATCTCAAGAATCCGCGGAGTATTCACAGCGGCAGTGTGCCGGAGCTGCGCAGCGCTCAGCACCTGTTTGTGCAAGTCGAGAAGCTGCATGCGTACCTCGAGGAGTGGACCACCTCAGGCACCTTGCAGCCCGAGATTGCCAATTATTTGAAAGGGCATTTTCTCTCGGCGGAGCTGCGCGATTGGGATGTGTCGCGGCCCGCGCCTTACTTCGGTTTTGAGATCCCCGATGCGCCCGGCAATTACTGGTATGTTTGGTTTGACGCGCCGATTGGCTATCTGGCTTCAACGCAGGAATGGTGTGCCGCAACCGGGCAGGACTTCTCGCATTTTTGGCGCTCCGAGGCGGTGGAGATCCACCACTTCATCGGTAAAGACATCGTCTATTTTCACACGCTGTTTTGGCCAGCGATGCTGAAAGTGGCCGGGTATTCCTTGCCCACGCGCGTTCATGTGCACGGCTTTCTTACCGTGAATGGCGAGAAAATGAGCAAATCGAAGGGCACGCAAGTGAAAGCTTTGAGCTACCTGGAGCACTTGGACCCAGCTTATCTCCGCTATTACTACGCCTCCAAGCTGAACGCGGGGGTGGATGATTTGGATCTCAATTTGGAGGAGTTCATCGCCAAAGTGAATTCAGATTTGGTGGGCAAGGTGGTGAATCTGGCGAGTCGCACGGCGCGTTTTGCGAAATCGCTGGGCTTGGCGGAGGTGTACCCTGCAGATGGCGGTTTATTTCAGAATGCGGCGCTGGCGGGCGCCGAGATTGCGAAGTCGTACGAAGACTGCGATTTTGCCAAGGCAACGCGCTTGATCATGGCCTTGGCCGACCGCGCCAATGAGTACATCGATCGCGTGGAGCCTTGGAAGCTCGCGAAAGCTCCGGAGCGGGCCTCGGAGCTGCAAGAGGTTTGCACGGTGGCGCTGAATCTTTACCGGCAATTGGTGCTCTATCTTTCGCCCATTTTGCCGAAGCTCGCGACCGATAGTGCGGCTCTGTTGAATTGCTCGTTTGAACACTGGGAGCTCGGGCAAATGCCACTTTTAGGCACTAAAATAGGCGAATTTTCGCACCTGATGACACGCGTGGACCCTAAAAAGGTGCAAGCGATGATGGATAGCTCTATCGACGTGGAGACGGACGCGGCGCAAGCGAAAGCTGCGAATGCCGTCGCCAGTGGAGTGGCCGAGGTTACGGCAACCGCTGCGGCCGTGGGTGTGGGGGGTGAGTTGGTGGAAGGCGGCTTAGATGAGCCTTTGGCGAGCACCATCACCGTGGATGAGCTCGGAAAGGTGGATCTGCGCGTGGCCAAGATCTTGAAGGCAGAAGCCATCCCGGAAGCCGACAAGCTCTTGAAGCTGACCGTTAGCCTGGGAGGAAGCGAGACGCGCACGGTGTTTGCGGGGATCAAGTCCGCGTACACGCCGGAGTCCTTGGAGGGTCAGCTGGTGGTGATTGTAGCGAACCTGGCGCCGCGAAAAATGCGGTTTGGTACGAGCGAAGGCATGGTGTTGGCCGCAGGCGCGGGCGGCAAGGAACTCTTCCTGATGTCACCGCATTCAGGCGCGAAACCGGGGCAGAGATTGCACTGAAGCGGGTGGGGAGCTGGTGGGGAGCGGGGCTTGGCCGCGCAAGCTCGTGACCCATGTCCGGAAGATGCTGACACGGCGATCCATCGAATGGCTGCATACGCCCAGTTTTGACCCCCTTAAGGTGTCGCCGTGACAGCCGTTGGTGGCTGAGGAGCCCATGAGACGATGACGGTAAGTGTGATTCGCGGAGGCGAGCGTAGCCTGGACGCATGGGTCGAGCCAGTCAGCGAAGCGCTCGACGAACTCGCAAATAAGCTCGGCCTGGGGGAGCGGGGACCGTGCTTGCCCAGAAGCAGCATGCCGAGTGGGCTTTCGGGTGCGCACATCACGCTCTCCTCTCAGGATAGCTCCACCCGGATCGCGATTCTCGCGGGTGCAAGCGGGGTGCAAGCGTTGGCCCGGGCGCTGTTTATGAACATGCCGACACCGAAGCTTGTTCTCGATGACATCACCGACGCTGTGTGCGAGCTGGCTAATATTTTGGGGGGATTGATCAAGGTCAAGCTTGGGCCGGACGGAAATGCGCTCGCGACAAGCCTTCCTGTTTTTTTCCACGGTAACATTTCCCCTCATCTGGGTGATTCCTGGCTTTGCTTCGAGACGAGCTTGGCCGACACGCGCGTAACGGTGATGGTCATCGGCGGTTGGCCTCCAATGCGAACACCGGCGGCGTCAGGCTAAAGCCTTATCAGCTGTTTGCTTGGGCGTGCAACGAAAGTATACTGCGACGCATGCTCCCCGCGTTCGGCGACATGCCGCAGGTCGATCTGCTTGCGGATTTAGCCGTATTCCCTCTCACAGCCTTTCCTGTCAAGGACCACCAGCCGTTCCCGCTGCACAGCCACGGGTCCCAGGTCGAGCTTGTGGTGGTGACCCACGGTCGCGGTCGGCACCTGCTCGAAAAGAGCTCCTTCCCAATTAGCCCTGGCGATGTCTTTTTCATCCAGTCCGGGATTCTTCATGGTTACGCAGATTGCCATCAGCTGGGGTTGGTCAACGCGATCCTGGATCCAACGCGGCTTGACCTTCCAACGCTGCAGCTCCAGCGTATCCCCGGCTACAGTGCTCTCGTGTCCCTTGAGCCCCAGCTTCGGTGTCAGCATGGCTTTGAGAGCCGGCTCACCCTAAAAGAGGAAGTATTGCGCGAAGTAGTCGGGCAGTTTTGGGAAATCTATCAGGAGCTGCTGGCGAAGAAGGCGGGATACGAGCTCGTCGCGGGGAGCCTATTCATCGCGCTCCTCGGGAAGCTTGCTCGTCAGTACGCAGAGCTGACAACACCCTCCTCGCAGGGCCTCACTCAGCTTTCTGGTCTGTTGGACTGGCTGGATCAGCACTATCACAAGCCCATCACCATTTCGGATCTGTTGCGCCACGCCCACATGACACGCAGCACGCTGGAGCGCCATTTTCATGCCGCCTTTGGCATCGCGCCTTGGACTTACGTGAGAGATCTGCGTTTGCGGAAGGCTGCGACGCTGCTCCGCAATACCGATGGGAGCGTCGGGGAAGTTGCGGCGCAAGTAGGCATCAAAGATGCCAATTACTTCTCTCGAGCATTTCTCAAACACACTGGTTTGAACCCAACTGAGTATCGTCGCCGGTCAGAATGATTCTTGAGCCGTGGTGTAGTTTTCTTTCTGGGCGGTTGAGCATTCCGTTCAAATGGGGAGTGAGTGCTAAAAGGCCGTTCATTTTGACGCCCGTCTCCAGTTGGCGATCTTGTAACCTTAACCCTGGCGAAGCTTCGGTGTTCCATGACCACACAGGGCGAAGCACTCCAAGAGTTTCCGCTGCTGGCCATGTCGGTGACCGACCACGTGCCGACGGAGCTGCACCAGCACTATGGCTATTGGGAGCTCGTGATCGTCTCCGGGGGTGCCGGTTACCACACGCTTGAAAACGAAGCGTTCTCGATCGGGCCCGGTGACTGCTTCGTCATCCCGCCCGACATGTTGCATGGATACGCTAACCCCGTAGATCTGGCACTTACTAACATCCTTTTCGACCCCGTTCGGCTTGAGCTTCCTGAGCGCCAGTTGTTTGGGGCTCCGGGCTATAGGGCTCTGTTTCAGCTCGAGCCGACGCTTCGTGCGAGTCACGGTTTCCAGAGCCGGCTGCGGCTGCCGCGCGAAGCGCTCTCGCGGCTCATGGAGTCGATCAACTTGATGCAGGCAGAGATCGACTCTAAGAAACCTGGGTTCGAAGCGGCCGGCTGCGCCCATTTCTGTCTGGTGGCCCTGGAGCTTTCGCGGAACTACGGCGACATGACGGCGCCGCTGCCCAAATCGTTGCTGCAACTGTCCGAAATCGTGCGCTGGATGGGGACGAATCTTGCCCGCCCCATGACCGTGGAAGGCCTTGCAGACCGGGCGCACATGTCGCGCAGTACGTTCATGCGAGCTTTTCGCGACTGCTTTGGGGTCGCTCCCATGAGCTATGTCACCAGTCTGCGTATGGAGAAAGCGGCCCACCTGCTGCGCGACGGTCACTTTCAGGTGAAGGAAGTGGCCTCAGCGGTCGGCATCGACGACACGAGCTACTTCGCCCGCGTCTTTCGACAACGTACGGGAATGGGACCGAGCGCCTACCGAAGGCTCAACCACGATGAGAGAATTCTGCTGTAGTTTGGCCGCCGATTGACACCAATCTCCGGGCGCGCGGAGCTAGGATTGAGGAAAGGAACTTGCGATATGCTCAAAGCCGTTCTCAAGCGTAGAAGCCTTCTAACGCAACTCGGCGCTGCAGCCTTCTTGGCCACGCCCGTCTTCCGCTCCGTGATCTCCGAAGCCCAAACCGCCTTTCCGCTGCGTTTGATTCTGTTGAATCTGCCGGGAGGAATTCCCTTTAAGGGTGGCGCACCCGACGGAGCCGATCTCGATACCTATTTCGACGGCATCTACAAGCCGTGGGCTGCGCTGGAGTCGGACATGATCATTTTCGACAAGATCAACAACAAAGCTGGGGACAAAGTAGCGACCTACTTTGAGCTTGAGGGCCATGGTGGCGGCTGCCGTTCAATGTTTGGCGGAGCGGTTAATGATCAAGGTTGCGGGGGAACCACCGCGTGCGGCGTGGAAGACAACGCGTATCGTTACGGTACAGCGACCACGATCGATCAGCACGTGGCGATGGCCATCGGGCAGAAGACTCAGTTTCCAGCTCTCCATTTTGGCACGCTGTGGAACAAGGGGCAGGGTGGGGACCACAGCGAATGCTTCTACAACAACGGTCAAGCGGTTCGTCCCATGGACGAGCCTGTCACCGCGTTCGCCCGCGTGTTCGGCGCAGGACTACCCACGGGAGGCTCAACCCCGGCCACCACTGTGGCCGCGCCCGATCCGGCGCTCGTGAATCTCTACCAGCGCAAGAAAAGCAGACTGGATCTCTTGTTCGCAGAGATCGCAGACGTTAAGGCGGTAGCAGGTAGCGACGAGCAGACTAAGCTCGACCAGCACCTGAGCGCGCTGCGCGAACTCGAGAAATCTCTCGTCAATCCGGGCGGTGGCAGCGGTGCAGGTTCGGGCATGCCCGGCGCCGGTTGCGCACTCCCCAGGATGCCGATGGACGTACCTCCGCCAACGGGCACCTCGCAACAGGGGACGGGTCCGGTGGACTACCCAAATTACGACATTCAAGCCTACAGTAGCGCCTTCAATGATATCGCCTACCAGGCCCTGAATTGCGACCTCACGCGCGTTGTGGCGATGCAATGGCTCTCATCCGGCGATCAATACCCACGCTTCGAGTTTCTGGGATGTAAAGGCGACCACCACGGCATGGAGCACAGCGCTAACGGTGGCGAGTACATCAAGGCGCAAACCTGGATCTTCGAGCAGATGGCAGCGTTTGTCAGCAAGCTCAAGTCCACACCCGAGGGCAACGGCAGCATGCTAGACAACTCGATTGTCTATCTCGCATCCGAGATGGGCAATGGGACTCATGTGCTCTCTCCGGCTCTTTCGACCATCATCGGGAAAGGCGGCGGTGCCTTCAGAACAGGCCGTCGCGTGGACGCTCAAGGCCGCAACATCAATGACGTTCTCCTCACCGTACTAAATACCATGGGCCTCAATGCTACGACTATCGGCGACCCTGAATTCAATACCGGGGCGATCAGCCTGAGTTAGCCGATTAGCTCAGGTTCTGTAAAGGTTATGAAAAACCCAGAAATTTCTGCCATGTCGCTGAATGGCGATTGGAGACTTACGGGAACCGCTCCCGATGGAAATCAGACGATTTCATTAACAGGAAGGGTTCCTGGCAATGTTCATCCCGATCTTCTTCGCGAAGGCCATATTCGTGATCCGTTCCAGCGTGACCAGGCCGTGGAGTGCCAATGGGTTGAGCACTGGTCATGGGTTTACGAACGCGAGTTTTCTCTGCCCGCGGATTTTCGGCTTGAATGGACAGTCCTCAGATTTGACGGGCTCGATACATTCGCCGAGATCGTGCTGAACGGAATCAAGATCGCAACGACAGACAATATGTTTGTCCCGCACGAGTTCGAGATCGGAGCCCTGCTGAACAAAGGCACCAACAGCCTGCGAGTCAAGTTCGGGACGGTGCACGAATTCGTCACGGGCAAGCCCCATCGCGATTTTTTTGCATGCTTCTGCCCGGAAGGAGAGCGGGTTTATATCAGGAAAATGCAGTGCGCGTTCGGCTGGGACTGGGTGCACCGTTTTGTCACGGCAGGTATCTGGCAGCCTGTGACTCTTTCGTTCTACCGAGAGGCTCGCATCACCGATCTGTTTATTTACACCAAAGAAATCGTCGGGAATGAGGCGAGGCTCCACTGTGAATTGTCGACAGAGCTCCGCGGCCGTGCCACGGCGTACATTGAATTATTTGATCCGTCAGAAAATATTGTCTGGAGTACGGAACGGACTCTAGATGGCTCCGTTTTGAATGAGGAAATCCGGGTTGCTGAACCGGCACTCTGGTGGCCGACCGGACATGGAAATCAATGCCTTTATACCGCAAGAGTGCGGCTGATCGATGACGATGGAACCCTCATCGACAGCAAAGAGCTTCAAATCGGTATCCGGACTTTCGCGATTGAAGAAATCAGCGATGCGGATGGCTCCAGCTTTACCATGGTCGTCAATGGACGACGGATCTTTGTAAAAGGTGGCAACTGGGTGCCGGCTGATCCGTTTCCCTCACAGGTAACGCCAGAACGATACGACCGCCTGATCGGGCTTGCGCGTGACTCGGGCCTCAATATGCTTCGGGCTTGGGGAGGAGGGATCTATGAACCGCAGGCATTCTGGGATGCCTGCAACCGAGCCGGCGTGATGGTATCGCAGGATTTTCTGCTGGCTTGCGCGCTCTACCCTGAGGATGATCCGGAATTCCGATCGCAATTGCGTATCGAATTCGAAAAAGCAATCCGCATGTTGCGCAACAACCCCTGCCTTATTTTCTGGTGCGGCGATAACGAGCTTGGCCTGAGCAAAAAATCAATTGACCGCTGGAATGGTCGGAAGATCGCCGAAGAAATCACTGGCCCTCTCTGCGCGAAACTCGATCCGTCGAGACCGTTCCGATTGACGAGTCCTTATGGTGGAGAGCTGAATAATTCGCCAAGTGCGGGCGATTGCCATTATTCGCCGCTCTGGGATGGACCACGGTTTCTTGTGAACGGGATACAAGGCTATCGAGCCCTGATCGATGAGCATGTGAAGGGGCGGTTTCTCAGCGAAAGCGGAACACTGGGTGCGCCGCCGCTTCGGAGTCTTTTGAAGTTCATGGATGAAAGCGACCTAACCGACAGTGCGATGTGGGAGTTTCACACCAAGGACAATCCCTATTCCGGGCTCCCGCTCACGTTCTATCAAAACCTTGAACAAATGGCGCGGATTCTCTACGGCGAAGCCATCGATCTCGAACTCTGCATCAGTCAAAAAGAATATGCCCAATACGATTTGATCCGGCTGATCTGCGAAGCGCTGCGTCGCCGGAAATTTTACTCTAGTGGAGTGCAGTTCTGGATGTTCAACGATTGCTGGCCTGCCTGCGGCTGGAGTGTCGTCGATTATTATGGTTTTCCCAAAGCCGGTTGGTACGGCATGAAAGCGGGGTTCCGCCCGGTCATTACGGCCATCACACGAACGGAGTGCGTCTACCAGATCTGGGTCAGCAGCGATGTCTGTTCTGGCGTAACCGGCGAGATGACTCTTCGCATACAACCATGGGCAGGTCGCGCGAGCTGGCAACAGCGGGTTTCCTTTGAAGTGAACGCCAATGAAGCTGTGCTGGCAGCTGATTTTCCCGTTGAAACCATCGACGCGTATCTTGATGATCAATCGATACTCGTGTGCGACCTGGTATGCGAAGCGGGCGAAGACCGCGCCTATTACTATCGCGGAATGCCCTCGGAGATGCGATTGCCGCCGGCTTTGGTGCGTTCAACGATCGACGGAACAGGATCGAGCGGCACGATCCTGCTCGAGGCCGACACCTATGCCCGGGTTGTGCAATTGGAGGCGGAGCTCGATTTCAGCGATAACTATTTCGACATGCTCCCGGGAGAGAAGAAAACGATCAGCTACCGCTCCCCGAAGGGAGATCATACCGGAAATATCGGAGTGCGTTGGTGGAATGAAGAACGCCGGCTATCTAGTCATGTCATCGTCGAGCGTGACAACGCGTAGGTTTCAGCGCCCGACCTGTGGACCAAGCTCACTTCTTCCGGAGCTTCTTCAACCAAGACGTAGCGCCTTCGGCGCCGACCGCTGCCTGCCATTCTTCGTCCGACACTGCCAATCGAGCGTTTGCGTACGCAAGGGTATCGGCCTTTCCGACGAGATGGCGTCGCTCAGGCAGGTTGGAGACCAATTCTCGGATGAAACCACGGAGGGCGTCCGCGTCCTGCAGAACGACTTCACGATGACGTGCTCGGATAAATGCGAAGGCGGGGTTTCCAGCTACCTCTCGGATGGTGTTCGGCGTGCCCGACACGTCAACTCCGAGCGTCGTGCGATCGGGGTCAAACATGGTGGAATGCTCCGCACAGGCTCGGAAGGTTTCGTCTCGGTTCGTTACATCGTAAACAGATGGAACGAGATCTGGGCCACCATCTCGCGCTTTGAACTCCCGTTTTTGGAGCTCATCAACGGATAGCGGTTCCTCCCAATTCGCAAGACGTCGAGCAAAGCGAATGAGCAAGGGTCATCCTTCGTCCAGGGCGCCCGCCGCTGCGGTGCGAACCGCAGGACTCGCATCGTGGCTGGCAAGCCGTCCCAATGCTGCACGGAGCGAATCATCAAGGTGATTGGCCAACCCGTAGATGGCCCCCTCGCGGACCACCGCAGACGGATGCGCGAGCAAACCTCGAAGGGTCTTTGCGACCTCGGCAGACGTGCCAATGCGTCCAGCGATCTCGGCTGCAAAAGTTAGGTCGGCGGGTTCCAGTCGGTTCTCGGAAATCAACTGAAGAAGGCTCGCCGGATACTTGGCTGCGAGGAACTCAAAAACTCCTTCGCAAGGCTCCTTCCACGTGTGGGAAATCTCGGCCGCGACTTTGGGAGAAAGCGAGTCGAACGGAGGCGGCGCGGGGCGCGCCTGATGAAGGGCAACGAACGTCTCGTCCTGTCGCCTCTGGAGTTTTCGAGCGTCCTCGCTGTATGCGGGCGACGGCACACTGCGACGAACGCTTGGCTCGTGAATCGATAGGGAGAGAGCGCTCATAGGTAGGCCTTCCAGGTGGTAGGCTGGAGAGAATCAAAGAAGCAAGAATTCTTGATCTCGCGCAATTTATCGAACTCGCTCCACAGGTCTGCCGAGTCCGGAGCGAACTCACGTTCCGAAAAAGCGTCAATGTCGAGCAGTAGCACGCGGGTATTTGCGTTTCCCACGCCATCTGAAGGAACCGTCGCTTGCGTGATCGCTGCGCGCCGGCCGTCTCCGAATGGGACAACGCAGCGGAATGAGTAGTCGTCGAGAAGCGGCGGAAGTGCGCTGCCCACTTCGGCAAACGTGAGCAGGTGCTTCCTCAGATCGTCGCCTACAGGTACTTCGAGCCGATTGATGAACCGAGCGGCGCACCGAACAACTCTCTCGGGCTTTGCCGCCGCCACGTAAGCCTTCCAGCGAACCTTGGCTTCGTTTGTGATCGTCTCCCAGTTCCTATACGAACCGACTTGGTTCACGCTGAACCCATCGAGTCGCGCTTGAACCGCGCGCTTCTTGTCTGATGTCCAAAAAATCTCGCCGATGATCAGCTGCGCCGAGGTTACCGCACCCCCACCATCGTCTCCGAATGCTAGCTGGGCTTGGAGCTGCTGAATCGGTCGCCGCTCGGGGTAGTCCGCCGCCACTGCGAGACTGAATGCGTCCGTGATTTCGGCAAGCGTCCGTCCGGCAGGTAGAGGAACACGAACATCCAAAAGGGCCTCTGTGATAGGGGCGCGGCTAAGGTGCGGAAATCGTTCAGACATGCGGAGGTCGCTTCACTGGAGGCTAACACGATTCGAGACGAAGGGCGCCGAGAACGGCCGAACCTCTCGCGCGAGAGAACCACCAAGGGGCAGAAACCCTTCCGGTCTTCGGACAGCGTGCCCTACATAAAATGCGAAAAAACGC
>JBBRRP010000136.1:0-16198 GCA_038246305.1 Polyangiales bacterium | reverse complement strand
GTGCGATCAGCATAAAATTGTGCCAGCTTGTCGCGCAAGCTCTCCGTTGTTTCCGCTTCACTGTGAGCGATGCTGTACTTGGCCAATGATGAGAGCACGCGGTCCCGCGGGAACATGGTGCTGCCTTTGACAACAGTCGCTGGAGCCACCGCATTCACGCGCACAAGCGGTGCCAATTCGACTGCCAGCTCGCGGACGAGGTGATTCGCTGCAGCTTTCGAGGTGTCGTACGCCACGCTGCCTTTTTTCGCGACAGCCGCATTGACTGACGTGGTGATCACGAAGTTCCCAGGCGTGCCTTGGGCTTTCCAGATTGCGCTGGCTTCGTCGGCGACTAGGTAAGGCCCCGTCACGTTGATGCCATAGGTGAGGGCCCATTTGTTATCTTCAATATGGCCGGTTTTGTCGGGTGGAACGAAGATCCCGGCGGTCACGACCACGGTATCGATCCCGCCATAGGCCAAGACCACCTGCGCTAGGGCCTCTCGGATGCTTTCACGTTGGGTGATATCCGCAGAGAGGGCCACCACCGGGCCAGCACCGGAGATACCGGTGCCCGCTACGCCGATACCGACGCCATAGACCCGCTCAAGCTCCGCAGCCGCCACTTTCGCAGACGCCAGATCGCGATCGATACACGCCACCGTAGCGCCTTCTTTCATCAAACGAATCGCCACCTGCTTGCCAATGCCATTGCCCGCGCCGACTACGGCGATAACTTGTCGCGAAAGCTCGGCCTCAGCCGGCATGCGACGGAGCTTCGCCTCTTCAAGGGCCCAATATTCGATATCGAACGCTTCTTGCTCGGGCAGCGCGACGTACTCGCTGATGGCTTCGGCGCCGCGCATCACTTCGACCGCGCAATTGTAGAACTCAGCGGTGACTCGGCTCTCTGATTTGGTTTTCCCCCATGCGATCATGCCGCAACCTGGGATCAACACGACCGACGGATTGGGATTGCGCATGGCCGGGGAATCAGCTCGTTTGCAACGTTCGTAGTAGGCTTTGTAGCCCTGGCGATAGGCAGCCAAGCCTTCGGTGAGCTTCAGCTTCAGCGCCGCCACATCTTCCTTCGCCGGGTCCCAATCCAGATAGAGAGGCTTGATCTTGGTGCGCAAGAAATGATCGGGGCAGCTGGTGCCGAGATCGGCGAGACGGGGAGCGTCTTCAGAGTTCACAAATCGCAGCATGGCTTCGTCGCTTTGGACGGTGCCAATCAAGCGTTCAGCCTGGAACGTGATTTGTCCGCGAATGAAGGGCAGCACTTCCGCCAACACGCGTTCTCGCTCTGCCTCAGGGAGGGAGGCAATCTTCTGTCCCCCGAAGGTCTTTTCGCCCTTGTCGCACTGGGCGATGTAGGCGTCTGCTTTTTCGATCAGCGAGATCGTGAGCTCGTAACAAGCTTTGTCGTCCGGAGCCCAATTGATGACGCCGTGTTGACCCATGATGGCGCCTTTGGATTTGGGGCTCTTCTTGCAGATTTCCTGCAGTTCCAAACCGAGCTCAAAGCCCGGGCGCAGCCAATTCATGTAGATGAGCTCGCCGCCAAATACCGTCTCGGTGAGCTTTTCGCGATCGCGGCAGGCCGCCACGGCAATCACCGAATTCGGGTGCATGTGGTCGACGTGCTTTTGGGGCACAAATGAATGCAGGGGCGTATCGATCGACGCCGCGCGCGGGTTCAGATTGAAGGTCGAATGTTTGTACATGTCGACCATTTTATCCTCCGCCTCGCTTTTCACGCCTCGACTTGGAAAGCGGGCATAGACGTCCTGCAAGCTCATGACACGCTTCTGATAGAGCGATGCAAAGCCATCCTGTTTGGAGGTTCGGAGATCACCGCCCGAGCCCTTGACCCACAGCACCTCAACCTCCTCGTTGGAAATCGGATCCTTCTCGCTCAGCTTCGCGGAAGTATTGCCGCCACCGGTATTGGTGACTCGCTGATCCGAACCCAAAAGATTTGAGCGATACACGAGCCTCTCGACCGGGCTGAGTTTGGAAGCGTGGGCATCATCCCACTTCGGATAGGGGCGCTGGGATTTGGGTTTTTGGTTCACTGTCTGTCTCCTGTTCGTCTTGTTGAGCTGAGAAAATCTAGATTCCCTGCGATCACGCGGCTAAAAGTGCCTTTTTGGGGATCTTCACGCCCGCTGCCGACAGCGTTGCCGGCAGAGCATCCGTGAGGAGATGCTGGATCTCCGCAAGCGGTAGTAAGAATTCAGCAGCCCGGTGTCCAACCTTGGCGGCATCCAAGCAAATGATCGCCTCGGCCGCGCGTTGAATGATCGCGTGTTGCAGGGCCACCACGTCGACCACCGAATTCCAAAGACCTTCGTGAGTGAGGCCCTCGGCACCCAGAAACGCCAGGTCAAATCGCCAAGATTTAACGGCTGAAAGCGAGTTAGGCCCGGCCAGAATCGAACTGCGTCGAAAATACTGACCACCCAAAAGGTGTACGGCGATCTGTTCGTGGTCCGCCAACAACTCAGCAGCCGGCAAATTATTGGTCACGATAGTGAGCGCCGAAGGCGCCGATGTCAAAAGCGTTTGAGCCAGCGCATAGCAAGTCGTTCCGCCGTCTAGCCACACGACTTGCCCCGACCGGATCTGCTTACAGGCAGCCGCCGCGAGGCGTTGTTTAACGCTGGCACCGAGCTCCAAGCGATCCCGAAATGAAGTGAAGCGGCGATTGTATTCTGAGATGGCTCCGCCGCGGGTGCGCGTGATGGCCTGCTCGCGCTCCAGCGCGGCCAAATCACGTCGCGCCGTCGCTTCGCTCACGCCCAAGCGTTCACAGACCTCCGAGAGTGGAAGATACGAATGCTCCCGCAGCATTTGAGCCAAACGCTCGCGGCGAGCCAGAACGACGTGCAACGGAACCTTCACGTTTATGACCGGAACCTTGCATATATTTATGCAAGAAGTCAATCATAAAAATGAGCCGTGCTCCCTTTTGGGCTCTCAGCCCTCGCGCAGTGTCCCCGTCATTTCCTCGGGCCTTACCCAGCGGTCAAAATCCTCCGCCGTGACCAGGCCCAGCGCGACCGCAGCTTGCTTCAGCGTGGTGCCTTCTTTATAGGCCTTTTTTGCGATCTTGGCCGAGGCATCGTAACCGATGTGCGGATTGAGCGCCGTCACGAGCATGAGTGAGCGTTCCAAATGGGCTTGGATTTGGGCTCGATTGGGCTCGATGCCAATCGCGCAGTTCTCGCGAAAGCTATCGGCGCCGTCAGCGATCAGGCGCGCGCTCTGCAAGAAATTATGGACGATGACGGGCTTAAACACATTGAGCTCAAAATTTCCGCTGGCGCCGCCGATGTTGATCGCAACATCATTGCCCATCACTTGCGCGCACGCCATCGTGAGCGCTTCGGATTGAGTGGGATTCACTTTGCCGGGCATGATGGAGCTGCCAGGTTCGTTCTCGGGAATGGTGAGTTCGCCGATACCTGAGCGCGGTCCCGAAGCGAGCCAACGCACGTCGTTGGCAATCTTCATCAAGGAAGCGGCCACCGTTTTCAGGGCGCCGTGGGCAAACACAATCGCGTCATGCGCCGCGAGGGACTCGAACTTGTTGGGAGCCGTAACAATTGGAAAGCCACTCAACTCGCTCAAGGTTTTAGCTACCATCACGGCAAACTTCGGGTGAGCATTCAGCCCCGTCCCGACTGCCGTGCCTCCCAGCGCCAGCTCCGTGAGGTGCGGCATACAAGACTCAACATGCGCCTTTCCGTGATCGAGCTGAGCCACCCAGCCGCTCATTTCCTGGCCTAAAGTGAGCGGAGTGGCGTCCATCAGGTGCGTGCGCCCAATCTTCACCACATCCGAAAAAGCGGCCGATTTTTGCGCCAGAACATCACGCAAGGCGCCGAGAGCCGGCAACACGCGGAGCTTGAGCGCGCCGACACAGGCCATCGTCATGGCCGCAGGGAAGACGTCGTTCGACGATTGGCCGCGATTCACGTGGTCGTTCGGGTGCACCAGGCGCTTCTCGCCGCGTTCACCGCCGAGCAATTCACTGGCGCGATTGGCGAGGACTTCATTTATGTTCATGTTGCTTTGCGTGCCGCTGCCCGTTTGCCACACGACTAATGGAAATTCAGTGGGATGTTTGCCAGCTAACACTTCATCAGCTGCAGCACAAATAGCCTTGCCCACTTTTTCGTCCACCATCTTGAGTTCGATATTGACGATGGCGGCCGCCTTCTTCACGAGCGCGAGGGCTGCGATCAACTCATCGGGCATGCGCTCTTTGGAGATCTTGAAGTTCTCTAGGCTGCGCTGCGTTTGAGCGCCCCAGAGCTGGGCCGCGGGGACGTGAACTTTGCCGAAGGTGTCGTATTCAATGCGGGTGGAAGTGGGCATGTGGGCGAGGTCCCATAATTCGCCCTTATTGATCAAGCCACAGCGAAACTGCCGCATATTTGACCGCTAGTTTGGGCCGGGCTAACACTTGCTTGGCATGCTCTTTCGGCGGTTTGGCAGGGGCGGCCTTCGGGCGTGGTGGCTCTTGGGGGTCCTCATGTGCGCGAATCGGCCTGCGTCTGCGGAGGAGGCGAGCGGTGCCTTTCGGCCTGGCAAGGGACGAGGGGTGCGAACGGCGGAGGTGATCACGAGTGCCGTGGCCGTGAGTGAGGATGCCACGACGGTGGACGACCCGGAGGGGCCGGCGGAGCCATCCACTTCGCTCGTCCCAGGTCCGGAGGGGATCCCTTCCGAAGCGCACGGCGTGAGCCTGGATGAAACTTCCGATCCTGACCTTCGCGCCTTGATCGAAGCCGATCGTTCGCTCTTTCCAGAGCCGCTGCTCGGCGTGAAGCCAGGCTTTGATTTTGGGCTTGAAAGAGAAGTGCCCGTTCACGCGCCACCCGGCGCGCCGCTCTTGCGCGATGTTTTTCCGGGCGTGGAGGAAGGCTGGTTGCGGGGTGTTGCGATGCCCAATTTCGCAACGCGCTTGGATGAACGGGTGGTGCGCTATCTTAAGTTTTACCGGGATGATCCGCGGGGGCAAGCGATCATTCAGGTGTTCGCCAAACGGAGTGGGCGCTATTCATCGTTGCTTCGAAGCCGTGTGCTCAAAGCTAATTTGCCCACGGATATCCTTTGGTTGAGTTTGATTGAAAGTGGGCATAACCCGAAGATCCGTTCACGCGTTGGCGCCGCGGGCCTCTGGCAATTCATGCCGGCTTCCGGCATCCATTATGGGCTCAGCATTGATCGGTACGTGGATGAACGACTCGATCCGGAGAAGTCCACGCTCGCTGCGATCAAATATCTGAGCGATCTCAAGCAGCGTTTCGGCAATTGGGAGCTTGCGATGGCTGCCTACAATATGGGCCTGGGCGCGCTCGGAGAGGCCATTTCCAAGTTCAACTGCAATGATTATTGGGAGCTCTCGCGCTACGAAGGTGGCTTGCCTTGGGAGACAACGCTCTACGTCCCCAAGATCGTGGCCATGAGCATCGTGATGAACAATCCCGAAGCCTTTGGACTGAACCCGTCGGATTACGACCCCACCGAACAGTACGAAACGGTGCGTGTAGCAGGCGGAACCAGCTTCAAACAAATCGCGTTTGTGGCCGGTGTTTCTTCCCAAGCGCTGGGCGATCTCAATCCCCAGTATATCTCCAGTAAATTGCCGCCTTTAGGCGCAAAATCTCAGCGTTGGTGGCCATGGCACGTGCCGCTCGGAACCGGTGAGCGCGTTCAGAAAAAGCTGGGCGACAAAAAGGACGGGGCTTTGTCTTCGACGCTGAGCGTCAAGCTCGGAGAGACAGCCGCCTCCATCGCCGCTGCACGTAACGTCAATCTGGCTGAGCTGAAGGCGGCCAACGGGGTTGCCGCCGATGATGAGGTGAACGTTGGAGACGTGCTTCAGCTCCCGAAGCCAAACGCGGATCTGAGCCAGGCTCCAGAAGTTTCCCGGGTTGTGGTTGCGCCGCGAGCCTTCACCTATCTGACGCGGGAACGCGTCTTTTATCCGGTGCGCGGAGACGAAAGCCTGGCCGATATCGCTCGTGCTTTTGAGACCTCCACCGACGAATTGATGGCGTGGAATGCGCTGGATGAAACAGCACGCCTACAGCCCAAGATGGTGCTTCAAGTGTTCATCAAGAAAGGCACTCCGCCGAGCCGCGTGAGATTCTTGAGGGATGCGGAGGTCACGCCCATCACCGCGGGAACAGCCGAATTTTACGACCAATATGAGGCCCAGAAAGGCCGACGGCGCGTGGTGATAGCTGCCAAGCCGACCGACACCCTCGCAAGTATCGCGCGACGCTACAAGATGAGCGACGGCCTGATCGAAAGGGTCAATCGCCGTCCACGCAGCGACACCCTCGTGCCTGGAGAGGCAGTGATTGTATACTTGGATAAGAGTGCTGGGAAATTAGGGCATGAGTTATTCCAGGCTCCCATCCGCCAGGTGTCAGAACAGACCGCTCCGCTGCCGCGCAGCACATCGATGGCACAAACCGAGTCCGACTTATGACGCAGATCGCCGCACTCGTCCTGGCCGCTGGCGAAGGAAAACGCATGAACAGCCGCGTCACCAAGACGCTACATTCCGCTGCAGGTCGGCCACTTTTGTTTTACCCTGTGCGGGCTGCGTTGGAGGCCGGCGTGGAGCACGTGCGAGTCGTCGTGAGCGAAGCCAATCAAGCGGAAATTGCTCAGTCTCTTTCGGAGTGGTTTGGTGCCGAGCGTATTTCGACAGTTGTGCAGGCAGCTCCGTTGGGTACGGGCGATGCAGTACGTGCTGGAATCAGGGGGCTTTCAGCTGATCAGCTGCTGATTCTGTGTGGCGACACACCGCTTGTTGTCGCGGAGGATTTGCGGCCGCTGTTTGATGCTTTAGAGTCCAACGAGGTGAGCTTGTCGCTGCTCAGCGTGGTGCCGCCCGAGCCGAAAGGCTACGGGCGTATTTTACGGGATGCGTCCCAAAAAGTACTAGGGATCCGTGAGCATCGGGACCTTCAGAATGAAGCGGAGCGAGCTGTGCGCGAGGTGAACGCAGGCATGTACGTGGCGCGCATGGGACCACTTGCCGAAGCGTTAGCTGCACTTCGCCCCGTGAATGCGCAAGGCGAATACTATCTCACTGATGTTGTGGAATGGTTAGCGCAGCGTTCAGAGGTTAAAGCGTGTCTCGGGTCGGTGGATGCGCTCTTGGGAGTGAATGATCGCGGTCAGCTGGGCGAAGCCGAAGCCATTTTGTTCGAGCGCATTCGGAAGCTGCATCTCAAAAATGGGGTCACCCTGCGCGGCACGCCCCTGATTGAGGAGGGGGTGACGATCGGGGCCGACACTGAGATCCGGAACGGGGTTGAATTGCGCGGACACACCTGGATCGGAAGTGGCGTACGGATCGATGTTGGAGCGATCGTGATCGACTCAGAAATCGCCGATTTTGCCGTAATAAAGCCGTATACGGTCATCGCGGAAAGCAAAGTGGGACCGCATGCTGAGGTGGGGCCTTTCGCGCACATCAGGCCAGAGAGCGAGCTCGATGATCACTGCAAAGTCGGGAATTTTGTGGAGATTAAGAAGACGCACCTGAGGAGCGGCGCCAAAGCAAGCCACCTATCCTATTTGGGTGACGGCGATGTCGGAGCCGAGAGCAACATCGGTGCTGGCACGATCTTCTGCAACTACGATGGTTATCAGAAGCACCGCACCGTGATTGGGCGCGGCGTCTTCATTGGGAGTGATTCGCAGCTAGTTGCTCCCGTTACGGTTGGAGATGGCGCCTTCATCGCGACGGCATCGACCGTAACGGGCGACGTTCCAGCTCAGGCTCTGGTGATCGGGCGCGTGAAACCAGAAGTGAAGCCAGGCTACGCGCCTGGGTTGCACCGAAAGCTGGCGAAAGCTGCGGGCAAACTGGTCAAACAGAATTTCTAGGGGCCTAGTTCTACTTTCGCGGGATTAATCTGAAGTGGTGAGATCGGACCGACGCCCAGGAGGGAAGGCCCTCTGTGATGCAACTAGATAGCACGCATGCTTACTGTCTGATTCGCCACGTGAAGGTCGCCTTCCTTTCCTAGAAAGCTCTCAAGCTGTGAACGCTCCTGAGGCGAAAGGTCGACGCCTTAGCGAAGTGCAAGGAAGACTTGCGGTTGCGGAGCCCGTGTAACTGCCTTTGCCGTTCGTGCGGCAGCCGCAGCGGCAATGCGTTCCGCATCGCGCCCTACGCCGTGGATCATCGTGGACGAAAACGAGTGCAGGAAGTGAAGCCCAACAAAGTACAGGCCGGGCACTTCGTTGACCACGCCGCTTTGGTGGCGTGGATCCCCATGCTCGTCGAAGATGGGTAGATCGATCCATGAAAAACTGGGAGTGAAGCCCGTGCACCAGATCACGTTTTGAACGTCGAGCGTCTGACCATCGGTGAGTTGAGGTTTGCCCGCGAAAACGCTCGTCGTGCGTGGCACGGACATCACACCGCGAGCCATGAGCTGCTTTGGCTTCTGTCGAATGAGCGGTCCGCCGCCTTGGTGCGCCTTGGCTCGTGCTTTCCTTCCGATTGGAGTCATGACCGTCAAGATGCGGTGGAACACGAGACGGAAGATCACGCGCATGAGGATGAGACGCGCGAAGAATCCGTCCATGTTGAAGGGGATGTGGCCAGGGTGACGGCCTGACATCCACACGCGATGTGTTTTGCAAAGATCCATGGCGATCTCGGCGCCTGAATTGCCAGCGCCGACGAGGAGTACGCCGCCTTCACGCAGCTGACCTGAATTCTTGAAGTCGAAAGAATGAAGCTGAACGATTTGTGGGTCGAGCTCAGACGCGAACTCCGGAATTCGCCCACGTTGATAGCTCGCCATCGCGACCACGACCTGCTTGGCTACGAACCGACGGTCCCCCGCTTCAATCAAGAAGTTATCGCCTTCTTTGGAGAGCCTATCCACGCAGATGCTGTTGAGGATCGGCAACTCGAAGTGGGCCGCATACGCTTCCAAGTAATCCGCCATTTCGTCCTTGGTGGGAAATGAGTCGGGTGGTGCAGGGAAGGGCATCCCATCCAAACTGTCATAGCGTGCCGGCGTGAACAGACAGAGCGAATCCCAGCGCTTTCGCCAGACGTCGCCGGTGCGTGCTTGAGCATCCAGGATCAGGAAGCGCACACCTTTCTTGGCTAGGTGGTAACCCACCGAGAGTCCGGCCTGTCCGCCGCCGATCACGATCACATCTAGATGGGTGGCTTGCCGACTCACACTGAGCTCTTTGGTTGATTCCTTATCCATATTGACCTCGCTTGGCGCGTCGTGGCGCCTGGTGAAGTCCAAAGCTATCGAGCGGGAGCCTTCCCGAACTCGGTCAGAACCCCCAATTTCTCGAAATTTCGCCTGGGTGGTTTCACCCATGCCGGGGTCAACATTCGAGTGGGCGTTTAGGCTAGGTGGTGTTCGTAGGCGTAAGCAGCGGCAGCTGTGCGTGAGCTCACGCCTAATTTCCCAAAGATATTGCTGAGATGACGCTCGATCGTCTTTTCGCTGAGGAACAGCTCGCAGGCGAGCTGTTTGGTGGTCTTGCCGACTGCCAACAGCTTCAGCACTTGGAGTTCGCGTAGTGTGAGACCGTGCGCCGCCGTCGCGGGCACCGGTGGCGGTTGGGTATCGAGAGCCTGTGGATGGATGGCATCGAGACTCACTAAATCGGGCATTGCGCCGAGTTCTTTGAATACGGCGCGTGCTGCGGCGCGCTCCAAGCGTGCGCCCTCGCTATCCCCGAGCAACTGACAAGCCTCCGCCAAACACACACGTGTTCGTGCTGCCGCGTAGGGCGCGAACAGACTCTGCCAAACCCAAAACGCTCTCCGTAGGGGTCCGAGTGCCGCTTGCGCATCACCTGCGCACAGATGCACCATGCCCCGCGCTTGGGCCGCGATGGCAACCAGAACCTCCGTGGGGAAGGCGGCCGCGGTCTGTTCTAATTCTTGAGCTGCCGCACGGGCAGCCTCCAAGTCTCTCATCTTGGCGAAAATCTCGACAGCGGCAGGCAGGAATCGCACGCGCGACAGCGGATCGGTGGCTTCAGCGAGTACCCGGCGGATTGCGTTCGAGGCGGCCTCGGTCTTGCCTTGATGGAGCCGCAGCAGCGCAAGGCCAGGTTGTGGATCGCCGCCGCTCAGACTTGCAGCTTCAAAGGATGCTTCAGAATCCGTGAAGTTGCCCTGAAGACGATGAACTTCCGCTTCTTGGTAGTGCGACTCCGAAACGGCTCCTTTGCCATGGACCGAACGAGCACGCCTTGCTTCGTCTAGGGCCTCCGGCCATTCGCCGCCGAACTGCAACAATTCCGCACGGTGGACGAGGC
The DNA here is from genome assembly GCA_038246305.1 of Polyangiales bacterium. Lineage (GTDB taxonomy): Bacteria > Myxococcota_A > Polyangia > Polyangiales > Polyangiaceae > JBBRRP01. Next base: position 5,872 of record JBBRRP010000136.1, on the reverse strand, counting down.
AGATCCCCTGAAACGAAGCGACGCCCGTTTGTGCTTCGCACCAGCTAGATAACGCTTGCGTCCACTCGCGCGCGCGTTCGACGGCATACACGCGTTGGCAGGTAGCAATCACGCCACAGTAAGCGAGGGCTGTCAGAATGGGAGACACGTCGCCGCTCACAAGCGCCAGCATACTTTCATCGATGAGCGCCATTCCGCGCTGGACCTCACCCAGCCTAATCAGCGCTCGACCCTGTAGACTGCGACCGAAGGTGGCGAGGTCGCAGTCATTAAACTTATCGCCGATGAGTGCTATTTCTTCGGCTGTATCATGGCAGACGCGGTGGTGCCCGCTGCGTTGCGCCCGGTACGCGACCGGCACCAGCAGGAGCCCCCGTTCGGCGCAATCTCCTTCAGCATCCACCAGGCGTTGCGCGCGTACGAGCCAGCCGTTGGCCCGTGCGCCTTCCCCGAGAGACATCAGGCGAAATCCAATCCAGAAGGCGGCTCGTGCAGAGGCGCGATTTTCTCCAACGGAAAGTCTCAGTTGATGCACACGCTCCAGCGTTGAAAGGTGCAGGTCGTCGTGCCCGGCTAATGCGGCAGCCATCGCCAAGCGATCGAGATCCTCTCCTTGGAGGGCCGTCGCGGTGTCCGCCGCACACAGAGCCTCAAAGGCTTCTTGCCAAGCCCGTCTTTCGTAGGCTTCTCGTCCTTTCGCGAGTGCGGTTTCCGATGAGGGAGGTTGGGTCACGTGCGTTCAAGCCCTCAGGGTGAACGAGCCTAGCCGCAGGCGTGCCAGGTGAGCAGCCCTTTTTATTCTTGGGAAGATAGTAAGCATGCTTACTATCTGTTTTGCGACGTAAAGGCTCCACCTTCCCGAGAAGGCGCTCGAGCAAGAGTTCACGCCAGCGCCTTCACGCGCAGAGCCGCAGCGGCGATCGCCAGGGGCTGGACGGGCTTGAGTTCGGGCGCAAAGATCGATACGCGCAATTCTTCGAGCGCCCAGCGTACGTCGCAGGCTAGCGCCGGGTCGTGAGCGGTGCCTGATTTAGCCAGAAAATCAAGCCAGATGGGCGTGAAGGGCGCAGCTTTCAGTGCATCCTTTCGTGGATCGGTGAGTGCACGGGCCAGCCGAGCTTGGGCGGCACGCAAATACCGCGGAAATTGTTCTAAGCGCGTTGTTCCCACGTGGAGCACGAGATCACTGGGCAACAAGTACTGCAAGTGGTTTTGGATGTCTTGGATAGCTGCAGTGCCGCTCGGTTGTTTTGCTGCGGCGGCGAGCGCTCGCAGGGTTTTGTCCAGCTCATTGGCAGTTACCTTGAGGGCCTTCATGAGCGTCTCGTAGCAGGGCGCGAGGCGCGGCGTGCCGCTGGCAACCAAAGCCGCGAAGGCTGTACTCGAACGGGGTAGCTCAATGCTTTCGGAGAGGTGAAAGGCTTCTTCCACGACGCGCAGTAACAGTTGGTCCCGATAGCTCTCCACCTCGGCACGTCCAGCTGGCAACCCCAACTGTGGCCTGAGCGGGGCGGGGGCCTGCTTGAGCAGCGAGGCCAATAGTGTGCGAGCTCCGAGCATCAGCAGGCGTCGGATGCCTCGATAGTGTTCGGGTGCTGCGGTGGCGGGCGTGTCGAAGAGCTTGAGCTCCACGGAATCTTGGCGGTCGATGAGCGCTGGATAACAGCGAAGGTCGGTGTCTTGCACGCGACGCGTAACGTAGGGCGGTAGATCAGGAAAGCTCCAGGAGCGAAGGCCCGTTTGCTCCCAAGCGCCTTCAGCTTTGCTTTGTTTGAAGGCTTCGCGGGCGCGGGGGGAGTGCTCGCGGAGCAGCAAGTCGAGATCGCGACTTTGGGCCAGCACGTTGCCTTTTTCAGAGTAAATTCGATAGTTGTAGCGCAGGTACCCGGGCAAGGTTTCTGGGCAGAACGCTGTTTGGGGAACTTGGACACCTGAGAGGGCGGAGAGCGAGCGTGCGAGCTCCCCGAGCATGTTGCCCTTGCCGATGACGACCTGTTGAGCCACTTTCCTTGCCAGCTCAGGCAGGGCGCCCAGATCACGTCGGAGCCCGCGTGGAAGATCTTGGATCAGGCGAGTGATCTTCTGCTCGTGCCAAGCAGGAATCGTCCAGTGCTCTTCGCTGAGCTGCGGCAACAGGGCCAGGGGGACGTTGAGCGTGACGCCGTCGTCTTCGGCCGCGGGATCAAAGCGGTACGTAGTAGCCACCTTCACTCCGTGTACTTCGATGCTGTCCGGATAGTCCCGAGGAGAGAGCGAGCGGTCGCTGACGAGAACATCTTCGAGCGCCAAAAACAACAGCTTTGGATCCGTCTTTTCGACGTCAACGCGCCAGCTTTCAAAGAGCTTGCCGTTCACGACGAACTCGGGAATGCGGGAATCGAAGAACGCGTACAGGAGTTCATCATCAGCCAACATGTCGCTCTGCCGAGCCTTGTCGCGGAGGCGCGCCACCTCTTCGAGCAGCTGTTTGTTTTTCGCCTGAAATGCCCCAGAACTTCTGTATTCATTGCGGACGAGCGCATGCTCGATGAAGAGGCTGCGGGCGCGATCGGGGGCGATGCTCGCGTAATCCACGCTCCTGTCTCGGAGCACAGAGAGGCCAAACAGCGTGGCGTGTTCTTTCACCGACGCGCGTGCCGATTTTTCGGACCAATGCGGTTCAGAGTAGCTGCGTTTCAGCAAATGACTGCCCGCGAGCGCTAGCCATTCCGGCTCCACCTTGGCCGCGGTGCGCGCAAAAAGTTGCGTTGTTTCTACGAGCTCAAACGCCATCACCCAAGCGGGAGGCTTCTTCGCCAGCGTTGAGCCTGGGTGCAGTTGGAAGCGCGTTTGGCGCGCGCCAAAATAGACTCGATGCTCAGGATTCCATTGCCCGGTTCGAGAAAGCAAGCCGCTCAGCAGTGCTTGATGTAAAGCTGCCGTGAGATCTTTCGGGTTTTGGGCCTTGCCCCGACGTGCGTGCGCTGCGTTGCGCGGCTCGCCGAGCGGCAGGTCAAGCTCCCGCAGTGTGCCCTTCAGCTGAGCATGCACTTCGCCCCATTCGCGAACACGGAGAAATGACAAGAAATTGTCTTTGCAGGCGCGCCGCAGTTGGGAAAGGCTTTTGGCCTCGTGCTCTTTGCAGAACTCCCAAAGCCGCAAAAGCCCAGTAAAATCGGAGCTTTCGTCGCGAAAACGCTGGTGGAGCAGATCCGCCTTCTGCTCCAAGCCACGCGGGCGCTCACGCGGATCTTGAATGTTGAGCGCTGCGGCCAAAATGATGATTTCTTCTAAACACGAAAGCTCCGCACCCGCCAAGATCATGCGCGCAATCCGCGGATCCACCGGAAAGCGCGCCAGCTTCTCGCCCAATGGAGTTAACTCGCGTTCATCATCCAGTGCCCCGAGCTCCTGCAAAACGCGATAGCCTTCAGAGATGGAACGCGAGTTGGGGGGATCGAGAAATGGGAAATCTTCCACATTGCCGAATTGAAGCGACTTCATTCTGAGGATCACACCCGCTAGGCCGGTTCGCTTCATCTCTGGATCGGTGAAAGCTGGCCGAGCCGAAAAATTCGGCTCATCGTACAAGCGCACGCAGATGCCATCTCGAACTCGGCCACAGCGCCCCTTCCTTTGATCCGCGCTAGCGCGTGAAATCCCTTCAACTTGGAGGCGAGTGATGCCGGTGCGCGGGTCGTAGCGGGAGAGGCGCGCAACGCCGGTGTCCACGACGTAGACAATACCGGGGATCGTGAGGGATGTTTCCGCCACGTTGGTGGCCAGGATCACGCGACGGCCCGTGATGATTTCGAAGATTTTGCGTTGTTCTCCGTGCGAAAGACGCGAATAAAGCGGCTGAATCACGGTGTGGCGGAGCCGCTTGGCCAGCAGCGCTTGTTCGCTCTCTCGGATCTCGCGTTCGCCAGGCAGAAAGACCAGAATGTCGCCCCGCGGATCCAGCGTCGTCAGATTCTCGACAGCTTCAGCCACGGCTTCGGGCAAGTCGAAATCCTTGGTGGGTGGTTCGTACAAGACTTCCACGGGGAAGGTTCGCCCCTCGACCTGAATCACGGGCGCACCGCCGAAAAATTCAGAGAAATGTTCACTCGCGATGGTGGCAGAACTCACGATCACTTTCAAATCAGGGCGCTCTGGTAGAATGCGCTTCAACCAGCCGAGTAAGAAGTCGATCGTTAAGCTGCGCTCGTGGGCTTCGTCGATGATGAGCGTGTCGTAGCGACGGAGCAGCGGATCGCCCTGAGTTTCAGCCAGTAAGATGCCGTCCGTCATGAACTTGACCCAGGTGTCTCTGGACGTTCGGTCTTCGAAACGGATCTGGTAGCCAACCTCCGCGCCGAGCGCGCAGTTGAGCTCACTGGCAACTCGGGTGGCGACGCTCGTGGCCGCGATCCGGCGCGGCTGCGTGACGCCAATCAATTGCTCACTGCCGCGCCCCATTTTGAGCGCTACTTTGGGAAGCTGGGTCGTTTTCCCCGACCCCGTGGCGCCCACCACGATCACGACCTGATGGCGCAGAAGTGCGGCGACGATGTCTGAAACCCGCGATGAAATCGGCAATTCAGCGGGAAACTGAATCGGTGCACGACGCGTTGGGAGGGGCACGATTGGGCGAGGCGGCATTCGATGGGCCCCTGACTTAGCACAGTGTCGGAAAGGAGTGCGACATGTAGGCGCAGAACACCAGGCTTAAATTGGAGGGCGGAGCGGCCGTCTTGGGGGGTGGACCCGAGGGACCGGCAGTGCAGAGCGAAGTGACGTCTGGCGACATCCTGGATGGGAAATACCGTGTTGAACGCGTGCTCGGCACCGGCGGCATGGGCACGGTCGTTGCTGCGCATCATCTGAAGCTCGACCAAAAGGTCGCGATCAAATTCCTGCACCCCGAAGCGTTAGCCCACGAACACATCGTCAGGCGCTTCGCCAGCGAGGCTCGGGCCGCTGCCAAAATCCGCAGTCAGCACGTGGCACGCGTGATCGATGTGGGTGAATTTGAGAGCGGCGCGCCGTTCATGGTGATGGAGTATTTGGAGGGGAATGATCTTTCCGACGAGCTAAAAAAACGCGGTCCTTTGCCGGTTGAAGAAGCCCTGCTCTACATTATTCAGGCGTGCGATGCGCTGGCAGAAGCGCACAGTGCAGGCATCGTGCACCGTGATCTAAAGCCCGCCAATCTGTTCCTGACGCGTGCTGCGGGCGGCGCTCCCATCACGAAGGTGTTAGATTTCGGAATTTCGAAGACCATGATCGAGGGCGGTGAGCGTGGCCTCACGTCCACTCAGATGGTGATGGGCACACCGCACTATATGTCACCCGAACAGATCCGTTCGACGCGCGATGTGGACGCGCGCAGCGACATTTGGGCGCTCGGCGTAATTATTTTCGAACTCTTGACGGACAATTTGCCGTTTGATGGCGAAAGCTCAAGCGCCATCATCGCCTCGATCATTTCTGAGCCCGCTCGCCACGTCACCGCCTTCAATCCAGCTGTGCCGGGGCCCCTTGAGCTGGTGATCGCCCGTGCGCTTCATCGCGATAAAAATCAACGTTTTCAGAATGTCGCGGAACTCGCGCGCGCTCTCTTGCCCTTCACGGCGCCCGCGGCAGCTTCGATCGTTTCCAACATCAGTCGCGTGATCGGCGGAGCCCTTGAAACGGAGCGCCCAAGTCCAGGCAATCGGGCTACAGGTACGGCAGCCGGGGATCCCAACAAGACGGTCGTTGACCCGCGTGCGAGCGCCGTGGCGGCGTCGGTTGTGCAGGGCACCGAAGCGAACTTTGGAACCACCCAGTTCAAACAAAAATCAAACGCTGGAATGACGATCGCTGTGGTCGCGGTAGCTGGCATTTTTTTGCTCGTCGGCATTGCCGG
>JBBRRP010000135.1:0-16243 GCA_038246305.1 Polyangiales bacterium | reverse complement strand
CGTCAACCCCAACTAACCGCGCTCAGATTTCCGCCCTTTTTCACGCTCGCTAACACTTGCCATTCGCAACGCCAAGCTCAAATGGAAGGCCGACAAGACTTGGTATCGCGTCCTCACTCAACTCGACATTTTCTTCGAAGGTCGTCTGCCCGCCTAAGTCAAGTTACACAGAAATTCTGACACTCTCGGACCGACTAATGCTGAGGCCAATCGACGCTTGGCTCTGCCGATTTCAACCCCCTAGCCCCAAGGAGCACGGGTTAGCCGGAGAATTAGACAACCGCCAACCTTCGCTTTCGGTTTAAGCGAGGACCGGAATTTAGAGCGCGAACAGTCATCGAAACACGTACACCGCACCGCTAAGGGACATGCCGTTGTCGGTTTGGTTGCCGTTGATGCCTGTGGCGCTGCTGTCTTCGCCGTCCGCCCCGACGGCTAACGTGCCGCCGTCCCCTGAGAGCGCCAGATCCTCACCAAAGTAGTCGCCCGCGGCGCTACTGGATGCCTTGACGTAGGCCTGCTGGCTCCACGTGCCGCCCGCCCGAACGAACAGGTAAGCCGCACCGCTATCTGTCGCGCTGTTGTCGGTTTGGTTGCCGTTGATGCCACTGGCATTGCTCGGTTCTTTCCATGCCCCCACCCCTAGGGTGGCGCCGTCCGCCGACAGGGCGAGGGCTCCGCCGAAACGGTCGCCCGCTCCAGTGTTAGATGCTTTGATGTAGGCCTGCTGGCTCCATGCGCTGCCCGATCTCGTGAACACATACACGGCGCCGCTGGCCGTCGCGCTATTGTCGGACTGATTGCCGTTGATGCCCGTCGCGGCGCTATCTTCGATGTACGCGTCGACGGCGAGGGTAGCGCCGTCAGCCGATAGCGCGATCGCGTAACCGAAAATATCGTTTGCCTCCGTATTGGATGCCTTGATGTAGGCTTGCTGATTCCACACTCCGCTCGAACGCTTGAACACGTAAACGGCGCCGCTTTCCGATGCACTGTTGTCGTTTTGGTTGCCATCAATACCAATGGCGTTGCTGCCTTCGAAGGTCGCGGCGACTGCGAGAGTGCCACCGTCGGCCGAAAGCGCGAGTGGTGCGCCGAATTCGTCGCCGGACTCGGTGTTGGATGCTTTGATGTAAGCCTCCTGACTCCATGTGCTACCCGATCGCTTGAATAGGTAAGCTGCACCGCTGAATGTTGCGCTATTGTCGTTCTGGTTGCCATTGATCGCTTTCGCGTTGCTGTCTTCTCCCGCGGCACCCACCGCAAGTGTGTTACCGTCCGCCGAAAGATCGACCGCTCCACCAAAATTGTCACCCGTCTCGGTGTTGGATGCCTTGACGTAGGCTTGCTGAGTCCATGTGATACCGGAACGCGTAAACACATAGACCGCACCGGCCGCGTCCGAACTGTTGTCGACTTGGCTGCCGTTAATTCCCTTGGTGCTGCTGGCCTCGCCGGTCGCGCCCACCGCAAGCGTGGTTCCGTCCGCCGACAGCGCCAGTGCAAAGCCAAAGAAGTCGCTCGCCCCGGTGTTTGAGGCTTTAATGTAAGCCTGCTGACTCCACGTGCTGCCAGACCGGGTGAACACGTACACCGCCCCGCTTTGCGGCGCGCTATTGTCCGCTTGATTGCCATTGACTCCGGCGGCGCTGCTGGCCTCGCCGGTCGCGCCCACCGCAAGCGTGGCGCCATCTCCCGACAGCGCAACATGATAAAAGGAATCGCCCGCCCCCGTGTTCGATGCCTTCACGTACGCCTGCTGGCTCATGCCGCGATTAACGGTGAATGTGTAACTCTGGACCTGATGCCCTGATTGGCTTACCACAATGGTAATCAAGTTTGCGCCCAGAGTCAGCACTGGTGACGTCCAGCTGGCGCCTGAGAGGACGGCCTGCCCATTAACTGTGAGAGTCGCGCCCGCGGGAGCCGTCGGTGTCAAAGTGATGGTCTGGGCGCCCAGGCCAACGGCCACCGAATACACGGTGACGTCGCCGCTCAATGCGGGGGTTAACGTCCCGCTCGACAATGTCAGCGCCACTAGCGTTGGTGTGCAAGCTGTGGCGCCCGTGCCGATGTAACCCGCAGGACACGCCCCGCACGTTGGGGCAGCGCCGACGTTGTCTACGCAGCTGGTCAATAAGTCGCAGCCACCGTGGTTGGTGCTGCATGCTTGCGCAGCCCCGCCGCCGCCAACGCCCCCCGTGCCGGTAAGACCTGCTCCTCCAGCAGTGGCGCCGCTTCCTTGCATCCCTCCTGTTGTTGTGCCCCCGATGCTTCCGGGAGTGCCCCCTGTTCCAGCGCCCCCGCCAGTTCCGCCCTGACCTGTGGCCGCTACCCCTGCAGCGCCGCCGCTCCGGGGCGAGGCGTGGCAGGTGTACGTAGTTGCGCAGTCGCTGAAGCCTGAGTCACAAGCTGCGGTGAGCCAGAGCGCGTTCGTCGCTAGGGCAGCGAGGAATAAGGTTCGGGCTCTAAACGTCAATTTTAGGAAGGAGGTCATGGTCATCTGGGTCCCCATCGGTCAGTGGTGAACTCAGTTGCGGATTGCCTGAACATCTTGGGGGCGTCAACCGTGCCGGATCTCGTGGGAACAATGCGCTGGAGCCTGCGTTGATAGCGCAACCAAGGGGGCGAGGGAGGGCAATCTTCAGGGCATTGCCGTAAAGATGTTGGCCTTTCTGCCTGCTACGCCGCCGCTGCGCGGTGGTGCTGTCTCGGGGGAGCGAGCCGGCTAGCCCACTCTCCGACTCGTCGTGGCACAGTCAATGCCCCCACAGGCTACCTCTTCTGCAGCAGCTCCCGACGAGCCGGTCGTGGAGGTCGGGGGCACAGCCTCTTCGGGCCAAGCACTCCCAAACCAACACCCAACAGTTGAATTTGAGGAGCCGGATCGAGGCCTGTTAGGTGGCTCGCCTACCAGCTTGCCAGTGCTCGGGAATTAGCTTCTAATCGCCGACATGGAAGGGGAGGCTCAAGGATCAAAGAGCAGACTGTTCTGGCTGATCGGCGGAAGCGTGGCAGCAGGCTTTATTGTCGCGATTGGCATCGGGATTGTGTATGCAATTCCTGAATGGGCTAGACGTGCGGCTGAGAGTCTACCAACGGCGCAGGCTCCCGAGAAAATGGACCAGGCCACGCGCGAACGCATGAAGCGCCGCCAAGCTGTCATGGCCATCGCACCGGCGCCACTCCCGACGGCCCTTCCACTCATCGAGCGACCCGGCAAAGATGAGTACGGATACCCGCGAAGCTACGTGGACGGCCCTGCGCTTCGCAGCTTGCTCTTCCATGAGCATTTCGCTGAACTCACCCACTACATCGAACAGTTTCAACGGGAGTTTGACGCTGAGCCGCTCAAGGAAGAATGGCCAACGCGCGCAGTAGAGTCGTTCGGGAGCACGGAGCCTGAGCTGTTGCCCAAACTCGATGCTTGGGTTCAGGCGACACCAGCATCGTTCGCCCCGTATGTCGCACGCGGAACCTATTGGATGGAGGTTGCCGGAGCACGCCGAGGCGGCAAGTGGGCTTCCGACACCCCTTCGGAAAATTTCAAAAAGATGGGCGAAGCCCAGTTGCGCGCGGTCGCCGATATCGAACACGCGCTTGCGATTTCACCAAAGCTCATGGTCGCCTATCGGCAGCTCTTATCCGCAGATTTTGCTGCTTCGCACAGGGCCGCCACTGAGACTCGCCTCAAGCAGGCGCTGAAACTCTGTCCGACTTGCTTCGCATGGCGAGCCCGTTACATGGGAGCGCTCGAGCCGCGCTGGGGAGGAAGTTACGCAAAGATGGAGGCCTTTGCCAGAGAAGCAATGAGTGCGACCAACCCAAAACTAAAGCTCCTCGCGAGTTACATCGACATGGATCGTACGGATGTGGCGTTAGCTTCCAAAGATATGGATGGGGCGCTCGCCTTCGCGGACCGCGCCTGTGCGCTCCCCTACTGGGAGGCTTTGGGCGAACGAGCTCTCGTGCACCTGGAGCGTAACGAGTTGGATCTGGCACTCACAGATATCAACCAAGCGATCGACCAGCGTCCCGATGTTCCGTACCTTCACTTTCTGCGAGCGCGCATCTATCACAGGAAGGTGGCGTGGGAGGCGGCTGCCCAAGATTTGATCGATGGTGCGCGCGTCAAGGCTACCGACGACTGGGCGCGCTGGCTCTTGCCCCAAATTGTTAGGGGACTCCAAAAAGAGGCATCAAAGGCAGAAGGGCGCGGGGATCGCGATACCGCCTTCCGCCTCCTCGATCTCGCGATCGAGCTTTCTCCGTTCGATCGCGAAGTCGTGCGCGAGCGCGATGCAGCCGTACGCGGAAATGTGAGCGGTAACCCCGAGGAGCTTGCTGTGCTAGAAGCGAAGGTGAAATCTGCGCCAGACGACTTTCGTGTTCATCAACAGCTCGATTTTGTTCTCGCCGAGCAACGTGCCTACCCTCGCATTCTCAGCATGTGGACCGAGTACTTGGGACGGCACCCCGACGACGGACAGGCCTACCTCGAACGGAGCGGTGCGTATTACAACTCCGGACAGCGCAAAGAGGCAGTGTCCGACGCGGCTAAAGCCTGCGAACTCGGGGTAAATCATGGCTGCGCCTACGCGAAGCGCATGGGGGTGACACCTTGAAGTTGCGACTTGAACGCCGCCCCAAGGGTTGAACACCCAGGACCTTGCGCACTAGGCTACCAAAATGGCGTCTCATCATTTTACACGTAGGCACGCAGTGGCATTGGCCTAGCGTGCGCCGTCAGTTCATGCTTCGGACACTACTCTCGGATCCATTCAACCCTCAGCCGGTGCCACTCCAACCATGAAAAATAGATTGTCCCGTTCGTCGAAAAGAAGCCCCGATCGGGGGCGCGCGCTGGATGTCGGGTTAGCCTTTGAGCCTGACGAGCATCACGAATTTTTTAGTGTGGGTGAAGCGGCTAACCACTCCGGATGGCCGGATCAGGATGTCATCGCGCTGGAAGAGGATTTGCCTGAGTTCGTGGTCCCTCGGGTTGTGCGGACGCCCGAGATGGATGCTCGGCGCGACAAGTTCAAGAAGTGGGTTTTGATTTTATTGGTGCCGCTCATTCCGATCGGAGCCGGTGCCTTGTGGCAGCAAGCTCGTAGTTCTCAGGTGGCGTTAGTTGCTTCCAGCGGCGAGAAGCCGGTGCCGCAACGAACCGTCGCTGTCTCGGGCGCCAAGCCTGAAGCTAATCCGCGGGGAGCAACAGAAAATGTTCCTGGAGTCCCCCAAGGGGAGATGCCAACTTCGGAGGCGGCGCTTGCCAAGGAGGTTCCCGTCAGCGAGGCGTTGGCGCCGGTGGGGTCCAAGTCTGTGGCGCCGACCCCAACAACATCGAGCGTGATTCCAGCGCCCGCTGGCCCCGCACCCAGAGCTCATCGCTTTATCATGCCTCCCATGATGCGTCCGGCACTTCCGGGCACCCCGCCCACCGTTGCCTATCCTGTGAATTGAACAAATACTCATTCCCTAAGCGAGGTGAAGAGGGCAGATTGGCGCCTGAGCAATCAGGAGAAATTCATGGCCAAAGCAAAACTTGTGGCGATTGGGGATAGTCTCACGCAGGGTTTCCAATCGTTCGCGATCTCTGACACACGTTCTTCGTACCCCGCCTTGATCGCCGAAAGCCTGGGTGCCCGTGAAGCGTTTGCGTTGCCGGATTTTCGAGGGAGTGGGGGCCTGCCCCTGAACCTCGAGTGGCTCGCACGCAGGCTAGAAGATCGCTTTGGTGCTGACATCGGGATGTTTGAATGGTTCCGTTCGCTCCATGTCATTCCCGAGCTCATCTCAGAAGTTGAGGACTACTGGGAGCGTGGTCGGGGCGCGGCGCCCATCGCTGACACTCTGTACCATAACCTCGCCGTTTGGGGCTTCGAGGCTGGCGATGCCTATGGTCTGACGCCAAAGATATGCGACGAACGCATTGGCAAGCCAAAAGATGATTGGTTTTCTCCGCCTTCGGAGCCGCGTCTGCGCACAGCTCGCCGGGTCTTAAATCCTGCTCAGCTAGCTGAGCGCAACACCGATACCCAGCTGAGCGTAGCTCGCAAGATTGCTCAGCAGCAGGGTGGTATTGAACATTTAATTGTTGCTTTAGGATCGAATAATTGCCTCGGCACCGTTGTGCAGCTGAGGGTACTCGAAACCTCCAACGAACCGCCCGGGGTTTGTTCCAAGTTCACACTATGGACTCCAGCGGCTTTCGCCACTGAGTATGATCGGTTAGCGCAAGAAGTCTCAACGATCGGAGCGGATCACGTCTACGTGGCCACCGTGCCCCACGTGACGATTCCTCCGATCACGCGCGGGATCATGAAGTCTCGCGGCAGCCTACCGCCCGGCGAGAAGTACTTTGATTTCTACACGCGTTTCTGGATCCACGACAAAGAGTTCGATGAAACGCGCGACCCGAAGCTCACCAAGGCCGAGGCCATCAAGATCGATAGTTATATCGATCAGTACAACATCCACATCCGCGCCGTGGCAGCTGCGCGTGGTTTTCATGTGGTCGACATGTGCGCTCTGCTCGATGGGCTAGCAGTTCGCCGCAACCACGGGGAGCCGACATTTCAATTGCCGCCTGCGCTTTCCGACCTCAGCACGCGCCTTTTTGAGACCACTCCTGCTGGCCGCATCAAGAGTGGGGGACTGATTTCCCTCGACGGCGTTCATCCCACGGCCTGTGGTTACGCCCTGATCGCCCAGGAATTCATTAAGGTGATGAAGGCGAATGGCACAGCGCCCCAGGCTCTTGACATTGACTTCGCCAGAGTGCGCCGTGGCGACACGCTCGTCTCTGCCGCCCCACGCACGCTCGATGATATGCTCGGCGCCCTGCGCACGCTTGAAGAACATTTCCATATTTCGGGTTGGTTGCAGGGTTAGGTGGGTTTCACGAGCCAAACCCTCTGGTCGTCAAAGGCCACGCGGCGCGCACGATACAGCCTCCCTACGGCGGATTTAAAGGCTTTCTTGCTGATGCCGAGCTGCGCGTAAATCTCGGCCGGCGCGCTTCGGTCGTGGAGCTGTAAGCTGCCGCCAGCCTCGTTCAAGGCTCTGAGTAAGACATCGACGGCATCGGCTGCTGCTTCAGCTCCGCGCCGCTTCAGGCTAATGTCGAGCTTGTTGTCGGCACGGATGACCTTAATATAGCCTTTCAGCTCATCACCGACGCTGAGCCGTTGGAAGATCTCGTTCTTGTAGATCAGGCCGTGGTAACGTCGATTGACAACAACTTGCACTCCTAGTTCCCCAAATCCGTAGACCAGCAAGTCAACCGCCTGCCCTAGCGCGAGTGAGCTGAGATCATAGTCAAAGTATCCGCTCAGGCGGCTAGCAGCGGCCACGCGCTCGGTGCGTGCATCGAGATAAACCGCGACCACATGGCGCTCCCCGACTCGGAGCGGTTGGAATTGTTGGTTGTTGGGTGCGAACAGGTCCTTATCTAGGCCCCAGTTGAGGAAGGCGCCGTGCGCGGTCACGTGAACGACCTCCAGACACGCGAATTCTCCAACGATGGCGCGCGGGCTCTCGGTCGTTGCGGTCAGCACATCATCGGAATCCGTGAAGACAAACACACGTAGCGCTTTCCCGACACGTAAATTTGCGGTGTACCGAGCCGGGAGCAGCACGCAGTTGCGACCATCAGCCAAGAGCGCGCCCTCGGGACCCATCGATTGAACGGACAAGGTGTTATAGGCGCCGACGACGATCATGGACCCGAGTCAAGTCTTCCTGCCTGATGAGTCAGCGCTCTTGGGTTTCTAGCAGAGCCAAAAGTCGCTCGATTCGGAGTGCCGCGTCAAGATCTGAAGTCTGGTGCGCGTAGTCCATTGCGGCAAACAGGTGGCTCTGCTCCAGGCGAACACGGGCGGGATCGCGCTCCATCATGCTGACGTAGTGGTCAAAGAAACGCCTGGCCGGGAAACGCGTGCGTTGCCGAATGGCATAACGAACCACGGCGTGCACGGTGTAGCGGTTGAGCAGTGGCTGTTGTACCAAGCGCCAGGAAATCAGCGCAGTCAGCGCCTTCCCGTCTGCTCTGATCCGAGCGAGCCGATAAAGCGAAGCCTCATCAATGTCATCGCCCTCAGTGTGGGCGAGTGCCGCCAAAAGTTGGCGTGCTTCACGCGGTAGCTTCGCCCAGGCCCAGGCGACCAAGAGCCGCACCTCCGGTACATCGTCTTCGTGCGCCATGACGGTCACGCGATCAACTCCGGCTCGGAGTAGCCACTTCCGAAGGGCCGCTGCGCTAACGGCCTTGGTGCTGACCAGGCCGTCGGCGATGTCGAGCGCTAACGGATTCCAGCGCAAGAGCTTGGTGAGTTGCGCCACGCGCGGGAAGGCGGCTTCACTCGAAGTGATGAGCGGCGCAATCACAGGAAACACTTCGACACCTGAGAGCAAGCAACGCCGCGCAGTGATGATCCAAGTGACGGGGCAGTCCCGGAGCAGCTCGATAAAAGCTGCTAGCGCTCGGTCATTTTCATGATTGTCGAGAACAATCAGGATGGGGCCTTTTCGGTTCAAGCTGCCTTTCAAGCTCGAAATGTTGGCCGTGCCAGGCGTGCCCAATCTTCGGCTGAGCATTTCGACCAGCGTTGAGGTGTCCCAGGCCCCAACGCGCAGCCAGTGCGCGCCCCCAGAAAAATGCCGTTTGAGGCGGTGCCCTAAGACGCACGCCAACAGGGACTTCCCACTCCCTCCCCCCCCTACGAGTGCGATGCGACGCACCCCTCCTTCGGTGATGCGCTTCGTTAGAGCGTTGATTTCTTTGACACGGCCTTTTACGCCTTGGGGCGAGGGCGGAAACAAAGCAGCTGCTGGATTCACTAGGCGACGCTAACACGCTTCAAACGGCGATTGCAGCTCCCACGAAGGTGTGTGCTTTGAACGGAATAGCGGGTACCACTCCCAGGAAAACAAGCTGCCGGCAACTGCGTCAAGTGCTACCTTTTGCGCGTTAATATGGGCCAGCACAACTACATTCCTGGGCTGCTTCAGTTCCCGTTGACGGCTTTCCCCGTGGTCGATCATCGTCCCTGGAAGCTGCACCGTCATGGGGATTACGCTGAGCTGGTGATCATTACTGGGGGTCGGGGCAAGCACGTGTTGGAGACTGAGTCATTCCCGATCGAGCGCGGTGATGTGTTCTTTGTGCCACTCGGGTTGCCCCACGGATATGCAGATTGCGAAAACCTCTGCTTGACCAACATCCTGTTTGATCCGCGGCGCTTGCCGCTTCCCGAGCATCAGTTGAGGCAGATGCCGGGTTACCATGCGCTGTTCAAACTGGAGCCTGAGCTTCGGCTTCAGCACTCCTTCAACAGTCGACTTCGAGTTGACGATGAAGGCTTGCGAAAGCTCGGCGACCTTTTGCTGCACCTGAATCAGGAAGTGGTTGAGCGGAAGCCTGGCTTTGAAGTGGCGAGCACGTCGCTTTTGTGCGGTGTGTTGGTTGAGCTGTCGCGTCGCTATGCCGCGATGACGAATCCCATGCCGCAGACGCTGGTTCGGCTTTCCGGACTGCTCAATTGGCTTGAAAGGCACCTGAGTGAGCCCATCACTGTCGACCTTTTAGCGGCCCGGGCCCACATGTCGAGGAGCACCCTCGGGCGTTGTTTTCGAGAATCCTTTGGGCTCTCCCCAATGGGCTATGTGATCGAGATGCGGCTCAGTAGAGCCGCAACACTCCTGCGGGAGACCGAGCTTCACATTCGCGATGTGGCCTTGCGTGTGGGAATCGAAGACCCGAATTATTTCGCACGCGTGTTTCGCAAACAACTGGGTGTCGACCCGACGGCTTATCGTTCGCGGAATCGCGCACCCAAGCTACACCACGTCGCTTGAACGCTTGAACACTCTACATCTCCCAAAAAATGCTCGAACTCAGGTGTGGATCGAGCTGACCACGCCGATCAGCTCCCTCATGCTGTGTTACGTCAATTGCGCGAGGGGGCCGTCTTTGTAGGCCCCAAAGCCGCTCGTGCTCACGCCGAGTAAATTCAGGATGCTGACCATTAGGCTGCTGTAGCTACTGTCAGCGGGGTACTTGATGTGCCGCCCACTTCGCAGCTGTCCACCGGCGTTACCCGCGAGAACGATGGGAATATTGTGGTAATCGTGGCCTTCTCCTTGGCCACACTCCGAAGCGAACATCACGACAGAATTGTAAAGCATCGTTTGCGCACCTTGGACGTTTTTCTTCATCAGATCTAGCATGAACGCTAACTGCTTAACCTCGTCTTCAACGATGCGGGCCTGCTTTTCAAGGCCGGTGGGGCTGCTGTCGTGTGAGATGCCATGGTGCCCATCACCGCCGTCCGTCACGTCGATACCGCCTCCGCTGAGCCAGGGGAACTGACGCTTGTTCTGACGCGAACCCATCATGTAGCTCGTAAAACGGGTCAGGTCGCAACTCATCGCGAGAACCTGAAGCTGAATCATGGCTTGAGCGCGTTCATCAGAATAGGAGCCGTCCCCATTGTCGTATTCGGTGGGTTGGCCGCCGTACGCGGGGTTGATCGGGGCGGGATTTTTGCAGTCCGCTGAGGCATTTTGGCTTCCAGCCAGTTGCATTTCGAGCTCGCGGATGCTGGTGGCGTGCTCATCCATTCGGGCCACATCCTTGGCGCCTACCTGCAGCTTCATTCGATCGAGATCGCCTCGAACGTAATCGAATACGCTCTTGTGATAGTCGACCAAAGGAGTAGTGCCTGTTCCAGCACCAGCGCTGAATAATTTACGAAACAATGCTACTGGATCGCGTTCGCTGGGCTCCGCGGCACTGGCACTCTTCCAGGAAATGTTGTTGGCGTAGCTCGGCTGACCCACGGAGCCACCCATGCCGGTTGCCAATACCTTGAAAGGCGTCGTCGCACCGAGTGCGTCTGCTGCCACGTGGTCGATCGAAGGAAACTCCACCAACCCGTTCGCCTGAACGCCACCGCCCGTCATGAACGACGCATGCCCACGAGAATGGGCGTCATTGTCAATCTCCAGCCAGCGATCAGCTTCCAGTTTGTACAGATTCTGGATAACGAGGAAATCGTTCTGAAACGGCGCTAACGGTTGCAGGCAGCGGCTCAGCGCATAGCCGGAGCCTTCGTTTTGTGGCCAAAAATCATTCACACTGATGCCGTTGGGCACGAAAATCATGGCGAGGTTCGGCTGTCGAATCGTCTGTGCGCCAGCCGGCCGCAGAGCATTCCCATGGTCGTCGAGCATGGCCTCCAAGACAGGCAGACCAATCGCGATGCTGCCCAGCCCGAAGCCGCGCAACATGGTTCTACGAGAAAGACGGGGTTTCATTACCGAACTCCTGGGGTGATATGGCGGAACGAATCGCTGCTCACGAGGCTCACGATAAGCTCCTTAAGATTGTACTTGCCAGCTTCAAACGCTTTGAAACCGTCGGCCACGGTGCAAGCGTCAATTTCGCCGATCCCGCGTTCAAACGCATAGCTCTGGAGATGCTTCACGATGCAACCGCGGGTGGCGTTGGAATCATGCAGAATCTGCTCTAGCTCTTTGGCTCCAAGAAATTCTGGATCTCCCAGCAGTCCATACAAGCGGCCTTTGCCGATCAGGGTTTCCTGTTCAAAGCCCTTGGGATTGAAGCGCCCGATCAGATCATATTGCTCGAGCCCAAAGCCCACGGGATCCAGCTGCTGGTGGCACGCCGCGCAGGTTGGATCCGTTGAATGTGAAGCCAAACGCTTTCGAACGCTGACGTTCGTATCTGAGGAAGGCGTAGGGATCTTCAAGGTTGCCGGGGGCAAAGGTGGTGAACTGCACAGGAATGTATCGCGGATGTATTTCCCGCGCACGATGGGCGCCACCACGTCACCACCCACAACGGTGAGAGTGAGCAGGGCGGGCAGTGTGAGGAATCCTCCACGAGGCTGGTTGGCGGCGAAGGTCACTTTCTGGGCGGCTCCCTGGGCTTGAAGACCATAGATGGGAGCGATTCCCGAATCGACATAACTATAAGAACTCGTCAACAGGTCGGTGAAGTTGGCGTTGTTGGTCCAGTAGAAATCTTCCAGGTAGCGCTGGCTTTCGCTGAGCATCGACTGAGCGAGCGTTTCGTTCCACTCCGGATAGCGCTGCTTATCTCGCGGAACCTTTAAGACTTTCGGCAGATTCAGCCAATCTTCGACGAAGCGGTAGATCCCTTCCTTGGCGCGTGGGTCCGCGAGCATCTGGCGCGCCAGCGCAACCGCGTTGCTCGGCCGATCGTACTGCTCGGTGAGAGCCTGCTGCATCATGGCCTGATCCGGCAGCGTTCCCAAGATGAAGTACGACATGCGTTCCAGGAGCGAGTAGCTGCTGAGCTGCTTCCATGCCGGATTCGGCACGGGCATCAGCGGGCCGTCGTTCAACGTGTCCTTCTTGTAGAGGAAGAAGGGCGAATTGAGCACGCCCTGAATCACGAGCTTGGCGGCCTTGTACGGATCGGGATCGGCTGCATTGACAGCGGCGTGCGCGAGGGTGAGCAGACCGTCTTTCTGCTGCTGAGTGACGTTCTGGCGGAAACCTCTCCAAATCACCTTCTCGATCAACTGCTTCAAGCAATCATCGGAGGCTTTTGAGAGCTCGCAGGGAGCTAACAGGGCGCGGCGCTCGGGCGTGCTCAGCGCCTGATTGGCCATGGATTCAGCTGCGTCGTAATAAAGGGCAGCGTGCGCAGAGGAGACGCGAAGCCCTTCGGCATTGTTGCCAGTGCCCTCGGCGAACAGACGCACGTTAGTGAGTTCCGCTTGCGGCACATTCAAGAGGTCGCGGCCTGAAGCGATGAACTCAGGATTAGTGAGCCTCCGCAAATAGGCTCCCCCTGGCTTAATCGGGCCGGCACCGCAGGTTGCCACAGGATTCTCATCCAACATGGTGTTGACCACTACTTGGCTGGGGGGAGTCACCGTTCCAACACCGGCCGGTGCAGTCGAACCACCACCGCCGCTGCCACCCGCGACGGGTCCAGGTTTGGCTGGATTGTTTGCGGAGGGTTTGCCGTTGCCGCCAGTGCCGCCAACTTTGCTGGTGCAGCCAAGGACCAACCCCAGCGCGCTCGCAAGACATGCGAGATGCAGACGGCCTAATGCGTAAGACCTGAAGCCATGGACTCTAAGTCGCGGTTGCGGGCTAACGCTAGCCCGAAGCGGGATGCTCATGGGTTGAAGTATACATATTTCGTGCACAACGCTCGTACTAAATTGGGGGAATTACTTCGCTAATTCCGGCGAATATTGCGTATTCGATTCACACCCAAAAGATCTATTCATTCGGGGGGTACGCCTATGCCGATGAGAGCGTAAAATTTCAAGTTGGCGAGCCTCGAAATGCCGGACGGAAATCGGCCGGTGATACTAAGTTTGGTGTGTATCTGGAGTGGCGTCAGTGGGTTGTTGGCTCTTTGTGGCGTCAAACGGCCCACTCGCGAATGGCACACGACGAGCGTGGCGCGAAAGTGCACGTTGCTCGGCTGAATCTCTGGCGGAGCCAGCCTGTCCCCGAGTATGGTGAGGGCATGGAAATCCAGGTTCCGCTGAATCTCCGCCAGAGCGGGCTGCTGCTACACCCCACCTCCCTGTCGAGCCCCAACGGGGTCGGGGATCTCGGGGATCCAGCGTTTGAATTCGCTGATTTTTTGCAGCAGGCCGGGCAATCACTTTGGCAAATGCTGCCCGTCGGGCCGACTGGGGGCGGCAATTCTCCGTACGACAGCCCTTCCAGCTTTGCGGCTGCATCACTGCTCATTGATTTGAAGCCACTCGTTTCGCACGGCTGGCTCCCAAGTTCGGCGCTCCAAGCTCCTGCGAAAATGCGGAGCCTCGCAAAGGTTCACTATGGAGCGGCCGCACTATTTAAGGAACTCAGGCTCCGAGCGGCGTTCCGCGAAGCAGGCGAGGTGAAGGCGCTTCCGGGCTTTGAAGGCTTCGCCGAAAGAAATCGGGATTGGCTCAATGATTATGCGCTCTATGTGGCACTGCGGAGAGAGCACGACCGTCGGGCTTGGTTTGAGTGGGAGGAGCCCCTTCGCCGCCGTGAACCGCGGGCGCTTGAGGCAGCTCGCGTTCGGCTTGAGCCGGAGATAGCCTACCAGTGCTTTCTTCAATTCCTTTTCGATCAGCAATGGCAGCGCCTCCGAAATTACTGTCAGGAACGCGGCGTCTGCTTGGTCGGCGATGTGCCGATGTTCGTACGTTACGATGGCGCAGATGTCTGGGCGAATCAGCATCTGTTTCATTTAGAAGAGAACGGCCAACGCACGGCGCTGGCTGGAGTTCCCCCAGATTACTTCAGTGCCGATGGGCAACTTTGGGGGAACCCGGTGTACCGCTGGGAGGCGATGAGGCAAGACGGCTTTGCCTGGTGGGTCCGTCGGTTGCGCACGGCGCTCGCGCGTTTTGATGTGGTGCGTTTGGACCATTTCATCGGCTTTCATCGGGTGTGGCACGTCGCGCCCGGGGCGCCCAATGCGCGCGAAGGTCAGTTTGAATACGTTCCCGGTGGCGAGCTGCTTTCAGTATTGCAGGCCGAACTCAAGCATCTGCCGTTGATCGCCGAGGATCTCGGGAGCGTCACTGAAGAAGTGCACGCACTGCGGGACCGCTTTGGTTTACCAGGAATGCGTGTCTTGCAATTCGCATTCAACGAAGACCACAGCGACCATTTGCCACAACGCCACACGCCCAATACCGTCGTCTACACAGGCACGCACGACAACGATACGGTCGCTGGATGGTTGGCGGACGAGCGCGCCCGGCGTGGTGATGGCCGTTGGGTCTACGAACGCCTCGCTGGCTGCCTGCACGAAGCGAACCTCGCGAGTGCCGATGAGTTCGATCACTTCACGCTGATTGAGCTAGCTCTCGCATCAGTAGCTAAGATGAGCATTTTCCCCGTACAGGATATCCTAGGCTTGCCGAGCGCCGCGCGCATGAACGTTCCCGGCGAGCCGTTTGGAAACTGGCAGTGGCGTTTACCCGAAGGGGCGCTTAACCCTTCGTTGGCAGCCCGTCTCCGCGCCCTCACCGAGAAGCACGGCCGCAAGGGCCCCTAGGATTTCGAGGGACCCTTGTTCGCCGAGCGCGGGCTTGGGTTTTTATATCAGTGGCCGAAGCGCGCTAGGAAATCAGCGATCTTCTTTCGCTGATCGATATTCAGCACATGGGAAATTTTCACTAGGTTTTGCGTCAAAAGCTCTGAGCCATTGCCAGCGAGCCCGAGTGCTTCTTGCCGCAAGAGTTCAACGTCCTCGGCCTTGACCTCCGGCGCGGTGAGGGCCGCCTTGAGCTTGTCACGTAGCGCCCGCTTCTCTTCGCGCAATCGCTTCATTTCGGGTTTCGCGGCGCTAACGATCGTGCGGATTTGCTGGCGTTGGCTATCGGTGGCGTGGATTGCTTCAAAGATGAATCCCAGACGATTTTCAAGAAAGGCGTCGGCTTTGTCGTCGGACATTGCAAAGTGGCCTCGGCAGCCGCCGTCTTCAGCCCAGGCGGTGCGGTGCTTAGCGAAAACCATGCCTGCAAATGCGATGGCCGGTGCGCCGATCAGCAGCCATTTGAGACCGCGACGTCGGCGCGGGCTACGGCTGACATTCGGAGCTGGGTTCTGGGATTCGGGGTTTTGATTGCTGTCTGTCATAAGCTCTCTCGTTTCCTGGTTAGTGTGTGCGCGTTCTGCCCTCGACCCACTCAATCTGGAGCGGCTTGTTTGTGGTGGCTTTTCGCAAGTGTGAAGTAACGTGAAGTTCGGGGTTCTTGGTGCCAGGTGCTGGGGACCCGGCTTCGGGCTAGCTTGCTGGCCTCGTGCGCGTACTGATCGTTGGTTTTGGGTATGTAGGGCAGGCTCTGGGCCGAGAGTTAGCCGCACGTGGCGATCAGGTTTTAGGTATTCGGCGCAGCGTGGGGGAAGCGATGCCCGGCGTGGACCAATGCGCAGTCGACGCCACTCGGCCCGGCGCCTTCGAAGCGTTAGCCGGCGATTTCGACGCGGTCGTGTATGCCGTGGCACCCAGTGAGCGAAGCGACGCGGCCTACTTGAGCGGTTACGTGACGGGCCTCAAAGAATTGTTGGGTAGCAGTTGGGTGCGACGAAGCGCGCCGCGTATCGTATTTGTGTCAAGCACGGCGGTGTATGCTGAGTCTGATGGAGGGTGGGTTGACGAAACGTCGGCGCTCACAGCGGACGTGTTTTCTGCGCGGCGCTTGATCGAAGCCGAGCAGCT
>JBBRRP010000134.1:0-16272 GCA_038246305.1 Polyangiales bacterium | reverse complement strand
TGGAAGCGGCCCGTGGGCACCATCGTTACGGTCGACCAAACGATCGAGATGCTCGGCCTGAGGAGTGAATAAGGTTGGCCGCGGCCGAGCGGTTCGGTGTACCCGCGCGCCCAGTAGAAGAGAAAACGAGCGGGCAACGCTAGGTGCCCGTATGCCTGCATTTCGACGTTGAAGATGGAGGTGTCTTCCGAGCGAGCACGCACATCGAGCCGAATAGCTTTGTTGCCTGCGAGATCACCAGGAATTTCTGGATCCAGAACCTCTAACGACCTGATGGGCGAGCTTGGTTGAAGCACCGCTTCGAGCAGATCGCGAAGGAGCTCCGGATTTGCAATGAACAGGATCTTGAAGACCAAGTCGTTGGTCGGCTTGAGGCGCACGAAGGCCAACGTAGGAGTCGCGGTGGTGCTTGTCGATTGGGGAAAACCCCTTGTTTTGCCTCAATGGCACTCGACGCGGAATGTGAGCTCGATCCTTGTGCCCCTCGGAGCTAGCCTGCATTAACTTGGTGAGCCTCATACATTCTCAGTTGGGGCCGCGCGGAGTGCACGGTTCCGTGCAGATCCGGCACGACTGCGGAGGCCGGCAGGCTACGACAGCGCGGCCTCTACCCGAACGGGTGAACACTTCAAGGTCGGGCGGGCCGCCTGGTTCTGAGCATGGGAGAGGCTCTCTATCGCCCTGGTTGCCTCCAGGCGGGGACCTTCGTACAGAGGCGCCATGGGCGCTCAGTGGAAACAAAAGGGTCGGGAGCAGGCTGCTGACTCAAAAGGTCGGCTTTTTACCAAACTTTCCAAGGAAATTATGGTGGCAGCGCGGGCGGGCGGTCCGGATCCGAATGCTAACTCACGTTTGCGCATTGCGGTCGACTTCGCCAAAAGGAATTCCATGCCCAAGGAAACGCTGGAGCGAGCGATCAAGAAGGGCGCGGGTTTGCTGGATGACGGTAGCCATTTTGAAACGATTTTCTACGAGGGCTTTGCGCCACACCAGGTCCCCGTCATTGTTGAGTGCCTGACGGACAACAAGAATCGAACGGCGCCGAACATGCGGCTCTTGTTTCGCAAGGGGCAGCTAGGCGCTTCAGGCTCGGTGAGTTGGGACTTTAAGCGAGTTGGGTCGGTTGACGCGTCGCCGCCACCGAAAGGCGAAGATGCCGAAGAGGCCGCCATCGAATGTGGGGCTCAAGAGGTCGCGGCAGGGGAAGACGGACAGTTTCAGTTCATCACAGAGCCTCAAGATTTAGACGCTGTGAGCAAAGGCCTCTTGGCCCGAAACTGGACAGTAACAGCAGCTAACTTGGTGTGGCTCCCCAATAACCCGGTCAGCCTCGAAGCGGCGGCGAGAGAAGAAGTGGAGTCCTTTTTGGCTGCTCTCGACAACGATGACGACGTGCAGCGGCTCTACGTTGGTCTCAGCTGAGCAAGGTCAGAGGCTAGGAATTCCCGGAAGATTGCGGAGCTGTCACTGGGCTGCAGCGCCAGGCTCACCGTGATTGCGAGAAGAGCCTACGGTTGGTAGCTTAGTGGAATGATTCAGACCATTTACTCAAGCGCCGCAGTTGCCGAGTTCAAGCCGCCGGATTTAAAAGCTCTATTGGACAAAGCACGTACCAATAACCAGCGGCTCGGCGTAGGTGGCATGCTGCTCTACGATCGCGGCTCATTTTTGCAAGTCCTAGAGGGCCCTGAAGCCGCCGTGGCACAGTTGTTTACCAAAATTAGCGCTGATGCGAGACACGAACGCATCGTGCTGCTTCTGCAAGTGGAGGTTGAAGTGCCCCTATTTGCCGAATGGTCGATGGGCTTTGTCTCAGGTTCACAACTCAATGGCGAACAAGTCCCGGGTTATTCGGATTTCTTGAAGGGGAGCTCACTACCGGTGGCGGAGCGCGGGGCCGCCGCTGGCCGAGTGCTCACTGCCTTTCGTGAGGGTCGTTTCCGCACGTTCGTTGCGTAGATTGAGGCTCCTAACCGCCTCGCCACTCGGTTCGACGGGACAAGCGTGACTTGTAGATTGCCGAGTTAGATCCGACTCGTCCGGGTAGCTAAGGCAAACGTAGAGTAGGGGGAGTAGCGGGTTTGGCGCCGTGCGGAGCGTACTGGACCGTGCGGATCCGGCACGACTCCGAACGGTCCACCCGACTTCAGCCCTTCGCCCACACTGGGGATTCACATCACTTCGGCTGCGGAGTATCAGCGTGTCATGAAACGTTGGGGTTGGTGGGTTGTGGGGGTCATGGTCGCGGTACTGATCGTGTTCGGCTGGCAGCAAGGTCGCGCACGCTTTGGGCGTCAAGACGCCAATTGGGCGTATGGCGGTCGGGAAGAGATACCGCGCGGAGCACCTTTATTGAGAATCCCACCGCACAGCGATCCACGGACACAAGAGCGATGCTCGCTCGCAGGCACCGTGCGCAACGAAGCAGGCGCTCCCATCAGCCTAGCCAGCGTGTGCGCCACCCTCCAGGATGATGAGCTACCCACTGAACTCACGCGCGAAGCAGCCTGCGTCACGACCGACGTGAACGGCCGCTATTCTGTCGAGAACCTGGTAGCTACAAAATACTCCGTTGCGGCGGGCGCCAAAGGCTATCGCCCGGAAACGTTTCAGCCTAAGGGCGACATCAAGCGGAGCTCCTTCCAGCTAACACCTGGAGAAAAGAAGACCGGCGTCGATCTTACCTTGCGAAGTGACGGCGTCGAGATCACGGGAGTGGTCTCGGATATCAGCGGTGGCCCGATTGCGCACGCGAAGGTCTGGGCCACTGCCGGTTTCGGCGCACCGGGGGACAGCGGTGGAAGCAGCCCTCTCGTGGAAACCGATGCCCAAGGTTTGTTTTCGCTCTTTTTGGGGGCAGGAAAGGTGCAGGTCTTCGCAACGGCCGATGGCTACGGGCCGACGAGCGAAGCCGGGCGCGCTCCAGGCGAAGTTTCCCTGATCTTGACGCCAGAATCCTCGCTTGCCGGTGTGGTCGTCGACGCGGCGTCCGGCGGACCAGTCGCGGGCGCCAAAGTGAGCGTTACGCAACCCGCGTCTCCTGAGGGGAATGACGGAGGCATCGATCTCTCGGATGCAGCGGGGAAATTCCGTGTTACACGCTTGAGGCCGGGGCGTTATACTGTAACGGCTAAAATGGAGCGCGGTTATGGAACGGCAGAGGGGTCGATTCTGGTGGGGCTCGGGCAACAGGTGGAGGGCGTCGTCGTTCGAGTCTTCAATTCGGTCAAGATAGTCGGCCGGGTCATGCTCGCTGGTAAGCCGCCGCGTGTGTGCGTTGTGGCGTCGGTCGGGCTCACGGATAAGGTGCATCAGCGCACGCTGCGAGCACGCACCGAGGCGGATGGGACGCTGATAGCTGAGGGAGTGCTACCCGGGACATACAAAGTCGAACCCTGGTGCGAGGGCTCGCTCGCACACGAAACCTACGAGCCCATTGTCGTTGTCGATAAAGACATCGTTGGGCTCACGTGGCAGGTGGAGAGTGGCGCCACCATTCGCGGCAAAGTGTTCAGCCAAGACGGCCATACAGTGGAGAACGCAGCTGTTATTGGCCAAACTGTGGGTGGCGGCCCGCGTTCTGCCATGGGCTTAGCGTTTGCCCGCTCGGCACGCGACGGTTCGTATGAACTCACTGGCCTTCCGCCAGGGACCTATCAATTAGACGTCAGCTCAGACGACGGCGCCGCGACTCCCGCTGGGTACACGGTGGACGTTGTTGCGGGGCAGACCGTCGAGAAAAATCTCCTACTTCTCGCAGGCGGAGCCCTGAAAGGCTACATTAAGGATACGGAAGGCGCACCCGTCGAAGGTGCGACGATCGACGTGAATAGAGCTGCGTCGGGACCACCTGGTGTGCCCGCCATCGAAAGCATGCCGAACGGCAGCGATGGTTTACGTTCCGACCGGCAAGGTGCATTCAACCGCTCAGGGCTGAGGCCCGGCGAGTACCAAGTTTCCGCCCGACGCGGCTTGGCAACACTCAAGAAGCCTGGCGCGGCAGACAACGCCGAGCCCGGTGAGAAAGTCACTGTCAGCGCGGGGGAAACGGCAACGGTTCAACTCGTCGTGGTTTCACAGACGCGTGCTATCCAGGGCACGGTGGTCACCGCCGCCAACGAGCCAGTGCCCGATGCCTTCGTGTTAGCGGCGCCAGAATCCGACGCTCCAGGTATCCCAAACGAGGCGGTCTACGCTACTCGCGGGTGGGGATGGGGAAGCGCAGACAAGCCTGTGCTCGCGGGTGTTGATGGTACGTTCGTCATCTCGAAACTGGCGCCGGGCAAGTACACGCTCCGCGCGTACCGTAAGGGAGGAGGTGAGGTGATCGCTGAACACGTGGAAGCCGGAAGCACCGTTAAGCTTGAAATCAAGCCAACGGGCTCAATCACGGGGCAAGCCACGCGGGGGGGGAGTGTCATCGAGCAGCTTCGGGTGCAACTTGAGGACCCGAAAACAGGCTTCACGCGCTCTGAGGTTTTCTTTCGCACCGAAGGTCGCTTCACGTTTCGCGATCTTCCGGCTGGGCACTTCTACCTAACCGCAGCTGCTAACGGCAGCCAAAGGAAGATCGAGCTCAACCTTGGCCAGGCCGAAACGAAGACCGGCGTAACTCTTCCCCTCGAAGACCTCATCGCCATCACAGGTCGCATTGTCGACCAGTTCAGCAAAGCGCCGGTCGCCGGCATGCGAGCGGCGGCGGGCTATCCAGACGGCGGCAACCTCGCGCTCCAGTGGGAGCCTGACGACGAGCAACTCGCGAACATCAGCGATGAGCAGGGGAGATTCACGATCCACGATGCCCCGCGCGGAAAACTGCAAATCCGTTGCAGTCCACGAGAACCTAGCATCGATTACACGGAGATCGCCTATGTCCACGTCATCGAAGGCGCTGGCACCGTCGACATTGGGGATCTCACGATCATCAAAAACCGGGTCAAGCCAGGCGAGGCCGTGGGCGATCTGGGCTTTCGCGCCCCAGGGGTGGACCCCGCCACACAACCTGAAAATTTTCGTCTTGAGGTCACGTTTATCGAGCCTAAAGGACCTGCCGCAGGCACGGACCTCAAGGTGGGGGACATCGTCAACACCATCGACGGCGTCGATGTAACCGGCAGCAATGGGCCGCGCATGTGGCCCCTACTTGCGGCTCCCCCAGGGACGAAAATCACGTTTGGGCTAGCACGCGGTGCGACCATTGCGATCGTGCTTGGGCCTCCGAGGTAAAGGGCTCGAAGAGTCGCGGCTCTAGAAGGCGTCGCCGTGCCGCTCAGTCCCTCGAGCAGTGAACTCCCGACCAAAAGAAAACGCCCTCGACCGGCGAAAATAAAGCTGATCTTGAGGATGAGAACTCTCATGTTGGTTCCCCACTTCGGGACCCTTTGAAGGTAGGCTACGGAGCGACGAGGTTGCATTGAAAGAGGCTGAGGAGCACCCCCAAACTTAGCGAGGAGCGAGGCCCGTTGACGTTCGCAACCGAATCGAAACGGCTTCAGAAAGTGACTGCTTGGTTTGGGCAGATCACCTTCTGGACGCCACATCGTTGAATGACATCTTCGGACCCTAAGCTGAGCCAAACACAACGCTTCGGCAACCACCGCAACGCCGCGCGCACACTCAACTGTGGCCTGATCGTCGACGCTGACTCGCGTCGGGCGCGTCGGGTAGCGGCGCTGGCGCTTCTGCCACTACCAAATGCAATTCACACCGCGAAATGATCGGATCTCGTTATCTTTCGACAACAGAGGAACGCCACGATCCAGAGCTGTACTTACAATCACGCGGTCCGCTGGATCAGCGTGAGACCACTTAAGATCGACGCTCGTCAACCAAATCTTCGTATCTACGGGAACCACGGTGAGCGCACCTGTTCGAGCGACGCGGGACACGAATTCGTCCATAGAGATTGGCAGGGTCAGCTTGGCCCGCTTGACTTTGATCGCGAGTTCCCAAAATGAAATTGAACTGACGAATCCGCCAACTCTTTCCATTTCCCTAAGCTGCTTTGCCGCTACCGCCGACAATTGATTGGGATCAAGTGCCCACCAGAGCAAGACATGCGTGTCTAAAACGATCACGACTCAGGCCACTCTTCTGTTGTGGGGGCGAGGACATCTTCGTGATATTGGACGCGGCCTTGGACGTCGGCGAATGCGTCCGCGGCGGCTGTGCGTTTGCCAATGGCAACGATACGCACGACTGGGCGGTTGTTGTCGGTCACGACCAACTCGTCACCCGTGTCTTCTACCCATCGCAGGTACTCAAGCATCTTCGCCTTGAGGACACCTTTAGAAACCGTTTTCATTGAATGAATATGACCGTAGTCATGACTACAGTCAAGGCGGTTACTTTGTCTCCGACCGTGGCACATTCGCTGAGCGTCACCGTTGTTCACCTGTTCAAGAGTTCCAGCAACCTCTGGCCGAGCTTCGACAGCTGCACGACCTCAACGTGGCCGCGCCCACGCGGTGGCGCATAGAAACACACCGCCAAGAAGGGCAAGGGCCCGCGCACGGACAGGGAACGGGGCGGAGTAACTTCCGCCGCACGACGTAGTGCCTAAAGCGAACGTAGGTAGGAAAGCAGGTTTGCGACGTCTGCGTCGCTCAGCTGCGATACTTTTCCGTGGGCTTCGCCGCCCCCGCAATGCCCAAAACGCGCGTCCAGGTTAATTGCACATCCGTCGTGAAACAGGGGCGAGCGCAGGCCAACACCGAGCAGCGTGGGTGTGCTGAACGCCCCACCCGTGCCCACGTCATGCAACTGGTTGTCGGTGAAGCTCGAACCGCTGTGGCACGTTGCACAACCCACGCTGGTATCCTCAAACACACGCTTGCCGAGAGCAACGGCGGCGAAATTGAGCCCATCGGCGGGCTGCGCCTTCGGGATCCTTTGCAGCCAGTGGCCGAGCGCATCAACCTGCGAGGCCGATGGCTGAAAGGGCAGACCCATGCGTCGTACCATCACCTCACCAACCAGATCAGTGAGCGTGGCGAACTCGCCACTCCAGTGGAAGGGAGCGCGGTCGAGCACACCACCCTCCAGTGGCTGGGTACGCCTGAGACCGTTGGCAAAGTGCCAAGTGTGGCCATCCTCTCCACCCTCGGGATGACACGAGGCACAGGAAATTCCGAGGCCCGTGTTCAGGTGAAAGAGTGCGACGCCGGTATCTCGGATGCTTTCGTTCGACAGAGAAACGACAGTGCCGTCCTCGAACTCAAGTGTTGCGGGCTCCCGCGATTGTACGAGCCATTGACCTCGGGAGTCGAAGGCTACTGAGACGGGTGTCCCGCCTAAACCTGGAGTCTCTGGCGTCATTGGCGCACTCGTAGAAAGCACGCTCGGGCTGGGCACGGCGGTCGGGTTGAGCACAAACAGCGGCTTTTCTCGCCCGAGGTAGCTGTTGCCTGCGAGCAGGAAGGCTATACGAGCACCGGACGCGTCAACCGCGACATCGAAGGGGCCCGTCCCACGATCGAAACGCGTCGACTCGATAGACATCTGCGAAGGCCTTGAGTCCACCGGATCCTGCGGGAAGCCGTTGACCGAGCTCGGAAGATTGCGCGGCTGGTGCGGCGTCGCGCGGCTGAGGAACGCACCGACGAGACCGCCCGCACAGGAGAGGCCATAGCCGCTCGGAGACGTCGAGATGCTGGCATTGCTTGAACTTTGATGCGCTATCAATACTGAGCCGTCGGAGGAAAGCACGGCTCGGAACGCCACCGTGGCGTCCGCGCAGCCCGGGCTTGGAGCAGGTTGATCGCGCTCTATCACTAATCCGGATTCGCCGATAACCAGCACTTCGGCGTTCCGAAAACGGGTAACGATGAGTTCCGCTCCCCGCACCAGTACGTCGCGCAAATCGCTGTCGAGCGAGAGCCTGCGCCGGACTACGAGCGAGCTCGCGCCCAAGCTGACCAGTTGGCCCGAACGGCACGCCACATGGACGAGCCCTCTTTCCCCATCGTAGGCGAGCCCACGGGGTTCGTTGCACACCGGGATGCGCGCCCTCACGCTCGCCTGTTGGCGGTCGAGAATCAACAGCGCCCCTCCGCGGCGTGCTACGACAAAAAGGGTACCCTCCGGTCCCTCTGCAACGCGTCCGAGCTCGTCCCCAGGCAGAGCCGCCACCGCCCGCACCGTGTGATCCCGCAAATCTACCAAGAAGATGCGGGCTCGATCAGGGTCGCTCGCGACGGCGGTAATGCCATCGCGGGTTACCAACAACGTGCCAGCGATGAGAGGTGCTGCGAAGTCTGCTACTACGGTGGCTCGCAGCTCAGGCACAGAGCCTTCGGGCCAGGGCGGCGATCCGGGGCTCCCCGCCGTCGCCCCAGGCGCATTCAGGGAAATGGGCGGTAGCGGCGCCACCTCGGGCTCTAGGTTTGGCGATGCACCTGCGTCGTGGTGCTCACTGCAGGCGCTCGCCAGCAGTGCTAGAAAACCCAGTGCAAGGTGCGAACTTGAAGGCCTCATGTTGACCTTACGCACGAGCACGCATTGCGCGCCTGGTGTTCTTGGGGCGACGCACCCTCCACCGGCCATGCGCTCTTGAGTTGCCGCACCAGATCGCGGGCTTGCTCCGGCTCATAGGTAACAACGCCTTCGGTCCAGGAGAAAATTTGTGCTGGCCGCGCTCGCTCGTCATCTTCCAACACCGGCACGACGTGAAGATGAAAATGCGAAAATGTCATCGGTCGCGGACTACTCGCGCCCAAGGCCGCTACAAACACTCGCTTCGGTTGAAGCAGCCGCTCCAGTGCCCGACACGCGTCGTACACCAGCCGCTGCAAGCTCGCATATTCTTCGAAGCTCAGCTCCGTGGCTCGCTCTACGTGGCGCGGAGCGATAACGAGGAGGTGGCCAGCGCGGCTGCCAAAGCGATCGAGCACAACGGTGCCAACGCGAGCGCCCTGTACAACAAGGTCGCGGTCCCGCTGTTCAGAAAGGGCGCACATCACGCATTCCTCCGAATGCTGCAAGAGCGTTGCCTTGTGTAGCGCGAGCGCCGTGAGCGCTTCTTCCTTGGTGAGCTCTTGCATGTTATGGCGCGGGCCTCACGACATAGGGGCTGGGTTCAAATAGGTCCGCCTTAAGCGTTTCTATCAGCTCAGCCAATGGCCCCGGTGCTGGCAAATAGCCCGGGCTCGGCATGGCCAAGGCACCTTCATACGCCTCGATCTCGTTCACCTCGGCAAAGCCGACCTTCCAGTCAGAGCAGACCACTTCGGCATTCCAACTCTTCGGATCCCTCACCTCAGGGCAGGCGCGGGCCCGCGCGAAAAATGTCTCAAGCTGAGCAATATCCGACTGCAGGCGACTCCGAAGCTCGGAAGTGCCCAGCGACCACTCTTCAATCATGCCTTCGTTGCCGATAATGAATTCCCGATACCCGTTGTTGCCTCCTTGAAAGCTACCGCAACTCGGTCCCCCGGCGCCCACATCTTTGACGAAAAAGACTCCCGCCAAGCGCTCAGGGTGTGCGAGCACGTCAGCTAAAGGCACGTTCGCATTGCGCATATCGACAACATCCAACTGTCCCCGCACGTACCGCGCCAACCATGCCTCTGGCCGCAGCAAGATACGCACCAATTGATTGCCATAGGTTTCTCCCGGCCAGCCCATACGGGTGGCCCACGGCTCCGACCAAGCGTAGCGTGCTTTGCTAAACCGCGGCCCCGTCAACCATTCCAAAAGCGCCGTTCGTTCGGACTCTACCGAAGGCGCTCCCGCTGTCGCGAGGTCAGGCGCTTGGCGAACTTGCTCGGCCAACACGTCCATCGCATAGCCTGGCCCAAGCCCCTCGCGTTCGGTGCGTGTCAAAAGCACTGCGCCCGCGCGAATCTCCGCAGCTTGCTCCACGGTCGTCCAGGTGAAGAGCTCGCGGCGGGCGGGACTCGAGTTGGAGAGCCGGCTATCGCCAAATAGCGGAGCCTGCGTCGGAGGCTGTTCGCAGGGGCCAGCGCCAGTGGCGTCAGCTAGCGAAATGAGGCTGATCGCGGCGGTGCCCGCGTTGGACGCGCCACCAACTAATGGACCGCTCGATGCGACGCTACCGGACCCTGCAGCGCCCGAGGCCCGGTAAGTTCTTGGACGATCGCCCAACAGCTGCGACTCCGAACCCGCACTGCATCCGCCGAACAGCATCAGGCAAAGGAGAATACTAGGTAGCGCCGTGCGGGCGCGTAGCCGCCTTCTCCTGCACGGGGCACCAGCGCGTTTACGAGCTAACATCCACGCGCTACGTTAGCGCAACCAGCGCCCGTGGAGGCCCTTAAAGTGGCCAGGGGGGGCCTCCGCATTAGCTGAAAGGCAAAATCGGTGCGAGCTTGGCCTACCCTAGGGGTGCGAGTCATGGGCTAAAAGCAGCGTTTGGACAACCCCGCCGCGAACGCCAAGTAGAGCGCTCGCAGGCTTTCCGGGTAGTACTCTTCCACTCGGGTGGACTTCAGATTCTGGTGGAAGCTGTTGACGGTTATTGGCGTGTCCACAATTGAGGCGTTGGCGAAGGCGCCGACAAAAGCGGGGGAGTGGAAGTCGTTGAGCTTCTGACCGGCTAACGAGTACTTGTCGCCAATCAGCGCGATGTTCTGACCCTTCACCCAATTCGTGATGCGGGTGAGCAGCATTTTCGCTTCAGGGGTGCCATAAAAGTAGTAGTCCGTCGCGATGCGCCAGGGTGTACGAGATGCGTCATATCCGTAAAGGGCTGCGTTGGGGTCGTTGGTGCAGTTGCTGGAGCCGCCGTTCGCGGTTCCCCAATTGGGAACGAGGCCTGTGGTGGCGTGAGCCAGCCCCCGCGTGAGCAAAATGGTGTAGGAGTCTCTCGCGAGATCCGTCCAGCGCGTCGCTCCGGCAGTGTCTACCTGCGCAAACACTCGATAGTACGCGGGGGCGAAGTACGAGGGATTCAAGCAATTCGCATCACCGAAAACATCGCCGGGGCGTAGTAGCGTAAGACCATCCTGGACCAGCGTGGCAGCGTTGCGGAGTGCTACTATCACTGCCTTAGCCGGTTCCACGTAGCTCGTGCCCCAGGTGCAACTCGCCTGGGTTAGGGCCATCGCGACATCGAGGTCACCGTCGATGGCGGCACTCGCGCTCTGAGTTGCGCCGCAATTGGCGCTGATCGCCCATTGCATCAAGCCATTCCCATTTTTGTGATCTTGGTAGAACTTGAACAGTTGATCGAACAGCGCATGATCTTGATGCGCCACCGCGAGCAACATGCCATATCCAATGCCCTCGGACACAGCACGCCCTGCCTGCTGGAAATCGGCGACATAGGCGCTCGCATTGCAGGTGCGAACGTAGTCCGTTTTCCACTCGTCGTAGGCCAGCTTGGCTTCCGCTGGGGTGACATTGGTGGGCAACGTGCCGAACGTTTGCGTGTTGGGGTTGAGCGGAGGTGTTCCTACCGGGGTAGTCGGAGTTGCGGGGGCGTCTCCGAGGATGGCCTCCAGATCTTCGATGCAGAAGTCGAAGGGGGCCGCCTCGGTTACGTTGGTGGCCACCATGAAGTGAATGGAGTCGACCTTGCCAACGTTGGCCCCTGGCGCGAGCGGATCGAAGATCACCTTGCCGTCACTGAAAAGCGCCTCGTTGGGCCCCTCGTTGGCCAAAACGTAGCTCGATTCGGTGCGTCCCGCCTCAACGAACATTACGCGGACCTCTGCTGGGAAGCTGGTACCCGTGATTTTGAAGCGCACGCCTTTGATGTTGGTTCCGAGGGGGCAGTTGGAAAGCGTGAACTTGCTGCTGGGTGGAACTTCGTCCGCGCCAGTGGCGCAGAGATCGATGCCCATCGCGGCGCCGAAGTACTTTCCGTACTCCGGGACCCCATCCAGGTTATCGTCGAGCACCTTGGCGCCGCTGCCCGAGATGCAGAGCTTCCCGTTTGCTCCTGGGACAAACCCAGTCAGGGGCGCGGGCAGAATGGTCGACCCTGGGCTCGCGTACGTGTAGGCCGCGCCTTGCACGTTGGCAGTGTTAGTGCAGCGGGCTATCCAGCCCTCACTGTTTGGAATTAACTTGGCGCTAGTGGGTGGAATGGTGCACGCGGCTACAGGGCCAGCGCCTGCGGCGGGAATGGAGGAGGTCCCTCCGCTTGAGCTTCCCCCCAGACCGAGTTGGCCTTGGGCACCACCAGCACCATTAGCAATGGGCGTTCCGTTGATGGAGCCGCCACTTCCACTGACAGATGGAACTCCATTGAGCCCGGACCCAACTCCGCTTCCGGCACCGTTCCCGCAATCGCAGGGCGAAAACGAGCTGCCGCCGGGTAAACAACGCTGAGCCCCGCTGCAGGCGGCGGACCCGAGACACGCGCGCGTGGACTCCGGAATGCAGCTCACCACTGCCTCGGGTGCGTTGCCGTTGGTACCTCGAGAGGAAGGAGAATTTTCGCTAGAGCAGGCCACGAGTGAGCACACCCAGCACACGATCGGCCAAAGGCCGCGCAGACCACGTCGAGACGTTTCATTTTGTCGAGGCACTTTTGGTCTCACTTTCTTGGGCTCAAATGCATCACGCGGCGAGTGACTTGAATCTCGTCTGATGCCGAGGACTTGAGATTGCAGGTACCACCCAGCTCTCCTCTCCGAAAGGTGATCAATCGTGTGACTATTTCGGGAATATTTCCTCCGCACCCGAAATGATCGAGTCACGCAAAATAATCGCGCACTGCCGCCGTGATCCAATGGATCACAGTGCGGAGATCCATACGATTCTGCGTCTTGTCACCAGTGATGATGCGGACTTCGGTGAGCCCGAAGAATTGATGATTTGAGGCCGCAACTTGCGGTGACGGACAGCGGACTTCCCATGAGTGCGCAATGAAAAAAGACGAAGGAAATGGGTGAGGTTTTATGCGGTAACGGAGACGGGAAGGCGCCGCTCTGAACCACCCATGTCGGCCCTCGGTCGGAATGCTGTTGGCCTGCAGGAGTTTCATGATGCCGCCTGGTGTGCAGCTGCCGAACGCTGCCTCACCCATCGCCATCAGACCGAAGCCTGCGGAGTGACGCCATCAACATGCTTGGCGATGGCAACGAGATCAAAGCATACCCGCTCGTCGAGTTGATGCGGCACCGGAGTTCCAAGATGCGTGCACGTCCGGGTCGCTGCCTCTACAGGCTCCCACTCAAATTCGCCGGACGTGAGTCGACCGAGAAAGTCCTCCACGTTGACGGCGTGAACGCCGCCGCCAAGGCTCCGGGCGTGAAGCTGGGTGCGACTTTTCCGGTGGACGACTATGGATCGGGTTGGACGTTGGGCGTGGGCTAGTAGTGCTCGGATGGGAGCCGCCATAGCTGGTGTTGGCGTCTTGGACCATTTGGCTTCGATCAACCCGAGGTGGCCACGTGAGGCGGGAACGACGAAGTCCACCTCGAGGCCCTGATGATCGCGAAAGTAGTAGAGTTCGCGCGAGCGGGCTGCCTTCGCCGGAGACCAGCCAGTGTTGATTTGATCTACGGATTAGGAGCAAACAGGGCCACACTTGGATTCAGGTCACGTCGAGGAGCATACCGTTGGGGCCCGCGATACCCGTTGAAGCTTTTGATGAAGCGATACTGCCAAGGTCGGCCCAGCTTACCGCACGGACGGGTTACCCCGTAAATCCGTCGGCCGAGGTGATGACGACCGTGTAACTATCCGGGTCTTTGATCCAAAGCTCGCGATGACCGGCGTTCGGATTCACGTGCACATCCATCACGACGGGCGCATTTAGTTTTCTCACGCGGGCGACGGCGGCATCAAAGTCGTCCACCTCGAACCACAATAAGACGCCGTTTCCGAGCGGCACATTGGGATCGTGCATGTGCCCGTGATGATGTTCCTCATCGCGGTTGTGCAACTGCATGATCAGCCCATCGCTACCCCACTTCGTGTGATGCAACGTTGGATCGTAGAGCCTTTCGTATTCGGTACCGCCGTGGCCGCCTAAGCACCCAAGCAGATCTTGGTAAAACTTGCTCGATTCTTGGACGTCCTTGCAAACGATGAGGGGCTGCGCGCGCATAGGACGCTCTTATCATGAACTCGGGGACTCAGCCGAGTCCGCCGGCGCATGCGTCTGTTGGGCCAAAGGCAGCGCGCGAACGCACCCCTCCAGGAACCGCCGCTGCCGGCTTCTGCATGAGCGGGAGGTGTGGTGGAAGCGACGGCATGTAACTTGGGTTCCCCACCACTTGACGAATCCCCCCGGGCATCCTATCGTAAATAAACGATGAAGCCAGCCGACCAAGCCAGCGGGCCGTGTTGCCCGCCTGCCAACGAGCAGGCGGACTTGCGACCGATCGAGGGCAACGATGCCGACGAGGAGTTGGCGGCGCTCTCGAAAGCACTAGCGCATCCGGCACGCGTGAAGATCATCCGCATCCTCCTCCGTAGAAACGCTTGCATCTGCGGGGATATCGTGGACGAATTGCCGCTGGCACAATCGACGGTTTCGCAGCACCTCAAGGTGCTGAAAGACGCTGGACTGATCCGAGGCGACGTTGACGGTCCGCGCGTCTGTTACTGCATCGAACCGCGAGTGCTTCGACGCCTGAGAGCCCTGGTTGGAGGCCTCTAATTCGCGCTTTTTACACGTTCTTAATAATCGTCTATCGCCGATAACCGAAAAGGAGATCTTCAATGTCCGCAACCATTCGCGTGTTCGACCCTGCCATGTGCTGCTCTACCGGAGTCTGTGGGCCGAGCGTCGACCCCGACCTGGCGCGCTTTGCGGCCGACGTCGACTGGCTCCGGAAGCAAGGGGTCGCTGTCGAGCGCTTCAATCTGTCGTCGCAGCCCGCCTCCTTCGCTGACACACCCGCGGTGAAGGAAGCGCTCGCACGCGGAACGGAGGTGCTGCCGCTCGTCATGATCGGCGACCGCATTGCTGTTGAGGGTGCGTACCCGTCGCGCGAGACGCTCGCTTCCCTGGCTGGCGTTGTGGTGAAGAAGCCAGAGACGGCATCGGCGTCCACGGGCTGCTGTGCTCCCAGCATCGTCGCCAAGCCGAAGACCAGCTGCTGCTGACACGAGCACGTCTTGGGCTTCCTCGAACGGGCTCCGCGAAATCTGTTCTTCACCGGCAAGGGCGGCGTCGGCAAGACGAGCGTCGCCTGCGCGACGGCCATCGCGCTCGCGGAATATAAGCGGCGAGTGCTGTTGGTCAGCACCGATCCGGCCTCGAACCTCGACGAGGTGCTCGAGACATCCCTCGGCAGCGAGCCTCGTTCGATCCACGGTGTGCAGGGGCTCTTTGCTCTCAACATCGATCCGGAGGCTGCGGCCCACGCTTACCGTGAGCGGATGGTCGGGCCCTACCGCGGGGTGCTTCCTGAGGCCACAATCCGCAGCATCGAAGAACAGCTATCGGGCGCGTGCACAGTCGAGATTGCCGCGTTCGACGAGTTCTCGAAGCTGCTCGGAGACGAGAGTGCAACGCGGGATTTCGACCACGTGGTGTTCGACACCGCGCCGACGGGACACACGCTTCGGCTCCTGGCGCTGCCTGCCGCGTGGACGGGGTTCCTCGAGTCGAACGTAGGCGGAACGTCGTGTCTCGGACCGCTTACGGGGCTCAAGGCTCAGCAGGCGCTCTATGACGGCTCGCGCAAGGCCCTCATCGATGGGACCCGCACAGTCCTCGTGCTCGTGTCGCGCGCCGACCGCTCAGCGCTGAACGAAGCGGAACGAACGCGTTGCGAACTCTCGGCCCTTGGCATCGAGCGACAGGAGCTGGTGATCAACGGAATCTTCCGCGCCCAAGACGCGACGGACTCGGTGGCACTCGCGATGCAGCAGCGTGGTGAAGACGCGCTCGATGCAATGCCCTCAGGCCTTTGCTGTCTCACCCGGACCACGTTGCCACTGCTTCCCT
The DNA here is from genome assembly GCA_038246305.1 of Polyangiales bacterium. GTDB lineage: Bacteria > Myxococcota_A > Polyangia > Polyangiales > Polyangiaceae > JBBRRP01. The sequence goes on along the minus strand of JBBRRP010000134.1, from coordinate 401 downwards.
TTGGTTTCGTCGGGACGGCTGCGCTGCGGAAGCTGTTCGCTGTGCCTGCGCCAAGCCTAACCGAGGCGGTCCGTGTCATGTCGGCACCGTCGTTCGCACCGCTCGCCCAGCTCGTGCCGGCGCTCGAAGCCGGAGGCCACGGCGTCATCATGACCATGGTGTTAGCGAGCGTGAAAAAGGGCGGAAATCTGAGCGCGGTTAGTTGGGGTTGACGCGCTTTGCGTGGGCGCGTTCCTTGGCTTCTTTGGCGCGGTAGCTTTTGCCTTCGATGGGGATGACTTCGCAGCGGTGGATGAGGCGGTCAACAAGGGTGACGACGCAGGCCGCGTGGGGGAAAACTTCAGGCCACTCGCTGAAGGGTTTGTTGGTGGTCAAGACGACGGGCTTCTGGGCTTCATAGC
>JBBRRP010000133.1:0-16539 GCA_038246305.1 Polyangiales bacterium | reverse complement strand
TGGGGCCATCGGGCTGCTCATTGATTAACCGCGAGTACTCGGCGTAGCTTGTGGCATCTTCTTGGCGTACCGCCCGCTGTAACCTAGCAATGGTGTCGGGGCTCCAAAGGTGCCGCTCACCTTGCGTTCGGAAATGGAATTGACCACCCACCTCGAGTTGGCGCGGGGGCTCAGCACGCTTGGGGAAGGCCGTAGCGTGACGCTTCTGGCACTCCTCGGCGATCACATCGAGGTCGATGCCGGAGATGCGCGAGCTGGTGCCCGTAAAATAGCGTTCCACGACCTCAGGCGAGAGCCCGATGGCCTCGAAGATCTGAGCACCGTGATAACTTTGGAGCGTGGAGATCCCCATCTTGCTCATGACTTTGAGCATCCCTTTGCCGGCTGCCTTGATGTAGTTCTTCTTGGCTACCGCTGGATCGGTGACGCTGCCCAGCGCTTTTTCGCGGCACAGCTGTTCGACAGTTTCAAAGGCCACGTAGGGATTGATCGCACCTGCGCCGTAACCCGCCAGAAGGCAAAAATGGTGCACCTCACGCGCCTCCCCCGTTTCGACGATGATCCCGACCTTCATCCGAGTGCCATTGCGCACTAGATGGTGATGGACCGCGCCGAGCGCGAGCAGGCTCGGAACGGGGGCCATGTGCTCGCTAGCGCCACGGTCACTCAAGATCAGTAGACCGTGACCATTCAGCACGGCGAGTGAAGCTTGGCGGCACAGCTCATCGAGCGCTGCTTTGAGCCCATTTCCGCGTTCGGTGACCGGGAACAGCATGTGCAGCGTGGGAGGCAGCCGCAGCTGTTGGATGTGCATATCCTTCAGCTTGGCCAGCGCATCGTTGCTCAAGATCGGCTGATCCAGCTCCAGCATTTGGGCCTGATCGGGGAGCTCGAACAGCACATTTCCCTCGCCACCGATATAGGCCTTGAGGCTCATCACCAGCTCTTCGCGGATCGGATCGATGGCGGGGTTCGTTACCTGGGCGAAGTGCTGCTTGAAATAGTTAAAGAGGAGTTGTGGTTGGTTGCTGAGGACGGCGAGCGGCGTATCGACGCCCATGGAGCCGCGTGGGTCCGCTCCTGTTTCCGCCATGGGCGCGACCAGAAATTTCAGATCCTCCAGCGTGTAGCCAAACATTCTCTGGCGCTGAATGGGGGAGGTGTTGCGCGAGGGCGGCGGAGGCTGTGATTGTCCACGGAGATCGCTCAGCGAGATCTTGTTGGAGCGCAACCACGTTCCGTAGGGGCGCTGGCGGCAGATCTCATCCTTCAGTTCTTCGTCTTCGACAATGCGCTGCTTGTCCAAATCAACCTGGAACATCTTGCCAGGCTCCAGACGCCCTTTGCGTTTCACGGCTTCGGGTGGAAAATCCAAAACACCCGTTTCTGATGACAGCACAACCAATCCATCGTGGGTTTCTGTCCAGCGCGCTGGCCGCAGGCCGTTGCGATCCAGCATGGCGCAGATCTGGCGACCATTGGTGAAAGCGAGCGCAGCCGGGCCATCCCAGGGCTCCATCAAACACGAGTGATATTCGTAAAATTCGCGCTTGTGCGCTGGCATTTGTGCATCATTTTGCCAGGCCTCGGGGACGAGCATCATCATGACGTGCGGCAATGAACGCCCGCCTTGAACGAGCAGCTCCGCGACCATATCGAGCGTGGCTGAGTCGCTCATGTTCGGCGTGATCGTCGGAAGAATGTGACTCACGTCTTCACCGAAAATTTCGCCGCCGAACAGCTTCTCGCGGGCATTCATCCAGCGAATATTGCCGCGCACCGTGTTGATCTCGCCGTTGTGGCAGAGCATCCGAAACGGTTGCGCGAGCTCCCAGGTAGGGAACGTGTTCGTGCTGAAGCGCTGGTGGACCATGGCCAGGGCGCTCACAAAATCGGGCTGAACAAGATCAGGATAGAAGCGAGCCAGCTGTTCGGCTAAGAGTAGCCCCTTATAAACAATCGTCTGCGACGACAGGCTTGGGATGTAAAACATTTCCTTCCCGCTGATGTCGCTCTCACGGACGGTGCGTTCGGCCCACTTGCGGATCACGAACAGCTTCCGCTCCAAGCCATCCGGATCACCCGGATCAGCGCCAACGAACACCTGCATCACCACCGGCGCGCTCTGGCGAGCTAACGGTCCCAGCGCGTCCTCATCAACCGGAACCTGCCTCCATCCCAAGAGCTTCAGCCCGGTTCCAAAAATCTTGTCTTCCAAGACCTGGCGGCAGCGGGCTCGTCCAGTTCGGTCGCGGGGCAGGACAACAAAGCCAACGCCATACTTCCCTCGGGGCGGAAGGGCGAAACCGAGCTTATCGCACTCGCGCGTTAGAAATTCGTGTGGAACCTGAACCAGAATGCCTGCACCGTCACCGGTCAGCGGGTCGCAGCCGCATGCCCCTCGGTGGACGAGGTTGAGCAATATATCGACGCCGTGCGTGACGATCTGATGCGAAGCGACACCCTGGATGTTGGCGACCAGGCCGATTCCACAGGCGTCGTGCTCAAATTGGGGATCGTAAAGGCCTGAACGGGGGGGCAGAGCCATGTTGGTTGGGTCTTAATGCGGGGTTTCAAGTTTCGGGTTGGTGGCGTTCCTGCTTCGAGATATGCGTTTTGCCGGACCTCCATCGGTCGGCTGGCGCGCGGCAGGCATACGCGCGGCGTCTGCAGCTTTGGCCTTCTTACTAGCAGCGTAGTCCCCACGCAACGCCAAGTTTGGCGCCGACGAGCGGCGCTCGGTCCCATTCTACGGCTGTTTTCTGCCTTATGAAGGCAGCACAGCGCGCGTTAGGGTGGGGGCAAGCCCTCGGCGCTGCCGTTGGGAGGCGTCAACGCGCCGATCGTGCAGTTGCCAGAAAACTGAACACCCTTATCGATGAAAATCTCGGGCGCGTGAAGGTTACCCGTGACGCGCGCGGGCACGTAGAGTTCGATGGCGTGACTCGCTCGAACATTGCCGGTCAACGAGCCTCCCTTCACTATCACTGTTCCCGCTTCGATTTCGGCTTCAACTTCGGCGCCTTCGCCGAGCACAAGCACATCGGCGCTTTGGATCTTCCCACGAAATCCGCCATCGATTCGGAGTCGGCCCGCGAAGTGAAGCTTCCCCTCAAAGTGGGTGCCACGTCCGAGGAGGGCAGTGATCTCGGTTGCAGGCAGGTTCGGATCCATAACGGCGGCATCCTAGACATGGGTCCGAGGGGAGGCCAAGGGGGCGAACGGGGGGCGATCGGGGGTGAAACGGCGGGCGGAGCGGCGGCGAAGGACCGGCCCGCTTCGAGCAGGCACCAGTGGCGGAAAACTTTACCCTCACGTGTTCGCTGTTTTTGGTCCAGCAGCGCAGGATGTCATCGACTATGCTGCGTGCATTGTCTCAAAGACCCTTGTTCTACGGCATCGCAGCGCTCCTTGGAGTTTGTGCGTTCTCACTCAGCGCGAGCGGGGAGTCGGCGATGCCCGGAGACTTCGGCGTTCAGGACGAGAAGAAGTCGACGGCAGAAGGTGACGAGCGCGAGGAGGAGCGGAAGCCTTTTTGGGCAGACTCTGCCGTATCTTGGACGCAGTCGGCCTCCGGCGACACCGTTGGATTAGGCCAAGATTATCAGAGCCAGAATCCGACGTACGACTGGTCGTTCTCGCTGAGCCCCGTGTTTGAGCTGTATAAGACTAAACGGTTGAGCGTCAATTTGAGCGGGGACATCTCGACGTATCGCGAGTTCACGAACAGCGACGGCACGACTCGGCGCGGCGAGTGGGAGTTCGGGGATATTCAAGCGGATGCCGGCATGTCGCTACTGCTACATAAAGATGGCTTGTATCGAACTTCCTTGGGGTTGCGTCTGCCGACACTGTCCTTCCCAACTTCGAAGTCGAGCGCAAACAATGGAAAGCAGCTGGGTGTGGGCGGCTCCTTGAATCTCAGTCAATCCTTTCCGCTCGCCGGCAAAGAGGCTGACGCCTTTAAGTCCTTTTCCGTGTCGGGAAGTGCCGGCTATACGCACACGTTCACCGACGCCGTGGTGCCGACGAACTCAGGTATTCAGCGGATTCGCTTAACGCCCGATGGACAGGCGCTGCCGAGCGATCAACTAGGCTCTTCAGCGTTTGCGAATCATCGGGCATCGTTCACCCTTTCGCTAGGGACGGCCGTCACCGATCGAGTGAGTTTGGATACAGGTTTTACTTTGAGCCCAGTTTGGAAGTACACCTTCGACAACAGCGTTCAGGTCTGTTCCCTGGCAACGGGCCGTGTCACCCCAGACCGCGTGAACAATCCGCAGAATCTGAACGTCATCGCCGGGTTCACAGCGGGCGTGGGCGTTCAGGTCTTCGACGCCATGAATCTATCGGCAGGCTATTCTAACGTCACACTCCAGCTTGGGCCCGATGGCAAGCGGCGGCAGCCCTTCTACAGCCCAGCTGCCCGCGTTTCGTTAAGTGTTTCGAGCTCGCTCGATGAGCTGTATAAGTTAGTAAAAGGCGGCGATAGAGCTGCGCCCACGCCGCACTCGAACGTTGCATCACGCTAGGCAGCCTTTGAGTTTTTAGGGAGGTTTAGGACACCGTGGCGTCCCGGGTCCGTGACGCGCTATGCTACGAAGAATGTCCTGGTGGCTATCTCGGAACGGGTTTGCGGGGAACCGCCGAGTCCTCGGGCTCAGCGTGGGGCTTTGGTTGAGTTTTCTCGGGCTCGCGTCAGCAGAAACACCTGAGAAGGGCGAGCCAACCAAGGTCGCAGCTGCAGCACTTTCGGCACAGCCGAAGTTCGCACCCAGGAAAGCCGCGGCGAAGCACGGAAAGACCAAGGCGCCAAAGTTCGATCCCTCTCTGCCCACGGTGACTTACCCGGGGTTTCAACTGCTCGCATCTGGCGCCAGTCAGCTGTGGGTTGCCGTGAGTCGAGCCGTGGAAGTGCGTCAAGAACGCAAAGGCTCGCAGTTAATCTTCATCCTAGGTGGAGCGCAGGTGGGAACGGCCAACAACACCAACCCGCTGATTACCACTCATTTTGATACACCTATGGCCAGCGCTCGGTTGCTGCCGGCCAAAGAGGGCGCACGCCTGACGATCTGGTTGCGGGAGGACATCGAGCCAACGCATCGCATTCTTCCCGGGCCGCGCGGGACGATGTTGCTTGCGGTTACGTTCCCCAAGGCGAAGAAGAAGTATCACTCGATCGCAGCCAAATCAGGCCCTCAACCCTGATCCTGTGGGGCCGATTTGATGTGGGGCCACCCAGGCTGGCAGCACCGTTTGAAGCAACACACTTTGCAGGTAGGCTTTCTCGCTAGCTGCTTGTCAGCGCGGTGCGCCTTCGGCCAAGAGGCAAAGCCGGATCCCGACACTCCGGGCCAACACCAAGTTCATTTTCAAGCTGGGCGACTTGAGCTCGATCCGAGCAGCGGCCGTTTACTGCTCACCCACGGATTCTCCCTTCAGGCTGAACGCTATCGATTGGTGGGCGACTCAGTTTCACTCACCAACTCGCCACAAGGTGTTTTGGTAGAGGGCAACGGAAGGGTCGCATTTTGCGCGTGCGAAAGCCCGATCATCACGTTTGGCTTTTCCTCTGCGACGGTGGCGCCCCCTAGCGATCTCTTGATGACGGATACGGTGGTGCGAGTGGGGCCAGTGCCGGTGCTCTGGTTGCCCTATTTTTGGCTGCGTTCGCCGGCACGAGTGGGGCTACTCCCGCCACACTTTGAGTACCGCGCCGAAGAGGGGTTGCTCGCTACGAGCGGTGTGCATATTCCGTTGGGCAGCGGCGATGCGGGGGCAAAAAAGAGCTTAGATCTCCGTGCGGGTGGCTACCTGCGGGGAGGAACTACAGGCCAAATCAACCTTCGGACACTGAACACGACGACGGGCTTCGAGGCCGATTATCAACGCGAGTGGGTCTACGCTTCAGATGCCCGTGGGGTCGTTGAGCTTCCGTCCGATACGTTAGCCTGGGATGCCGATTGGCGCGGCGGCAGAAGAGCAAGACAGAGCAGCGTTGCCTTGGCGCCGGCAGCCCAACGCTACGATCACGCACGTGCCGAGCTCAGTGTTCTTGGGCGCGCAGGTGGGGTCGCCTTCGGGCCCGCGATGACTGCTGAGCGTGGCGGGCCGCCGTCACAGGTCCTGGCGGGGCCCGAGACCCATTTTGCCATCGGTGGGAACTTAATTCCGGGAGTGCTGGCCGAAACCAGTGGTGGCGTTGCCCATTTTCAAGCAGCCAGCGGAGCCACCCAGGCGAACGCGTATTCGCTCAGCGAAATCTCAATCGATGCACATTTGGGAATGCTGGGGGCGCATGTGGTGGCCTCCGAGGCGGTGGGGTATCAAGCGGAGGGCGAGGCGGTGGCACTGAGCAGCCAACCGAGCGCAGCGCTGCGGATTTCGGCGCCCTTTGTGGCCGATCTGAACGCGGCTCCAGATCCCGTCCGCCACTTCGTTGAGCCTAATCTGGTCGTTGCCGGCAGCACGTTTTCAAGCCGCGGACACCTCATCAGCGCGAGCCAGCCCATCCAACAGGGCCCGGCGTTTGTCTCAGCCGTGGGTCTTCGCAACCTTTTTGGTGTTTGGGGGGAGCGACGCGCTGTGGAGTTCAGCTGGGCCTCGGGGTGGGTTGGGCAGAGTTCGGAACCTACACTCGCTCACTTTGCTCACCTTGCTCACCTTGGAAAACTGCTACTCGACGCTGGTTGGCTCTCCGGCTCAAGCGCATTCGCAGTGAGTCGAGACGCTGGAGTCTCCATTACGGAGTTGGCATTTGGCAAGTTGGGGCAGCCAAGGTTGGCTCTGACTGAAAGCTCTGCCTATGGAACTCGGAACCTCGGCCAGGGCCTCGAAACGTGGGCTACTACGGAACAAACAAGTTTTGGCTGGCTCACAGGGCAGGGTGATTCGCTCGGGGCCGAGTTAAGCCTTCCTGTTTCCCGCGCATTGGCCTTCTCGATCGGTGGCGATGGCGATGCTCGGCGAGCGGAGCTGATTGCCGTGAGGAGCGCCGCAGCCTACCGGCACCCATGTGGGTGTTTTGCTCTTAGTGCTTGGGCGGGAGAACGCACTGGACGAAGGGGTATTGATGCCTGGCTGACAGTCGATCTGATCCCCTAACCCGAGAGCAAGAAACCCGGCCGGCCGGCATTCACGAGTGGAGCGAGGAGCGCGCCTCAGAGCTTTGCCGTAGAGAGAAGCGTCGCATAATTCAGATAGATCACTTACCCTGAAGGTTGTGCTTGCGCCCCCCTGGAGCAGTTTTACGCCACGTGTTCTGAGCGTGCACGCGCGCTTGGAATCCGACTTAGCGGTGCGAACATGACGGCCCGAACGTCCCTCTCTGGCGAGATGCGAGCCGTGGTGTTGCAGGAGCAGCCTCCGCGCGTTTTGGTGGTGGATGATGAGCCTGCGTTGCGCCGAAGCTTGGCGCGATTGCTGATGAGCCGGGGAATGCAAGTGCTCACGGCCGGCGATGGCGAGGTAGCACTGGAGGTTCTCAACGCCGAAATGATCGACGTGGCGTTGGTGGATCTGATGTTACCGAAGATTGGCGGTCTTGAGGTGTTGAAGCACATCAAAACTGGGCGCCGCGATGTCGAGGTGATCATGATGACGGCCTTCGCGGATGTGGATACCGCCGTGAGCGCGGTGCGCGCTGGAGCCTATCACTTCCTTACCAAGCCTTTTCGCTCGAATGACGAAGTCGTGCTCACCGTCAGCAAAGCTGCAGAACATCGGCGCCTGCTGGACCACACGGCTGTGCTTCAGCGTCGCATCGAGCAGATGGAGAAATTCGGGGGTTTGATCGGAAATTCCGCGAGCATGCGCGAAGTTTATCGGCTGGCGCTCGGCGTCGCGCCGACGGGGTCAACGGTATTGATCCTGGGTGAGAGCGGCACAGGCAAGGAACTCACGGCGCGTGCCATCCACCAGCATTCTGGCCGCAGTACGAATCCGTTTGTCGCGGTCAATTGCTCAGCCATTCCAGAGAACCTAATTGAGAGCGAATTGTTCGGTCACGTGAGAGGTGCGTTCACTGGCGCTACCGCCACCCGTCCTGGCCTGTTTGAGGCTGCGGATCACGGCACTATTTTTCTTGACGAAGTCGGCGATTTGCCGCCGCTTGCCCAAGTCAAATTGTTGCGCACCCTTCAAGAAGGAGAGATCAAGCGTGTGGGTTCGAATGACACGCGCCTCGTGGACGTACGCGTGATTGCCGCGACGAACGTCGATCTTCGCCAGCGCATCCAAGAGGGGAAATTTCGCGAGGATCTTTTTTATCGGTTGAATGTCGTGCCGATCGTCTTGCCACCTTTGCGTGAGCGGCTCGAAGATATCCCTGTTCTTGCGTATCATTTTCTTCAAAAATACGGCAGTCGCTCCGAATCGCCGGTGCGCAAGATCTCGCCAGATGCAGTGAGGCTGCTGCAACGCCAGCCCTGGCCGGGAAACGTGCGTGAGCTTGAAAATGCGATAGAGCGCGCGGTTGTTTTCTGTGGGACGGACACCATCGCCGCGGCTGATCTGCCGTTCTCACGGAGAGAGGAGTCGGCACGCTCCAGCTTCTCAGAGGTCGAGGCAAAGTCGCAGGTCACCGTCGTACAGGGCGATCTCTCGGGCCTGGCGGATCTACCGTACACTGAGGCCAAGCGGCGCGCCGTGGGGGCGTTTGAGTCCGCCTATTTTCGGACGCTATTGGAGCGTGCGGGGGGCAACGTCTCCGAAGCAGCACGCCAAGCAGGGCTCGATCGTTCCAATTTTCGCCGGGCCACCAAGCGTGTTGGCATTCGAACGAACGACGAGCCTTAAGCTCCTCCCCCATCCACTTCCCGGCCACTTCCAAGCCTCTTCCTTGCCCCCGGCCTTTCGGAGGGCGCTAGGAGTTTGCTAGCGTCACCCTTGAATGGCTCGAACTCACTGGGCAGCAATCCTTCTAGCGCAGGTCGTTTGCTTCAGTGCACGCGCCCAAGCTCAGACGGATTCGCTCCAGAACTCGAAGTTACCTCTCAGCCGCGCAAGTTCGGTTCCTAGCCGCCCGCAGCCCAAGGTTTACGATCTCCAATTCTGCCTACGATCGGCCGCCGCCAATTATCCAAAAATCAACGAAGCCCGGGCTCGCCTCCGACAAAAACGGAGCCAGCTCACGCAAGCCCAGACGGCACCCTTCTCAAAGTTTTCCGCGACGGGCGCCTTGGGTCCGGCTCCCACCACGCGGGGCACCAATGTGTACAGTCCAGATTCTGATGCTTCATTGAGTTCGGACATGGGCCTGTTCTGGCAGGTGGGTGTGGAGGGCACGATCCCGCTCTGGACGTTTGGAAAGATCACGTCGCTGATCGACGCGGCGGAGGCACAGGTTGTGGTCGGGAAACATGAGGTCGACAAAGAGCAAAATGCCGCCCTTCTGCAGGTGCGCACGGCTTACTACGGAGTTCAGCTGGCGCGGGATTCTCGGGCTTTGATCGACGAGGCGAAGCAACGCATCGACAAGTACCTGCCACGTCTCGAAAAGAGTGTCGAAACGGGGGATGGCGATGACATTGAACTTTTGCGAATGAAGATGTATCGCGCAGATCTGGACGCGCGTTTTGCTGAAGCCCAGCGCGAGGAACGTAAAGCGCTCGTAGGCCTAAAATTCCTCACCGGTATCGAGGGGGCGTTTGATATCCCCGATGCCCCACTTCTGCGTGTGACCGCGCGACTACTGCCCCTTTCACGCTATCTGGAGGTAGCTCGGCTCTTCCGTCCGGAAATCAACATGGCTCGGGCAGGTATCGTGGCGCGCAAGGCGCAGTGGGAGTTGGAGCGCGCGCGCTCCTACCCAGATCTTGGGCTCGGCGTGCGAGTGAAATGGGCCAGGGCGCCACAGGTTACCGATCAGAGAAACCCTTTTGTGGGTGATGAGGCGAACGGGATGCAATACGGCGCCGCACTTGGCCTCAAGTGGGACCTCGATTTTCTACCCCAAGCCGCCAAGTCAGATGAGGCGCGCGCCAAGCTTGAGGAAACGGAAGCCACCGAACGCTTTGCCTTGGGCGGCGTGGCAACCGAAGTTGAGCAGGCCTTTCTCGATGCGCAGGCAGCCGAACAGCGTTTGGAAGCGGCAGCAGCAGCCCTCCACTACTCGAAGCAATGGTTGGTGAAGGTGCAGCAAGCTATCGACATTGGCACGATGGACAACCAAGACATCGTTGACCCATCGAAAGAATACGCGCTGCGCCGATTCAGCGAGCTGACGGCAATTTTTGATTACAACACTGCAATCGCTCGGCTGGCACAGGCATCGGGCTGGCGAGCTATCCTCAACGAACAATGAGTACGGGCGGCCGGTCGTTCAATCGGAATCGAACGACGTGTCGTCGTCGTCCTCTTCATCGTCGTCCTCTTCATCGTCGTCGAACGATGTGTCGTCGTCGGCGAGTCCCGCGTCGGTGGCCGCCTCGTCCGTGTCCGCATCCTCATCCGGGCGCGGCGGTTCGGATGAATCCCCAGCGTCGTTTTTAGGAGTCACTGGTGTCGAGCCGGCTGGCGTCGAGGCTGCCGGCGTCGCGCCATTCACCGCAATCATTGGCGAAGCCGCGGTTGTGGGCGTGACCCGCTCATCGAGCAGCTTTTCTACGCTGGCCAAACCATTACTGATGGCGTCAGTGACCATGCTCACGATGATCGGCAGAGAGCCTTTGAGCGCTTCGTAGTACTTTTGGCGCTCCGTGGAGTGGATGATGGCTGGGGGATACCCCGCTCGCAACAGCAAAAGATTCATGAGCAAGCGTGCCACTTTGCCGCTGTCGTGTGGAAACGGGAAAATCCGGAGCAAATCGTAGTGCACACGGGCGGCGATACGCACAGGGCTCTTGATCTTCTTGGCTTCAGGCGTCCCTAGCCAGTCGATAGCTTGCCGCACCTTCAACGCAATCTTCTCGGGCTGCGCGTACTCATGAAAATAGAGCCTGTGCTGCGGGATATCTTTGCGATATTTGACGTTCTTGATGTCACCTTCTTCGGGATGCAGGGTGACGTAGATCTTCTTCACGGTGTCCATCGTGATGGGCACACGTTTCTTTTCGGCGAGATCACGGACGAGCTCGATCGCCGCTTTATGACGCCGAATTTCTTCGCAAACTGGCTGCAAGCTCGAATCAGGTACGACAGCGATGTTTGGATCAATGGCCGTCTTCAATTCCTGAAACGTGTAAACGACTCCTTCAAGCGCGCTGTCGTGGTAAATCCATGACATGTCGAAACTCTCTGCGTAATCGTGCTTGAAAGTATTGGGCTGCGACTCGAGACGCGCCTGAATTAACGCATAGCGCTCTTCGATACTGGCAGGGGGCAGCACGGGGGGCGCTGGGGGTGGCTTCGGGATGTCTGCTTCAAAGATGTGCCCGGCCGCAGTCTTCTCAGCCTTCTCGGCGAGCAATTGCTGCGGGCTCCGAAGATTGGCGAATTTGCTCTGCATGCTTTGAAGCGCTGCCAGCGTGTCCTGCCTACGCGTCGTACCCATTTGGTTCGGAACTGCGTCGGGACGATAGACTCTAGTGCCACCGCCGCGGGCCGCACCGCGATTAGCTCGACGCTGTGCCCGCGCCACTTTGACCTCTAGTAGGCGTTTCGCAGCTTGGCGTTCCGCTCGAAGGCGATCCCGTTCGATCTCCTTGGCTTTCCGATAGGCTTCGCGCTCGTCTTCCTTGGCCTTGCGTTCGTCTTCTTTAGCCTGGCGAGCCTGTTCACGCGCGAGATCCTTTTCTTCCTGAAGACGAAGCTTTTCCGCAGCTTGTTCCGCCTTGGCTTGGAGGCGTTCCGCCTCTTTAGCCTTACGCTGCTCTTCGCGTTCGCGCTCGGCGGCCAACTTGGAGGCTTGACGCTCTTTTTCCTTTTGGAGCTTCTCTAAAGCGCGCGATTTCTGGAGCCGGGCTTGTTCGCGCTGCTTTTCGCGCCGAACCTGCTCTTTTTCTTTTTGCTGCTGGAGTTTTACACGCTCGGCTTCTTTGCGGTTCTTTTCAGCGTCGCGCAATTTCTGGAGCTGCGCTTTCTCGCGGTCCTTTTCTTTTTGAGCCTTTTCACGCGCTTTCTCGCGCAGAGCTTGGTCAGCAGCGCGCTCCTTCAGCAGCTTAGCTTTTAGGACGGCCTTTGCTTTTGCCGAGGCAGCAACGGGAACAGGCTTGGCCTTGAGGCCCTTCTTGGCCTTGGAGGTCTTTGCCTTCCGAGCTGGCGCAGTGGACTTAGACTTGGGCGGCTTAGCTTTCGCTAGCTTGGCCTTGGCAGCTTGGGGCTTCTTAGCTTGGGGCTTCGCGGGCTTGGCCTTCGCGGGCTTGGCCTTCGCGGGCTTAGCCTTTGCCGCGGGTTGCTTTTTGCCCTTCGGTACGCTGGGCTTGAGGGAAGCCTTTTTAGCTTTGGGGGCTTCGCCTTTTTTGGTCTTTAGCACGCCTGCTGCCTTGTTTATTGAGGGCTTGGGCTTCATTCCCTTACCGGTTACCGGGCCTGATTTCTTCAAAGCCTGCAGCTTCGCCTGTGGGGCCGCCTTCTTAAGTGGAGCCTTGGGCTTGGAAGCCTGCTTTTTTATTGCGTTTTTCTTTCGCAATGCCATCGACGTAGCGGCAGCGGAAGCCAGAACAGGGTGGAGAAGGTTGTGGGTTGACAGGCGACGCTTAGCAAGTCGTCCGGCTCAATGAGCCCGTGGAAACTAGTCGGGCGCAACGTGGCCCGTCAAGCACACGGCGTACCTTTCAGCTCAAAAACTTGAATGACGAGACTCGCAGTCAGCCGATTAGCCGGGCTCCAGGTCACTAACGGAAGTAGGTCGGGAAAATTTCGCTCGCCGCCAGGCTGCGATCGCGTTTCGTTAACACCTCGCAGCCGCCCTCAGTCACGAGCACGGTGTGCTCAAATTGGGCCGAAAGCGAGCCATCCTTCGTAACCGCCGTCCAATCGTCCTCCAGGATTTCGACCTCATGGGTTCCGACATTTAACATCGGCTCGATCGTGAAAATCATTCCCGCCTTGAGGCGTATCCCCTGACCGCGGGTTCCATAGTGGCTCACCTTCGGCTCATCGTGAAACTTGCGTCCAATCCCATGGCCGACAAAATCCCTGACCACTGCACAACCGTGGCCTTCCGCGAACTCCTGAATGGCGGCCCCCAGGTCCCCGAGGCGGGCTAAGGGACGCACTTCGGCAATCGCAAGCTCTAGGCTTTGCCGACACACTTCAGTCAGCTTGATGGCTGCTGGGCTCGGGGTGCCGATGTAAAACGTGGCAGAGGTATCGCCGTGGTACCCCTTGTAGAGATGGGTCACGTCCACGTTGATGATGTCGCCATCCTTCAGCTTTTCGGCTCCGGGGATGCCGTGACACACTACTTCATTCACTGAAGTGCAGACGCTCTTCGGAAAACCACGGTAGTTGAGGGGCGCTGGCTTTGCGCCCTTTTTTAAGGTGTCTTCGTGCACAAAAACATTAATGTCTTCGGTGGTGAGGCCTGGCCGGAGCATCTCTCCGACGCGACAGAGTGTGTCCGCTGCCAGTTGGCAAACTTCACGCATTAACTCAATTTCTCGAACAGATTTGATTTCGACCGAGCGTGTCATAAATTTGAGAGACCTCATGATCCAAGCGCCATTAGGGCTAAGGCGCGTTCGATGGCTTGGCGCATCGGCGGGTTATCGGGTTCTATTCTAAAGTGGGTCTCGGTGGCCTCGCCCACAGTGTAGCGTCTAAGAAACAGGATGACGCTGCTCCTCGTGAGCTGAGTGTTATGGCTTTCAAGAAATGCAAAAGCAGGCATGCGTGGCGAAACGGTGAGCGTCAATGCTGAGCCGAGTGGTTCACCGCGGAGCGGTGCGCCGACGGGCTCAAACGTCACCTCGAAGGATCTACCGAGGGCCGAAACCGTTGCAACCCGCGCGGGCACGATCAGATCGGAGCGCGTGCACCGTTGAGAAAGTAGCTGCCGTTCAGCGAGATCCAAGCCGCCGAAGTCGGGTTCGACCATCTCACCCGAAACACTGTCGTCGAACAGCAGCGTTTCGCTGCCGGAGTACTCGGGCAGGACTGCCGAATGCACTCCGCGAGCGCTGGCACCGGACGAACTTGAGCAGCCCAGAGCAAGGAAGGGTAGCACAACGAGAAGATTTCTGCGGATTTGGAACAAACTAGGACCCGATTTTTACTTTTATTCTAATAGTCGGGGCTGCTGGCCCGTCAAAGACCTAGAGCCAACTCTTTTCACCTATTACGCATAAATTCTGTGAGTGCTACGGTCCCGACCGCCGGCCCTCGCGGCCGGAAACCTGCAGGAGGATCTCCCAATGAGAGCAACGCCCGTCATCATTATCGCCATTTTACTGGCATCGACCCCACTCAACTCGGCCTTCGCTGCAAAGCCTGAAGGCGACTCCTCTCACGCGAAGGCTAAAGCCAAAACCAAACCCGCTAAACCCGCCAAGCCTGTCGTGGGCAAAGCAGGCGTTATTAGCACGCATGTTGAGCTCACGCCTAAGTCCTTGCGTTGGGGCATGGATGCCAAATCTATCTCCAAGGTCTACGAAAAGGTGCTGGATCGCGAATACCTCCCCCTCTATCGGAAGACTGAGCCCGGAGTGGAGATGCGGGCGCTGGACGTGGAGCTGCAGGACAAGAAACAGCTAATTATGCGGAACATCGTCGAATTTGGCGCTCTCCCAACTGGGCTCGATTCCACGCCACTGAAGAGCGAATACAGCTATGGCAACGGCGAAAGCGTCACCTCCCTTCGGATGCGCAGCGGGCGCGTCCGGCATTTTTTCTTCTTCGACAACAAACTTTGGAAGGTCTACGACGAGCACCCGTTCAAAAAAGAGAAGGAGAAGGGGCTCGGGGATTCGTTTGATTCCGCTGTCGCTGCGCTCACTAAGACTTTCAATGCGCCCCCGAAGGTCAGCCAACCTGATTACAAGGACCGCATGTTTCGCGAGGCGTTGTGGCAAGACAAGGAGCTCAACGTGCGCCTTTTGGACCGAGGCGATCTCAGCGCCGTTGTGTACGAGAATCGGGCAGTTGCCGATGATCTGACCCGCTACCGGAAGAACAAGCCCGTCGACGAACACGCGCTCAGCCGGGATGTCAAAGCTGCGCTGAAGAAGCCTGAGGAGGCGCCAGCGGCCGCCAAGGCTGAAGACGCTAAGAAAGAAGATGCCAAGCAGAAAACCAAGCACAAATCTGAGAAGTGAGTTGGCGCCTGCACGGGCGCTGGTAGTGCCTATTGTCGAGGCAGCTGCCGGGCGCCGGGGCCTAGCTTGCGGGCCCCCGCAGGAAGGAGTGCGCCTGAGGAGACTTCGAGGCGTGCTCGGGGGGCAAGTGCAGCAACCGCGGGCTCGATAATCCGTCGCCGGACGAGATTGTTGCCGGGGCAGCCTGAAAATCGGCCTCCCAAATGCAGACTCACCAGGTCCTCATTGGCCGACACGAGGTACAGCTCGCCGCCGTCGGCTGCCATCAAGGGAGCCAGGACATTTTCTAGCAGCTCAAGGAGTGCGGCGGAGGGGAGCGGGGGGGTTGGCGGAGTGGGGGGCATCGGTGCGGCGGGTATCCAAGAACTCTAGCATGGCGCTTGACCGAGCAGCGAGCCTCCTCTAGCTTCCCGGCCCCAACGTAGGGGCAATGTTCGATTGGTAAGGAATTTAAATGGCAGTTCATATTCGGTTCGCCCGCCACGGTTCAAAGAAAAACCCGTTTTATCGCATCGTGGTCACCGACCACCGCAGTTCTCGCGACGGACGCTTCATTGAGAAGCTTGGAACGTTCGATCCCTTGGTTGAACAGGGTGGGCTCACCATCAATACCGAGCGGCTTTCGCATTGGCAGAAGCTGGGCGCGCTGACTTCGCACACGCTCAATCGCGTTCTATCCAAGACAGCAACCCCGAAGAACTGAGAGTTAACGGCTACTCATGGCTCTCAAAGAACTGATTTCAACCATTGCCCAAGCGCTCGTCGATGAACCGGATGCCGTAGAGGTCGCCGAGATCGAAGGCGATCACAATGCACTGATCGAATTGAAAGTTGCCAAGGGCGACATCGGAAAAGTCATCGGTAAAGAAGGCCGCACGGCTCAGTCGATGCGCACCTTGCTGAGTGCTGCGTCGATCAAGCTCGGGCGTCGCGTACACCTCGACATTGTTGATTGAGTACGAGGATTGAGTACGAACGATTGAGAACGATTGCGCTCGGTCGGGTTACTCGGCCTCATGGGGTTCGGGGGGAGCTCAAGGTTGAGCTCTACAATCGCAGTAGCGAAGTGTTGTTCGATTGCCCCAAAGTCTGGCTAAAAGCGGGTGACGAAGGGCCGCGTGAAATTGAAATAGTTGGGATACGTCGCGCGGATAGGCAGCTTCTCGTGTCCTTCGCGGGCATTCATGATCGCGACCAGGCCGATAAGCTGCGGGGTTCGGAGCTTTTGGTGGCACGTTCAGCACTGCCCCCGCTTGAAGAGGGCGAGTATTATCTGGCGGATTTGATCGGTGCCACGGTGATGGGGCCAGAGGGAAAGCTCGGGATCGTGGTGGAGATCGCCAAT